>DAOUFC010000031.1:0-45127 GCA_034430295.1 Flexilinea sp.
CAGGTCTTTCCTGCGCCTGAAGTATTTTGTGCAGGGCATCCGCCACCGACTGCGGGAGGAATGATGATGCGGGAGCGATCGATAAGCACTAGGGGTTTTGACATGGAGGAGCGGGAGATCTTTAGAATTTTCCGCTGTGGGCCGTAGGATTTAACTTCGCCTGACAAAAGCCAGGCAACTTCGGATTCAGCGTCACAGCGGCGATCGTAAACGAAACATCCGGAGCGGACGGTCCCATCGCATAAACAATATCCGCGTCCAAGGTCACAGGAGCGGCAGGATAAATCATCGGCACCCGGACCCAGCCCTTGATAACCGCGTCGCCGCTCGCGTTCAGCTTCAGCTTCCCGCCGCCGTCGCAGACGCTGCAGCCCTGCAGATCATACACAGGCACAGGATCAAGGGAAATATTTTTAATCTTAATCGACTTGACGATGATCGCGTTCTTGATATTCCCGCCCGTACCTTCCGGGGGAACCTGCGCAGCCAACTTGGGTATTTTTAATTCAATATTCAATTTCCCGTCGCCGCAGGGCACGAACGAACCCGATCCGTTAGCCGCCCCAGCGTTTAGGAGCGTTTTCGCCGATAACCCGTCGGCGTCCGTCTCCGCCGTCGAAAACGGGGTTTCAACGATCGGCGGTTCCAGCGTCAGATCACCGGCACTCTTCGAATCGAAAGTCGACAGATCGATCCCGGTCATATCCACACCCGACAGGTTCAGGTCGTCCATCCCCCAATCATCGATCACGCCGAAATATTCAACGACGTCGCTCACGTTGATTTCCTGTGCAAATACGAGAAAACTGGAGTTGCCCAAGAGTAAAACCAGAGCCAAGATAATGGAAAGTGCTTGTTTTTTCATTTTAGATAGCCTCATTTCTTTACGAAATATTTCCCAACGTTTTCCGTTCTTAGCGGTATCATGCAATAACAATGCCAAACCCGCTTTTTTATAAATATTCTTTAACGAATTTCCGGCGCAAACGGAAACCGTAAACAACTTAAATCATATCAATGCAATGTTCATGCCAGACATCAAGTATTTTGAAATAAAAAAATCCTTTCTCCAGTTTTGAATCCGAAGAAAGGAATCGGGAAGACGCAGCCGTTACCTCTAATCCGCGTCGTCAATCTCGCTTAAAAACGCCTCCCAGTCGAAATCATTCCCCTCATGCTCGGCGCGAAACGCCGCGACCTCCTCGTCCGTCCAATCCATGAACGTCCGTTTCTTTTCCTGAGCCGCGCCGCTACCGAGAAAACTTAAATCGTCCCGGCGGCCGTATTCATCTTCTTCGTCCTCATCCTCATAAAGATCGCCGTCATAGTCCGAATCGAAATTGAAACGCGCCTCCGCCGTCAAAGACGGAACCTCTTCCCCGTCCGTTCCGCCGTCATCCTCATCCGTCAATAGCCCGTTCCGTTCTAAATATAAGTCGATCTTGAGCGCCAACTGATCCAAGTAATCTTCGTCCGAATCCCACTCCGCTTCAGAGGAACCGTCCGTTTCATCCGGCTCATCCGATCCCGGGTCCAGCGAACGTTCGTATTCAGCGATTTCGAACAGATCGCGCGCCTCTTCCAGAATCTCGATCAGCTCGGAATCTTCGGCCAACGCTTCTTCTAAAAATGAAAGGATTTTCTTCGTCGCCGATCCGCCGATATTCGCCAACGCCAAAATCAAACCCGCCAGAATCTGCGGAGCGAATTTCTCAAAATTCAGCAGCAGTTTCATCAGCGTTTCGCGCGCCGCTTTCAGGCGCAGCGCGCCGGCGGCGCTGATTGCCTCGGCCAGAATTTCCGGATCTTCCTCGTCTAAAAACGAAAGGACATTTTCCGCCCAGCGGTCGTCGAGCGAATAGCGAACGGCGCGCAGCGCGGCCGCGACGCCCGTCGGATCCGCGCCATGGATCGCTTTCGAAATCATCGCGTCCGCAGCCGGATTTTCCGCCAACGCCAGCGCTTCCATCAGCGCCCATCCCGTTCGTTCACGCGCATCTTGCGGAATTGATTCCAGCGCCTTAATTGCCTCCCTTACGCGCGGCTGAACCTTCCTGGCCGTAACGCGCTCGCCGACATAACGCCCTAAGACGCGGATCGCCATGACCCGAACCGCCTCGTTCCGGTCATGGATCAGCTCCGTCAGCGGCTGAAGAAAACTTCCGCAAACATCCGCCGGAATCAGTTTCAGCGCCAGTAAGCGAACCGCGGCCTCCGGATCGTCAAGCCCGGCACGGATAACCGTCGAGAAATCGAAAAGATCATCCCTCTCAAACGCTTCAAGCAGACGTTCAAACAAATTGATCCGCGCTTGGTCCGGGAGCGTCAGCCAAATTTCCCGAAATAGGCTCCGTTCAGCCTCGTCTAAATCCGAAAAAGACTGAATTTCGGCTTCGCTAAGCGCTTCCGACGCGACGCGAACCTTCTCCGCCGCGATCTTTAAGAAGCGTTTTTTTTCATCATGTGACAATATACGCATCATTTAGAGACCAATCAACCCATCGCCAATTGAAATACGTCTTTAAAAATCAAGTAAACGCTCAAACCTAAAACGAGCGCCATCCCGGCGACGTTCAGCCAGATTTCGACTTCCGCAGGAACGCGCTTCCGTAAGATCAGCTCGGGAACAAGCAGCAGAATCCGCCCGCCGTCCAACGCCGGAACCGGCAGCAGGTTGGAAATCCCGACCGCCATCGAAATGACCGCGAAGAACATCAACCGGTTGTACCATGGCAGCGTCGAATCGGCGCGTGAATTTTTCGACAGGACTTCGCCGGCGCGCTCCATCTCTTTTCGCTCTTCCTGGCGTTCGATAATCGCCTGATCGCTCTCAGCGACATCTTGATAGAGCGAGAAAATCCCGATCGGCCCGACCAGTCCCTCATTCGCTGAAAGTTTCCCGGTAAAAAGCTGTCCTAAACCGTTAAGGTACTGTAAAATAAGCGCGAAGGCGTCCTGAAAACCGATCCGAATACCTTCCCAAAACGGAACGCGCCGCAGCGGATTCGTCAATTCAACGCCCAACGCGCCGCGTCCCGGACCCGGATCTTTCAGCGTAACGACGCTGACTTCGTTCAAACGCCCGTCGCGCTCATACAGGATATTGTTTTCCTGACCAGCGAGCGCGAAAAACGTACTCGCCGCGAACGAAACGCTGGTAATCGTTTCGCCGTTTACCGCTAAGAGATAATCTCCGGGTAAAAACCCCGCTTCCTCGGCCGGAGAACCCGGGATAATCCGATCGATCATGACCGTCCCGGCAATCGGGATCCCGACCAGCTGCGCGATGATCATCAGGACGACAATCATCGTCAGCAAATTCATCAACGGACCGGCAAAATAGATAACCAGCTGTTTCCACGGCGAAACGCTTTTGAACCCGCCCGTCTCCGCCGAATCCGCGTCGTCGAATTCGCCTTTCGGTTTGACAAAAGCGCCGAACGGAAGCCAGTTCAAGGTAAAATCGGTCCCTTTCCAATTGAAAAGTTTAACCATCCGCGGCGGGATACCGAAACCGAATTCCTCGACTTCAACGCCGAACGCTTTCGCGGCAATAAAATGTCCGAACTCATGCAAAAACAGGATGAGACTGAACATCAGTAAAAACTGAAGAATAACGCCAATCATAAATCACAATCTCCATTTCGTTTACCGGTAGCCGACGATACGTCGCAACCGGCAAATTAATGAAGATTGTACCGTTAAACAATAAAAACACCTCGATCGGAAAGCGATTTTCAACGCCAACCAGCGGAAAATTAACCTTTTTCTAATCTGTTTCGTTCAAAACGCGTTCCAACGACGAGAAAATTTTCGTAAGAGAGAATTCAGCGCCGCGCTTCCGAAGCCGATCCCGCTCAAACTCCGAAACCGGAGCGAGCGCCTCGGCCAGCGCCGCGGCGAACGCGTCGAGGTCTCCCGGCGGCGTCAGCCGCCCGAACGCGCCGTCCGCTAAAATTTCCGCCGGTCCGGACGGGCAATCGACAGAAACAACCGGAACCCCCAACGCCAACGCTTCGGCGATCGTCCGGTTAAATCCTTCGTAAACCGAGCTGCAGGCCAAAACATTCGCGCGCGCTATGAAGGCGTAAGGATTCTCGCACAAGCCCGGGAAAAAAACCGAATCGGCGAGATCCAACGTCCGCGTCAACTCACGCAGCGATACCGCTTCGCTTCCATCGCCGATCAGGATCAGGCGCGAGTCGGCGCGGTCGCGAACAAGCCGAAAAGCGCGCAGCAAGAACGCAAAGTTTTTCGCCGGCTCAAAACGCCCGACGGCGACGATCAGCGGGTTTTCCCTCCGATCAACAGCCGGCATCCCGCTCGATTCCCGCGCCGCCGCTTCGAGATACGCTAAATCGAGCGGATTGTAGATAACGGAGATCTTGGATCGCGGCAGACGCATCGTCCGCGCAATATCCGCGGCCGCGCCATCAGATACCGCGAGAATTCGGTCCGTCTGCCGGTAAGCGTACGCCGCGACAGCGGACAGCAGCTTTTCTTTCAGCGAACAAGCGTTATTGAGGGATGGCGAACTGTGTTCAAACGCGTAAACTTTGGCGTCCAAGTTCAGAATCCGCGATAAGGAAACCGCGGCGATATTCAAATGGGTCAAATTTGAAAAAATCAGATCAGGACGAACGGTTCGCAGCGCCGCCGCCAACGGATACAGCGCGTTTCGCAGCGACGAAACATCTGGAGAAACGACGCGGACGCGCGGATCAAGCCGCTCTAAAAACGCGCCGCTCCGCTTCACGAGAAAAAGCGTTGCTTCATAACCGGCGTCCGCGAACATGGACAAAAAATCGACCGTCGTCCGCTCCGCCCCGCCGACCGATAAATCATGGATCAGCCAGAATATTTTCTTCCTCATACTGTAACCGTATTTTACCGTAACTCATGCGCGGATAAAAAAAGAGCCGCACGGCCAACCGTACGGCATTTTGTTCAAATCTCAGGAAACTCAGTTCTTCGGAGCTTCCATGCCTTCATGCAAAGGGGTACGGCCGATGCGGTAAATTTTCGTACCGCAGACCGGGCAGGAACCGAAAACGACAGCGCTGCCGCGTTTGTTGAAACCCGGGGTCGCGTCCTTGATTTCTCGCTTCGCTTTGCATTTTACACAATAGCCTTCCATGTTAATTTTTACCTCCATTTTTCTTAAGTACTGATGAACGCCGAGACGACGTTCAATATTTAGTTAGTATATCAGCAGTTTCAGCCCGTCAAGAAGATAAAATTAGATTTGGAGGAAAATTTATGACATCTTATTTTATTTTTGTGAGAGAGCTGTTTAATAAAATCCCATATATGGTGGTAGCAAAAAAATGATTTTTCTGGTCAACAGGATTCGTCTGACACACTTCTAAGCAAAAGTTAACCGACCCTTTTTTATATTTAGCGCAATGAAAATCCCAAAATATTATCTATGAAAAGATAAAGCCGGCCGCAGATCCGACCCCTATATCCCTGTCACTAATTTTTCATGACTTAAATCCTAAACATCTCAGATATTTGTTCAACGCTCAAATCAGCGTAAGCGTCGATAATTAGATCCGCCTCATGCAAATCTTCGCGCCGTTTCGTCGTCGTTATCGCGACGCAACGCGCGCCAGCGGCTTTCGCCGCCTGAACGCCGACCGTCGAATCCTCAAAAACGACGCAATCTGCCGCCGCCAGCCCGAGCGAAGCGGCGGCGACGCGGAAAATATCCGGCGCCGGCTTCGACGGGAGCCGCGATCCCGAAACAGCGTTGTCAAAATATTCACATAACCCAACTGCGCACAATTCGCGTTGGATCATCTTCAGGACGCTCGACGAACCGATCGCCTGCGGAATACCCGCTTCATGCAGCGCGCGTATAATCCGATCCGCGCCGGGGACGACGCGAAGCGAACGGGCGTCAGCCGCCAATTCGGCGCAAATATCGGTATAAGCAGTACCGAGCTGATTCAACTCCGCAGCATCCAATTTTCGCGGCGACAGCGACGTCAGAATCGAATCGACCGTCTGCCCGAAATATGCCGCCTTATATGATTCGCGTTCAAGGCGGACCCCGAAACGGTTCCGATCGAGAAACGTTACCAGCGCGTCAAAGAAAAGATCAAAAGAATCGGTAATTGTTCCGTCCAAGTCCCAGATGACGCCGAATCGCTTCATGCCGGTTCAGCGCCTTCCGCTGATTCTCCCGCCAGCCCGCGATCGCGCAGATGCGGGAACAGCAGGACTTCGCGAATCGTACTCGAATCGGTCAGCAGCATTGTCAGCCGATCGATCCCCATACCGAAACCTCCGTTCGGGGGCATCCCATAGCGCATCGCGCGCAGATAATCCTCGTCGATCGGGTTGTTCTCGTCGTCTTCCGCGTCATACGCGCGTCCCATCTCAAGAAAACGAACTTCCTGATCGATCGGATCGTTCAATTCGGTAAACGCGTTACAAAGTTCCATCCCGGCTACGTAACCCTCGAAACGCTCCGTGATCGTCGGATCGTCAGGCTTGCGCTTGGCTAACGGCGAAATTTCCCATGGATAGTCGTAAAGGAACGTCGGCTCGATAAACGTCGGCTCAAGATACTCGCCGACCAGCTGATCGATCAGTTTCCCGCGCTGCAAGCCCGGTTTCGACTTGATTCCCTTTTCCGCCATCGCCGCCGCCAACGTTTCCGCGCTTTCATATTTCGCGAAGTCGATCCCCGTTTTTTCAAGAATCCCGGCGCGCATCTCAACCCGCTTCCATGGCCTGCCGAAATCGATCTCGACGCCGTTATACGTTACTTTCGTCGTACCCAGCGCTTTCTCCGCAGTAAAACGAATCATCTCCTCGGTAAAGTCCATGACCTTCAGATAATCGAAATATGCGCAGTAAAATTCAAGCTGGGTAAATTCCGGATTATGCTTATACGAAACGCCCTCATTCCGAAAATCACGTCCGATTTCGTAAACGCGATCCAGACCGCCGACAAGCAGCCGCTTCAGATACAATTCGAACGAAATCCGCAAATAAAGATCCTGATGAAGCTGGTTATGGTGCGTCGTAAACGGACGCGCCGCCGCGCCGCCATAGATCGGCTGAAGAATCGGCGTTTCGACCTCAAGAAAATCATGAGAATCAAGAAATTCGCGCAGCGCCGAAACGATCTTCGAACGTGTCTTGAAAATCCGTTTGACGTCGGGATTGACAATCAGGTCGGCGTAGCGTTGGCGGTAACGGATTTCCGGATCGTTGAGTCCCGTATGCCGAATCGTGACGCCGTCGACGACTTCTTCTTTCGCCGCCGGAAGCGGCGTAACCGACTTCGCCAGCATGCGTAAATTCGTCGCCAACAACGAAATTTCACCCGTTTTCGTCCGAACAACCGACCCCGTCGCCTCAATAAAATCGCCGATATCAAAATATTCCTTAAAGAGCGCCAGCTGGTCGCCAAGTTCGTTGACGCGGAGGAATAACTGGATCCGGCCCGTATCGTCCTCGATATGCGTAAAGGCCAGTTTGCCCATAACGCGCAGCGAGCGCATCCGTCCGGCGATCGTCGCCTCAACCGTATCGGGGACCGCGCCGTCCGCTGCATCGGCCTCGGCAGCTTCGTAACGCCGGATCGCTTCGCCGATCCGCAGCGTAATTTCAGAGCGCATCGGATAGGCCGGAATGCCTTTATCCAAAAGCGCGTTAATTTTATCAACTCGAATCTGTTCTAAATCTGTTAGGTTCATAATATTCCTTTTTTCGTTTCAAAGCGAACGAGGCGAAAGGTTAAAAATCAACTTCAATTCCCTGACAAACCGGTTCCGCCGGGCAAGGGTATTCTTCGCGAAAGCGGATTCTCGCCGTTTATTTTACGTCTACGATTTTCAGCCGAAACGAACCGGCCGGCGCTTCAACGTCGACGACGTCGCCTTTTTTATGTCCAATGACCGCTTTTCCGATCGGCGATTCGTAAGAAATCTTCCGCTCCGCCGGATTCGCTTCAGCCGCGCCGACGATAAAAAATTCCTCTTTGTCTTCGCCGTCTTCCTGAACGATTATCGTCGAACCGATCGCGATTTCGCCCTTAACCGGCGAATCCTCCGCGATACGGGCGACCGCCAACATGCGTTCGATCTCGCTGATCCGTCCCTCGACAAACGATTGCTCGTTCTTGATCGCTTCAAATTCAGCGTTTTCCAGCAGGTCGTTATCGCCGCTTTCGATCGCGTCGCGGAGCCGTTTCGAAATCTCGCCGCGTTTCTCTTCGATCAGAAATTTCAACTCGGCTTGTAGTTTTTCATACCCTTCGCGGGTCAAAATCACTTTTGACATAACACCTCTACACGTTAAGCTTTATAAAATAAAATACCTCCCCGCAAGGAGGAGACTATTCCAGAAAAATGTGAGCGTATTGGGACTCGAACCCAAAACAAATGGCTTAAAAGGCCACTGCTCTACCATTGAGCTATACGCCCTTTCGTTAACGGACATAATCTTATCACGGCTCATAATCTTCGTCAACTGCGCGCCCATTTTTGATGACTTTTCGCCGCGTCCCCCGCTCCGGATGCGCCGACATACTCTCTCGATCAGACCCGTTATTAAAACAATCAAATTCCACGCTCGCGCCTCCTCATCCCTTATTTTTCTGACGCAGAAAAAGACGATAGATTTTTCGCTATCGCCTCGGCAGCCGCTTTATTAAATTTTGTCTCCCCTGCAAGCTGGAATTTATTATTGAAAGCGCAGTATCCAATCATTCAGAAACTTCATCTGTTCCTCTGTATGAAACCAATGCTCTCCGTTCTCCATAACTGTGAGCGTCGCTCCGTTGTGAACAGCAAAATCAGATACGGTATTAAATGCGGTCAGATTATCTCGACTGCCGTACAGAATATGCGTAGGTACTTGCCAACGAATAGGATTCTCTCTCACATAACAAAGATATTCCCACGAAAGAGTTCCGCCGAATGCAGTTTTGATCTCGCCTTTTCCAGAAAGTTCTTCCTCGGTCACGTTTGCCCATAGCATCATATCGCAAATCAGTTTCTCCATATTCACAATGGGCGATATGAAAAAAGCTTTTTTAATCCGCTTATCCGATAGCGCTTCCATAGCAAAGAAAGCCCCGATACTGTTTGCTATGACTGTAATAGACAGATGCTTGCATGAGATATCATCGAAGAAAATCGAAAATTCTTCTTTTGCTTCCCACGGCGCCTGCGCTTTATAGTCAAAACCGATTACGGAACTATCACGAAAAAGAGTCTGATAATGGTCCGCCTCTTCTGCGCTCCCACCTTTCCCGTGTACGTATATAACTGCGTTCTTCATATTGTCTTCTCAAAAAAATTCTGATTTGCTTATCTCCATATAGCTTTTATCATTTCATTTATTCCCATTATAAAGGCTATGATAACGCCGCCAACCATTGATAACCTATTAGAATGCTTGCCCTTACCCCTACCGGCAGCGTGAGAAAACCGGCACGCAAAGAAAGAACAATTTTTAGCAGAAGCTCTGAAAAATTTATACTTTCGAGATGTTTTGCCGCTGGCATTATTATGACACAAGCTCCCTTGCCGCGATTCAGATTCGCCGGACGCCTCGTGAGATTCCGCGACCGCCATGCGGTCAGAAATTTTAATAAAAATCTAATGTCACTTTCCGAAATCAAGCCTTGACAGCTCTTCAGATCGGACTATAATAGCCACATATTTTCGGGAACATCGCACTTCGTAGTCAGTAGGGGGAAAAAGACTCAAGTCGTTTCTGCCTTCTCAAGAGAAGGCATTTTTTTAACATAAAAAACCTTCAACATGAAGGTTTTTTATGTTAAAAGGCTTATCGTTTTTTTCGCGCCGCTTACGGAGCCGCCGTCTCCGAGGCGTCGGCCAGGACCGCTTCGCCCGGCGTAAATAAACCCATCGCCTCGCCGACAGCATTCAGCAGGCGCAGTGCGTGATAATTTCGGTAATCCCAGGCGCCGACAGTCAGATAAATATTATTTTCCGCCGATAAACCCTGGTTTGTCAAATATTGGGAAACGGCCCAAAAATTATAGAAAGGAACGTCGTAGTCGCGCGCCACCTGCGCCGTAACCCGATTAATCCAATTCCCGCCCTCAACGTTATCCGCCTTACTCGTCAGGATCGGCAGCACGCCTTTGCTGACCAGAATATCGACGATCTCCGCCAGGTACTCGTAATAAACGTCCATCCCCAATCCGTCGACCCAATTTGTCCCCAAATTAACGAACATGATCGAAGGGTTATGCACGCGCAGCTCGCAGTTAATCGGGTTCTCGCCTTTTTCGCAAATTTTTGCGTCCGACCAGGTCGTCGTCAACGCCGAGCCGACGCTCATACCGTCATGAACCGCCAGACTCTCCATCAGGAAAGAGTCATGAAAATAATCGATCGCGGTCTGAAGATACTGATCCTCTTCGCTCAGCATCCCCTCATAGCCCATACCGTAAATTCCCATGAACACGTTCGGAACCGACTGGCAGTCGCCGATCTTCGAAAAAACACGCGGATTCGTTCCGAACTCGTTGACGCCTTGAAAGAAAATCCGTTTCGCCGTCTCTGAAATTTCGGGGATAACCGGCCAACTCTGCCAATTTTCCGCCAACGGCCGCTCATCGGGCGTCGCCGTACCGACAATTTCGGTCGCCGTCGCCGTCAGCGTCGGAATCGGCGTTTCCGTTGGAGGAAGCGTCTCCGTTACCGTCGCCGTCCAATCGGCTTCGATCGTCTGATTAATTTCTGTCGACGCGATCGAAACCTCCGTCGCCAGTTTATCGTTCTGCGCCTGATGAATTCCGCAGCCGCCGCCTAAAATCGCGATCAGCCCCAAAATCAGAACGGCTATCCCGAAGCGTCCGCTCGAAAGCGATTGGAGCGCGCTGATCTGAGCGTTTCGTTTCTTCATAAAAAGTTTCTCCCTACGCCGGCTGAAACCGGCTTCCTAATCTTTTTGAAAATTGATGAGGATCAGGCTGCGTTCGCAGCGTTCGCTCGGCTCGAAATACGTTTTCTCCGAAACCGGTTCCCGACGCTCATCAAAAAGCTGAATCCAAAGCGGCCCCTCGACCGCCTGAACCGGCCGCGCCAACGTTATCTCATATCCTGACGGACCGTAAATTTCGAATAACCCCGTCATCGTCTCGCGTTCCTCGCCGCCGGCGAACCCGCCGACACGGACGTAATATCCGATCATCGGTTCGCCGCGCGAATCGGTCGCGATCCCCGCCACACCCATCCAGGAACAATTCGAATTCGGGTAAATGACGTTCGCGTTAATCGCTCCCGGATGCCCTAAGACTTTGAAATCATAATCGACAACCGCGCCGCCGGAATCTTCAGGACTGACAGAATGTGATCCGGCCGTTCCCAATCGGATTTCGGCTTCTTTCGTCGCCGCGTTAGGCGTCCGCGTTCCGATACGCGGCGTCGGCGTCGCCGTTGACGTCAACGTCATCGTCGCAGTCGCCGACGGGAGCGGGGTCATCGTCGCCGTCGGAGCCGTCGGCGTAAGACTCGGCGTCGCCGTACCTGTCGGCGTCACGAAAAGCGCGTCATACAGCGTTTTATACGCTTCGAACCGCGTTTGCTGAACCGTCGGCGTCGCGAACGGAACGCCCGGTTTCGCGTAAGAACGAACGATAACCCAAATCAACAACCCGATCGCGACAAAGCTGAAAACGAAAGAGAAAAACCGACGAACGCGGACGCGCCGCTGTTTCGCGCGCCAAGCCGCCCGGCGGTTCAGTAAATCGGGATCATATCTTGGCCCTGCCATCCCAAACCTTAAAACCGATTAACCGGTTAATCTAAATATCGGATATCGGCGCTGTCCCGCGCTTCCGAAAGCCACTGCTGAATCGTCAGCCGCTCAATCGTCTCGCGCGTCTGCTGCGAGAGCGGCCGATCGCTCGATTTTTCCGCCGCGAAAAGAAGATGAAACCCGAGCTCGGTTTCGAGAATCGACGTCACGTCGCCCGGATCCAACGCGAAGAGCGCGTCCTCCAACTCGGGATAGACGAGAATTCCGCGCGCGATCCAATCCAAATCGCCGCCGCTGATCGTATCCTGCGCGCGCGCTAAGGAGACGAAATCGAACCCCAGACCCAACTTATCGACATACTCCTGCGCTTTTCCGCGCGTCGCGGTCAGAATCTGATAGGCGTGAATCTGCTCGACGATCGGGAGTTTCTCAGCAAGGATTTTTTCGCGCGCGTACGAAACGGCCAGCTCGGCGTCGAGCGCGCGGCGGAACCCTTCTTCGGAATATCCGTTCGCATCCCGCCACTGACGCAGCGCGTCGTCGCCGCCGACCGAAACCGTCAACGCCGCGATCCGCTCGTCTAACGTTTCCGCCTCTGAAACGTAACCGTTCTTCAGCGCGTACGCATACAGCAGCGCATCGTCGATCAGAGCGTTCAACGCTTCCTCCTCTGCGTTCGCGGTAACCTCGAACTCAAGCTCGGAAACCGCCCGATTGAGGTTTCCGGTCTCACGCGTCAAATCTTCTTTAGCGATATAAACGCCGTTAACAATCGCGACCGATGGCGGCGGCGTGGGCGTCAACGTAATTTCCGGCGTCGCCGTCGCTTCCGGGGTAGCGGTCAGCGTCGGCGTTGCCGTCGGTTTCGGAGCGCAGCCGGACAAACAGCAGACAATACTCAAGCAGAAACATGCCAAAATTTGCTTCTTCATGCTCGGAATTATAATCAATCGGCGTTCGGCGCGGATCGCAAAACCCGATTTCAATGAATTGCGAGCCTCCTGTTTTTTTACCGGCCTATTGACAAGCGCTCTTTTTTTGGTAAGATACGAATTTGAAATTGAATTTCAAATTCTGATTCTCCTAAAACGGAGGATAGAACAGAGGATGGACATGAAAGAGCTAAGCTATCAGACTAAACAGCGAACCGTAATTTTCAATTTTCTGACCGCGAACGCCGGCGAGACTTACGATGTCGATTCCCTCTACGAAGCGCTCGTCGGACGCGGCGAAAAAGTCAGCCGCACGACCGTTTACCGCATGCTGAAAAAACTTGAGGAAGAAAAATCGATCGTCAGCTTTTTTGACGCGAGCCGCAAACGGACGCTTTTCCGTTTCAACCCGAACTCTGGGCCGGATGAAAATCAAATCCATCTGCAATGCACTGCCTGCGGAAAAGTCGAGCATCTTGACTGCAGTTATTTATCCTCTTTCGAGGCGCACTTGCAAACCGAGCATCATTTCACGTTAAGCCCGGCGAAGCGCGTCTTTCCGGGAACTTGCGAGGATTGCGGCAGGAAATAACCGAATGAAGCTATTTTATTTAATGACTCGTTTCCGAAAGTTGACGAAAACAGCGCTGCGTCAAATTTCGGATTGATTCATTAAGAATATATCGAGAGATAAGAGGAACAACCAAATGTTTAATAAAGGAAAGAAACTCTTTTTTGTTTTACTGCTAACGCTGACCGCGCTCTGCGCTTCGGTCGCGGCCGCCGCCGGCGCGGAACCGTTGAAAATCGTTACGACGAATTTTCCCGGATATGATTTTATCCGAGCCGTCGGCGGCGATCTCGTGACGGTTAAAATGCTCCTCCCGCCCGGCGCGGAGAGTCATTCGTTCGAACCCACTCCGCGCGATATTATCGAAATTCATCAGGCCGATTTATTCGTGACCGTCGGCGGAGAAAACGAACGCTGGATTCAGCGGATCCTCGAATCGTTCGGCGCCGACGCGCCCGAAACCGTTTATATGATTGAGATGGTCGACGCTGTCCCTGAGGAAGTCGTTGAAGGAATGGAGATCAGTCACGATCATGACCATGACCATGCCGCCGAAGCGCATGACGATCACGACCACGACCGCGATCACAACCACGAAGCGCATGACGATCATGACCACGATCACGATCACGACCGCGATCACGACCACGAAGCGCATGATGATCATGACCATGACCGCGATCACGCGGAGATCGAACTCGACGAGCATGTTTGGACAGATCCGGAAAACGCGGCGGAGATCGTCGGCTTCCTGGCGGCGAAATTGGCCGAACTCGACCCAACTAACGCCGCCGTTTACGCCGCCAACGCAGCCGCTTATCAGGCGAAATTCGTCGAACTCGACGAAGAATATGAGGCCATGATCGACAGCGCAGTCCGAAAGACGATTGTCCTCGGCGACCGTTTCCCGCTCCGCTATCTAGCCGACGCTTATGATCTCGATTATTTCGCCGCGTTCAACGGCTGTTCGACCGATACGGAAGCCAGCGCAGGTACGATCGCGTTCCTGATCGACGCGGTCAAGGCTCAGAAAATCCCAGTCATTTTCTATATCGAATTTTCAAATCAGAAAATCGCCAACGCGATCGCTGAAGCGACCGGCGCCGTCACGCGCGAAATCCATTCCGGCCATAACGTTTCGAAAGCCGATTTCGACGCCGGCGTCACGCTTTATGATTTAATGAAAAAGAATCTGAGCGTATTGAAAGAGGCGCTATACAATTAAATGTCCTTAATTACCTGTCGTGATCTGACGTTAGCATACAATCAACAGCCTGTCGTCGCCGGGTTGACCTTTTCGGTCAACCCCGGCGATTATCTCTGTATCGTCGGCGAAAACGGCTCCGGGAAAAGTACGCTCGTCAAAGCGCTCGTCGGACTCAAAACGCCGAGCAAAGGCGAGATCCGAATGGGGGAGGGATTGCGCCCGACCGAAATCGGCTACATTCCGCAGCAAAGCGAAATCCAGCGTAATTTTCCGGCGTCCGTCTATGAAATCGTGCTGTCGGGATGCATGGCTTATTTAGGGAAGCGCCCATTTTTCCGTTCAGCCGAACGAAAACGAGCCGAAACGGCGCTCAACCGATTAAACCTGAGCGGCCTGAAAAACCGACCCTACGGCGAACTCTCCGGCGGTCAGCAGCAGCGCGTCCTGTTGGCGCGCGCGCTTTGCGCGACGTCGAAACTGCTGATCCTCGACGAACCGGCGGCGGGATTAGACCCGCTTATATCGAGAGATCTCTACCGGATGATTAAATCAGTCAACCAGGACGAAAAGATTACCGTAATCATGATTTCGCATGACGTTCAAAACGCCGTCGCCGAAGCCAGCCATATTCTTCATTTAAATAAGAAGCCGTTATTTTTCGGGACGACGGAAGCCTACCTCGAAACCGCGCTCGGAAAGCTTTATCGGGAAGGAATCGCCGCATGATCCAAGAGATCGCTTTAATGCTGTCGTTCCCGTTCATGGTTCGCGCCTTCATCGTCGGAAGTCTCGTCGCCCTTTGCGCCTCGCTCCTCGGCGTCAGCCTTGTTCTGAAACGTTACGCGATGATCGGCGACGGCCTGTCGCATGTCGGGTTCGCAGCGCTGGCGTTCGCGACCGCGCTCAACCTCGATCCGATTCGCATTTCAATTCCGATTACGGTTCTGGTCGCGTTCCTGCTCCTCAGGATCAACGAATCCGCCGCGATCCGCGGCGATTCCGCCGTCGCGATGATATCGGTCGGATCGCTGGCGGCCGGCGTGCTGATTATCTCGGTTTCAACCGGGATGACGACCGACGTTTGCAACTATATGTTCGGAACGATTCTCGCCATGAGCAAGAGCGACGTAACGCTTTCAATCGCCCTGTCCGTGATCGTGCTGATTTTATACTTCGTTTTCTATAACCGCATTTTCCTGATCACGTTCGACGAGGCGTTCGCGCGCACGACCGGTATCCGCGTTGATTTTTATAATATGCTCCTCGCCGGATTGACGGCAATTACCGTCGTTCTCGGAATGCGGATGATCGGAGCGCTGCTGATCTCCAGTCAGTTGATCCTCCCGGCGCTGACCGCGATGCGGCTGTTCAAGTCATTCCGCGCCGTGATCGTCTGCGCCGCGATCGTTTCAATCGTCAGCTTCATCGCCGGATTATCGCTTTCCTATTTCGCCGCGACGCCCGCCGGCGCTTCCGTCGTTACGGCGCAGCTTTTCTTTTTCCTGACCTTTTCGCTGGTCCGAAAAATCAGGCAAACCGAACCCGTCAGAGGAAGGTAAAATAAAACGCATGAATCGAAACATGTATAAAAAAAAGCTGTTGACGCTGCTGGTTGCGCTTGGCGCCGCTATCGGAAGCGGCTGCGCCGATCGTTCCGTTCCGGTATCGTTCGTCGATTTTACCGCGACGCCGACTTCCGACGCGCCGACGTCAACGCCGATGCCGATGCCGATGGCGATTCCCGTCCGGCCAACCGAAACGGCGGATCCGGCGCTGCCAACGGCTCATGTCACAATTTATCCGACGGAAACGCCGATTCCCGGCGTCGATATCCAGATCGGCGAAAAAATGTTTATCGCGCAGTGCAACGACGTTTACCTGAACGCCGCCGATTATATCGGAAAGATCATCATGCTCGAAGGGCTTTACAAACACGCCGAATATCCGTTTCAGGGCCGGAAAATCGTCGAACAGTACGTTATGCGCTACGGCCCCGGCTGCTGCGGCAACGACGGTTCAGCCGGGTTTGAGCTTGATTACGACGGCGGCGGATTTGAAGATAACGACTGGGTTCGCGTGACCGGTACGATCGATATGATCCCGCGCGAAGGGACCGATTACTTCCGCCTCGTCCTACGCGTCATCCAGATGGTTAAGCTGGAAGAACGCGGCGCGGAATTCGTATTGCAGTAATCACAGAAGAAAAAAATCTTTTCAGGATAGCCCGGTCGAATCATACGCTGTTATTCTTTCACGGACGACGATTTTCTATTCGCCGTATAAACGCCCAAGAGGATCAGAATCGCGCCGATCGCCTGGAAAATTAAAATTTCCTCGTGCAGAATAAAAATACCGGCCGCGATAGAAACTACGGCAGCAATTCCTACGGACGAAGCGGTCCGATTGACGCCGATTTTAGAAATCGCAATATTCGCCATAAAAAAAGCGAGAACGGAACAGCCGATTCCCTGATATAAAACAGTAATCAAAAAATTCCCGTCGATAAAAGGCAGCGATAGCAAAGCGCATAGATCTCCGCCCCACACTGCCTCCGCAACGGCAAGCATGACAAACAGAACGGCTCCGGCTAAAAGCATCACAAAAGTTACCTCACCTTCGGAATAGTTCCGCGCTTTTTC
This sequence comes from Flexilinea sp., assembly GCA_034430295.1. Lineage (GTDB taxonomy): Bacteria > Chloroflexota > Anaerolineae > Anaerolineales > Anaerolineaceae > Flexilinea. The sequence goes on from DAOUFC010000031.1 coordinate 17,104, forward strand.
AACGTATACGCTGTAAAGCGCATATGAAACCGCCGCGACGGATAACATCGCGTAACCAAGGAGAGAGAAATTTAACGTAACTCCTGCCGCAAGTATGGTCACGATAACGCCCGTCAAAGTTATCAGGATTCCGACCGCCTGGCGAACTTCCGGCTTTTTACGCAGAATCAAGGAAGATGTCGAGAGCGAAATTACCGGGATACAGGAAAGAAAAACGCCGCTTTCCGATGCGCTCGTATAGTTGATTCCGATCGTTTCTCCGATAAAATAACAGGCAGGACAAAAAATCGCGACTCGCAGCAGCGGTTTTACAGGTTTTCCTTTCAGGTCAATTTTCACGATCCCTAAAGCGGCGCAGAATCCCATCAACAGCGCAGAGACCAGAAATCGCCAACCCAATAGTGAGAACGGGGAAATATGATCGGTAACTTGCTTCGTAAATATGTAACTCAATCCAAACAGCATTTCGCAGCCGATCGCGCATAGCGATCCGATCAGGATATCTCTACAATTTTCTCCGTTCAAAATTCATGCTCCGATCGTACCCGGCCGCGCGTCGATTTGAATCAGTATCGACCATAGCGAAGTAAAAAACGAAATACGTTTCATGGAACGAAGAAAAGGGCTTCGCTTACCAGCCCTTTCTTCGCAAATCAACTTAGCATCCGAACATCGCGCCGACTATCCAATCGTAAACTATTTTCCTAAGCCGCCGCTTCCAGTTTCGGCTACAGCGCGCATAACTGCTTTTCCAAACTCGCGGCCGTATCGCGGTAAACCGTCAGCTTCTCGCGTTCTTTCTCGACCACCGCGGGCGGCGCTTTTTCCGCGAATGGCGAATTCAGCAGCTTCTCCAAGCGCGCAATCTGGTCGTTCGTATCTGTCAGTTCTTTCGTCAATCGTTCGCGCTCGGCTTTCGGATCAATATCTTCCGCGACCAGGAGGTAAATCCCGACGCCCGACGCGGCCGTCGACAGCGCGCCCGCCGGGGCGGCGTCCAACGCGCGGACGACTTCCAACCGATCCGGATCGAGCGCGGCCAAAACACTCAACACATCGCGCAATCCCTCGAAAAGCGCAGAATCGTCGCCCGCGGCGATAACGGCGGGAACACGCAGCCCGGCCTTGACGTTCTTTTCGGTCCGAATATTTCGAATCGCGCGGATAACGTCCTGAACGAGCGTCATTTCCGCGATCGATTTCTCATCAACACTGCAGACCGTCCCCGGTTCCGGCCATTTGGCGACAATTAACGAATCTTCCCAGCCGCCGATCGGCGCGAGAGCGTCGCTCTTATCGATCGCCGCCGCGCGCAAATGACGCCATAATGCCTCGGTCACAAAAGGCGTAAACGGATGAAGCAGGCGCAGACACGTATCCAGTACGCGAACCAGCGTCCGCGTCGTCAAAAACGCCGTATTCCCTCCTTTCGACTGCTGAATCTTCGCGATTTCCAAATACCAATCGGCATACTCGCCCCAGAAAAAGTCGTAAATCTGCCGTCCCGCTTCGCCGTAGGAATGGGTTTCGAATAAACGGTTGACCTCCGTTACCAGCGTTTCCGTCCGCGACAGGATCCAACGGTCGGCGCTGCTCAACTCCGCCGCATCATTCGGATCAAGCGCGTCCGGCGTCCGTTCGAACGTCGAGAGCACGAACCGGCCCGCGTTCCAGAGTTTATTAGCGAAATTGCGGTTGGATTCGACTTTCTTGACGCTTAAATTCGTATCGTTCCCCGCCGTCGAACCGACGAGAAGCGTAAAGCGCAGCGCGTCCGTCCCCAGCTCGTCCATGACGGTCAAAGGATCGATGACGTTCCCTTTCGTCTTGCTCATCTTTTTGCCGTGCTCGTCGCGAACCAGACCATGAAGATAAACTTCGGTAAACGGAACTTTGCCGGTCAGGTACAATCCCGACATGATCATCCGCGCTACCCAGAAAAACAGGATATCATAGCCGGTTTCCATCATGACCGTCGGGTAGAAATAGGCCAAATCAGGCGTTTCTTCCGGCCAACCCAGCGTCGAAAACGGCCAGAGTCCGGACGAGAACCAGGTGTCGAGGACGTCCTCGTCCTGTTTCAAATTCTCCGAAGCGCATTTCGGACAGGTCTGAGGTTCGCTCCGGCTGACGATCGTCTCGCCGCAATCCTGACAGTACCAGACCGGGATACGGTGTCCCCACCACAGTTGCCGTGACACGCACCAGTCCTGAATATTCTCGAGCCAGTTCAGGTAGACTTTCGTGAAACGTTCCGGGATAATCTTGACCGTTCCGTTTCGAACCGCTTCGATCGCCGGTTCGGCGAGCGCTTCCATGCGTACGAACCACTGCGTCGAGATCATCGGTTCGATAATTTCGCCTGAACGCTGCGAGCGCGGGACGTTCAGCGTATAATTCTCCTCTTTCAGGACCAGCCCGGCTTCCTTCATGTCCGCCCACAGCTTTTTTCGGGCCGCGAAACGATCCAAACCCGTATACGGCGCGCCGGCTTCGTTAATTTTCGCGTCCAAATCTAAGATCGTAATCGTCTCAAGATGATGCGTCTGGCCGATTTTGTAGTCGTTCGGATCATGCGCCGGCGTTATTTTCAAAGCGCCGGTACCGAACTCGCGGTCGACGTACGTATCGGCTATAACCGGAATCTCGCGCCCGATTATCGGAACGCGGACGCGTTTCCCGATATACGCATGATAACGCTCGTCTTCCGGATGGACCGCGACCGCTGTATCGCCTAAAATCGTTTCCGGACGCGTCGTCGCGACCGGGAGATACGCGCCGCTATCGTCGGCAAGCATATATTTAAAATAATATAAAAAGCCCGGCTCCTCGCTGTATTCGACTTCGAGATCGGAAACCGCCGTCCGTAATTCCGGAGACCAGTTCACAATCCGCGGACCGCGGTACATCAAACCATCCTCATACAGACGCACGAAAAATTCGCTGACCGCTTTCGAAAGCCCGCTGTCAAGCGTAAACCGTTCCCGCGACCAGTCGCAGGACGCGCCTAAACGGCGGATCTGCTCCCCGATTCGCGTCGAATAAAAATCTTTCCACTCCCAGACTTTCTCGATGAACTTTTCGCGCCCCAACGCCTGACGCTCGATCCCGCTTTTATTCAGCTCGCGCTCAACGACCATCTGCGTCGCAATTCCGGCATGGTCCGTTCCGGGAACCCAAAGCGTCGGGATCCCTTTCATGCGGTGATACCGGATCATCAAATCTTCCATCGAAACAAACATCGCGTGGCCCAAATGCAGTTCGCCGGTAACGTTCGCCGGAGGAATCGAAATCACATACGGCTTGATCGACGGGTCAAAGCCGGCGCCGCGCGGATCGTTCGAGGGCTGAAAATAACCGCGCTCATTCCAATCCTGATACAGCGCCTCCTCGGTCTGCTTGAAATCGTAGGTTTTCGGTAATTCCGGATAACTCATGTCTTCAAATCTCCTCATCTTAAATAAAAACTTTCGTCTCTCTGAAAAATATGAGGACGAAAGCCGAACAATCGCTTCCGCGGTACCACCTCACTTCGGCGAAATCTCTCGCCGCGCTCGTACGTATCGCTGACGCTGTAACGGGCTGACCCGGACCGCTCTACTTGGATCCGCCTGATTTTACGGACCGGTTCTGCGATCGACCTGATCGGGCGACGATTCGGGCCGGCTCCGGAAGTCACAGCGTACAAATTCTTCCGTTCTCTGAAAGCACGGTTTTCCGATTATGTCCCGAAAATCCTGATAAAAATTATAAAACCGGACAAGCTGAATTCAAGATTCTGTATACCGAAAAAGTGATTCGGCGCGTTCGTTTATTCGCCGGGAAGCGTCCTGTCCGTTCCGTTCGCTTCGTTCGTTCCATTCGTTCCGGCCGCGTCGCGGGCCGAACCTGCCGAATCCGGAACGTCCGTTTCGGCCGGCTGATCATCTCGTTTCGCGCCTAAAACCGAGCGATTTTCCTTAACCGGCGAAAACCGCAGGATCGAAACCCCGACGCCGTTTCGAAACGCCGGATTCGCGGAGACCGAAACCTGCCGGTAGAACGACGCCGCTTCAGATAATAACTTCTCGAACGAATCCGCGTCCGAAACGTCCGGATTCGGACGGTTCAAAAATATCGCCCAATACAGCAAAAACAGCAGCAGCGCCGCCGCGCCCGCGAACCAAACCCAAATCATACCTTCACCTCATTTCCAACAGCGACCGCCTCCGTAAGGACGCCGCGGCGTAATTCCGCCAGGATCGCTTCGGAAAAGCGCGCTTTCCGCCATGGATAATCGCTCATTAACGCGGCCAGTTCCGCCGCCGTCCCCGGCGCGCGCGCAACGATCCGTTCCAGCAGTTCCCGCGGCAGGATCACATCAGACGGGACGTCATATCTCAACGCCATTTTCTTACGCCAATCACGCAGCGCCTGACGCCGGTTCATGACGGAGGGATTAGGCAACGAATGCGTCGCCGGGAACGTCAAATCCGCCGGATCCAACAAACAGCGCAGATTTTGCAGCAGCGATTTTCCATGCTTCCGCAGCACGCGTTCGCTCAAACCGGGAAACTTACGCAAATCTTCCATCGTCCGCGGACAGCGCAGCGCTAATTCGGTCAGCACGTCGTTGCGCACAACACGATAAGTCGGTCTGTCTTCCAGCTCGGAAATCGACTCCCGCCAGGCGACCAGCGCCTGAAGGCGAATCGCTTCCCGTTTAGATAACGCCTGCGGCGTTTTCGTAACCCGCCACCAGCAAGCTTCAGCCGGACGATTTGATCCGCAGGGCGTATCGCAGAGATGGCGAAAATCTTCCTCCGCCAGCTCCGTCAACCCGCGCTCACGCAATTCGTCCCCCAGTCGGTCGCGCAGCCGCCGCAGGTAGATCGTATCCCCGGCAGCGTAACACATCATTTCGCCGCTCAGCGGCCGTTGTCCCCAATTGGCTTTCTGGAATTTTTTATCAAGCCTGATCCCGAATTCGCTTTCGAGCAGTACGCCCAGTCCGATTTCTTTCCGGCCGAGAATCCGCGCCGCAATCATCGTATCGAAAACGTTCGCGAATTCAAACCCAAAATCGCGTTTCATACAGAGGATATCATATTCACCGGCATGAAAAATCTTCTCGATCGCCTTGGACGCAAAAACCGCCCGGAGCGGTTCTAACGATTCGAGCGCGAGCGGATCGATCAGAATATTCCGCCCGCGCGCCGAAAGCTGAACCAGGCAGACTTTTTCGAAATAGGCGAATAAGCTATTCGATTCGGTATCGACCGCGATCGACGAACTGCCGCCCAGCCATTCCGCAATCGACGGCAGCTCCTCGTCGCGATCGATCAGCTCAACCGAACAATCCTCAAAATTCAATTCCATGCCCCGAATTATACCAACCATCCGTTCCGCCTGCGGGTTCGATTTTCCAATTCCGCCTGATTCGCCGCCGTCGCCATGTCTTTTCGTCTGAATTAATTCCGTATAAAGACATATGTTCCGATCTTCGTTTCCCATATCTCCGCCTCGTTATTTCAACCATATTGACCACTTCTTCTGATCCCTGTGAAAATTCACAGTTGCGCGGATGCCGGTTTTGCCGTATGATTCTTTTAGAAATTTAGTTCCAATAAACGAAAGGAATCCGCATGAAACATAACCAAGACGTACCTTCCGACCAGCGCCAATCTTTCCCGATCCAAGGCGCTCCTCAGCCCGGCGGCGAATTTGAAATCGTCGCCATCTCGGCCGGCGAAGGAAACGGCTGGCGCTTCGACGCGGCCGTTCTCCAACAGGCTCTGCCGTTGTTCGACGAAGTGCAATGCTTCATCGATCATATTCAACCCGGCGTCCGAACGAATCACAGCGTCCGCGATCTGGCGGGCATCCTTTACCATCCGCGCTGGGACGAATCGGCCCGGGCGATTTGCTGCCGGCTGAAACCGCTCGGGCCGGCATCCAATCTGCTGACCGAACTCGGCGCGGCCATCTTAGCCGAACCGGAGCTGCGCGCGAACGTCGGTTTCTCGGCGGATTTAGGATTCTGCGCCGACGGGAACGCGGTTCGGGAATTAAAACGCGTCTATTCCGTCGATCTCGTCGTCAACCCGGCGCGCGGCGGCGCATTCAAAGCCGTAATTGAAAAACTGACCCGTCAAAACAGCTCCGACGAAGAAGCGATCCGCGGCGCGTTCAGCGCTGAGGCGGAGAATTGCGCCGATTCGTTGCGGAAGGCGCTGCTGGAAGAATCGCTGCGCGGGAGCCAACTCCCGAACGTCGCGGCCGAACGGATCCGCGCCAAGTTCAACGGCACGCCGTTTTCGCCCGAAACGCTTCGCGCCGAAATTGAAGACACACGCCGCTATGTCAGCGCACTGAGCGGACGCGAAACCATACGCGGCGTTCCCGCCGGTTCTGTCCGATTGGTTTCCGAAACGGACCAGATCACAGTCGCGCTGCACGACCTCCTTGGCGCGGAACGCCCGACGCAGTTAGCAGGGATCCAAAGCGCGCGTCTGAGCGGAATCCGCGAATTTTATACGCTCGTAACCGGCGACGTCGATTTTCATGGCGGTTTCTATGCCGAACGGGCGCGCTTCGCGATCAGCGCCGACCTCCCTGGCATCTTAAAAAACGCCTTGAACAAACTTGTCGTCCAACGCTGGGAGGAACTCGGACGCAGCGGGTACCGTTGGTGGGAACCGATCGTCACCGTCGAGCATTTCAACAACCTTCAGACGATCAGCGGTATCCTGGTCGGCGAAATCAACCTGCTTCCGACGGTCGGCGAAGGCGCTCCGTATAATCCGCTCAACGTCAAAGAATCGAACGAAAACGGCAGCTGGATCAAATATGGCGGATATCTGGGACTGACGATCGAGATGTTTGAACGCGACGACACGTTACGGCTGCGTCAGTTCCCGCAGAAATTAGCGACCGCCGGGCTGAGACGGATTTCCGCGCTCGTCGCCGCCGTCTTTACAGACAACAGCGGCCTCGGTCCGGTTCTTTCCGACGGGAAGAAGCTTTTCGACGCGGCGCATCGGAATTTAGGCGCGCTCCCGCTCAGCGCTGAAAACTGGGAAAAGGCGTCGGCTTCGATCTACGACCAACCGCTCCTGACCGCGGGCGTCGCCGACCAACCGAAACAGGCAGTCGACGCTCGGTACCTGATCGTACCGCGCGGACTGCGCCTGACCGCGGAACGGATCCTCTATCCGACGCTGGCTTACGAGCCTTCGATCAACAGCGAAAACCTGCAGCGCGGCGCCGCAGGCGACGTCGTTACCTGCCCGGAGTTCAGCGACCCGAACGACTGGGCCGCGGTCGCCGATCCGAAACTCACGCCGGCAATCTTTATCGGGGAACGATTCGGACTTCTACCCGAAATCTATATCGCCGACGGCCAAATCAGCGGCGCGCTCTTCACCCACGACGAAGTTCGAATCAAAGCGCGTCATTTCCTGTCCGTCTTCGCGGCCGATTACCGTCCGCTCTTTAAGTCGAACGTCGCGAACGGATAATTCGCGAACATGATTTGAAATCTATCGAAAGGACTGAATTTTTCATGAAAAAAGTATTCGCATCCCGTAAATTCTGGGCGTCGATCGTCGCCCTCCTCTACGCTTTCCTAAGCGTCCTCGCGCCCGATTTCCCGATCACGGAAGAAGTTACGACCGGCGTCGTAACGGTCCTCGCCGCCTATATCCTCGGCGTTGCGCTCGAAGACGGTCTACGAGCCGCGCCGTCCAACCGGCCCGGCGCGGGAAACGTGGCAAAAACGGGAGAACGCCGGCTTGTGGATAATAGCGTGGATAAACCGGCCGACCGCGGCGGATAAATTCCGGATAAACGCCGCCTCCCTTGTGGATAACCGATCGCTCCCGCGCAGGTTGTCCACAAGGAGGCGCGCGCGCCTTCCGCATTTCAATAACGAAACCCGAACGGAGTATTCTTATGTCTCACGATTTTGACTTCTACAAAGGGATTGTCCGCGAATTAACCGCCGACGAAGCCGGAAAACGATTCCCGGATCAGACAATTCGCGCCGGACTGCGGCTGGCGTTAAACGATTACCAGCGCTACTTCCCGCGAACCAGATCCGAAGACGTCGCCGCGACGCTCGTCGGCGAAAACCTCCTCAAACTTCACGCCGTTTTTCCGCCCGGCGACAGCCTGATCGGAATCCGTTTCCCGGAACCGAACACGGAGATCGTCGCCATCGACCGCGATAAAGTCGTCTTCAGCGACGGCCAGACCTGTCTACGCCTCTCTCCGATGCTCCAATTCATGCTCAAATATACGAACGGATCCAAACTGCGCCTGATTCTCAGTACGCCCCACACGATCGCCGCGTTAGAAGACGGGATAACGGAAACGTCGATCCCTGTCCTTCACGCCGTAACGATCGCCAAAGGCGCGGCGGCTTACGCGCTAAGAATTCGCGCCAACGCCGTCACCGAAATTCACGGGAAACGGATCGAGGAGATTAACGCGCTGCGCCAAGAAGCGAAGACGCTTTTCAACGAGTTCCGAATCGAATTAGCGGAACGCGGGATCTGTGAAAAAGGTTTATATGAACCGCTTCCGAGCGGCGTCCCTTTTCCGATATGAACCAAGGCCGAATGAATCAACCGGCGCCGCGGCAATGGATTATCGGCGAAAACTGCGATCTGATCCTGGCGCATGACAATCATGAACCGGTTCCGCTGATTGCCGCGCCGGCGCGTTTTGATCCGACCGGGCCGCGCGTCCGCATCCATCACGAAGTTTATTACAGCTCCGGCGAAAACGAAACGCCGCGCAAAATTCGGCATCTCTGGTTCCGCGTCCTGATTGCCGAACGAATGCTCGCGCCTGACGGTTCTTTTTTCAGCCTTTCGGCCGATGATTTGCGCCGCCGGCTAAACGCGGTTTTGAAAGAAACGGGCGGTCTGCGCCTGACGACGCGCGCCGGAACGATCGCCGGACTTTACGGAAAGGACCACGTCGTCATCCAATCGGTATTCGCAGAAGCGGAAACGTTCGAAATCCATCTCAGCACGCGAACTATAAACGACGTCCCGCTCCAGGCGCGCGACACCTGGCTCGCCGCCCCGTTCAACGCCGTTTCGACCTGGGGGGCGGCTGTCTGGCGATAGGGCGGGCGCGGATCCCGTCCGAAATCGCCGCCGTCCCTTAAAAAAGGAGTGAAAGAACATGAGCTATCCTTTATCAAGCCCCGTCAATCCCGGCGACGCAACGCTCGCCGATCAATATAACCGCCTGCGCAGCGACGCGCTCCGCTTCGGCGCGGACGAAAACGCGAGCGTCACGATCGCCGAGATGCTGCGCAGCTACCGCTCGCCGCTGCGCCTGACGCTCGAAGGCCCTGCGCTGCGGCTGGAAGCGTCCGCGGCGCGGCCGTGCGCGCTCCTGATAAACGGTATCCCGGCCGAAGTCCAAGCCCCATTAATGTTAACGCTGTCCGCCGCCGAATTTCCAAATGGCGGAAGCCTATCGATCGCCGCGAAGAAAACGCCTTCGTCGCCCGGATTCGAATTGATCGCCAAAGAAACGTCCGTCCCGCTCAATCCGGACGAGCGAAAAATCGCCGAAATAACGTATAACGCAGCGAAAGACGAAATTGAATCGTTCGCGCTTGCCGACGAGGACCGCGTCCCGAGCTTCAGCGCCGAAACAGTCCCGCTCGCGCCCTGCGGGCGGCTAACGTTCGTCAGTGGGAATCCTTTTCCGGCGTTCGACATCGCCCAGGCGTCAACGCTTTACTTTACGCCGTATCAGGGCCGGGAAATCGCGCTGTTCAATCCGTCGCAGGGTTGGCGTATGGAACGGTTCGATGAACTTTCGCTGCCGCTGGCCGGTTTGAACGCGGCGTGCTGCTATGATATTTTTCTGACCCGAACGGCGGCGGGAGCTGCGCTGTGCGCCGAACCGTGGGCGTCGCTGACGAACCGGAACCGGCCTCTAATCCGCCAGGACGGTGTTCTCGTCTTGGACGGGAATCCGGATTTTAGATATTTAGGGACGCTCGGGCTGAGCGAAAAAGGAAAAAGCCGCGACACGGTCAGCGAGCGGAACCTATGGAATCTGCATGGCGCGACATACCGTCCGTTACGAAAACTTTGCACGCCGGCTCAAATCGCGCCGAACGTTATAAATCGCTGGACAGCATACGCCCGCGACGAAACGGCCGCCGTCAGCGCCGTCATCGGTTTCGGCAACGCCGGGTTCACGCTCTCCGCCGTCGGTTCGCTTCAATCAATTTCGACCGGCTGCGCGCTGGTCGGGATCGGGGTTGACGCGCCGCTCGACGATCCGGACCTGATCGTCAACAGCGCCGAATTAACCGCGCAAGCCGTTTCAGCCGGACCGCTGACCGCAATGATGATCGGCCGCGACAGCGCGCGCCATCTTGGAAAGCATACGTACGCCATGATCGCTTACGCGACCGGATCGGGGACTGTTTTCAATGGCAACTGCCATCCGCAGAACCAGATAGGACTCAGCGGCGGCTTTTTCGGATAACTTTTTTTCCCGGGCGCGACGCATATAAAACCGGCGTCAAAGGGCGGCGCAATTTTGAATAAAGTATAATCGTCTCATGATGAATACAATTATCCTGATCGTCGGCGACCTGTTCGTCACGATTTTTCAAGGCTTTTACATGGGCGTCGGAATCCGTCAATCCGCCGGGGCGGTCAATATCCTGGCGATGACCATCCCGACGCTCGTCTGTTGGCTGGCGTTAAGCGCCGCGTTCGGAATTTACCGCGACATCCCGAACCATGAGGAACGCGCGGTCGCCATTCCAAAAAACGAAACGAACCGGCGCGGATTTCCCGCGTTTCGCCGATCGCTGCGAAACCTCGCGAACTTAATCGGAAAATCGCTCGAATCCCAGCGGTTTTTCGCCATTTCGGCGGTATTTTCCGGGACGACCCTTTTCGCGATACTTTATCAGACATGGTACTGGAACGCGATTTTAAAATTGAGTTATCCGTTTTCGATTCGATTCGCCTTTTACTTTGCCTCGATCGGGATCTACCTGATAATTTTCTGGCGCGGAATATGGACCTTATTCGTCGCTGTCCGCGTCGTCGCGCGGAAATTTATCTGGATGCGCGCCGCCTGTTACCTGGTAACCGCCGCGATCGTTCTTTTCCAGATTCCGGCGCTGGTCCTGACGATCGAATACGCGCCGCGACGTTTCACGCTGGAAAAAATCGAAACGGTCCCGGATCGAACCGCGATCGTCTTCGGCGCCGGCGTTTATCCGAACGGAGAGGCGTCTGGCGTACTGAGAGATCGGGTTTTGACAGCGATTGCGCTCTTCAAGGCAAAAAAAATTGATACGATCCTGCTAAGCGGCGACAATTCCGATCTGAGCCGAAACGAAGTCGACGTTATGGCCGAGCTAACGATCAAAAACGGCGTCCCGGAAAAGGCGATCTTGCGTGACCCTGACGGATTGAGTACGATCGAGACCTGCCGGAACGCCGCGGAAAAATTCGGCATCCATGCCGGCGCCTTGATTACGCAGGATTTTCATACCGCCCGGGCCTTATACGTCTGCGATCAGTACGCGGTAAACGCCGTTTCCGTCGCGGCCGACCGCGCGTCCTATAACATGTACGGTTGGGCGCTTTGGACCGTGCGCGATTGGATGGGGCTGACCTTAAGTTGGCTTCATTTCAATCACAAATAAACCTGACCGGGTTCCGGCCTTTGATTAGATTATACTAATTACAATTTGGTAAGCTTTTCTCATTCTTTTACGCTTGACATACGTTATATATGTTAAAATTTAAGTTGCGGTTTGAGGGAAACAGGCCGTTATCGTCGATAGATAAAAGATAAAGAAATGAGGAATTCATGAAAAAATATATTTGCCCCGCGTGTCAATACGTTTATGACCCGGAAGTCGGCGATCCGGACAGCGGAATCGCCCCGGGAACGGCGTTCGAAGATATTCCGGAAGATTGGGTTTGCCCGCTCTGCGGCTTAGCCAAGGCCGATTTCGAACTCTACGAAGAATAAGGCTTAACCTTTTTCCGGGAACCGAAAAATAAACGTCGGTTCCCGGCTGTCTCTTAAACGGGCAGGGCTGAGACGATTAAAATTGCCTCCAGGAAGAATAACAAAAAACAACGAATAGGGAGATATTTAAAGAATGGAACTCAAAGGCTCGAAAACCGAACAGAATCTGATGACGGCGTTCGCCGGCGAATCGCAGGCGACAAACAAATACGCTTACTACGCTTCAGCCGCGAAGAAAGAAGGCTACGAACAGATCGCCGCGATCTTTACCGAAACGTCCGGTAACGAACGCGAACATGCCAAACTGTGGTTCAAATACCTGCATGGCGGCGCGGTTCCCAAAACCGCGGTCAATTTGTTAGACGCCGCTGCCGGCGAAAACTATGAGTGGACCGAGATGTATAAAGAGTTCGCCGAAACGGCGCGCGAAGAAGGGTTCAAGGAAATCGCCGCGAAATTCGAACTCGTCGCGAAAATCGAAGCCGCGCATGAAAAACGCTACCGCAAATTAGCCGCTAACCTTGACGACAACAGCGTTTTCGAAAAAGAAGAAGAAGTCGTTTGGATCTGCCGCAATTGCGGTCATCTGCATTTAGGCAAAAAAGCGCCGGAACTTTGTCCGACCTGCGCGCATCCGAAAGCCTACTTCGAAGTCGCCGCGTTCAACTACTAAAATCGATTTCAATCATACCGAAGTCCCGTTCTCCAGAGAGAGCGGGACTTTTTTAAATAAGATATATAATTGGGCCATATCCGGCAAACTCCCGAGCAGCCTGAAAAAACAGATCGACCGCTGTACTAAGATACTGAAACGGACGGTTCCAGCACTGACCGCCGTCTGGCTGCACGGCTGGCTCGGTTTGCCTGGGGTCTTATATTCCCGGGCAATCGGATTTGGATATTTTAGCCCTCTGCGAACGGCCGCTTCGTAAATTTACGAAACGGAAATTAGCGAGTGAACTCTTGATGACCCATGAAAAACCCACCCCGATCGAAATATCAATCGTCACAACAAGAGACATCCGTACCTTCCCGGTACGCTGCCAATTTCATTTCAGTAAATTCTGGGAGGATGTCTACCGTTCCCGCGCCGCAAAGAATCCGCTCCTGGACGAATTCGAGGATCCCGATCTTCCGGCGTATCTTCGATTAATCCGCGAACGCGGAACCGCCCGCTTCGGGGAAACGCCGTCAGCGGCGCTCCCGGAAATCAGCGACCGGCAATTCTGGGTCTTGATCGCGGAAGACGCCGAAAATTTCAGTTTCGGCCAATACGGATTGTTCGACTCGAATATCCTGACATTAGCGCGGATCGTTTCCTTCGCCGAAATCCGACGGATTTTATCGAAAGTCGAGACGGCGAATCTGGCGATCGATCTTTTTCCGCAGTTCGCGCCCGTACTCCGCATGGCAATCGAAGCTTATCTGGGGATCGGCCGGCCGAATTACGCCCCGGATCAGTTGGACGCGTATCGAGCCTTCATAACCGGGCGAATCAAGACATATGATTACGAAATAAGACGGACTGCAGCGCCTGAGGACAACTTATAAAAACTGCGTTTTCGCCCGAGCGAAAACGCTCGTTTTAAAATCGCGAAACCGCGGGTTCCCCCGCGGCCTCGGTTGATTCGGACGCGCGATACAGTCGTTATCGTTTCGCGCACCGTCTTTGATCTACAATATTCCTAATCTCAAATTATTTCAAGGCACAACTTCAGCCGATGATGATTCGCCGCGTGCTACTGACGATTACCGACTCTGGCATCTTCCATCGCCATTACGACATCCATCGGGATCGTGAATTCAGGATTCCCCATGTTCCCCGGAGCGACGTCATACTTATTGAAGACAATAACCAGATCGCCATTTTCGTCAATCAGGTACTGATTGTTATTTCCGACGCTGGCAAGAAGATCGTCCCAATTCAGCGCTTCATTCAATTCAGCCGCATTCCTGTCGATCCAGTAAACAATATCGGCGTCATTCGCCATCTGCTCGCGCATCTGACGCAGAATTTCGTCGCGGAGCAAATTTGCCGCACCGCTTCCCGGTAAAAAGTAATCGTCCAGCAGGATTAATTCGCGCGTTTGCTTGTTGAAATTGAAGAAAGATGTCGAGCTGTACGAAGAGCCGGCCGCAGTAAAATATTCAAGCGCCAAGGTCAGAATCGATTCGCTTTCCATCGCGATATAGAAATTGTAATTAACCATGTAATACGGTTTTTCATCCAGAAAATCGTCTAAAATCGTGCGCGCTTCGTCCTCGAACTGGTCGATCACGCCATAAGCAACACTCTGGATATAGTCGTTCAGACTGTCCTGATACGCCGTATCCGCCATACCGCGAATCTCCGGAACCGTGACTTCGGCCTCGTAATTACCGTAACGGGCGCCGTATTCGACCTTCGCAACGAAATGAAGACCGTTCGGATCCCCGAATACGCGATCCGTATCATATTCATTCGTGAAATCGCCCATCATCGCCGGATTATCGTTCCGGGCCGCTTCGTCTTCAGCGTATCCTTCATAAGGGATCGCGGAATCGCTCTTCATCGAGCCGCCCGTCCCATCCTGACCGGGCAAAAAGACGCCGTCTTGATCGAAGCAATCGGTAACGCGCAGACCGTCCTGATAGAAGTAACCGCATTCATAACGCGGGAACGAATCATTCGGCATCGTGCCTTGTGTCGCCGGCGAACTCGTCTGGAAAATCGGGAGCGTAACCGATTGCGCGGATACGGCCGCCGTCATGACCGAAACCAACAAAATTGTTGAAAGAATTACAATAGATTTTTTCATTTTTTCACCTTTTCTAAATCGTTTCAATATTTGTACTGCAGTCTAAAATAGAAACGCCGCTTCCCTGAAAAAAGTTCCAGTTTTTCCGCGGAAGTCGTTCTCCCGTTTCAAGATTCATGATTCCCCGCCGCAGGAACTCGAAACAGCGGAAAAATTCGAAACGCCCGATCCTTAGAACGAGGGAATCGCGGAACAAATTGAATAAACATAAACTTATTTTCGAGGCGCTTGCTCTGACCGTCCATATTGAGTCGAAGCTTTGAATCAACTTCGAAGCGATACCGCCCCTTTCAGGAGGCTAACGCAATGATCGCCATCGTGCTGATCAAGAGATGTTTCTTAAAATTCTCAACAACGACATTTTCGTCGAAATTATGAATATTCGATGGTTCCTGATTCGGGAATTCCGGCCCGAAGGCGACGAAATTACCGCCAAATTTCTTCGCGTACGTACCGCCGCCGATCGCATACGGTTCAGCCTCCATATCCCCGGTCGCCGTCCGATACGCGCTCATCAGCCGCGAAACGACAACGCTGGCCTTCGGAACATAGTGCGGCGACGATGAAGAAATCACCTTGAATTCGAGGTTGTACCGTTTCGCCATCGCCGTATACGCGTCGATCATCCCTTCCAACGTCAGCGTCACCGGATAGCGGATATCGATGCAAAGCGTCCGTTCTTCGCCGTCGTATCGAATCTTTCCAAGATTCAGCGATAATGAACCTGAGTCGGCGTCGGAGACGGCCAAACCGAGTTTCTCTCCGCGCGTATCGCGTCCGATTTCCGCCGCGACGAATTTCAGCAGCCCGTCGGCCTCGTCGCCGAAAAAGCGCGTCAGGATCATCGCCGCGCTGACGACCGCATTAACGCCGATCTCGGGAATTGAACCGTGCGCCGCCAGACCTTTTACCCAAAGGCGGACGTTTCCGTCGTCTTCGACCCTGACGTCGGTCTCGTATCCGCGCGAATCTTCCGGATCGATCGAAGCCGCTAACGCGGCCGCGTCAACCCGTTTTCCATCAAGGACTACGACCGCTTCCGCGGGAACCGCGTTGAAAGCTTCCCCGCCGTAAAAAGAGCGGATCGGCGAGTCAACGACAGGAAACGATAACTCGGTCCATAAATTCCCCTTTTCAGCGAAAATAAGCGGATAGCCGGCGTCCGGCGTGAACCCCATCGACGGAACCGGACGGTGCTGAACGAAATACTCCATGCATTTCGACCCCTGTTCCTCGTTCGTCCCAACGATAAGCTGAATTTTCTTCGTCAGCGGCAATCCCAAATCGCGGATTATTTTCAATCCGTAAAGCGCCCCGACCGCGGGTCCTTTATCGTCGCTGACGCCGCGCCCGTAAAGACGTCCGCCGCGCTCCACCAACGTAAACGGATCGCTCGTCCAGCCTTTCCCCGCTGGAACAATATCGAGATGCGCCATGACGCCGATCGCCTCAGCCCCGTTTCCATAAGAAACCGTCCCAGCATAATTATCAACGTTATCCGTCTCGAATCCATCCTCCGCGGCGCGGGCGAGGAACGCCGCCAACGCGCGCGCCGGCTCTTTCCCGAACGGGTATCCCGGCTCCGTCTCCCCACGTTCGCTGTTGATCGCGACTATGTCTGCTAAATCCTTAATAAACGCCGGCCAATACGCCTCAATTCTGGCGCGAACCTGTTCTCTTAATTGTGTTAAGTCATGCATTATCAAGCGTCCCTTTTTCTATATTAAGGTATATGTTCTTTTGTTGATTATAATCGATTGACTTGGTATTCCCGATCCCGCCGCGATCATCAGGCAAAACGGCTGGAGATTAAATGATTTTCGCGGCAATTTGGTAAAATAAGCCCATGAACGCACAGCTCAAACGCTTCGCGAAAAAACTCCCGCCGGATTGGGTCAATTTTTGTCTATATGCCTATGACGTTCGCTTTGATCCGAAGCACCTTTTTAAATCAGCCGACGTTCCTGACGGAACGGACGCCTGTCCGCGCTTCCTCATCGACGTAACGCACCAGGTCCGCAACAGCCAGCGCAGCGGCATCCCGCGCGTTGTCGCCGGAATATCGGACGAGCTGATCCGGCTCGAAAACGAATCGGAAGGCGCTTTTCGAATTGTCTTTGCGCAGCTTGTCAACGGGACGCTCTTCAGCGCAAAACGCTACGAAGAGCGATTGAAAGCGCTCAAGGCCGGAGAACTCGGCCGCGACCGCGAAATTCGAATTTGTCCGTGCGACCGAATCTTAATGATCGGCGGCAATTTTGACCGCTTCCATCAACTCGTCCCTTATTTTCGCCAGATCAAGGCGCAAGGCGGCGTAACCGCCTCCGTTCTGAACGACCTGATGCCGTTCGCTCGCCCCGATTGGTTCCCCGACGATTTCCGCGCCGTTTTCGAACGCGCACTTCCGAAAATTGTCGCCGAATCTGATATTTTATGCTGCGTGTCCGAAACGACGAAAAGAGACGTTGTCGATTGGATCAAACGGAACCGCCCCGAACGCCTTCCTGAACTCAGGGTAACGTCGTTCGCGCAGGGCGCCGCCGTCTGCGAAACGGCTTCGAGAGACGAACCGATTCGCGCCGAGCTGCGCGAATTTCTCGCCGCAATCGAACCTGGCTGCGCGGTTTTTACCCAAGTCAGCGTTCTTCAGCCGCGCAAAGGTCAAGATTTCGCGCTCGACGTTTTCGAAAATCGTTGGAACGCAGGGGAAGACGACCGCCTGATCTACGTTGGGAGGAAAGGTTGGAAAGCCGACGAACTTTACGCCCGGATCGTGAACCATCCCCAACGCGGTCGGAAATTTTTATTCGTCGAAAACGCGAATGAGCGAGAATTAGCGCTCGTCTACGACCGATCGACCGCCCTGATCTCGCCGTCCCGCGGCGAAGGCTACGGACTGCCGGTCGTTGAAGGCGCGCTGCGCGGACTTCCGGTCATTCTAAGCGATCTGCCCGTATATCGCGAGATCGCCGCTGACGCCGGTTTTTTCTTTAATCTTGACGACCGCGCCGGTTTCGACCGCCAATTAGATATCGTCCGCGCGCTTCCGCCGGAAGAACGCCGCCGCCGCGCCGGATTGATCCGAATCGGAACCTGGCGTCAGGGCGCGCGCGAACTCCTTAAAGCGTTCGAGGCCTTTGCCGCCGAACGCGAATTGGGAAGTCCGTCATGATCCGCGCGGTTCCAACAATAGAAACGCCCGAGCCGGTCGCGCTGATCTCGAGCGATCGGCTGCGCGCGAATTACCGGAAACTGCGCGAGATCGCCGGAACCGACGTCATGGCGGTTGTCAAGGCCAACGCTTACGGCCATGACGCGGTTCAAGTCGCGCGTTGCCTGGCCGCTTTGAACTGCCCATACTTCGCCGTCGCGCGCTTTTCGGAAGCCTTGGAACTCCGAAAAGCCGGAATCAAAACGCCGATTTTAATTCTGGGGCGCATCGCCCCGAACGAAGCTACGTTCGCGGCCGATCTGAAAATCGACGTGACGCTGGCTACGCGGTCGCAGCTGCGCCAATACGCGGAAGCGTTGCGCGGTTATCCGGGAGCGCTTTCCGCGCATATCAAAGTCGATACCGGAATGGGCCGATTGGGGCAATTCTGCGCCGAGGCGCCTGAATTTTTATGCGCCGCGCGCGCCGAACCGAGCTTGAACATCGTCGGAATTTATACCCATCTGGCGACGGCCGACTGCGCCGACCCGAGCGCGGCGCGCCGTCAATGCGTTGAATTCCGCGCGCTGACCGCCGAATTGGAAGCGAGCGGAGAACGTCCGCCGTTGGCGCATATCGCCAATTCCGCCGGAATCCTGACAATGGAAAACGCGCGGAGCTTCGAGATGGTCCGCGCGGGCATCGCTTTATACGGATTAGCGCCATCAGCCGATTGTCCGCTGCCGGATGGAATCGAACCGATCCTAACGTTCAAGACGCGCGTTATTTCAGTTCGGACTTTTCCGCGCGGAAGCGCGATCGGCTACGGCGGCCGCTATGTCGTTAGCCGCGATTATGAAAAAATCGCCGTCATCGCCGCCGGCTACGCCGACGGATTCCGCCGCTCGAGCGGAAACCGCGTCCTGATCGGCGGAAAGATCCTCCCGGTCGTCGGAACGATCTGTATGGACCAGTGCATGATTCGAATTCCCGACGGACTTACGGTCTCGGAAGATGACGAAGCGGTTCTGATTGGGAACCAGCTCGACGCCGCTCTGACAGCCGACGATTTGGCGCAGAATTGGGGAACGATTAATTACGAAGTCACCTGTGGTCTCTCGCCCCGCGTCCGGCGTATCTTTTACGACACGACCGCGATCGAAACGGATCCGGAAGCGAAATGACGCAAAAAAACGCCGCAGTTCAGCCCGCGTTAATCAAGGAAGAAATCCCGAATTCGAGGAAAATCGAATCGATCGCGCGTTGGAGCGAACCGGCGCCGTTGCCGTTTGCCGTCATGCGAGAGCTTCAAAATTTCTCGCGCGTTCAGCAGCGTCTCCTGTACAACCGCGGGATTGAAAGCGCCTATACGGCGAACGCCTTTTTACTCCCGAAACCGCTGAATTCTCCGTTCGGTCTGAAAACGATGGACGCGGCCGTTGAAACGATCTTGGAAACGATCGACGCGAAGGGAAAAATTGTCGTCTACGGCGACTATGACGTCGACGGCGTAACCGCTTCGTCGCTGCTCGTTCAGGCGCTGCGCGCGCTGAACGCCGAAGTCCGCGGCTATATCCCGAACCGTTTTGAGGAAGGTTACGGCGTGAACGACAAGGCTGTCGAGCAGCTGGCAAGGGACGGAACGGCGTTAACGATTACCGTCGACTGCGGAATTCGCTCGCCGGATGAGGTAGAACTGGCGAAAACGTTAGGGATGAAGATGATTATCACGGATCATCACGAACCGGACGAAACGATCCCGAACGCCGTCGCCGTGATCAACCCCAAACAACCGGGCGACGACTATCCGGATAAGAACCTCGCCGGGGTTGGGATCGCCTATAAACTCGCCGCCGCGCTGATGAACGTGCGCCCGGTTCAGAACGTCCGCGCCGAGGACTGGCTCGATTTCGTCGCCGTCGGATCTGTCGCCGACATGGTTCCGCTTCAGGGCGAAAATCGCGACCTGGTTCGGGCCGGACTTGAAATGCTGCGGAAATCGACCCGGCCCTGTATCGTCGCGTTGGCGGAAGTCTCCGGAATCGAACTGAGTAAAATAAATTCGCAGACAATCGGGTTCAGCTTCGGACCGCGCCTGAACGCCGCCGGACGGCTCGAAACCGCCATGCTGTCGTTCGACCTGATGATGAGCGCGGGACTTGAGGAAGCGCGGAAAATCGCCGAAGAACTTAACGCGATCAACCGCCAACGCCAAACGATGACCGACGAAATTCAACAATCCGTCCTGGCGCAGATCGACGCAAGCAACTTGTCGCCGATTATCTTCGCCGCCAGCGACGCCTATAATATGGGGATCGTCGGACTCGGCGCGTCGCGGATTACCGAAAAGCTGAACCGTCCCGCGATCGTCGGCGCGGTAATCGACGATGAGATCCGCGCGTCCTGCCGCTCGATCGCCAGTTTCAATATCATCGACGCGCTTGACAGCTGCGCCGAGCTGTTCGTCAAGCACGGCGGCCATCACATGGCGGCCGGATTCACAATTAAGCGCGCCGATTGGGATAAGCTGAAAGAACGGCTGAACGATTATGCGGCCGAAAAAATGCGCGGCGCCGATACGCGTCCGCTTAAAACGATCGAAGGCGAGCTGAAATTCGACTACATCTCGGAGGAAACGAGCAAACAAATCGAAGCGCTCGAACCGTTCGGCGTCGGCAACCCCGAACCGCTCTTCATTCTTCGCAACGTAACCGTTAAATCGGCCCAGCCAATCGGAAAGGATAAGACCCATTTGCGCTTTGAGGTCGGCGACGAAAAAGAACGTGCGCTGACGGCGATCGCCTTTCGCCAGGCCGATCGTATCCCGCCCGTCGGCGCGGCGCTCGATCTCGTCTTCACGCCCGAAATGAACGAGTTCCGCGGCCAGCGTACCGTTCAGCTTCGCGTCGTCGATTTCCGCACGGCAAGCCTCTCGGATATCGTCCGCTGAAACGCCGCTTTTAAAAAATAAAAATCCGGGAGAAATACGCGGATTCGAATTAAAACAAGCGGATAGATTAGAAATCCGGGAGAAAGAAGATCCGCGCCCCTTCCTCCCGGATCAAAACTCGTTTTTACGAAATCTGGGCGAACGCTTCGCCCATCTGTTCTTTGACCTCGTCGCGCGGAATCCCCGCCATCATCAGCCCCAGCTGCTGCGTCGTGACCGCCGCGGCGTCAACAACACCCATCAACCGCCCCTCAAAAATAACCGCGATCCGGTCGGATAAAGCGCGAATCTCATCCAAATCCTCCGAAATCAGCAGCGTCGCCGTCCCTTTGCAGCGCTGCGCCAGCAGACGGCGGTGAATATATTCCGAAGCGCCGATATCAACACCGCGCGTCGGCTGAGCCGCGATCAGGACCGACGGATCGCGCTCCAGCTCGCGCGCCAGAATCAGCTTCTGAACGTTCCCGCCCGAAAGATTCTTAATCATGACGTTCAGATTCGGCGTTTTGACGGTAAAGTTATCGACTGCATGCTGCGTTTTATTAGTAATATTCACAAAATTAAAGAACGAATGGCGCGAATACGGCTCTTTATCATGATCTTCAAGGATAAAATTCTCGGAAATATTAAAATCCTTGACAATCCCCTCTTTATTGCGTTCCTCGGGAATGTACGACTGTCCGGCGAGGTTATGTTCATACGGCCCCGCGTAAGTCAGATCCTTGCCGTTAACAATGATCTTTCCCCGCGTCGGCTTGCGCAATCCGCTAAGCGATTGCGCTAACTCGCGCTGGCCGTTCCCGGAAACGCCGGCCAGCCCGACAATTTCGCCGCCGTAAACGTCGAGCGAGAAATTGCCGACCCGTTCCTCGTCCCAATCGTTATTGACGCAGAGGTCTTGAATTGATAAACGCAGCCCGATATTCGGACAGCTATCTTTCTCATACTGGAGAACCACCGGGCGCCCGACCATTTTCTCAGCCAAATCCGTCTTCGTCAGATTGATATTGCGCTCCTGCGAAACCGAGCGTCCGTCACGAAGAACGGCGATCTGGTCCGAGATTTCGATAACTTCATGGAGTTTGTGAGAAATGAAGATCAGGGAATGATTCGCCGCGGCCATCTTCTTCAAAATTACAAAAAATTCTTCAACTTCCTGCGGTGTCAGGACCGCCGTCGGTTCGTCAAGGATCAGAAGATCCGCGCCGCGATAGAGCGCTTTAATGATCTCGACGCGCTGTTGTTCCCCGACCGCCAATTGCCAAATGTACGCGTCCGGGTTGACGATCAGCTTGTACTTTTCACAAATCTCCATCGTCTTCTTTCGGACGACGTCTAAATCCAAAAACGGACCGCGGCTCGATTTTAACCCTAACGCGATATTCTCCAATACGGTCAAATTCGAAACAAGCATGAAATGCTGGTGGATCATGCCGATACCGGCGTTGATCGCGTCCGTCGGCGAATGGAATTCGACCGCCTCGTCATTGATCTTAATCGTCCCGCTGTCCGGCTTATACAACCCGTAAAGCTGTTTCATCAGCGTACTCTTTCCCGCGCCGTTCTCGCCTAAAAGCGCCAGGATCTCGCCTTCGTTGACTTCAAGGTTAACCTGATCGTTCGCCAAAACGCCGGGAAAGCGCTTGGTAATATCGACCATTTGCAGCTTACGGATATGTTGCGCCATATGTGGTTTCTGATTCAACGCCATAAAGACTTTTTCCTTCCTTAGATAACTGATTCGTAAGATTCAAGAATCGCGACGTGCGGACGGAACGCTGCCGTTATCCGAGACCGTCTCCGCTTCAAAATTCTTCAATCCCGCGAATAATCGTCCCGCGCTTCCACAGACCAGAAGCGCGGGACATACTTACCAAAAAATTACTCAGCCAACGGATCAATTTCGCCGGCGACAATCTTCTCAGCCAGCTCATCAGCCAACGCGATCAGCTCCGGATCGATCTCGATATTCTCGGTATTCCAAACGATCTTCAGACCGCCGTCGGCAAACGTCAGATCGTACGCCGAACCGCCTAAAACGCCGTCGGTCATCTTCGAAAGGATATCGTCAAGAATCGGGGTCCAGTCGTAAACCAGACTGGCGAGGACATTATTTTCCGCAAGCGGAATCGTATCCCACTGCGCGCCGATCCAATGACCGTTGCGTTCCTTAACGACTGAAACCGCGCCGGGGATCGACTGCGACGTACCGGTCAGCAGAACCGCGCCTTCGTCCATGTGTCCTTCAGCCGCGGCCGCCATGGCGGAAACGTCCGAGAAAGATGAAGTAAACGTAACCGAGACTTCAGAACCGCCCTTCTTCGCGCCGGCCTTAAAACCGTCGATATACGTTTTCGCGTCGCCGGATTCGACCGGGCCGCAGACACCTAATTTCGCGCCGTTCGTGAACTTCGCCGCGATTTCGCCCAATACGTAACCGCCCTGTTCGGCGCGGGCCTGGTACGCCGTGATATTCGGCTGTCCGTAAAAATCGGTACCATTACCCCAGGCAAACGCCGTTTCCGGATAGTCGGGGGCGATTTCCTGGAGCGACGTTCCGTACTGCGAACCGTGAGCGACGACGAGATTGAACCCCATATCGGCGTAATCGCGGATCGCTTCGCGCGCGTCGGCAACGTTGAACATATCCTCAGACTTCTGCAGCTCGAATTTTCCTTCCGGGAATGTCTCGCCGAGTTTCATAAGCGCTTCGTACATCGACTGGCTGAACGAATAATCGTTAATCTTCGACGGCATAACCATCGCGACGCGGAAAACGTCGTCTGCGTGAACCGTGAAAACGCCAAGCATCAGCGCGGCTACGGAAACGACCAACAAAACAAGCGTACTTTTCTTCATAAATACTTTTCCTCCATTTTTTTTACGTCCGC
This sequence comes from Flexilinea sp., assembly GCA_034430295.1. Classification (GTDB taxonomy): domain Bacteria; phylum Chloroflexota; class Anaerolineae; order Anaerolineales; family Anaerolineaceae; genus Flexilinea. Next base: position 40,909 of record DAOUFC010000031.1, read on the forward strand.
TTAGCGCGAACGACAACCACAATCCAAAGACCGACCGCGCGATTAATTCTCGCTCCGTTCGTAAGGGACAGCTAAGGCCGCCGGCTTATCGCGACTCTTGACAAAAACAAGCGTCAAAATCGTCAGCAAGTACGGAAGCATCATCGCGATATCGGACGGGATCTCGATCCCGAGAACCTGCATGCGCAGCTGGAAGGCGTTGACAAAGCTGAACAGCAGCGCGCCGGCCAGAACCCCCTGCGGCTTCCAACCGCTGAAATAGACGAGCGCGACGGCGATAAACCCTGTGCCGTTCGTCATCTTTTCCTGAAACATGTTGATATTCGCCAACGTAAACGTCGCTCCGGCAATTCCCGACAAAAGCCCGCCGGCGCAAACGCAGCAGTAACGGATCAAATTAACGTTGACCCCGAGCGTATCCGCGGCTTGAGGATTCTGGCCGACGGCGCGGACTTTCAGCCCGAACGTCGTTTTATACAGCACCAGCGCCGCGACCGGGACGAGAAGATACGCGCCGTAAACCATGACGTTATGATTGAAAAACGCGTCGCCGATATACGGAATCTTTGACAACAGCGGAATCGGCACATTCGGGAAACCCGGAATCGATAGAACCGTCCCATCCAGAATTGTTTTGAATAAAAGAGAAGAAAGCCCCGTCCCGAACATCGTCAGTCCGATACCGCTGATCCCCTGCGGCGCTTTGAACGTAATACTGATCAGGGCCATCAGGATCGCCATCAGGAAACCTGTCCCGGCCGCAAAGAGGACGCCTAAACCCAAGTTCCCGGTCAGGTAGACGACGTAAAAAGAGGAAAACGCGCCTACCAGCATGATACCTTCCGTGCCCAGGTTGAAAACACCCGCCGCCTGATCGAATAACTCGCCCAAACCCGCGTATAAATAAGGCATCGCCAATTTGATCGCCATGCCGACAATGCCGAATAAAGTCGCAGCGTTCAATAGATTATGCATTCTTCGCTCTCCTCTTCGATCGATTTACCGAAACAATTTTCGCCGCGACGACGATCAGAACAACCAGACCCAGCAGCGTATCGACGAACGCTGAATTGACCTGAACCGTCCGCTGAAGCTTGTTCCCGCCGACCATCAATCCGCCGAACAGGAACGAGGCCGGAATCGTCCCCAACGGATGAAGATTCCCAAACAAAGCCGCCACAATCCCGTTAAAACCGTAACTGGCGGAAATATTCTCGAAAACGCGGTGTTGAACGCCGAGAACTTCGACCGCTCCGGCTAAACCGGCTAAAGACCCGGCGAGCGTAATCGCCAGCGCCTGATAAACCGGGACGTTGATCCCGCCGTATCGCGACGCGTCCGGGTTTAACCCGACGGCGCGGATCCGATAGCCGACCGTCGTCTTCCACATCATGATATACACCACCACGGCCAACAAAACCGCCAGGAGCGACCCGGTGTTCAGCTGCGTCGGCGGAGCCAGCCGCGTCAGAAAAGTATTTTCAGGCAGCAGCGCCGTTTGAGACGCGCGCGTCCCCATCTCAATCTCGCGCGGATCGATCATCGGACCACGCAGCAGATAATTCGATAAATAAACCGCGATCGAATTCATCATGACCGTCGTCAAAATTTCATTGACACCCAAACGCGCCTTAAGCATACCGGGAATCCCGCCCCAAATTCCGCCGGCAACAATCGCCGCCAAGAAACACAAAGGAATCAAAACCCAGCGCGACTCAATCGGAACGTAAAGCGCGACCGCTGCGGACGATAACGCGCCGACAATGATTTGACCTTCGCCGCCGATATTCGTTACGCCGCCGCGGAACGCAATACAAATTCCGATCCCGACCAATAACAGCGGCGTCGCCTTAAGCGTCGTTTGAATGAGCGCGCGCGAAGAGCCGAACGCGCCGCTGATCAGCGCCGCGTACGCTTCCGCGGGATTTTTCCCGAAAGCGATCAGCATGAACGCGCCGAGAATCAGCGCGATCACAGTCGCTAACAGCGGAATAATAACGTCAATAATGCTATTTATAAAACGCTGAGCTTTAATTGACATCCATTGTCCTCCGTTATTCGATTTGAGTAAGTTCGCAATAGTTCCAGTATCGTTGTGATTATAAATTTACCATATTCTGGCTCGCAGTTGTCTGACAAAGCTGCAACAAATTGTCACAAAAAAAACAGGATATTTATCAGTTCCGCCTGACTTTTATCATTATATCAAGGCGCCGGCATAGATTTTTCGAAAAAACGAAAGCCGACGGACCGAGCCGTCTTTTACCAAGACGCCGTCCCGTCGGCTATCCGCGCGGATAAACGCGATTTTCCCTGCTCTGTAAATCAGGTATCCCGTTTCCTTACGCCTCCTGATTCGCGAAACGCGTCCCGGAATGAGATTGAAGATCGCGCTGTTCATAGCGGTAAAACGCCGGTACGAATAAAACCGCGACGATCAGCGCCAGCATCGCGAAACCGGCGGACCCGTACCAGAAGTGAACCCCGATCCGTTCGGCGATCGGACCTGCAAAGATCATCGTCGCCGGAACCCATATGCTGATCAAGCCGGTTGAAATCGAGAAGACGCGTCCCTGCAACTCCGGACGGGTATGCTTCTGAATCAAGGCATTCAGATTCGCTACGCTTAGCGAATCCCCGATTCCCGATATTCCCCAGCCTAAAATCGCCAGCGGTATCTGATTCGGGGCGCAGCAGCCAATCATCAAAACACCGATCGTATAAACAAAATCGCCGAGGAGCGCCGATTTGATCTGGCTCTTAAACCCGCCCCATATGCCGAGGATGACGCCGCCGATAACCGTCCCCAATCCAAACGAAATCTGCATCATCGACAAGCTCTCGACCGTCGAGCCGAAATAATCCGAGACCATCAACGGCATCAGGTTTTCAATCGGAACCAAAAGCAGGTTCGTAATCGAAACGTAACCCAGAAACGGAAGCAGTCCCGGTGCGGTCATAACGTAACGCAGCCCTTTTTTCATCGAGCTCAGCGACGACCGCAGGTTCGCGCGAACCGATGCGCGGCGCTTCCCGGCAAAAATCTTTTCTCGAACCGTAACCGACGACAGTAGCGCGATCGCTGCAACCGCGCCGATAAAATCGACGGCGAGCGACGCCGATACCGGAAGAACCCGAATCATCCACGCCGCAGCGACCGGCCCTAAAATATTCGTCGATCCGCGCAGGATATAATCAATCGCGTTAATCCGCGTCAGCTGATCCATCGGGACAACGTCCGTCGCTAACGCCTGAAGCGCCGGCCAACGGAACGAATTCGCCAACGTCCGCGCAAAAAGGATCGCGACGACCGCCGCCGGCGTGACCCGATCCGTCATTAAGCTGATCGTTCCGGCGACCGAAACGATCGCGATCGCCGCGTTCGCCAAAATCAGGATCTTTTTTCGCGGATAACGGTCAATAATAGGACCGATAAACGGAATAATAAAAACGTCAGGAACGAGGAGGCCGATCGCCGCGACCGAAAGCCAGATCGGGGATCCCGTCCGCTCTGTCAGCCACCAGATCAGCGTGAACTGCGAAATCGACGTGCCGAGTAACGCGAAACCCTGACTCGACCACAAGGTTGCGACTTTCATTTTCCAGCCGCCGGAAATTTTCTTTATCGGTGATACGCTCTTGCTGCGTCTGCCTATCATATATTAACTCCTGAACCATCCGGGGAGTTTCTGCGCCGAATCGGTTGGCGGCCGCTCGATAAAACGGAAGCCAAAACCGATTCGAGTCGGAATAAGACCGACTGATGCGACGTTAAACGATTCGTCGTTCGCGAAGAAAACTCACAAACGCGTCTTCATAAAAAGACAATATCGATTCGTTTGTTATGGAATTGATTCAGGTGTATTGATAAAGATATCGGCGCACGATCTCGCACCAGTCCTGGCGCATGATCTTACTGCTTTTTTCGTAAAACTGGTTGAAGATCGAAATATCATACGATGATGTCCGCCGTACATTTTCTTCTTCAGCATTATCGAGGCATTTTTGCTCCGTGTTGGGCAGCATGATGACCTTTTCCCCGGCGCCGGCTTGTTTGATATTTGAGGCGGAATTCCGACGTCCGATTCATAAAAAAACCTACCTCGTTCCCAAGTATACGTTAAATCCGGAAAAAATCAAATCGGGGAAATTAGAAGTTTAGGCTTCAGTTTTATTTTTGCATACTAAGTCATCGGTTTTTTAATTACTCATGATAACT
>DAOUFC010000032.1:0-29113 GCA_034430295.1 Flexilinea sp.
CCGAGCAAAATACTATTGTAATAATAATATAAATAATATAAATTTTCGCATATCAATGGATCCTTTGCCCGTTTCCGCCGATATGGGGTAAAATATGATATTGATTGGCGAACTTTTTCTTTCGTTTGTCTATATCAATTTTAGGCATCTTCGCAGAAAAGGAAATTGCGGGTAGAGATTTATGAAAGATTATAAAAATTTACAAAACGGTTCTGATATCCGCGGCGTCGCGTTAGCGGGCGTCCCCGGCGAACCGGTCAACCTGACGCCGCATGCCGTTACCGATCTCGCCGCCGCGTTCGTTCTTTGGATTCAGCGCAAAACCGGGCTTGACCCGAAAGAAATCGACGTTTCGGTCGGAAGCGATTCGCGTTTCAGCGGCGCGAAACTGCGCGAGGCGGCGATGACGGGGATTTTATCGACGGGCGCGAGCTGCGCCGACTGCGGAATGGCGTCGACGCCGGCGATGTTCATGTCGACGATTTTCGAATCGGCGAAGTTTACCGGCGCGATCATGATTACCGCGTCGCATCTGCCTTGGAACCGCAACGGGATGAAATTCTTCCTGAGCAGCGGCGGGTTGGAAAAAGGCGATATCAGCGAAATCATTGAGATCGCCGAAGCGGATCGCGACGTCGAGCCGCGCGGGAAAAGGCGCTCATTCGATATTATTACGCCGTACGCCGCCCACTTGGCGTCGGTTATCCGCGCCGGTATTAACGAGGGCGAAACGCCCTTAAAGGGCTTTAAAATTGCGGTCGACGCCGGGAACGGCGCGGCGGGTTTTTTCGCCGAAAAAGTTTTAGCGCCGCTGGGCGCGGACGTCTCGGGATCCCAGTTCCTGGAACCCGACGGTGAATTCCCGAACCATGCGCCGAATCCGGAAGCGAACGAGGTCATGGAGATCGCGAAACGGATGGTTCTCGATTCGGGCGCGAATTTAGGGCTGGTTTTCGATACAGACGTGGACCGCGCGGCTGCGGTTGACGCCGACGGAGAGATTTTGAGCCGGAACCGGCTGATCGGGCTGCTGGCGACGATCGAGGCGAAAAAGAATCCGGGCTGTACGATCGTTACCGATTCGGTAACGTCGGATCATCTGACCGCGTTTATCGAGAACTTAGGCTGTGTCCATCATCGTTTCCGCCGTGGCTATCGAAACGTCATTCGCGAAGGGATCCGTCTGAACGAGGCGGGGGTCGTTTGTCCGTTGGCGATCGAAACGTCGGGTCATTGCGCTTTCTCGGAAAATTACTTTTTGGACGACGGCGCGTATTTATCGGCGCTGCTCGTGATCGAGACGGTTCGATCGGCGAAAGAAGGACGGAAATTAGGCGCGTTGATCGCAGGTTTGAAAGATCCGGTTGAGGCGGCCGAATTCCGAATCCGAATTCATGCGCCGAATCCGGAGGCTTTCGGAGCGGCTGTTTTATCTGAGTTTGAAGCGTTCGCCGCGGCGAAAGAGGGCTGGAACGTCGCGCCTGTCAACTATGAAGGGGTCCGCGTTTCGGTTCCGGAGAACGAAGCCTGGCTGCTGCTGCGCCTGTCGCTGCATGATCCTCTGATGCCTTTGAATATCGAGAGCGACCGGCAGGGCGGCGTGATGGCGATTTTAGAGGAATTGCGTCCTTTTATTAACGCTTATAACGAATTGGATAAGATCTGATAGGTTCGGTTTCGGTTCGGATGCGGGAAAAAACTGGGATGAAGAACGCGTCGATGATTCTGCGGCTGTGTCTGTTCCTTACGGTCGGCGCGGCATATTTTCTCGCGCTGATTCCGGTCAACCTGACCGGCGCGGAGAATCCGGAAATGCTGGCGATTTTCGAGGTTGACGAATTCGCCCAATATGCGCATGTGATCCGCATGGTCACGCCCGGCGAAACGTTTCTTGAATCTGCGCGTAATTTCTTTGTTTATCTTCATTATTTTTACGGATTCCCGTTCTATGCGCTTTCCGGATTGACGCTCCTGTCCGCGAAGATGTTCTTGCCTGATTTCCCGAACGGAACGCGGGCAATTGTCTGCTTACTGCGAATGGTTGTCAGCGTGCTGCCGATGATTCTTTCGGCGCTGCTGCTGACGCGGCTGGTCGCGCGCGACCGGAAGCTCCCGGTTCAGCTTGGTTTATTTGTTTTTCTATTGACAATTCCGTCAGTCGTAATCAACGATTTCTGGTGGCATCCGGACAGTTTGTCGCTGCTCCCGGTTTGTTTTGTTTTTTATTTTCTGGACCGCGACGCGGAGCGGTTCGGATGGAATTATTACGCCGCTGCAGCGGCGACCGGAATCGCTGTCGGAATCAAGTATCAGGGCGTTTATTTCGCGCTGACGGTTCCGCTGCTGCTGATCCTGGCGGTCCGGCGGAAAAAACTGAACATTCGCGCTGCCTGTCTGCATGGGTTGGGGTTCGTGTCGGTCATGATTCTCTTCGTTGTCATCGCGAATCCGCTTTTGCTCCTCCCGCAGGAACGGGCGGAAATTTTCCGCGTCCAGTCGCAGCTCTTTGCTGAAACGAGCGTCGGGATGCAGACGCGGAATTCGGCTTCGATCTTTTCCGGATTCAACTTAAACGACGCGCTCAGACGCGATTACGGAGACATCTGGTTCTGGGTTTTGGCAGCCGGCGGCTGGGTCGGAGCGGCGTTTTCTGCGGACGGGCGGAGGCGGCGCATGGCGCAAATCGTCTTGAGTTACGCTGCGACCGCGTTCGCTGTTTTGGCATGGTCGCCGACGAACCGTTCGCATTATTTCCTGGCGTTGGCGCTTCCGTTATGTTGCGGATTTGTTTTCCTGATCCCGGATTCTTTCCGTTTAAAGAGTGCCAGGCGTGAAGCCGGCGCGATATTGGCCGTTTTGGCGGCGGTCCAATTTTGCGCGAATCTCGTCACGGATACGAATCTGGTCAAGACGCAGCTGAACCGCCAGGCGGATTCGGCAAAAATCGCCTTTTATCATGAACTCGGCGGCGCGTTGACGGACGCGCTCGCGCAGACAGGCAGTGAAAATCGCATGCTGCGCGTTTTACGCGACGCGAAGGCGTATTTTCCGGCTCAGCCGGGCGTTGACGTGCGGCAGGATTGGGATATGCTGACGATCGAGGACGTGACGGAATACCGGCCGGATTGGATTCTGCTCGAGGTTGAAAATATATGCCGTTTTGGCGATGCGTCGATTTTAGACGAAGCGATCGACGTCGGCGAACTGACGCCGATCCAATCGTTCTACGCGGCGGCTCAAGCGGACGCAATCCCCGGGTATATTTTGGCGGCGGAGAATGAAGCGGCGGCGCTGTTTGTGCGCGAGACGGCGGGAAAGTAAGCGCGGCGCAGGATGAATCGACGCGTACGGTCGTACGGTGATATACTTTGACGATGCGAAATTCGGTATGACGGAGGAAAAGCGATTGGAAAACGCGCTGCCTGTCGGGAAATTACCGCCGGCGTTATTACGAAAGATTATTGACCGTTCGCCGCGTTTTGACGATCGGCTGATCTTGGGTCCGGGTGTCGGCTTAGACTGCGGCGTCGTCGATATGGGCGACCGATATTTGATTTTAAAAGTGGATCCGATCACGTTCGTGACGGATGATATCGGTTGGTACGCGGTTAATATTGCCGCGAACGATATCGCGACGACGGGCGCGAAGGCGGTATGGATGATGATTTCGGCCCTGTTCCCGGAAGGGAAGACGGACGAAGCGCTTGTTAAGCGGGTTACCGATCAGCTGGCGCAGTCCTGCGCAGAACTGGGAATTACGCTCGCCAACGCGCATACGGAAATTACGCACGATCTGGACCGCCCGATTCTGACCTGTTCGTTGATCGGCGAGGTCGCGAAAGATCGGCTGATTCTGCCGACGGGCGCGCGCCCCGACGATGAGATCCTGCTGACAAAGGGAATTCCGATCGAAGGGACGGCGATTTTAGCGAACGAATTTCCCGATCGGCTGAGCGGAAAGTTGACGGAGGCGGAAATCGCGGAAGCGCGGGCATATTCGCGGAATCCGGGGATCGGGGTAACGCGCGATGCGCGGATTGCCGTCAGCGCCGGGAAAATTACCGCGATGCATGATCCGACCGAAGGCGGGCTGGCGGCGGCGCTTTGGGAGCTTTCTGAAGCGGCGCGCTGCGCGGTTGAGATCGATTTGGCGGCGATCCCGGTTTCGGACGTGTCGCGGAAGATTTTAGCTGTTTTCGGGCTGAATCCGCTGAATACGATCGCGTCCGGCGCGCTGTTGATGACGGTCGATCCGGCGGACAGCGCTGCGGTTTTGTGCGCGCTGAACGAGGCGGGGATCGCGGCGGCGAAAATCGGACGCGTCTTGGATGAAACGGGAACCGTTTCAGTTCGCACCGACGCCCGCGGAACGGAACTGCCGCGTCCGGACGCGGACGAGATCGCCGGCGTTTTTTCGATGGATAGCGGTTTGCCGTCGGGTTCGAATTCTGGTTCGTTCTGAATAAGTTCTTCCTGGATTTTATCGGGAACTTTTTCTCATATTAAAACGTCTTTTCTATACGGATATTGTTGATATAGCGCTTGAATCCGTGTTAAGTTAGGCGTTTTTGTTGAAATATGGAAAATCAATTTCGGTTTATGAAGGAGGTTCCTGATGAGAAACCGGCGTTTTTCATTTTTGATTTCAGTTGTATCGCTTTTATTTTTTTGCTTTGTCGCGGCGGTTTCTGCGCAGGACGGGACGGACGGTTCTACTGTTCTTGGCGGCGGGGGGCTTGATAACGAACCCCCGTTCGTAATGATTACGACGGAGCGGGAGGTTGATTTTTATTTGCGCGATATTGAACGAGGCGCCGACGGGTCGTTCAATATTGATTTATTCGTCGGGGATATGGCCTCTTCAAAAGATATTTGCGTTATTCCGGTTAAAAACGGCGAACTTAATCTGATGGAGCGATCGGACTTCTCGAACTGCAAAGCGGTCGTTTATCAGGCTTTCTGGGAAAATACGGCGATTCCGGCAGACGCCGATTTGATCAGCGTCGGATTTGTTTTTGGCGATACGAGTTTTTCCGCTTCAAGGAAGGACGAGAATTCGCCGGGCGGAATCGCGCCGCTCTGGAATAGTCCGTATCTGAAGTCTTTGGCGCTGAATTTTTATGGTAAAGACGGAGCGATGAAGACGGATTTGATGATGGATTCAAACCTGTCGTATTTTTCTACGATCCGATCCGAATCGCGGATCACGATCGGGATCGGAAACTTTGTCCAGTCTGTTTGCCACGCTTCTTTTGATACAGTTGTATATAAACAGTTCGAGGAAAATGCCGGAGATCTCGCATATTTGCATGGATATTACGCCAACGGTAAATTCGTTCATCCCGGAGATCATGAAATCGGTTCGAATAGATTTGTCTCGAAATATGAAGTCGATTTCTGCAGCGATGATCCGATGAGTCCTTATATTCCGTCGGAAAAGCCCTGGACTGGGACCGTCGGTTTTGATTTGGGATTGCCGATCGTTCGGATCGATTACCTGACGGCCGGCGGTCAGCGCGGGATTTGGGAGACCCCGATATTGAATTTCCTGACGGTCTTACTTCGTCTTTCCGAGAGCGGTTCGCTTTATGGTGGATAACGGGTTCGCGAGTTTCTGAAATTTCGACCGATTCGTCGCGTGTCAAGTCGCGAACGTTCGCTCAAATTCGCGTTGTCGAAGCCGAGTTAATTCCTTGAAATGTTGAGCATCCGTGTATACGGATGTTGATCAGTGTTTTATTGCGCCGATACGATTGTTATACCGAAACGAGTTTAGAATCATATTATTCTTAATCGTCAAAATATTTGCATAAATGCAGGATGATTCTTCGGATTCGATTCATCTCATCTTCCGATGGCGGTTGATGATGGCTCACGAAATAAACGACCAGCCCGTCGACCTGCGCCCACCAAAGTCTTGAAAATGCCGAGACGGTTTCCGGGTCGGCGTCGGGTCTGGATTGAATAATTATTTCCGCTATCAGATTTAAACTTTTTCCCGACTTTTCTTTCATCCGCTCGCGGAGAATTTCGTTTTTCGATGATTCCGGCCAGAATTCAAATTTAATCTGTGCGAATTCCAGATTCTCCGCTGTCCACTGACGAACCGTTTCGTCCCAAACGCAAATCAGCTTCTCGGAAAGCGGCATGGCTCTGGAAATGCTTTCCCCGATCCGGTTATCTGGCGAGACTATGCTGATGAACTCGTCCCGGCTTTCGGCTAATTCAAAAAATATTTCTTCCTTGCTTTTAAAATACGTATGGATCAGCCCTTTGCTGATACCCGCTTCTTTCGTTATGTCCTCGGTCGACGTCAGGTAATATCCTTTTTGGGAAAATAAATTTAATGCGGTTCGGAGAATTACCGCCTTACGTTGTTTTTTTCTCCTGCGATATTTTCGGCATGATTAAATCTCCGCGGAATCTTGAGCTTTTTTTTTGACGATTATAAAAAAGCATTATAACGAAAATAAGGGCGATGCTGCCGCCGGAAGTCAGATATAAGCCACTTATTGGCGCGTGATTGAGAAATAGTCCGGTCAGGGTATATGAGACGGGTTGGAGCCCGACGGAACAGAGGAATTGGATACCCATGACGCTCCCGATCAGCGTATTGGGGGTTATTTGCTGGAGCGCTGTCATGAATAATACATTGATCGTTCCGAACATCAGTCCGGCGCAAAATGCGGCCTCCAGTATTAGGGGTTCGGAATCGACAACTCCGAAAGCGCTCCAGATGAAGCCTGATAATAACGCGCACCATAAAACGATTCGAATCGCGAGCGTTTTTTCATATCTTTTTAATCTCCCGACGAAAAACGATCCGCCCAGGGATCCCAGACCGTTTATGGATAGCAGCATCGGGTATCCGCCGATTCCGTCGGCTAAGTATTTCCCGGCGACGATCGGATAGCCGATTTGCTGCGGCCCGATAATACATAGGTTCAGTACCGCCGAAAAAAGAAGATCAGAATCAGGTCAGGCGTCCTGAATATGGCCGCGTACGATATCCGAGGCGATTGACCGGCGTTCTGTCTTCCGCCGACGTCCTGTTTTTCGCTTTCGGGAACGTTCATAGCGGAAGAAAGGGCTAACGAAATAATCGCCATCACGGCCATTAATAAATAGGTTTGCTCATCGATCGTTTTGATAACGATTCCGGCTAAAGCCGGTCCGGACAGCAAAGCTGCCTGGTTGGCGGCTTGCAGGATTGCGTTTGTTCTTTGCAAATTCCCGTCAGACGACAGCCGCGGGATCATGGCGTAGAGGGCAGGGGCGATCGCCGCGCTGACCCCTCCGAAAGGATCGCGAACAGGAAAATACGATTTGTATGAATCAGGTTCAGCCGGTGGAATGCAAAATAGGAAAGCAACGTAAAAATCAGGGAATATATCCTGCCCCTGAGGATTTTGGCCGATCCGATTTTATCCATCAGGTAACCGCATATCGGCAGCATAATTATTCTCGGTATGGCCATCGCCGTCATTACAGAGCTGAGCAATACGACGGTACCGGCGTTTTTCATTATTGCCGATACTTGCAGAACGAGGTAAAACTGGTTGATCAGGAACAGGAGGAAACACGCGGCGAAAAAAGATATCAATCCGGGTTTCGGAAATTTCGTGAAGGCCTTCATTTTCGTCTCTCCTTGGTATCATAATAAACTGACCAGCCAGTTTATTATGATACCGATTTGGATTCCCGTCATGATTCCTGCTTAAGGCGGAGATGATCGTCGAAAAGAGAAAAACGAAGGAAAATGTATCCTTCGTTTTTGAAACGGCCGGTTATTGGATCTTTTCTAAAACCGCGTCGGCGTTTATTTAACTTTGAGTTTTATGAAACCGCTTTGTATCGCGGTTCATTCAAAATAGAGCGTCGTTTTCCCTTCTTCAAAGCGCGAATGAAGCGCCAGCGTTTTGAACCCATGGTATCCTTCGACGGCATGAACGCGGATCATTCCTCGGTACTCCTCGGGGAGCGTGATAAACTTGTCGACGAGATCGGGTTGGACGTTGAAAAAATTCCAATCGATAAAGGAGTTTTCGAATCCGGAGAAGACCGGGATGTAGCTGATCCCAAATTCAATCATGTTGCTGTAGAATTGGGTCCCGCCGGGAAAATCGTTAATTTTTCCGCTCGCGAGGTCGCTGACTTCAACGATGGCTTCGGTGTTTTGGATATCGGCGAATTTGAGGCGGACCCCGGCGCCGTTATCGTAAACGCCGAAACGGCGTGTGCTGAAATAGATAAATGATTCCTTCGCCATTTCCCGATTCAGCGTGCGGATCCAATATTGGAGTCCGTCGCGGTTATACGCGCCTTGGGGATCGATCGTGACGACATAACCGATGCCTCTTGCGGTTTTGTTGATAACGTTGAAAGGGGTTTCGATAAATTTCCGCGCTGGCTCCCTGAACTGGATCGGCGCGGTTCGTTCTTCAGCCGGGGAAAGGATCGGGCGGCATTTATCGATCTGGATTCGGAAGGTCGGCGTCGACGATTTTTCGAAATCACAGATGACCGAAAATTCGATTGCGGTCGGGCTATCGAATCCCTCGTCGAGGCTCGACATGATCTCGCGCAGGATTTTCGTAAAGTTAGTCTTTTTAAGCAGATCGTGAAAATTGACGACAAAACGGTCTAATTCGGACGTGCGGCGGACTGAGGTCAGTTTCCCGTCCTGCTCGTTTTGCGCGATGAAAAGCGCGAAGGGATATTTGTCCGTTGGGATTTCGGATGTATCGATTAGCTCGACGCGGTTCGTTTTTAAATTAATCGCGGAGATATATTTTTGCTGAATATTTTTAAAGATATGTTTTTCCCAAGTTTCCGGCAGCGAGGGATTGTCAAGCGGCAAAAACATCGAAAAATCCGTTCCATGCCGATGAAGCGCGTGCCCGCCTAATCCTGCCACGAAGCGCGTATAACCATGATCAAGTTCCTTCGAAGCGTCGGCTGGAGACCAGCGCGTTGAGCTTTTTGAGACCGCGAAGCCGGAGATATCCGGGAAATAATAGTTGCCGATGTAATGCCCGCGGATAATTTGAATAATGATCGCCATCCGTTCCGGGTAATTCAGCAATTTTTTCTTTTCCCGCGCCTGGATTGCCTGCGGGCTGAAAACCTGGGCATAAAGATCGCGGATCGCGTTCATGAGCCGGTTCAGCCCTTCTTCTTTTGTCCCCTGGTTCGGAACGATAGAGGATTCATATATACCGTTTCCCGAAGAGCGATAAATGTCCTCAAGGAGACCGGAAGATCGGACGATAAATGGGCGTCCGTCGATTTCGTCGATGATCTGCCGGAGCGCGTCGTAAATATTCGGCGGAAAATGACCGGTTTGAATTTTCGCGCGAATGGCGGGATAACGGTCCCAGCGCTCCTGATCCGGGAGATAGCGCGAATCATAAATGTCAAGCAGGTTGTTCATTGCCAGGAAAGTCTGAAACTCGTCTGCGCCGACGAAGTAGGAATCTTTTGTCGTCGCCGCGGAGCGGATCTCTTCGTCTTTGTTGTCCTGAAGGATCGTTCGCGCGAGAATGAATCCGGCGGCCTTCCCGCCGATCGGTCCATGACCGATTTTCTTTTGGATAACTTCGTATAGGTCCTGAATTTTAAGGTATTTTTTCGCGACTTCGATGTATTCCGGGTGCTCGCTGAGACAGCGGCGGATCAGGGTTGTTTTTGCGCCGTCCAGCGCGGCTAAAGTATCGGGATCGCCGGAGGCCGCTTTCCGTTCGAGGCGAATGGCTTCTTCAAAGATCGAATCGAGCGGGGCGTATTCGACGTTATGCCAGAAGAAATCAGGGTCTTTTTCGACCGGGCGGTTTTCTACGATTGTCGTAACCAGCTCGGAAAATTTTTCGAACGGGTACTGACTGGCGTATTGGTCGACGACGAGATGGGCGCGGACGCGCGAAAGCCGGTTTTCCCAGCCTGCCGGTCCTTCCTGAATGAACGGATTGCTCAAACCTTCGCGCGTCTGAGAACGGAGCGCTTTCTCGCGGATCAGGACCTGGATCTCAGACAGGCTGAAAACCTGATCCTGGACGAGTTGGTTGATCATCGCCTCGATGATCCGATCCTGTAGGATCGGATATTCCGCCAGCGTTGCTTGCATGCGGAAGAAATTTTGCTGATTGATTGCGATTTGCTGCATGAATTCTGTTTTTCGTGTTAGGGCTCGCTGAGGAATTACCGTTTCGGATTCATCGGCATTAAGACATATTCGAAGTCGGCTTCGTCTTCCAGCGGCGTGATCAAACTGGGCGAGACGTTGGTATTGGTTCGGATCATCACCTGCGACGAGCTGATTACGTCCAATACGTCGCGCAAAAAGCGGACGTTGAAAGCGATATTAATTTCGTCGCCGTTGATATTCGCCGGGAGCTGGTTCTCATACGTTCCCGTTTCTTCGGAAGCGGCGCTGATCTGGATCGTTCCGCCGTCGCCGTCGCCTGGCCGGATATTAAAATGGGTCAGGAATTTACTGTCGCGCGCGATAATCATGGCCTGGGTGCAGGCTTTTTGGAGCGCGGCGGTTGAGGCAACGGTGTCGGTTTTGAAGTTCTTGGGAATGATGGCTTTATAGTCGATGTAGGCGCCGGAAATGAGCTGCGAGGCGATATCGACGTGTTCCTGATGAAAAACGACCTGGTTCTTTCCGGCGGCGAGGTTCATGTAGATCAGGTTGCTGCTGTCTCCCGGAATGCGGTTGACTTCGATCAGCGCGCGCGCCGGGATGATCGCTGAAATCGGTGTCTCGAGCGCGGTTTCGAGCTTCGCGCTTCGTTTCGCGATTCGGTAGCCGTCGGTCGCGACGAGGGTCATTTCGGCGCCGGTTACGGTCAGGAAAATTCCCTGAAGAATCGGCCGCGTTTCTTCTGTTGAGGCGGCAAACGCGACCTGTTGGATCATCTTTTTAAGGTCGGGCAAGTTGAAGACGATCGCGTTATCCGGATCGAAAACCGGCATGGGCGGAAAATCTTCGGCGTCGAGCCCTTTGATATCGGTGACAATCTGTACGCAGCGCACGATCAAAGTCGACGTATCGCGGTTCAGCTCCAGGTGAACGACGTCGTTCGGCAGGGTGTTAATCAGGTCGATCAACGTTTTCGCCGGGACAGTGATTGAGCCTTCCTCAGTAATGTCCGCCGGGATGCGGTGATTGATTCCCAACTCGAGATTGGTCGCGGAGAGGCGTAAATTTCCGTCTTCCGTCGTCAGGAGTACGTTCGTCAGGATTGGGAGCAATCGTTTGGTATCAACGGAACGGGAAACGATACTGAGCGCCTGTGAAAGTTGTGATTGGGATACCGATAATTTCATGACCGTACCTTCCAATTTGAGAATGTTCGTTTTGAGCATCAAGGCGATCCTGCGCTGCCGCGGTCGGATCGGAATTGTTCGGAGCCGAACCGCAGGGCAAAAGGCCGCTTAAAGTTAAATAAGTATACCGCAATATAAGTTATTGTCGTTTCACGGGGCGGAAAAGGGTATGCCCGCCGCGGTTTTTCGTCCTGAATGGCCGTATTATGATGAGAAAAGCGAATTTCTTGACAAAAATCGAGAAACAAGTAAAATCGAATCAATCTAAGTTTTCGCGCCGAAGTGGCGGAACTGGCAGACGCGCTACGTTCAGGGCGTAGTGAGAGTACTCTCATGAGGGTTCAAATCCCTCCTTCGGCACTAATGATCAAAGAAAGGCGCATATCGGGGCGTCCTTTTTTATTATTACGGCGCCGAAAGCGGGAATCGACCGCAGTGTTTCCAACATTGCGTTTCCGATACAATGAAGAAGGCGATTGAAAAATGAAATTAAGCCATGTTATTCTGAAAGTGAACCGTCTGGATGAAGCGGTTCGGGAATACCGGGAAAAGGGTTTTGCTGTTGAATACGGTAAGACGAAAAATTCCTATAACGCGCTGATCTATTTTTCCGAAGGCCCTTATCTCGAATTGTTAGCCGGAACGGGCCTGCCGGATTTTGTGAAAAAATTGCTGCGTTTCTTCGGTAAGGGCGTCGTGGCCGACCGGCTGCAGCGTATTGACGGCTGCGGTTTGGGGTATTGCGAGTTGGCGCTCGAAAATTACGAGACAGATTTGGCGTGCGAAAAGGCAATCCTGGAAAAGTATGGGATCAGGTGCTGCGAAATGTCCGGCCGTCGGCTCGATACGCGCGGCAGAGATCTTCGCTTTCAGATTGCGTATCCCGAAGCTCTTAACGTTCCGTTTTTGATGACTTATTTTTCCGAAGATCCGAAACCGGTCGATTTTGTTCATCCGAACGGCGTCCGGGGAATTAAAAAGGTGATTTATCGGACCGATCCGGCTCGCTTCGCGCCGATTCGGGCGTTATGCGACGACGAACGATTGGAACTGGCTGCGGGAAGCGGGCTCGACGTTGAATTCGACAAATCGGGTATCGCGTCATCCGATTCGGATTTCAGCTCCTGATATACTTTGTGGCTCGTCCGGCGCCGATCCGCCTGATCAGGCCTTCTTTAACCATGCCGCCGAGTACGGCTTCGACGGTCGTAGGACTGATATCCGGGAGAATTTTGCAAATTTCTGTTTTGGAGAGCGGCGTAAGACTGTTCAGGATTGCTGCCTCAACGCGGGCTTTTTTCGTAACTTTCTTTCCATGGACGATTGCAAAACGCTTATCCAACTCCTGGTAGCACAGATACAGGGTTAATAAAAAGTTTTCAATAAACGGGAAATAGCTGTTCTCATTTGTGTGCCAACGATCTGAAGACAGCCGCAATGCTTCATAATATGCGGCTTTATGATGGTTGATCTGTTCTTCGAAGGAAATATATTTGCCGATATCAAAACCATTTTTGTATAACAGAAGCAGCGATAGAAGTCTGGACATTCTTCCGTTTCCGTCTCGGAAAGGGTGAATACACAGGAAATCCAGGATTACACACGGAATCAGCAGGAGCTGCTTGATGTTGGCATCGCTATAGGCGTCCAGATATGCAAGTTCCAACTGTTCCATTGCAGCTTCAGTTTCTTCGGCAGAGATTGGCTCAAACCGCACCTTTCGATTCCCGGCCGGATCAACCTCAAGAATCACGTTGTCGTCCGTTTTATAACGTCCGCCGTACTCATATCCGGCGATAGATAAAAGGATCTCGTGAAGCCGCAGGATGTCACGCTGTCGGAAATTGATATGCTCGTAACCCAAATGAATTTCATTTAAGGCGTCCCGGTATCCGGCAATCTCGGCTTCGTTGTGGTTGAGCGGCGCGCTGTTCTGATTGATGATGGCCGCGATCCGTTCATCACTGGTCACAATTCCCTCAATCTCGTTGGAGCTCTTGACGGATTGAATCCTCGCGATCGTTTCCAATTCCGTGAAGATTCGGATATTTTCGGCTTTTCGAATGTCTGCCAATGTTTTCAATCTTGTGATGTTCGCAGTGAGATTTACGAATTTTGCCGGCAGCAATCCATGATCTAAAAAAGAATAATCGAATCTTCGCATCGCATCCTCCTGTTTTCTGCATATAAGCATACCAAGGTATATGCAGATAAACAAGTTAAAAAAAAGTTTATCTGCATATACCTTGGTATGCTTATATGCAGATAATTTTCCTTAAGATGCAGACGAATTCAACAGCAAAGCGCGCTGAATCTTTTTAGCTGCACACGGATAGGTTATATGTCGTCCGGATCTTTGACCCCGGTCGAGATGCGGATAATTGAGTTGATTGCGGCGACGAGCGGAAAAATAATCCAGGTAATTCCCCACGCGTGCGTTGTAAAACTGACGATCAGGTAAACCGGAAACGCTAACGCCCAGATCGAGCTGGCGATCGCGTTGACTCGGCGGTCGGTTCGTGTCGGGTTGCGCGAAGCGCGTTCGTGGAGCATGACTTTAAAATATCGGCTGCAGACGGAGGCGTAAATGATCAGCCCGACGCCGAACGCGACGATCATCAGCACCGCGATTACGGAAAAAATCCCGATGGCGTCGTCGATGAAATGCGCGCCGGTTCGCGCAAAAAGCCTCCCTGCGATTGGCGGAATCGCTGCGAAAATGAAACAGGCGATGGCGACGACCGTCAGCAACGTATTGCGCCGTTCTTCTGCCGCCTGATGTTCGCGGATGTACGCGTCGGCGTCGGCGTCCAGCCGGAAGAGCGATTTCTTTAAGTCCCTCAGTTTCGGTTTTTGCGTCTCGTTATAGATGATTAGTCCGATTCCAGCGGCGATAAATATTAGCAGCGCGGAAAATCCTGCTGTGAAAATGAAACTTTGCAGGATTGGAGCGACGTTCCAACTGCCGAGGAAGCCGTTGACGATCAGTTGGATCGGCGAAAGGATGAAGAAGGCAGCGCCGATTGCCAGAAGCAGCCCGTCTTTATTATTCGCGCGTCGATAAACTTCGGCGTCGGCGCGGGTTATGATAACCGTTTGCGCTTCGGCGCTGCGGATTTCCTCGGTCAGCCCGAGTTCGTCGGAAAGTTCGTTGAGGTTGCCGAACTCCATGATAACAGTTCCGAGCGCCTCGTTTTCACTTTTGCCTTCGGCGATGAGTTCGCGATACTTATCGGTCATCATTGTCAATAGTTCGCTTTTGGCCTTACGGACTTTATCCGTCGTCGGCAAACCGGTAAACATTTTATCTAAGTAAGACTTGATTTCTTCCATTTTTTCCCTCCATATGTTTTCGTTTAGTCTGTCGTCGCGATAAAGTTGTCGACGACCTCTTTCGTTAACCGCCATTCCAGGCATTTCGTTCGGTAATAGTCGCGGCCGGCGTCCGTTATCCGATAATAGGTCCGCCGTCCGCCTTCGCTGATCGTTCCGTCGAACGATTCGATAAAACCGTTTTTTTCGAGCCGGGTAAACGCGCTGTACAGCGTCGTTTCCTTGATCGCGTATTTCTGCCCGCTGGTCAGGCGGATCCGTTTCGAGATCGAGTACCCGTAATCCGATTCCTCCCGGATCAGGTACAGAACGATGATATCCGTGTAGCCGCGTATACTGTCGGCGCTGATCCTTTGGATCCTTTC
Organism: Flexilinea sp.; assembly: GCA_034430295.1. Taxonomy (GTDB): domain Bacteria; phylum Chloroflexota; class Anaerolineae; order Anaerolineales; family Anaerolineaceae; genus Flexilinea. The sequence goes on from DAOUFC010000032.1 coordinate 15,030, forward strand.
GTCAATTTCCAAGTACTCCCTCCTTATCAAGTTGGTCTCGATTTCAAATTATTACGACGGACGTACTTTATCTGGCGTTCTATGTCTGTCGTAGTAATTATAGTTTACCCCGATTCCTGCGGCAGGTCAAGCAAGTTATGACGTTCGGCAGCAACGTCGTCCCCGCGTCCGCTTCCGCCGTCGGGAGCGCTGATATAATAAACGAAAAGGAGGCGCAATGACGATTCATTTGTTGGATAATTCGATGCACTTAGATATCTTTATTGACGCGGCTGACGCTGAATTCGAGGACGACGTTTGTCTGCGCTTTATTGAGGATTGCCCTGAAGACGAAAAAGTCTTTTACGGCGGGGAAACACAGCTTTACATAACCCGCGAACAGGCCCGTGCGATCCGCGACGCATTGAACGCGGTTTTAATCGAAAGCGGATCCGCATGAGCCGCGACAGTCTCAGCGTCAGCGCGGTCGCGCATCCGAATATCGCGTTTATTAAATATTGGGGAAACCGTGATAACCGTCTGCGCCTGCCGGTCAACGGTTCGATTTCGATGAATTTAGGCGCGCTGACAACGAAGACGAAGGTAACCTTTTCGCCGTCTTATCCCCGCGATGCGCTGACTGTAAACGGAATGGCGATGAGTGATGCGGCGGCGGAACGGGTCTCGGAAGTTCTGGATGAAATTCGCCGTCTCTCGGGGCGGAGCGATTTCGCGGATGTCGTCTCGGAGACAAATTTCCCGCTCGGAGTCGGGATTGCGTCGTCCGCGGCGGCGTTTTCAGCGTTGGCTTTAGCGGCGGCTGGCGCGGCCGGTTTAGAGTTGAAAGAAGCCGGCCTGTCGCGGCTGGCGCGGCTGGGTTCAGGCTCGGCCTGTCGGTCGGTTCCCGGCGGTTTTTGCGAATGGAAATCCGGCGGAAGCGACGAAGATTCGATCGCGCGTTCGATTGCTCCGGCGGATCATTGGCATTTAGTCGATCTGATCGCGATTTTTTCGACGGCGCATAAAAAAGTCGGCTCGTCAGCGGGTCATCCGAGCGCTGCGAGCAGCCCGTATCAGGAGGCGCGCGTTTTGGACGCGCCGCGCCGGATTCAGGCATGCCGCGAGGCGATCCTGACGCGCGATTTCGATCGGCTGGCGATCGTCAGCGAAGAAGACTCGACGATGATGCATTGCGTCATGATGACGCAGCGTCCGGCGCTATTTTATTGGGAACCCGGTTCGTTAGCGCTGATGAAAGCCGTTCCGGCCTGGCGCGCGGAGGGCTTGGCGGCGTTTTATACGCTCGACGCCGGACCGAACGTTCATGTTATCTGTGAAGCGGGGTCGGCGGATGAGGTTGAAGCGCGGATCCGCGCGTTCCCGACGGTTCAGGATGTGATTCGGTCCGGCGCGGGCGGCCCCGCGCATGTCGTTTCGAGCGGCCTGATTTTGACGGACTGAGATGACCGAGCTGATCGACGCGATCGGTCCGGTTTTTGTCGTGATCCTGATCGGGTACGGCGCGGCGCGAACGAAGCTTCTTCCTTCGAATACGGGAACGGCGCTTTCGCGTTATTTGTTCTATTTTTCGATTCCGTTCCTGATTTTTTCGAATATCTACGCGGCCGAACCGGCGGAAATCGCCAATTTCCGTTTTATTTTGGCTTATTTTCTGACGTTGTGTTCGTCGATTCTGACCGGTCTGGTTATTTTCGGTTGGTTTTTCGGTTTGCGCCGGGCGACGCTCGTCGTTCAGGTTCTCGGCAGTTTTTACGCTAATGCGACCTATGTCGGCGTTCCTGTTTGTATGCTGGCGCTTGGCTCGGCAATCCCGCCGCTCTTGATCCTGATGGTTCAGGTTCTGTTTTTTATGCCGGCGGTTTCGACGCTGTTGGATCTTCTGACTAACGGCCGGACGGACTTATCTTTTTCTCAGACGCTGAGGATTATTTTTACGAATCCGATGCTGATTTCGGGCGCGGGCGCGTTAATTCTGAAAGCGTTTTCAATCCGGCTTCCCGGATTCATCACGACGGGCGTCGACTTATTGGCGAGACCGGCAATGACGGTCGGCCTTTTTGCGTTAGGCTTTACTTGTTATCTGCCGTCGACGCGCGGGTTTACGCGCGATCAGGTTCGATCGGCCGTGATCGCGGCGTTTATGAAAGTTTTTATCCAGCCGCTTTTTGCGTTCCTGATTGGGAGATATCTGATCGGTTTGGATCCCTGGTGGGTGCGCAGCCTGATAATTTGCGCCGGTTTGCCGTGTGCGGTGAACGCGTTTGTATTGAGCCAGCGCTACGACGCGGCGGAGAACGAATCGAAGCTGACGCTGATTTTTTCAACGGCGTTGTTTTCGGTTGCGATAACCGTTTTCCTGCTGCTATTTTAATTTTCCGATTCCGTTCTATACAATCAGACGCGTAACTGAAAAAGATGTGATTTTTATCAGGCTTGACCGAATTAAAAAAACGACTACAGTTATAATTGCTTGTCAGACAATTAACGTTGGAGGAAAACACATGGAAAAAAAAGTGGCTGTCGTCGCGATCGGCGGGAATTCGCTTATTGCGGATAAGAATCATACGTCTACCGACGATCAATATTTGGCCGCGAAAGAAACCGCGGGGCATATCGTCGACATGATCGAAGACGGTTGGGATGTTGTCGTCGGGCATGGGAACGGCCCCCAGGTCGGATTTATCTTGCAAAAAGCTGAAATCGCCTACGGCTCGGTTAAGATGCCGATGGCGTCGTTAGATGTCTGCGGCGCGCAGAGCCAAGGCCAGATCGGTTACGCGTTGGCGCAGAATATCCAAAATGAACTAAAGAAGCGCGGTATTCAAAAATCGGTCGCCGCTGTGATCGAACAGACGATTGTAGATCGTAACGATCCGGCTTTCTCGAATCCGACGAAGCCGATCGGCGGCTTCATGACGGAAGCGGAAGCGAAACGCCGCGAAGCGGAAGACGGCTGGACGGTGATTGAAGATGCCGGGCGGGGATGGCGGCGCGTCGTCGCTTCGCCGATTCCGCAGGAAATCGTCGAGTTGGACGCAATCCGGACGCTTATCGACGCCGGGATTATTACGATTTCGGTCGGCGGGGGCGGAATTCCGGTTATCCGAACGGAAACCGGCGATCTGAAAGGGATTGCGGCGGTTATCGATAAAGACTTTGGCAACAGTCTGCTGGCGAGTTTGATCAACGCCGATTTGCTGTTGATTTCGACGGCGGTTGAGAAGGTAGCTTTGAATTTCGGAAAACCGGACGAGGTCTGGCTTGACCGGATGACGCTTGCTGAAGCGAAGAAATATCTGGCGGAAGGAATCCATTTCAAAGGCGGATCGATGGCGCCGAAGATTCAAGCCTGTATTAATTTCCTCGAACGCGGCGGGAAAGCGTCTCTGATTACGAATCCGGAAAATATCGGACGCGCTCTGAAAGGCGAAACCGGAACCTGGATTGTTCCGTAAATTTTCTCCTCTCTCTCGAACCTCCTTTATTAGCTGATAAAGGAGGTTTTCTTTTAATTGCCCCGGCGCGAACGCTTGAAGCAGCGGACCAGTTGAGGCCGGGATTGGCTTCGGCCCCGAACTTCATAAAATAGAAACGTGTTTCAAAAAATAACGGCGAAGCGAATGGCTCCGATCTCCCGATAGGCTTACGTGGGCTGCGTTCTGCCGTCTAAGGTCTGTTTCGGGGGAGGCGGAGCGCGACCGTCTTCCGGCCGGCCCGCCCGAACTGCGAGGGGAAAATTCTATGACCCGGAACGGATATTTTGTTTGGGCTGACGCCGGCGGCGGGAGGGCCGAGCTATGAAGAACCGAAGCGGTTCCGTCGCAATTTGATGGAACTTCCTAATGTGCGTGTAAGACATATGGACAAGATCTGTTGTTGGCGTTTCTGCCGCTAACTTCTGAAGACGGATTTTTTTTGATGTATGCCCGTGTAAACGGTTGAAGGTGTGATATGCTTTGGTTAAGATTTTCAGGATGGACAGGAGCTTAACATGGTGAAAAGTACGGGGAAGGTATTAACCGATTTAGCGGGCGATTTGTTGGGGAGCGGAAAAGTCGATCTGGATACGATTTTGGACACGGCGGGCGGACTTCTCGGCGGCGGGCTTGGGAAAAAGAGTTATCCTGTCCTGAGCGCGGCGAATTGGAGCAAGCTGATCACGCGTTTCCGTTCGAACGTTCCGGCGAATATTCATAAGCGCTGGCTGGCCGACGCGCTCGATATTTCACAGTCAACGGCTGAAACGTCGGTGCTGCCGGCGCTGAAAGAGATGGGGATCGTAACGCGCGACGAGAAATCGACGAAACTCGCTGAATCGCTCGGGAACGACAGCTCCTATCGGTCAGCGGTCGGAAAGATCCTCAAGGCGGAATATCCCGAGGACTTGTTGGCATTGGATTATACGTCGAAGACGGCACAGTCGAAGATTCAATCCTGGTTTAAGCGGGCGAGCGGCGAATCGGATTCGAAAGCAAAATCGATGGCGTCTCTGTATTTTTTGCTGCGAAAAGAATATGATCGCGAAGGGGCGGCTTCCGAAGCCGTTTCGGCAACGGTTTCGGGGAAAAGGAACGGCGCGGTCAGCGTGACGCTCAAATTAGATTTTTCGTCGAAGTCGGCGGCGGAGACGTTTGTTAATTCGTTGGCAGACCTGACGCAGCAGCTGAGCGGTAAGATTTCGAAGTTATAGCTTAGGCACGGATCGACGCCGGCACGCTTTATCGTTCGAAGATGGCCGTGACGATCAGCGCGGCAAGCGTTATCAGCGTTACCAGCGCGGCGGCTCCGATCCATTCAAAACGTCCGAAGCTGAATTCGATCGGGACGCGACGGAATGGCGAACCGAATTCAAAGCGAATCGCGTCGGCAGGGCAATCTGGCTGACACGCTCCGCATTGGACGCATTCCCCAGGATCGGATATATAGTTTTGGTCATCGGCGATCGCGCCGGTCGGACAGCTTTTTCCGCATTCGCCGCATTGCACGCAGCCGTGATGATCGACGACGCGTTTTAGGAAGGCGAATTTCGATATCAGGCCCAGAAAACCGCCCAGCGGGCATAAATAACGGCAGTAAAATCCGCGTTCAATCCCGTTCAGCAGGAAGAGCACGGCGAACGGCAGCGCGAGACGCAGGATCGATTCTCCGTCGATTGCGGGTGTCTGACGATTTAGGATCAGGGCGCGAATCGCGGCGCTGAAACGCGTAAACAGCGCTAACGGATCAGCGTAGAGAAAAAAGGTCAGTTTTACCAGCGCGAAAATCAGCGCGCTTAGGAAAAGGATCGTTTTCGCGCGGCGAAATCCCTGGTATCGGATCCGGCGTCCTTTTTTCCCGAAGAGCGTCAGGAGCGTTCCGGTCGGACAGATCCAGCCGCACCAGACGCGGCCAAGAATAAGCGTCGTCAGGATAACGGCCAGCGCCGGGAGATATTGAACCGCGCGAGACGGTCCGTGCGCCAGCAGCATAACCAGCCCTTCGAAAGGATTCAGTCTCGCCAGAATTGATATCCCGTGAGACGGGTACAGATCGGACGTCGCGGTTGAAACGGCGGCGAATCCGCTCAGGACGAGAAAGAACCAGCGCGTCAGCGTTCTTAGTCGGTTGCGGTGCCGCTGCCGCGCCGCTTTTTCTGCGCCGATCCCCAGCCCGAGGTCGCGTTTTAATGCGCCTGTCGGGCAGTAGGGAATACAGACTTCGCATTCGCGCTTTTCGCGTTTCGGGTCGATTCCGGGCAGGGTCAAACGGCGATCGCCGCCTGCGCCGCTGAAGCGCAGGACGCCGCTCGATTTCTCGGCGCAGGCGCGGACACAGATACCGCAATGGATACACGCGCCGGGGCCGATCCGGTTTGATTTGAAAATCGGCTCGTTTACGCCGAGCGATTCGGCGAGACGGCGGATTTTCGGCTGATTCGGAGCCAGGCTGAGGAGGATTCCCGCCGCCTGTTTCCTGGCGTTGCGAACGGCGGCAGTCGCTGTCCGAACGCGCATCCCGTCGCAGACGGGCGTATCGCATGCCGGTTGAATTTTTCGCGTTCCGTCCGGATACGTGACTTCGACGACGCAAACGCGGCAACTCCCGTCCGGGGTCAAATCGCCGACGTCGCAAAAGGTCGGAATTTCGAAACCGTTTTCGCGCGCGGCGGTCAGGATCATGACCGGTCTATCGACTCGGAGCGGTTTTTTATCGATCGTAAGGTTTATCATTTCGCATCCCCTCCCGTTTCAGCTTTCGGGGCCGTCTCCGGCAGAAAGGCGCGGAAATCGTCCGGGAAATACGCGAGCGCGCTGATGAGCGGCAATACGGCTTCCCGTTTTGCGCGCGTTTGGGACATATCGCGAACGCCTTCGGCGAGATCGCGCAACGCGAGCAAGTCGCCCTCTGCGCCGATTTCGCCGCGCGTTAACGCGTCGAGGCGATCGATCAGCGCTTCAAGCCCGAACGCGCTCATTCGGCTTTCCGGGCCAAGTTCGTCGAGCGACCGTTTCAAGTCGGTACGGACGCGTTGCGGGATGTTTTCAGATTCGTCAAGCCATTCGATCACGCTGGGCAGCGGGCTTTGAATCGTTTCGAACGTCGTTTCGTCCAGCGCAAAATGAAACTGATCCGCGGATAGGTAACAGGGATGACGGTCTCCGAGCCGGGCGCCTTTAATCCGTTTCCGTTCGTCGTAGGACAGCGAATTTAACAATAGGACGTCCAAGCGGCGCCCAATCGGTATTTCCGCCAGCGAAAAGTTTTTCCCGCGCGCGCGGATGGCTATGAAAAATGTTCCCCCGCTGGAGCGCGTTCCCTCGGCGGCGAATACGGCGGCGCCTTCGCGAAGAATCGCCGGCAGCGCGGCGATCGTCCGCACGTCGAAAACAGCTGTCGGCTTCCCGTTGATTCCCGATTGTGTTGGGTAGGGCGGGCGGCGCTGCGGGGTTGTTTTCGCTTTCGGGTTTCCTGCGCTGAGCGCGGCGATAATCGCGCTTTCATCTCCGATCGGTTTTACGCCGTCGAGGTTCAGGATCGAGAGATCGAACCGAAAGCCGCTTTGAAGGATATTGGAACCGATTAATCGGTTCACGGTTGCGTCGCGGAGCGCTTTCTGACAAATTTTCTTCGTATAGATACTGCAATTCTGCAGTGCCAGGACGCCTTTTTTTGCGCCGATGGCCCGCGCGGCGATAATCATGCCCTCAAGGACAAGGTGGGGGGCGCGCGCGAGGATCGCCTCGGCGAGCCAATCCGCGCAGACAGCCAGGACGGTTTTCGGAACGGCTAATTCGGCGGCGGCTAATTCGAGTTTGCGCCATGCTGGAAAACCGGCGCCGCCGCGTCCGCGCAGCCGGGAAGATTTTATTTCAGTCAGGATTTCATCCGGGCGCATCGTCAAAGCACGAACCGAGCCGCGATATCCTTCGTGGTTGATTACGGACGACAGCGATTCAGACGCGATGGCGGCGAAATCGGCGCTGATCAGGCGCGTTTGCTGTCGGATCCATGGGTGATCTTTATAAAGCAGGATACGTTTTCCGCTCCGCGGGTCACGGGCTAAGAATTCCGGTAAGACGATTCCGTCGGCGACGGTCATGCGCATGATCCGTTCGCTGTCGCTTCGCCGCAGACGCGTATACAGGATCCCGGCCGGATCAATTCGCAGCGAGACGCCGCCGCCGGGGATTCCCAGCGCGGCGGAAAGGCTGATCTTGATATCGATCAGTCCGGAGCTCTCGCGCAGCTCGGCGGCGAAGGCCGCCGCCGCTTCCCGTTCGTCGTCCGTTCCGTAAATAACGAGCAGCTGCGGTTGATTCAACGGGTTGACGGTCGCGCTTTTTTCGCGGATTGCGTCGTATTCTTCGATCGTCCCGGCGTGATTAACGCCGTTTCCCGCGCGGACCGGATCGGTTCCACTTTCGACCGTTTCGTTCGCGATGTCCGCCGCGCCGGCGAAAAGCGCCTCAACCGTCATCAAGCCGCTTTCGCCGCCGTCCGTTTCGGTCGGTTTTATGGCGGCGCTTGGACGCGCTTTTTCCGGCGCGCTCTCCGGTTTCAGCGTCGAATAGAGGATCATCTCTTTGATTTCCGGCGTTTCTAATAGTTCGCGCGCATCGTCGCGGAAAACGGCTTTTCCGGGAACGAGGAGCGCGATTGGGTCCGGCTTCGTTTCCGGCGCGTTATTTTCGTCCTCGCTCTCAGGGCGGATCGATGCCAGATCGGTTAATTCGGTAATCGAAAGCGAGCGCGGGGTGACGCCGGCGCTTTCCTGAAACGTCAGCGCTTCGAGGATTTCGCCGCGCATGACGGTTCGGCGGACGATATTGTCGGCGTCTTCGGCATGAACGTTCAGGTAGACGGCTTCCGTCGGCGCGGTTAAAACGATCGGACTCATATGCCGCAGGTATCCATTTCCGATCTTTTTAATATGAATCGTTAGCGGGATATTTTCGTTTTCGGCGGCGTTGCGGATCGCGGTATAGAGCGAGACTGCTTTTGCCGCGGCCCGTCCTTCCGCCGTGCAGATGACGACATGGTTTTCATCGGCCGGGTATTTTCGGATCAGCTCGTTTGATAAAGCCGTCAACGCCGATTTGAGCGGGGAGTCCGTTTTTTCCGGGATTGGAGCGCGGAGCTCGAGCGCTTCTTTCCGTTCCCGTTTTTTTTGGAAGAATGGGAATTTCGGTTCGGTTCCGCTCAAGAAGACAGGACGTTCGCTGGCGTTCCGGCTTTCGGATCGCGTCGGAACGGCTTTCGCCGATGCTTTCGGTCCTTTCCTCGATCGGATAATCCGCTGCGATTCCTCCTCCTGGCGTCGGAGCTGCGCGATGAAATGATCGGTTAGCGCCGGCGTCATCTCGGGGGTAACGCGCGTATACAGTTCATGAATCGGGAGCAGAAAGACGATCGCGGTTTGATCCTCGAGGTTTGTCCCGTCGATTTCCTGAAGAACGACTCGGATATCGGCCTGGTTCCGCTCGACCGCGCTTTCAAACGAGGTAAAGACGTTGATCGAGTCAACCGCCCCGGCGCCATCCCAGACGCAGACGGCGATCGTCGGCTTCGCATGATCGTAGTCCATCCAGATCGTCGATTTCAATTTTTCCAAGGCGCGATACGTCGCGTAGCGCATCTCATAATTCGAGGCTTCGGATGGGGCGGCCGGCAGATTTGAGTTCATCGGGTTAGATTGTATCACGTGTTTCTCCCTGCTTTTTTGATTGGTGCAAGGTTAACGCCAGAACGGCATTACGTTTTCAGCTCGCTCCCGGGGGCTTAAATCCAAAAGCCCCGAAATCGGTCGGGGCCTTCGGATTTGCTTGGGAAGCTTAGGGAACGATAAATTTCTCTTCTTCGGTCGTCAGGTTCGTCTCTTTATTTTGAACCTGCCAGATGTATTCGCCTGAGGGAAGGTTCTCGGTCAGGATGAAAGACGCACCGCCGTTGAAGCAGCCGACGCGCGGGTCGTCGCAAACCAATTCGGAGTAGATCGTTTCCGTTTTGTTCGTCGTCGATACCAGCTTCAACGCATACATAAAGGTTTCGGCGTTTTGGGTTCCGGTTGGCAAACCCCAGCTGAAATATGGCCGCTGGGCTGTCGTTTCGCCTTTTTTCGGGTACAGGCTTCGCATCGGTAAATCATCTTCAACGACGTTAAACGTCAGCTCGCTCGGATCACCGCGTTCGCCGGATTCGCTTCGCGCGACCAACAAAAGTTTGTAATCGTCGCCGGGATCGATTTCGTCGAAGACAATCGCGCAGTTCTTCCCGTTGCAGTAAGCTGTAGAGCGGTCGAGCGTCGTATCGAGAAGCGTCGTCCCGGAGCTGTCGCTGATCTTGACTTCGTAATATTTGACGTTTTCGCCTTGATCGATCCAGCTGATAACGGCTTCTTTGGCGTTGATCGGTTCGTTATTTGCCGGAGCGAGGAAACGAATGGCTGTTACCGGAGGCTGCGGCGTCGTACCGGGACGAATCTGAATCAGGTTCGTATTCGCGCCCGTTCCGCCGTAGGTAATCCAAACCGAGCCGTCTCCCCAGTTGGCGCCGGTTTGCGATTTTGAAGCGACGTAAATGCGGTAGGTACCGGCGGCGGGGAAGCTGAATCCCGGCGTCGCGGTACAGCTGGTCCAGTTACAGGCGTTAAGCTGAACGTCGGCGTTGTAGATTTCGGCGTTGTTGCTGTTGTAGACCTTGATCGTATAATATGACGCGCCTGCGACCGGTTTCCAACTTACGGTTAACGTCGGATCGCTGACGTTTCCGATCGGCGAAATAATCGAGAGCCGGTCGTAATTATAGACCGCGGTCGGAAGGTAAGTCGGGCGATACGGCGGGTTGTAATAACCGTCCGTTCTGATCTCTATCGGCGCGGACCAGTTGCTGAGCGAGTTGTCGCTTCGTCCGCGAACGCGCCAGTTATACGTTCCTCTCGGAAGGTCAACGTAAACGTTGAAGGTGACGCGGTCGTTCGCGTATTTCAAGTTTTCAACGGTCCGCTTGGCGTCCAAAACGACGTTTTTATTCTGATCGTAGATTTGGATATTGTATTCCTTGACGTTGTCCCGGACGTCGTTGAAGACGAAGCTGACCCATTGACGGTTTCCAATCCATCCGCTCGGAAGGATTCCGTCCGGCGTCGTAATATTCGGATTGACGCGGAATTCCATCGTGTCGGATACGGTACTGGAAGATCCGGCGTTAAACGCACTGACGGTCCAAGTATATTTTCCTTCGATTGGCAGGACAATCGTCAGCGAACAGTGATTCACGCCGCAGGCAGGGTCGGACGCGTTCAAATCTGTCGAGCCTGAATTCCCCCATTCGTTCTTCCAATTTAAGCGGTAACGCGTCGCATGCGCGGCGATATGCCAACTGAACGTCTGCGTTCGCGTCGTATATTCCGCGTTAGGGCTGATCAGGATCGGTTTTCCTGGAACCGGAATCTGCGTCGCTGTGCCGGTCGGTCCGGTTGTCGCGGTCGGCGGCAGGGCGGTGTTGGTCGGAATGGCTGTCGGCGGCAGCGCTGTATTTGTTGGGGCGGTCGCGGTCGGTTCGGGCGTGTTGGTTACCGGAACGGCCGGGGTTTCAGTCGCGGGTTCCGGCGTATCGGTTCCCGGGACGGCCGGGGTTTCAGTCGCAGGTTCCGGCGTATCGGTTTCCGGGACGGCCGGGGTTTCAGTCGCGGGTTCCGGCGTATCGGTTTCCGGGACGGCCAGGGTTTCGGTCGGCGTCGGCGTTACGCTCATGGGACCAAGCGGAGCTTCCACGATGACGCCGCTATTATCTGCGGTTGCGATCGGAGCGACGGGCGCCGTGACAGTTTGTTGTTTGATCTGATTGGCTAACAAGTACGCGCCGAACGTAAGCGTTGTCGGATTTCGAAACGCGTCATAACAAAGATCGGTCGATACGGACGTCGCGGAGTTCCGCTGATTCCCCATTTCGTCGTAACAGATCAGCGTTTGCGTTCCCGGACGCGTTCCGCTTCCGCTTTGAGCCGCGGCGGGCGAAAATATCGCTAAAAAGCATAAAACGAATACGACAAAATATCGGATCTGTTTTTCGGTAGCTGAATATTTTAAGGTTTCGGACATATACTTTCCTCCTGATTCATATTTTAAATACGTTCAAGGCGGCGATTTAGTTCCCGCTTTTTCGAAACCTGGCGATTTTTATTTTTCAGCGCTATCGTCGATCGTCAGCAGGCAGTCTCGATCCAGCCGTTCCCGTTCCTGTTCCCGCGCGAATTGAGCGATGAGTTCGTTGCGTGTTTTGACCTGATACCCGTTTTTAGCGACGTTGAGGTGAAAATCGACGGTCGTAGGCATTATTTCCAATCGTTCCGCGATTTCCTCGCGGGTTAATCCGTTCAGGAGCAGCGCCATTATTTCGATTTGCCGTTCGCTCAGGGCTTCGAACTGTTTCGGGATTCGGCTCAGCGCGATGATCAGAACGCCGTTAACGTCGATCCAGTCTTCCGCCTGCGTGCCTTCCGGCAGCGGATAAGTCTGAAGCGTAATCTGGTCGAGGATCCGGTCGCGCGGTTTCGCGTCGTTGGCGAATTGGATATGATTTTCGTCTCGAATAAAAATAATTTTTGTCATGAAGTTCCTGTCGGTCTGCTTTAGCAATAGAAATAAAATTCTAATCAGATATTAGGTCATTTTGACGCGCTTGTCAAGTGTTACCTGAATTTGCCGGGAGGACGGCTGAAAGGGAATCATAGCGAATAAAAAAATCCGCGTTTCGCGGATTTATCCAGTCGGGGCACTGGGATTTGAACCCAGGGCCTCTTGCACCCCATGCAAGCGCGCTAGCCGGGCTGCGCCATGCCCCGAACAATGTCAAAGTATACCTGAAGTTAGGCCATCGCGCAAGAAGCCGATTATTTCTTTCCCGCGGACGGCAGTACGGTTTTCAAATCGAATCCGCAGCTCGGGCAGACAAGATCGTTGAAGAGCCGCTGTCCGCAGCGGCAGACCTTCCCGATCGGCCGCGCCGGGTTCCCGACGACGAGCGTATACGGTTCGACGTCGGCGGTAACGACCGATCCGGCACCGACCATGCAGTATTCCCCTAACGTATGGCGGCAGACGATCGTAGCGTTGGCGCCGATCGACGCGCCGCGCTTGACGAGCGTTTTCGAAATCTGCCAATCCGGGTTGAAAGCGCGCGGAAAGTAATCGTTTGTAAAGGCCGCGTTCGGGCCGACGAAAACGTCGTCTTCGATCGTAACGCCGTTAAAAACGGATACGCCGTTCTGGATTTTGACATTATTGCCGATTTTGACGGCGTGGTCGATGTAGACGTCCTTACTGATCACGCAGTTTTCACCGATTTCGGCGTCTTCGCGAACTTGCGCGTTAATCCAGATTTTTGTTCCGGCTCCGATTTTTGCGCGTTCGGAAACATGGGCGGTCGGATTGATATACGGAATGTTGGCTTCGCTCATGATCTTTCCCCTCCGATGATTATTTAAACGCGTTGACGGCGGCGGCGACAGCCGCGACTTCCGCGTCGGTCAGGCCCGGATGAACCGGAAGCGAAACGACTTCCGTTTTAATTTGATCGGTTACCGGATACGACGTATCGAATCCGAACGATTCGTAGCAGGCCTGTTCCGGGATCGACAGCGGGTAAAAGATACCGTATCCGATCTGGTTTGCGCTTAGATGGGCGATAAAATCGTCGCGGCGGCCATTTTTGACGCGGACCGTGTACTGATGGAAACAGTGATTCGAGCCGGGCGTGACGGCCGGCGTAGCGATGAGCGGGTTCGTGATCAGCCCGCTGAGCTTGGCGGCGTTGGCACGCCGTTTGGCGTTAAATTCGGGAAGCTTTTCCAGCTGGCAGAGACCGATCGCGCCGGCGATATTGGTCATGCGGTAGTTGTAGCCGACGATGTCATGATGATAACGGATTTTCATTCCGTGGTTGATCAGCAGTTTGAATTTTTCCTGAAGTTCCTCGTTATCCGTAACGATCGCGCCGCCTTCGCCGGTCGTCATATTTTTCGTCGGGTAAAAGCTGAAGCAGCCGGCGTCGCCGAACGTCCCGACCGTTTTCCCGTCCCAGGCGGCGCCATGCGCCTGGGCGCAGTCTTCGACGAGGCGCAGGCCGTACTTTTTGACGAGCGCCATGATCCGATCCATGTCGCAGGCCTGACCGAAAAGATGGACGATCAGGAGCGCTTTAATCTTCGGGTCAGCTTGGAGCGCGGCTTCGGCGGCGTCGGGGTCAATCGTGAAGCTGTCAGGTAAAATATCCGCGAAAACGGGCGTCGCTCCGGTGTAGAGGATCGCGTTGGTCGAGGCGATGAACGAAAACGGGGTCGTCAGGACTTTATCGCCGGGTCCGATCCCGAGCGCGCGCAGCGCGACTTCCAGCGCGGTCGTCCCCGAGGTCGCGGCGGTCGCGTATTTTGCGCCGACGTAAGCGGCGAACGCGTTTTCAAATTGAGTCACGACGGCGCCGTTGGCGATCATGCCGGAATCAAGGACGGCGCAGACGGCTTTTTTTTCAGCGTCGCCGATTAATGGCTTTGCGATCGAGATCATGGGTTTTCCTCACTCTTTAGTGTTTCAAAGAATCGTTCGTTC
>DAOUFC010000033.1:0-18160 GCA_034430295.1 Flexilinea sp.
ATTCCGGTCGCGCTCGAACAGGGTTCGAAATTCGCGATCCGCGAAGGCGGCTTGACGGTCGGCGCCGGCGTTATTACCGAAATTATCGCGTAAGGACAACTACTAAATGGCACAACAGAGAATTCGTATTCGCTTAAAAGCATTTGATCATCGAATCTTGGATCAATCCGCGAAAAGGATTGTCGATACGGCTGAACGGAGCGGCGCGCATGTCGCCGGTCCGATTCCGCTTCCGACGAAAATTGAGAAGTTCACGGTCCGTCGTTCGAGCTTTATCGATAAAGATTCGCACGAGCATTTTGAAATTCGGACCCATAACCGCATGATCGACGTGATCGATCCTGATTCGAAGACAATCGATATGTTGATGCGCCTGACGTTACCCGCCGGCGTTGATATCGAGATTAAAATCTAATTCTGAATTCCGCTGAAGAAAAGAAACCGCAAGACTTCAAAAACTTGCGGTTTTTTGTTTAGGTTCAGTTTTTATCATGTTAGCTTTTCGTTCCTGAGAAGTTTCGACAATTTGGGCGACCGAGGGAATTGAATTAGTGAGAATTCAGACGCTGTACGAGTAAAATTGCGCATAGTCATAGAAGGGTGTACGATAATGGCTGGCACGATGCGGACGATCGAAAAAACCGGAGCGTACCGCTTCCTTCTTTCAGGTTACCGCTCCATTTCGCATTCGCAGAACGTAGACTTATAAATCATTCTCCTCTAAGCGAATTTGTACAATCTTCAAGCTGATTGTAATTCAAACATTAGTAAGGCATCTCTTCTGGAAGAATTAACCGCGCCCGTCTTAAGAATCCCAGATTTGAATAAAGAAACAATTTTTAAGCCGTATTTCCTATTGCGGAATAAAAAAGGAATATGCTATAATGCAAAAGTAATTCTCGCTGAATCGTTATATATTTACGGAGGTACCATGAAAAAGACTGTTTCAATCCTTTTATTGGTTGCTATTTCTATAATAGCGACGGTCGGTTTCGCGTTCGCTCAGGCTACCGAGGAAATCACGATCGGCGTTTTCGAGCCGGTAACGGGCGAAAATGGCGGAGGGGGTTTTCAGGAAGTTTTAGGCGTCCGATACGCGAATCAAGTTTACCCGGAAATTACCGTCGGCGGTAAGACGTATAAGATCAATCTTTTTGAGGTTGATAATAAGAGCGATAAGACCGAAGCGGTTACAGCTGCACAGAACCTGGTCACGAAGAACGTCACGGCGGTTGTCGGTTCCTACGGCTCCGGCGTTTCGATCGCGGCCGGCGAAATTTTTGCCGACGCGATGATTCCCGCGATGGGCGCTTCCTGTACGAATCCGCAGGTGACTTTCGGAAACGATTTCTATTTCCGCGTCGCTTTCCTCGATCCGTTCCAGGGTACCGTCATGGCGAACTACGCGTTCCAGAACGGGGCGAAAACCGCCGCCGTTATTACCCAGTTGGGCGACGATTATTCGTCCGGTTTAGGAAAGTTCTTTACGGACGCCTTTAAGAAATTAGCGGGCGAAGAAGGGATCGTCGCTCAGGAACAGTTCCAGACGAACCAAACCGATTTCAAAGCGATCCTCGGTAATATTAAAGCCGCGAATCCGGACGTTATCTTCGCTCCGTCCTCGATCGTGACAGCTCCACTGATTATTAAGCAGGCGCGCGAATTAGGGATCACGGCTCAGATCATGGCGGGCGATACCTGGGAGAACGCGACGATTATCGAAAACGCGGGCGCGGACGCTGAAGGCGTTGTCGTTTCAACGTTCTTTGACGACGCGGCTCCCGAGACGGAAGAAGCGAAGAAATTTGTGGAAGGTTTCCGCCCGTTCCTGGTCGAGAACGGCCAACCGGAAATTATCCCGGCGGTTTCCGCTTTGGCGTACGACGCGTATCTGGCGCTTTACCGCGCGATGGAGGCGGCCGATTCGGTTGATCCTGTGGCGATTCGCGACGCGCTGACTGAGCTCGAATTTGAGGCTGTGACTGGTAAGATTGTTTTTGATGAAAATGGCGATGCGATTAAAGATATGGCGTTTATCAAGATCATCAAAGACAGCCAATTTAAATTCCTTCAGACGGTTACTGTCGATTAGGGGTCTAACGGTAAAACTCTTTCCAACGTCACAGGTGTGCGTCATGGTTCCAGATATGCCTGATTACAGGTGAAGTGAGTCATTTTGAAAGGCGCCGGAAAATCATCGGCGCCTTTTCTCGGTTTGCCCGCGGGCGTCGGGACAGAAAATAATTCGGACGACTATCGTACACGGAAAGGTCCTCCGGGTTCTATCGAACAGGAGTTACGTTTTATGAGTTTAGAAACCGTACTGCAACACGTTTTAGCAGGGATTTCATTAGGCGGGGCGTATGCGTTGATCGCGATCGGGTATACGATGGTTTATGGAGTATTGCGTTTAATTAATTTTGCGCATGGCGAAATTTTTATGATCGCCGGTTACTTTATGATTTTTTCGATGGCGTCGATGCCCTGGCAGATTGCGATTCCCGTCGTCCTGGTCGGAACGACCCTGTTAGGCGTTTTTATTGAACGGTTCGCGTACAGTCCTCTGAGGTCAGCGCCGCGGATGTCGATCATGATTTCAGCGATTGGCGTTTCTTATCTTCTTCAAAATCTGGCGACGTATCTTTTTACGGCGTTGCCGCGCGGATATCCGGTTATCCCGTTTCTGAAGAAAGTATTTCAGATCGGAACGATTTCTTCTTCGTTAGTCACCTTTATTACGCCGGTTATTACGGTAGCCTTGGTTATTCTGTTGGTTCAGCTCATCACGCACACGAAAATCGGCATGGCGATGCGTGCGGTTTCGAAAGATTTTGAAACCGCGACGCTGATGGGGATTCAGCTCAACAGCGTCATCAGCGCAACGTTCGCGATCGGATCTTTTTTAGCCGGGGTCGGATCGATTTTGTATTTTACCGATCGAATGTCGGTAAACCCGTTTAGCGGCGCGCTTCCCGGCTTGAAATGTTTCGTCGCGGCGGTATTGGGCGGAATCGGGAGTATTCCCGGCGCGATGATCGGCGGATTTATTTTAGGCTTGGGGGAAACGTTTATGGTCGCGCTCGGGTTTTCGACGTTCAGCGATGCGTTTACGTTCGTGATTCTGGTTCTGATGCTGTTGTTTAAGCCGACCGGGTTATTCGGTGAGATGGAAGCGGAGAAAGTATGATCCGATTAAATAATAAAACGAAGTTAATCCTGACCGTTGCCGCGTTAGGTCTGATTCTTCTCTGGTTTCATCAGTTGGAACAAAATCCGCGCGCAAACGGTTATCTAATTAAGATTTTGGAGCGCTCAGCGATTTACGCGGTCGTCGCCGTTGCGATGAACCTGATGAACGGATTTACCGGGTTATTCTCGCTGGGTCAGGCAGGGTTCATGGCGATCGGTGCTTATACGGTCGGTATATTGACGATTCCGGTCGAAGCTCGTCCGAACGTCTACTATATCAGCGGGGTTGCGCCGTGGCTCGAAAAAATTGAGCTTCACTATCTCGCGGCGCTTTTTTTAGGCGGAGTGATCGCGGCGGTTTTCGCTGCTTTGATTGGTGTCCTGATTCTGAAATTGCGTTCTGATTATTTGGCGATTGCGACGCTCGGATTTGCGGAGATTATTCGTTCGGTTATCGCCAGCCCGCAGATGGACACGATTACCAACGGCTCATACGGTCTTAAAAAAATCCTGCGGTTTGAGACGATATATACGCCGTTTATTCTTTCCGCAGTCTGTATCTTTATGATGGTCTTGGTTTTGCGCAGTTCCTACGGCCGCGCCTTTCTGGCGATTCGGGAAGACGAAGTCGCGGCGGAGGCAATGGGGATCAATTTATTCGCGCATAAGGAATTATCCTTCGTGATCAGTTCGTTCTTTACCGGCGTTGCCGGCGGGCTGCTGGCGATGTTCATGGGTTCGATCGACTCAGGAACGTTCCGCGTGACGCTGACGTATGATATTTTGCTGATCGTCGTACTGGGCGGAATGGGGTCGGTCTCTGGTTCCGTTATTGCCGCATTTTTGGTCACCGGCGGGCGCGAATACTTGCGTTTCTTTGACGAGCCGTTACAAATCGCGGGTATTCAGATTTCGTTATTCCGTCCCGGGTTCCGCATGGTTATTTTTTCGGCGCTCTTGATGATTGTCGTGCTTTTCTATCGAAAAGGAATTATGGGCGATAAGGAATTCAGCTGGGACGGGATCGCGAATTTTATTTATCGCTTCCTGCCGACAGGGAAGGCGCGGCGCGAGAGCGGAGGTCGGAATGAATAACGGTAACCCGTTGGTTCTGCGCGTAGAAAATTGTACGATGCAATTCGGCGGTGTCGTCGCGGTCGATAATTTCTCGATGGAAGTCTATAAAGACGAGATCGTGGCGTTAATCGGTCCGAACGGCGCGGGAAAAACGACGGCCTTTAACTTTATTACCGGCGTTTACGAACCGACGAACGGCCGCGTTTTTTTCGAAGGCAGCTTGATGGTTGCGAACCGTCCGCAAGGAAAAATGAAGCGTCTCTATCAAGGCGACGCGAACGCGATCTGTTCCGACGTGGTTCGAAAGACCCCGGATCAGATTACGAAATTGGGACTGGCGCGGACCTTCCAGAATATCCGCCTTTTTAAAGGGCTAACCGTTTTCGATAACGTCCTGGCGGCGATGCATATGCATCTGAACAGTAATTTTTTCATGGCGGCGCTGAAATTGAACCGCGGCGAAGAAAAAAGGATGCGCGAGGAAGCTGCGGCTTTGCTCGAGATGCAGGGGTTATATCACGTTAAGGATAAAATCGCCTCGTCGCTTCCGTACGGTCAACAGCGCCGCATTGAAATCGCGCGTGCCTTGGCGACAAAACCGCGTTTCCTGCTGCTCGACGAACCTGCTGCGGGAATGAATCCGCAGGAAACAGACGAATTGGCCGCGTTTATCAAGAAAACGAAAGAGGACTTCAATCTGACCGTCTTTTTAATTGAACATCATATGACGCTGGTTATGGATATTTCCGATCGGATTTACGTTCTCGATTTCGGACGGAAAATCGCCGAAGGGACGCCGGCGGAAATTCAGGAGAATGAACATGTGATCGCGGCGTATTTGGGGGTGGAAGATGCTGAAAGTTGAAAACCTTGAAGTCGCATACGGCGGAATTCAGGCGCTGCGCGGGATAACGTTCGAGGTCCCCCAAGGGAAAATCGTAACGCTGATTGGGGCGAACGGCGCCGGGAAGAGTACGACGCTGCGATCGATGGTCGGACTTGTTAAGGTCAAATCCGGTCGGATTTCGTTTAACGGCGTCAATATCACGAATCAGCCGACACATAAGACGATCGCTGCCGGAATCGCGACCGTTCCTGAGGGACGGCGCGTTTTCGCGAATATGACCGTTCTGGAAAATCTGAAGATCGGCGCTTATCTTCGTACCGATACGGCGGAAATTAAGAAAGACGAGGAATGGGTTTACGAACTTTTCCCGCGTTTAAAAGAGCGCAGCTGGCAGCCGGCGGGAACGCTTTCAGGCGGCGAACAACAGATGTTAGCGGTTGGACGCGCACTGATGAGTCGGCCGAAAATGGTCATGATGGACGAACCGTCTCTTGGCTTAGCGCCGCTTATCGTTCAGGATATTTTCGCGATTATCCGGAAAATCAATGAAATGGGCGTGACGATCCTTTTGGTCGAACAGAATGCGAACATGGCGCTTAAGACAGCGGATTACGGCTACGTTCTTGAGACAGGGAAAATTACGCTCGAAGGGCCGGGCCCGAAATTAGCGATGGACGAGGATATCCGCGCCGCTTACTTAGGAAAACACGCGGCGAAGAAAGGGCTTGTCCATTGATCTGGATTTTTCAGGCCGTAACGCGGTTACGACGTTTGGCGTGCTGTTGAAAAAACTGCTCCCGAAAATTACGGGAGCAGTTTTCGTTTTAATGCGTTATACCGAGCCGGCTTATTGGATGAAAATCCCAATCAGGATCAAAAGGACGATTAAAACGGAAACCGCGATAATGAATTTTTCAACCTGGTCGAGGCTGAAAGGCAGCCGATCGTAAAGGCGGTTCCGCCACGGCAGTTTTTTCTTCTCCTCGACCGGACGGCCGTTCGTTGGTCCGGCGTTTTCCCGATTGGCGTTCATGTTTGCGGACCTTACTTGCGTTTCAGATATTTTCGGACATCGATCGATACCGCTAAGATAATAATCAGCCCTTTGATAATATATTGGAGGTAAGCGTTGACGCCGAGATAATAGAGCGCGTAGTTGATGACTTGCAGGATGATGACGCCGATTACGACGCCGGGAATTGTTCCGACTCCGCCGGAGAACGATACGCCGCCGATAACGCAGCCGGAAATGGCGTCCAGCTCATAGTTCAAGCCGGTCTGAGTCGTGACGGATCCGACGCGCGCGGCTTCGAGGTACGAGGCGATCCCGTACAAAATTCCGGAAATCAGGTATACGTATAAGATCGAGCGCGAGATATTGACGCCTGAGACTTCCGCCGCTTCGGTGTTGCCGCCGATCGCGAACATATTTTTCCCGATCGTGGTCCGCGTCCAAATGATATGCAGCACGATCGCGCTGATCGCGAAATAGATTACCAGATACGGGATATGGACCGACGGTCCAAGGTTAATCCGGCCGGTGACGATGTCGGTATACTGTTTATCGAGCGACGAGAGCGGCTGCGCGCCGCCTTTTTGACTGTCGATATAAATACAGGTTGCGCCGTACGCGATCAGCTGGGTCCCGAGCGTGATGATGAAAGCGTGGAGATGGAGTTTCGCGACGCCGAAGCCGTTAATCAATCCGAATATCACGCCGATGAAAATCGAGAAGAGCAAGGGCAGCCACACAGGGACGGTTTGCTGTTGCGTCAGGTAATAGATTCCTAAGCCGGTCGTGGCAAGGATCGGTAAGATGAAGCCGAGCGACGATTTCAGGAATACCTGAATCAGGATGGCAAGCGCGATCCCGACCAGAAGCGTAACCAGGAACGGAATCCATAGCGTTTCGATCGTTTCAAATTGCGGATACATTCTTGAACCGTAAGTGATCGACTGCAGCAGTGAGGCGGAAACGGCCGCGCAGGTTCCGAGAATACGACCGGCGGAGAGGTCGGTTCCGGCGAGAACGATCAGACCGGCGACACCGAGCGCGAGAATCCCGCGCGTTGACGCCTGTTCGAGGATTTTCAGGAAGTTCCGCGCGTTAAGGAACGAGGGCTCGATAATGATCACGACGATAATCAGGACGCCGAGGATAATATACAGGGCGTAATTCAGCAAAAAGGCTTTGGTTTTTTCCCAATTGAAGCCAGAAGCGGTATCAACAGTTTTTTCCATGGAAAGTTCCCTTCTTGTCTAAATATATTTGGCCGCGAGCGCAAGGATTTTTTCCTGCGTCGCTTCTTCGCGATCCAAAATTCCGGCGAGGATCCCGTTTGAAAGTACGGCGATCCGATCGCAAATCCCGAGCAATTCGGGCATTTCGGACGAGACCATGATAATTCCCTTTCCGTCGTTGGCGAGGTTCAGGATCAGCTGGTAAATTTCATATTTCGCGCCGACATCAATCCCGCGCGTCGGTTCGTCCAGGAGCAGGATTTCCGGATTGGTCAGCAGCCAACGCCCGATAATGACTTTCTGTTGATTTCCCCCGGAGAGATCGCGGATATGTGTGTTTTGGGACGGCGTCTTGACATTCATCGCGTCGATCACCCATTGGGTATCTTTCCCGATCGATTTATTCGAAAGCAAAGGCCCTTTTGCGTAGTTTTTAATATTGGCGATAATGGCGTTGAAGGCGATATTGAGCCCGGCGAAAATACCGGTCGCGCGCCGCTCTTCGGTGATGAGCGCGAAACCATTTCGAATCGCTTGATTCGAATCTTTATTCCAGACTTTTTTCGCGGTTCCGGCCGCGTTGTAGAGAGTTATTTCGCCGGATTCACGCGTCCGAATCCCAAAAATTGTTTCGAGAAGCTCGGTTCTGCGCGAACCGACAAGACCGGCGATCCCGAGAATTTCCCCCTTCCGCAGGTCGAACGAAACGTCAACGCAGGTCGGTTGGTATTTCCCGCTCAATTTTTCAACGTTCAGGATCGTACTGCCGGGAGCGTTCGTCTTCGGCGGATAACGGTTCGTCAGTTCGCGCCCGACCATGAGCTGGATAATTTCGTCCGTACTCAGGCTTTTCGCGTTTCTCGTCGCGACCCATTGTCCGTCGCGCATGATCGTGACTTCGTCGGAAATCCGTAAGATTTCCTCCATCTTGTGGGAAATGTAAATGATCCCGATCCCTTGATCGCGGAGTTTATTAATAATTCGGAAAAGATGGTTGACTTCTTCTTCTGTCAGCGATGAAGTCGGTTCGTCAAGGACAAGGATCCGAGCGTTGTAAGAAACGGCTTTCGCGATTTCGACCATCTGGCGTTTTGCGACCGACAGTTTCCCGATAATCGTCGCCGGATCGGCGTCGATTTCGAGCTCTTTGAAAACTTTCTTCGTTTCGGCGTACATTTTCTCATGGTCAACCAATCCGAATTTCAGCGGGAATCGTCCGAGCCAGATATTTTCCATGATGGAACGCTGCAGCACTTGATTCAGTTCCTGATGGACCATGGCGACGCCGTTGTCCAACGCCTGTTTGGGATTTGTGAAGCGGACGGGTTTCCCGTCGATTCGGATTTCTCCGGCATCTTCGAGGTAAACGCCGAAAAGGCATTTCATCAGGGTAGATTTCCCGGCGCCGTTTTCGCCCATCAGGGCATGAACCGACCCTGGACGGACTTTCAGCTGCGCGTGGTTTAAAGCCTTGACGCCCGGAAAGGTTTTATCGATATCAATCATTTCTAAGATGTATTCCGACATCAATAGGGTTCCTTTCTTTTAAACATGCACCGGAGCAGTAGAACCCCGGTGCATGACGTCGTTTACGTATAAGAATCAAACGTTGAAGAGAAAAATTATTTCTCGACGCTTTCGATATCGAAAGGAGCGTACGGAATTCGAACAGCAACGCCGCTGTCGTCGAATTCGTATTCGGTTCCTTCGAGCGGGGCTTTCTCCGTCGCGACGTTGAGGACGATATCGACGATCGCTTTACCCATCGCGTCGCCGTCCTGTTTCACCGTAGCGGCCATTTTTCCTTTTGTGATCAACTCGATCGCCGCATCGGTTGCGTCGACGCCGACAACCGGGATAACCTGAGCGTCTTCTTCGCCGGTGTTCTTTCCGTCGGCAACGAGGGCGTTGATAACACCTTCCGCCATACCGTCATTGTTGGCGATTACGAGTTCGACGTTGACGCCCTTGTTGATAAGCGCTTCCATCGACGACTGAGCGCAGGCGGTATCCCAGTTGCAGACGATAATTTCGTTCGCAAGTTCCATTTTCAATCCGAGCTCTTTCGCTTTCGAAACAGAGTATTCTGTCCGTGCGATCGCTTCCGGGTTGTCCGGCTCGCCCTGGAACATTAAATATTGGATGACTCCGTCCTTGTTCAGGTCATAGGCGGACCCGTCGCCCCAAATCTTGGCGATCAGTTCTCCTTGCATAATGCCGGCGTCGGCGGCATTCGTTCCGATAAAGACGGCTTTATCATACGATTTCAAGACGTCAGCAGCTGGTTCGCGGTTGAAGAAGACGACCGGAATATCGGCGTCTTTCGCCTTATCGACGACACCTTGTGCGGCGGCGGCGTCAACCATGTTTACGACGAGGGCGTCGACGCCTTTGGCGAGGAAAACGTCGACCTGATCGTTTTGAGTTGCCTGATCGCCTTTCCCGTCCTGCATGGTAATATCAAGGACGTCGGCGCCGTATTTGTCAATCGCGTTGCGGACGGTTGAAATGTATGTGTCGTCATACTTGTAGATCAAGACGCCGATTTTCGGCTTGCCAGCGGCGAATCCGACAGCCGTCATCGACAGTGCCATTGCTAAAACAAGCAATCCTAAAATAAATTTTTTCACGATGCTTCCTCCTGGGTTGTTGTTGGCCGAAATGTCCAGTTAAGGACTTTATCCATCTAAATTTTACTCTTGAACGGCGTGGATGTCAATTTGTTTGAATCATTACTGAAACGATTACATTTCATTCCTTGGCGTAATTTCCTTAGCCAGATGAAAAATAATTGCGTCCAACTGAAATCGATACTAAAAAGTTATAAAACTCATATCAAACGGATTACTTAAAATGATGAACGTCATGTTCTGTGCTTGCCGTTTCTCTTCAAAATTGTCGTTGCCGGACGATCGAATCGGACGGGAAAACGGGAATCCGCTCGAAATTCAATGAGATCAAGTATGATGTATGATAGAAAATATTGCGGCTAAGCGTCAGACGATCGCGTAAATTTTCCTTAAAATTTAGATTTATGATAAGGAGTCCTGAAATCTATGGAAACACGCACGTTTAATTATTCAATCGTTCAAGACGGCTCGATTTACGCGGAAAATGCCTTGCCGCCTCATTCGGCGCATCAGTTTTATGCATCAGAGTCGGAATATCTTAATCAAACGACACGGTTCAAATTGCCGTTGAACGGGCTGTGGAAGTTTTCTTACGCGAAGAATTACGAGTCTTCGATTCCCGGGTTTGAATCGCTCTCATACGACTGCCGGAAATGGGATGAGATCCGTGTCCCGGCGTCAATCCAGCTCGAAGGGTACGACCGGCCGATGTATACGAATATCCAATATCCCTGGGACGGGCGCGAAGCGATTCTTCCAGGCGAAATTCCGACGGTTTATAATCCGGTCGCGAGTTACGTAAAATATTTTGACCTGCCGAAACTGATGATCGGACGGCGCGTTATTCTCTCGCTCGAAGGAGTTGAAAGCGCTTATGCGCTTTGGCTGAACGGGCGCTATATCGGTTATAAAACGGACTCGTTTACCGGCGCGGAATTCGATCTGACCGACGCCATCCTCCCGGGCGAAAATAAATTAGCAGTTCAGGTATTTAAATGGTCGTCCGGGAGCTGGCTCGAAGATCAGGATTTCTTCCGCCTGAGCGGAATTTTTCGCGGCGTAACGCTGTATACCGTACCGGACCTGCATGTCAACGATATCGAGCTGAGGGCGACGCTTTCAGGCAATCTCGGACGCGGCGAAATTACGGTTAGGCTCGGCGTCTGGGGGACGGAAAAGAGCGCGGGAACGGCGGAGGTTATCGTCAGCCGACGTAAGCTGACGGTTCTTTCCGAGGTCGTTCCGTTATCGGAATCGACGGAAATCCGAATTGAAATTGAGAAACCGAAGCTCTGGTCTGCGGAAAAGCCGAACTTATATGACGTATTGGTTATTTTACGCGACTCGTCAGGGGCAGTCGTCGAGGTCGTCCCGGAACGCGCCGGTTTTCGCCGCTTCGAAATCGTCGACCGGATCATGACGCTCAACGGCAAACGAATCGTTTTCAACGGTGTCAATCGGCACGAACTTTCGGCGGTTAACGGACGGAGCGTTACGGAAGCGGAGATGATCGAAGATATCGAAATCATGAAGCGGCATAACGTCAATGCGGTGCGTACCTGCCACTATCCGAATCAGGCGCGATTTTACGAGCTTTGCGACGAGTATGGCTTGTACGTGATCGATGAGGCGAATATCGAATCGCATGGGTTATGGTTTGCGCATGCGACGGGGCTGCTGCCAGCCGAAACGGTCGCGCCGGGAGACCGCCCGGAGTATCGGGACGTCGTTTTGAACCGTGCGCGGTCGATGTATGAACGCGATAAAAACCGCCCTTCGATTCTGATTTGGTCGTTGGGAAACGAGTCGTTCGGCGGGGTCAATTTTTACGAGACGGCGAATTATTTTCGCTCGGTCGATCCGTCGCGCCTGGTTCATTATGAAGGCGTGGCGTGGGATGAACGTTACCCGGGTTCGACCGATATTGTCAGCCGGATGTACCTTCCGGCGGCGGAGATCGAGACCTACTTGACCGGTCATCGCGAAAAACCGTATCTGTCCTGCGAGTATTCGCACGCGATGGGGAATTCCAACGGCGGCCTTGATAAATATCTCGAACTGACGGAGCGGGAGCCGCTCTATCAGGGCGGTTTTATCTGGGATTTCGCCGACCAGGCGTTTTGGAAAAAGACGCGCTGCGGCGACAGTACGTTGGGCTGGGGCGGCGATTTCGACGATTTCCCGACCGATTATAACTTCTGCGCGAACGGGCTGATCGCGGCGGATCGGACGCTGACGCCGAAGATGCAGGAATTGAAATTCCAGTACCAGCCGTTCAAAATTCGCGTATCCGAGAATGAGGTTGAGCTGACGAATAAGAGCCTTTTCCTGTCCAGCGACGATTTCGACTGTTTTCTGTCGTTGGAGCGCGAGGGGGTACGGCTTTTATCCGATAAACTCAAGACGGAGATTGAGCCGGGAATGAGCCGGTCCTATCCGTACGAGCAGCCGGAATGGCTGGAAGCGGGCGAATATACGGTTACGGTCTCGCTGTGCCTGAAGAAAGCGGCGTTATGGGCGGAAAAAGGTTACGAAATCGCGTTCGGTCAGCGCGCGGTTCTCGTCGGCAAACCTGACGTTCCGTTTACGCCGGATCCGGAAGCGATTCGGCGCTTTACCCCGGCCCTGGTCAAAGCGCATCCCCATTTTGTCAGAGCCGATTTGCCTGCCGGGATGAAGGCGTTGGGAGTCGTCGACGGGACGATGAATATCGGCGTGCGCGGCGACTCGTTCGAGGCGTTATTTTCCAAGACGCACGGCGGACTGGTCTCCTACCGTTATGGAGGCAGGGAACTCCTGAAAGGAATTGTCAAGCCGAACTTCTGGCGCGCGCCGACGGATAACGACCGCGGGAACCGGATGCCGATCCGTTACGCGCAGTGGAAGATCGCCAGTCTTTACGTCTCGAACCGCGACGCGGACGATCCGCGGAAGGATCTCTATCCGGAGCTGACGATCGAGGATCATTCGGCGCTTATCCGCTATACGTATCATCTGGCGACGACCCCGGCGGCGCAGGTTCAGGCCGCGTACCGCGTCTTTGGGGACGGCACGATCGAGGCGACGCTGACGTACGATCCGGTCGAGGAATTGGGCGACATGCCGGAATTCGGGATGATCTTTAAATTGGACGCCGACCTGAATACGGTAAGCTGGTATGGGAACGGCCCGGAAGAGACGTATAACGACCGGAAGACGGGCGCGAAATTAGGATTATACAAAAATCAGGTCGCCGAAAATTTAGCGGCCTATACGATTCCGGGCGAAACCGGAAATAAGACGGACGTACGTTACGCGATCGTCGCGAAGCCGAACGGGGCGGGACTCGTTTTCGCCGCGCCGACGTTCGCGGGGATGAATTTTTCGGCGCTGCCGTACTCGCCGCATGAGCTGGAGAACGCGGAGCATGATTTTGAGCTGCCGCCGGTTCACTATACGTACGTCCGAGTAGCGGAGGACCAGATGGGCGTTGGCGGCGACGACAGCTGGGGCGCGCGGACGCATCCGGAATATCTGCTCGACGTTTCGAAGCGCAAGGCGTTCATGTTCCGTTTCAGCGGGATCTGTTAGGCTGCGGGTTGACGGAATGTCGAAGGACAGGCGATTGATTTCGAGAACAAGTTGGGGCTCAAGAGTGACGCGGAACTCGCCCGCGCGGAAAAGCGGATCGGTAAGACGAAAGCGCTCGAACTTTATGACAGCGGCCGGTTAGCGTCATTGGAAGCCGGTACGTTCGCGGCGTTATCGTTTATTCATCATTTTCTGTTCGACGAGATTTACGTCTCCGCGGGAAAATTCGGACGGTCAATTCAGCGAAAGGAAATTTCCGATTTGCGGCGGCGCTGTATCTGGACCAGGCGTTGGCGTGAATCGAAACCATGCCGCAGTCGACGTTCGATCATATCGCGGAGAAGTACGTCGAAATGAACGTCGCTCATCCGTTCCGCGACGGAAACGGGCGCAGCGGGCGGATTTGATGTTGAAGAAGGAGTTGGGACTCGTGATCGACTGACGGAAGGCCGATCGGGAAGATTATCTGCCCGCGACGGAACGCAGGCCGATCCGCGATCTCGAGATAAAATATTTGCTCCGGGGTGCGCTGACGGATCGGATCGACGACCGCAAGATTTATTTGAAGGGAATTGATCAGAGTTACGCGTACGAGGGCCGCGCCGAGTTTAAGGCTGAGGATTTGAAGTAGGCTCGAACCCTGATCCGTTCAGATCAGAGCGGATCGGATTATAATATTTGGACGGACGCCTCCTTTGGATTCAAAGCTCTTTTAAACGAGAGGATTTTCATGAAGATATCGCTTAAGCAATGGACCGCGTTAATCGCGGTCGGTTTAGCAGGCCAGTTGGCCTGGACGATTGAAAACATGTATCTCAACGTGTTTCTATATCGCGTCGCGATACCCGATCCGCAGTATATCGCGCGTATGGTCGCCGCCAGCGCGATCGTCGCGACGCTGACGACGTTAATCATGGGGAATTTTTCCGACCGCGTTCGAAGGCGAAAGGTTTTTATCAGCGGGGGCTACATACTTTGGGGCCTTTCGATTATTTTATTCGGCGGGATCAACCTCGAAAACGCGGCGCGGCTTTTCCCGGCGGCTGACGCGGCGATTACCGCTGCGACGATGATCATTGTTCTGGATTGCGTCATGACGTTTTTCGGATCGACGGCGAACGATGCGGCGTTTAATGCCTATGTGAACGACAGCACAGTTTCTGAAATTCGCGGAAAGGTTGAATCGGTATTGGCTATCCTCCCGCCTTTATCGATGCTCCTCGTTTTCGGTGCGCTCGATCCGCTTGTTCAACAGGAACGATGGCGCGCGTTTTTTAACCTGATCGGCGGAATTGTGATTCTTGTCGGTATTGCGAGCCTGTTCTTGATTCGGGATCCTGAGCTTAGGAAAAAGGAATCCGCTTTTCTTTCCTCGCTGATCTACGGTTTTTCGCCGGAATCTTTCAGGAAGCACCGGAAGCTGTATTTTGCGATGGCTGCTTTCTGCGTTTTTAATATCGCTGTCCAGATTTTCTTCCCGTATCTGATCATTTATTTTTCCTATTTTTTGGAGATGAAAAATTACGCGCTTATTCTCGGAATCGTCCTGATCGTCGGATCGGTTTTCAGCGTCGGGATGGGACCGGTTATCGATCGTTACGGGAAAAGGCGCATGATCTATGTCGGTTGGGGGATGATGACGCTCGGGTTGGTTGGATTATATCTGACGCGTTCTGTGGTGTTTGTTACGGTATCCGGCGTCGTGATGATGTGCGGGCTGCTGTTGCTGACGGCTTCGTTAATGGGGCTGATCCGCGATTTTACGCCGGCCGGACGGACGGGAGCGTTTCAGGGTGTTCGTATGGTCTTTAATGTTATGCTGCCGATGATGATCGGTCCGTTTATCGGCGCGGCGTTGATTCATTCGAATTCCAGTGTTTATGAAGAATTGGGTCAGGTTAAAGAGGTTCCGACGCCGATTATCTTTGCTGCCGCCGCGGTCGTTTTGTTGACGATTCATCTGCCGGTTTATTTCCTAAGGAGGGGGCATGATGCTGACGAGGTGGGGTAGAGCGTTGAATCCCGAAGCCGTATTGGCTGAGTATCCGCGCCCTCAGTTGGAGCGGAACAGTTATCTCAACCTGAACGGCTATTGGGATTACGCGATAAAGGCGTCCGACGGTGAATTGCCGCGCGATTTTGACGGCAGGATTCTCGTCCCTTTCTCGCCGGAGTCGGAGTTAAGCGGAGTCGGACGGAGTTTGAATCCGGATCAGGTTTTATGGTACCGGCGCCGGATCAGTCTCCCGAACGGGTTCCGAAAATCGCGATTAATGCTGCATTTCGGGGCGGTCGACCAGGCTGCGACGGTTTTTATTAATGGAAATTCGGTCGGGGGTCATGTCGGCGGGTTTACGCCGTTTACGCTCGACGTTAGCGACGCATGGAACGACGACGCGGAGAACGAAATCGTCGTCCGCGTACAGGATACGACCGATATTTCATGGCACAGCCGCGGGAAACAGAAGACAAAACGCGGCGGAATCTGGTACACGCCGCAGTCGGGCATTTGGCAGACGGTCTGGATGGAGAGCGTTCCGACGGTCTATATCCGTGGATTGGCCTTGACGCCGGATTACGACGCGGGCGAGGTTGAAGTTCTGGTCGAATCGTCCGAACCTGGACGACCGTTTTCAATTGAAATTGATGAACTTGAAGGTAAAACGTTCTCAGCGCCGTCGGACGCCGCGTTTCGGATTAAGATTCCCGATTTTATCCCATGGACGCCGGAAAATCCGAAACTGTACACATGCAGCGTCAGCTTGGGGGACGACGCGGTTAAGAGTTATTTTGGAATGCGGAAGTTTTCGATTGAGAAGGACGCGGACGGGATGCCGCGATTCTTCCTGAATAACCGCCCCTATTTCCAGTCGGGGTTATTGGATCAGGGGTATTGGAGCGACGGGATGCTGACGGCTCCCGCGGACGAAGCGCTGATCGCGGATATTCGGATGGCGAAAGGTATGGGTTTTAACCTGCTGCGAAAGCATATTAAATTGGAACCGCTGCGCTGGTATTACCATTGCGACCGCTTGGGGATGATCGTCTGGCAGGACATGCCGAATGGCGGCGAGGCGTATAAACCGTGGCTGATTACCGTTCCGGCGTTTCTCGACTTCAAAATGAGCGACCGCCGTTACGGACTGTTCTCGCGCAGGAACGCCGAAGGACGCGAACAGTATTATCGCGAATTATCTGAAATGCTGACCCATTTGCGCAACGTTGTTTCATTAGCGGTCTGGGTTCCTTTTAACGAGGGTTGGGGGCAGTTTGACGCGGCCGCCGCGACGGAATTTATCCGCGCGCGCGACCGGACACGATTAATCGATTCTGCGAGCGGATGGTTTGATCAGGGTTGCGGCGATTTTCTTAGCAAGCATATTTATTTTCGTCCGTATCGGTTTGCGCCGGACCGCCGCGGCAGGGCGGTGGCGTTGACGGAGTTCGGGGGGTATAACCTGCGAGTTGCGGATCACGCGTTCAACGAGAAGGATTTCGGTTATAAACGGCTGATTTCCTGCGCTGCGTTGGCTGATGAGCTGCGGAAACTGTATGATGATGAGGTTAAAACGGCGGTTGAGCGCGGCCTTTCCGCCGCGATTTATACCCAGCTTTCAGACGTGGAAGACGAACTGAACGGGTTAATAACTTACGACCGTGAAGTTGTGAAGGTTGATCCAGATGTGTTCAGGATGATTCATGACGGATTGCGGAAAGAAAAGGATCGTCACTGTTGAGGTCCTTATATGCTACAAGAAGAGGCTGTTCAAAAAGTATAGGGACAGCCTCAAAATTTAATATAATAGGGAGTATTAAAAGACAAGTTTTCAAAAGCTGTCAATAAAAACAAAGTCTGTTATTGCTGCCTGATCTTATTGAGATGATTACGAAAAAGACCTTGCATACACATAGTAAACAAGTTGAGAGCAATCGAAAGAGATAACTTTGACTTTTCATTTCTGTTAATCCAGCAGAATAAATAATATATTTTAGAGAGCTTGTTGTTTGAGAGAAAATATCTTGGCGATTGTGGCGTAACAGGGAGATTATTGAAAACAATCAAATCTTAATTCCTCGGTATTGTAGTCGACAGTCATCAGGAGGAAAAATTAATGAATAAAAATGACTATATAATACGTTTGAAACACTTACAGACCATACGAAGCAGAAAATTTAGTAAGAGAATCTTTTTAGAATGTATATCGTCCGGGATATTTTGAGCATTATTTGTTTCATCGCTTGCTCAATGATAAAGATTTCGTTCCAGAGCTTGGTTTTGTTATGGAAAAGGATAATAGAATCATTGGGCAGAACATCTTTGTGTATGCGTGTATAAAGGCGGATGATGTGCTCGGTATAACTTTGGGGCCGCTCAACTTTTAGACAAATTCCTTTTTTGCGTTGGGCATGGATTTAGAAAATTATCGAGGAGTTCTTCTCTCTTGTGTATGAAATGCAAAAGGAAAGCGGGGAACCGTAAAAATTTCAAGGAGACTTCAGACGATGATCAATCATGATACTTCCCGCACATGGGATACGATCAAGCGCGATACCGACGAGCGTCTTGCCGCGGCGGCGAAGATCGTCGGCAGCGGCAAGGTCGTCA
>DAOUFC010000034.1:0-37099 GCA_034430295.1 Flexilinea sp.
CGACCAGGAACCAGGCGACGCCGGCGGGAAATATCTGCAACGCGTCGCCGAAGGCGGATTCGGCGTTGATTTTCGTCGCCGCGGGCGCGCGGCTGCGGCTGCGCAGCGTATCCGGCGAGCGCGTCGTTCCCATTTCTGAATTTTTTATCGATCGCGGGAAAACGTGCCTGCGGGAGGATGAACTCCTGACGGAGATTCTGATGCCGCGGCGCGGGTTGGAAAATTATTATTATAAGAAGATTGGCGCACGGGCGGCGATGGCGATTTCGCGCGTTTCGTTCGTCGCGATCTACGGCGAAGCGGACGGTCGGATCGAACGTATGTCAATCGCGTTTGGCGCGGTCAGCGGGGTTATCCTGCGTTTCCCTGAATTTGAGGCAATGATGGTTGGGAAGACGATCGAAGAAGCGAAAGCGCTGAAAGGGGAATTTTTGGCGAAGTTCGACGAGGCGATCGTTCCGATCCGCGGCCGCGTTTCGGCGATCTATCGGAAACAGGTGTGTATGAGCCTGCTGAACGATTTTCTTGCGAGCCGCGGAATTTAATTGCTTTCAGGCATTTTGATTGGGATTCGAAACCGCGGTCCGAAAAAATAACGGATCGCGGTTTTTGTTTGCGGAATCGCGGAACGGGCTGACGGTCTCAGAGTACATCGGCCCGTTTCGAGGACCCTTTTTGCGGACAACGAAAAGAAAACGGGTTTATGCTGTATGATTAATCTCATGAAGACGCAATTTCTGAAAAAAGAGGCGAGCTGAAAGATGTTCCTTCCGACGACGATCGAAGAAATCCGCGCGCGCAACTGGTCCCGGCCGGACGTTATCCTGATCAGCGGCGACACTTATATCGACTCGCCGTACAGCGGCGTCGCGGTTATCGGGCGTATTCTCGAAAACGCCGGTTATAAAACGGCAATCCTGGCGCAGCCGGACATCGACGATCCGGCCGATTTTACCCGGCTGGGCGAGCCGGCGCTTTTCTGGGGCGTCAGCGGCGGATTGGTCGATTCGATGGTTTCGAATTATACGGCGCTGAAGAAACCGCGGAATCAGGACGATTTTACCCCGGGCGGAGTGAACAATCGCCGGCCGGACCGCGCGTTGATCGTTTATACGAATCGGATTCGCCATTACTTCAAAGACACTGTCCCGATCGTGCTGGGCGGGGTTGAAGCCGGACTGCGCCGCGTCGCACATTACGATTTCTGGTCGAACAAGGTTCGCGGGTCGGTTCTTTTCGACGCTAAGGCGGACTACCTGCTTTATGGAATGGCGGACCGTTCGATCGTGGAACTTGCGGACGCGCTCCGCGACGGCAAACCGCTCGATCGGATCCGGGGCTTGTGTTACGGCGCGAAAGAAGCCCCCGCCGGCGCGTTGGTGCTGCCGCCGCTGAAGGCGGTCCAATCTGATCCAGCCGAATATGAGCGCATGTTCAAAATGTTTTACCGCAACAACGACGCTGTTTATGGGGTTACCCTGGCTCAGGATCACGGTTCCCGCTTCCTTGTCCAAAATCCGCCGGCGAAACCGCTGAATACGCGTGAATTGGACGCGGTTTACGGCCTGCCGTTCGAACGCGACGTTCATCCGTACTATAAAGCGCAAGGGGAGGTCCGCGCGTTGCAGACGATTCGCTTCTCCGTCCCGACCCATCGCGGCTGTTACGGCGAATGCAATTACTGCGCGATCGCGGTTCACGAAGGACGGACGGTGCAATGGCGTTCGGAAACGTCGGTTTTAGAGGAAATCCGAAAGATCAGCGCGTTTCCCGATTTTAAAGGCTATATCTATGATTTAGGCGGACCGACCGCGAATATGTACGGTTATGAATGCCGGAAAAAACTTGAGAAAGGCGCCTGTAAGGACCGGCGCTGTATTTATCCGAGCGTCTGCCCCCAGCTGCCCGTGGATCACCGTCCGCAGTTAGCGCTGCTCGAAAAGGCGCGCAGGATTCCCGGCGTCAAAAAGATCATGATCGCGTCAGGAATTCGTTACGACTTGATTCCCGCCGACATTGCCTACGGAAAAGCGTACGTTCGCGAGCTGACGCGTTACCATGTCTCAGGTCAGCTGCGCGTCGCGCCGGAACATGACAGCCCGAAAGTTCTGGCGGCGATGGGAAAACCGGGGAAAAACGCGCTGTTGGCGTTTAAGGACGAATTCGAACGCGAAACGAAAGCCGCCGGACTGCCGCAGTATTTAAGTTACTATTTTATCGCCTGTCATCCGGGCTGTACCGAGCGCGATATGGCTGGTCTGAGGAAATTCTGTCGGGAGACGCTGCGCGTGACGCCGGAACAGGCGCAGATTTTTACGCCGACGCCGTCGACTTGGTCCACAACAATGTATTATACGGAGCGCCATCCGGACAGCGGGGAACATGTTTTCGTCGAGAAGGATCCGGCGCGGAAACAGAAGCAGAAGGATATCCTGACGCGGAAGACGGAATCGGCGGAGCCGCGCGCGAAACCCGATCCGCGCCGCCGTAACGGACGCGGCGGACGTTCGGGAGATTCGCTTCCCGGCGAACGCGCGGTTCAAATCCGAGACAAAAAGACTCGCGCTTCCCGGAAAGAAAAACGCGGCGAATCTACGCCTGAATCAAGGTAAAATTAATGGTCAAAGGCTCAATGCGGGCTCCTGGAACCCAACGTCGGCTCAATCGGCTTTGAAAATCATCTCTACCGCGGCCGCGGCGCTCGAGCCGAATCCAACGTTCAAGAAGATCGGAATGAATTCCCATGACAAAAACAGTCGTTCTATATAACCGTCACGCGCTGAAACGAAGACCGCGCCACAGGATTGACGATGTCGCCGACGCGCTGCGCGCGGCAGGGATCGACCATACGCTGATCTCGCCGACGAAAAGCGGCGAGACGGTCGAGTTGATTGAATTAGCGATTCTGAAAGGCGCGGAAAGAATTATCAGCACAGGCGGCGATGGGACGGTTAACGAAGTCGTTAACGGGATTGTCCGCGCCCAGCGGCGCGGCGCGGCGCGGCCGAAGCTGGCGATTCTCCCGAATGGGCGTGGAAACGACTTCGGCGCCGCCATCGGAATTTCACAGGATTTGAAACGTTCGATCGCGGTTATCGGCGCCGGCGCGGTGAAAGCGGTTGACGTCGGGAAAGTTTACGACGGACTATCCGAGCGTTATTTTATTAATGGAACCGGGATCGGGATTGACGCCGCGATCAATTACTGGGCGACATTATCGAAGCTGAACGGGTTCCCTTCATACGCCTGGGGGCTTCTGAAGGCGATCTTTCTTAATTATGATCAGCCGCGGATGAAGATTCGGATTGATGGCTTGGAACTGGATAAGCAGGTTCTGCTGTTGGTTGCGATGAACGGGCGTCAGGAAGGAGGCGGCTTTACGCTGGCTCCTGATTTCGATCTTCAGGACGGCCTGTTGAATATTTCGCTGATCGGCGACGGCCTTCCGGTCGGGAAGGTCCTTCCGATTGTTCCTGCGATTCTAAAAGGGCAGGTTGAGAATTGTCCGATTATCCATCGCTATAAGGCTCGGAAACTTGAAGCGGAGGTTCTCGGACGCGCGCTGATCGGTCAGGCGGACGGCGAGGTCCTGAATTCGCAGATTCGTACGTTTCGTGCTGAAGTTGTGCCGGACACGATCGATCTGATCGTTCCGCGCGAGGCATAGGCAGGGTCCTTGAACGAAAAAAACCGTTCGGCTCCGGACGCGACGCGGGATCGATACTCGGTTCGGCTTTTCGCGCTTGTTTCGGCGCTGCTGGCGATCGTTGCTTACGGGCTGATCGCCCCGGCGTTAGGCGCGTACGGCGACGATCCGAATTTTCTTTGGGCGTATCATCGCGGCGGCGCGGCGGAGTTCCGTCCGTTTATGGGCTGGGTACGCGAATACGGCGTGTTGTTGTATGAATGGTTTTCGCCCTTTTTTAAGGAATCGATCCTCGCCTGGCGTTTGACGTGTCTGGCGCTGCGTTGGTTGTCGGCGCTGTTATATTTTGCGACGCTGCGACGGGCGTTCCCGGCCCGGGCGATGATCTTGTTTATTGCCGGACTGCTGTTCCTGCTTTATCCGGGTTTCAGTCAGCAGGCGATTCCGGTTGAATTTATCCTGCACTTTTTCTCGCTATGCTGTATCCTGGCCTCGATCGCGTTTCATCAAGACGCGGTTCGGAACGGAAAAACCGTTCGCGCCGGCCTTGGGATGGCGGCGGCCGCGGCGCTTTCGCTTGCGGGGGTTTTCAGCTGCGAATATTTTATCGGATTAGAGATCGTTCGGCCGGTCCTGATTTATTTCAGCCTGCCGTCGGAACGGTCGAAAAAGGATCGGGCGCAAACGGCGCTGTTGACGTCGGTTCCGTCCCTGCTGATATTAGGTCTGTTTTTCTATTGGCGGTTGTTTCGGACGTCGATAACTTATTTGGAACCGGTTCTTCTGAACGATTTACGCGCCGATCCGCTGCGGGCGGGTCTGGCGATCGCCATGAACGCTTTTCGCGATCTGCGCCTGACGCTCGTCAGCGCGTTCGGACCGATTTTCGATCTCGAACCGCGCGGCGCGAGCGGGAAAATCACGCTTGCGCTGATTCTTGGCTGTGCGGTTTCAGTTTGGGCGTTCATTCGGAAAGCGGATTCCGATCATGGGACGGAGCCGGCTGAATCAGAGGCACGCGAACGGCGGACGCTGGTCGCGCTCGGTTTGGCAGCGGCGCTGATTGGCGGAATCCCGGTCTGGGGCGCCGGGTTGGAACTGACGCTGACGCTGTTCTGGGATCGGCTGACGCTGTCCTTCATGTGGGGCGTCTGCCTGACGGCCGCGGCCGTCATGGCGGAGGTTTTTCGGCGCCGTTACCGTCCCGTCGTTCTGGCGCTCCTCGTCGCGCTCTCGCTCGGCTATCAGTTCCGACTCCAGAACCGTTTCCGGCGCGATTGGCGCTTGGTTGAGACGACGATCTGGGAATTAAAATGGCGCGCGCCCGACTTGGAAGCGGGGACGCTGCTGCTGTTTGACGAGCTTCCGGTCGAGTCGCTGACCGATAATTCGCTGAACGCGCTGATTAATTGGACGTATGAGACGATTGACGATCCGGCGCGCGAATCGTATAAAGTTTTCGATATCGATAATCGGCGCGAGCTGCTGCTTTCGTTGGGCGCCGATACGCCGATCGTTCATGACGCTTATCGGGGCAAACTGGCGAACGCGCTGATCCTGAGAAAAACGCCGTCTTCATGCCTGACGATCCTGCGTCCGGACGACCGCGACTTCCCGGGATTATCGAAGACGGCTCGTGCGCTCGTCCCCTATTCGGACCCTGCCGCCCGGATCATCGCCGTCCCGCGCCGCGCGATGGGGTTTTCGCCGCTGGTCGGCACCGAACCGGTCCATGGTTGGTGTTCCTCTTATCAGCATATCGAAGCGGCGGCGGACCGTTCGGATTGGGACGAAGTTCTGCATCTGGCTCGTGAGGCGGAAGCGTACGGCTTTGCGCCGGAATCAGCCGTCGAGCTGCGCAGCGTTTTTATCGCGGCGCTGATTCGCGACGATCTCGCTTTGGCGGAAAATATCGCCGTCCTCGCGCTGGCGGAGGACGGCGTTCCGGCGTATTACCGGAACGTGCTGTTTGGGTTGGCCGATAGCGATTTATCCGCTGCGGCGCGGACGCTGAAAACGCGCCTGATTCATGCGGCGGAATAAGCTAACGGCCGACGGCGAGCGTGTGAAGCTGACCGCTGTTGACGACGGAAGCTCCGAACGGCATCAGGGACAGCCGCGCCAACTTAAAACACTGTTTCCCGAACGGGATCCCGATAATCGTTAGACAAAGAAAGACGCCGAAAAACGCCGAAGCTAACGCCAATTCCAACCCTCCAAAGATCAGCCATAAGATGTTGACCAGGAAACTCATCGCGCCGGTTCCGTACAAAACTTCTTTCCCGAACGGCGCGAACGAAAGGCGCGCCATTTTAAAACATTGCATCCCGATCGGCAGTCCGATAATCGTAATACTCCATAAAAAGCCGGCGAGGATCCAACCGAGCGCGAGCCAAACGCCGCAAACAAGGATCCAGATAATATTCCCGATCGTTTTCATTTTTCCCTCCGCGAGTTCGTAATGGGCGCAACGCCTTATTTAAAGATACGGATTGGGAACAAAAACGGTTCGCGTTGGAAAAATTCCGTCATGTATAATAAACGATACGGCGAAGAATCGAAAAAAGCCGTTGGAAGGGAGCTTGCGTATGCCGAAGAAGGACGGCGAGGAAAAAAAGAAAAAGTCGAAAATCCGCTCCTCGGTCAAGGCGGTCATCATTCGCGACGGGAAAATCCTGCTGCAGCGCTGCCGATTTGCGTCGGAAGATATTTGCTGCTTGTTTCCCGGCGGCGGACAAAAATTTGAGGAAACGAAAGTTGACGCGCTGCGGCGTGAAGTTATGGAAGAAGTTGGAGCCGAGATTCGTGTCGGACGGCTGGTTTGGGTCCGCGAATACATTCAGAAGCATCATGAATTCAAGCTTGAGGACGGCAACTGCCATCAAATCGAGCATTATTTCCTCTGCGAGCTGCTGAGCGAACCGAACCCGGAGCTGGCCGTCAAGCCCGATCCCGTTCAGGTCGGAATCGAATGGGTTCCGTTAACGGATATCGTTCGCCGCCGCGTTTATCCGGGGGCGATCCGGGCGCGTTTTAATGAGGAAGGATGGATCGACGGACCGGTCTACGCCGGAGATATTAATTAACCGGAGCCCGGCGTCTTTTCGGACGCGAGCTGCCGGATCGATATCAAATTATTCCAAATTGATCCTCGGATCGTTAAATCTGGTTTAATTCTTGCACTATCTAAGGCAGGCTAAGGAAATCCTCTTTTGTCGGATTATTCCGCAAGGTCGGAAAATAGCCGGAACATCTTGCGGACTTGACCGCAAAAAGAAAACGTTATGCCGGAGGCAAATTATGAAGCAAACCAAAAGTATTATTTTCGTCTTTTTGATGATGATCGCGGTTCTGGTCGTTGGAACTGCGGCCGTTGACGCCCAAGAGCCGGCGTCGTTACCGGCGTATACGATTACGAGCGTTACGTCCGGAGTCGAAGTCACCGTACAGACCAAGGATTTTCCGGCTGGAGCTGAATTCGTCGTTCAGATGCGGGATATGGAGAATCCCGGCGAAATTCATAACGTCGCAAAATTCAATTCCGGCAACGGCGGCGCGTTTAATCTGGCGTTACCGCTTCCCGAGGGCGTCAAGAACGCGAAGAATATCGAGATGGTGATTCTTTCGGTCTCCGATCCTTCGGGTTTAAGTATCTCGGCCTATTTTGCGAATTCAGGTACGGGCGGAAAAGTCAGCTGCAACTACGATATCGTTCCG
This sequence comes from Flexilinea sp., assembly GCA_034430295.1. GTDB lineage: Bacteria > Chloroflexota > Anaerolineae > Anaerolineales > Anaerolineaceae > Flexilinea. The sequence goes on from DAOUFC010000034.1 coordinate 7,364, forward strand.
TCGTTCGGATTCGACGCGGTCGTGAAAAACGGCTCGATTACCGTGACGACGAAAGATTTCGCTCCGAACTCGACGTTTAAGGTAAAAATGGGCGTCATGACCGGCGGCACGATTACGCGTTACGGGATCAAAGGCTTCGCAACATACGAGCTTCCCCAACCGTATTACGATTTTACGATCGGCGCGCTCCCCGGCCTTCCGTACGTCGTCCCCGATCCGTCGACTTACGGATATAACTTCCCGGATCCGGTTGTCCCGCCGTGCTGGCCGACCGGCCAGGACTGCGCTTATTCCGCGATTACGGTTCCCGGCAAGGGAACAAACTTCAGCGGTATCGAAGTCGGAGAATACGAGTCTCTCGACGGTTCCCCACGGACGGTTTCGTACAATATTCCGGCCGAACTGAAAGACGTTTCCCCGATTGTCGTCCGTTTCGAAGATAAAGGACCCTGCGGCTTTTATTCGTTCAATTATTTCTGGAACGCCGATTTTCCGGTTAGCGGCGCGGTTCCGACGGTTGATATTGTCCCGATTCCGTAAGGTATTGTCTAATATCCACGAGCCCGCCGACACCGGCGGGCTTTTTTATTGAAACACTTCACGATGTAGCGAAAGGAGCGTGTAAAAATGAAATTAAGTCTGAGCCGCGCTGAAGTTGCCGACGCGGAGACGATTTGGAAGATGCAGCTTGAAGCGTTTATGCCGTTTCTTGATCGATATCAGGATTTTGCAACGAATCCGGCGAACGAACCGCTCGAAAACGTCGTTCGCCGCTTGAACCAGGCGGAAACTTTCTATTATTTGATCCGGTCGGACGAACGTACGGTCGGAGCGATCCGCGTTATTGATCGGAACGACGGCGGCTATAAGCGGATCGGTCCGCTTTTCGTGCTTTCGCCGTATCGGAACCAAGGGATCGCGCAGCGCGCGATTCGGATCGCGGAGGAGATTCATGGCGCCGCGGGTTGGGAATTGGATACGATTGAGCAGGAAGCCGGGAACTGCTACTTATATGAGAAAATCGGATATCGACGCGTTGGAGACCCCGTCGTCATTAATGCGCGGATGACGCTGGTCAATTATCGGAAAGATTGAGCCTGTTCGGATCGCTTTGAAGTTGCGGAGGAGTCCGGTCGCGCTGATCCCAATATTAACCGAACCGCGCCGCGATCATTCGTTTGGCTTGAACCTATGGTAAGATAGAAGCGAGGTTAGGAAAAAGAACGAATGAATAATAAGATTTCCATAGTTGAAGGGCCGCCGCCGACGTTCGAACCCGTTCCCGGAGATTGGGCGAGCGCGTTGATTAATGGTACGTATGCGCATGGCGTCGTCATGACCCACCTGCGTACGATGAACGGTACCGGTCTGATCGAACGTTGCCAACAGACTTGGAATCAACAGGATACGATGGTCCTTCAATACCGCAACGAGTACGGCGAACAGGAGATCCCGATTATCGCCGCGCGCGCTTACGATACGGACGAAGGTCAGAAAATTACGCTCTGGCTTCGCGTTCATCAGGAACAAGTCAAATTTGAAGTTTACTATGGAGACGACGACGCTCAGGATTAAGTCGGCCCCGGCGAGCGTTGCGCGGTTCGGATAGATTCGGATCGGCCGCTCCGGCTTTTTTTACCGTTTATGGATTCAGATCGAGAATACGGCCCCCTTTTATTCTTTATTCTTATTGTTGTTTTTATTTTGGGCGTCGGCTTCGTAACGCCCGTCCGCACGATGATTACGTCTCGGATTGACGAAATAAAAACGCGACTCTTTTTTATTACGAACAATCCGCGCGAAAACGTTTTTATCCCGGTTGAGGCTCAGACCGCGACGGCAAACGCCGCGATCGTCGTAGAAATCATTCCGACGCATACCGATACGCCTGAACCGACGGCGACGGCGACCTTGACGGAAACGCCGAAACCGGAAGATACGCCGGTCCCGACCGCGACGGTTACGCCGACGGCGACCGTTACCGAAACGCCCTATCCGCTCCCTCCGAACTATCAGATTTCCGGCGTCAAGTATGAAACCCAACACGGAATCTGGAACTATTGCGCGCCGACGAATTTATCGATGGCGCTGACGTATTGGGGTTGGAAAGGCGATCGTTCAGTGACCGGCAAATGGCTGAAACCGTTTGATAAAGATAAAAATGTCATGCCGAGCGAGATGATCGATTATATCTTGACCGAAACGCCGTACCGCGCGCTTTTCCGGATGGGCGGTTATGACGACCTGATTAAAAAGCTGATCGTCAACGATTTCCCCGTTCTGGTCGAAAAGGGCGCGTTCATGCACGAAGTGGACGGGACGCTGAGCTGGATGGGGCATTTTAATGTCATCACCGGCTATGACGACGCTGCCCGGCAATGGATTGTGCAGGATTCATATTATGAAGCTAACTGGCGTGTCGATTATACGCTGATGGCGGAAGAATGGATTTCGTTTAATAACGCTTTTCTCGTCGTATACCCGCCGGAGTTGGAAAGCGAGCTGTACGACCTGCTTGGGCCGTATACGAATAACGAATGGGCGAATCGAAACGCGCTGCGTTTTGCGAACCGGCAGGTTGAGGAAGCGGTTACCGACGAACAGAAGTTTTACGCGGCGTTTAACCGCGCCGACGCGCTGGTCGACGTCCAGGATTACGCCAGCGGCGCGCTCGTTTTCGACGAGGCGTTTCACTACTATAATTTAATCGATGAGAATCGGCGTCCGTATCGAATGATCTGGTATCGGACCGGACCGTATTTAGCTTATTATTATAGCGGACGTTATCAGGATGTCGTCAATCTGGCGAATTTGGCGCTGGCGAGTACGAAAGAACCGTATCTCGAAGAGGCGTACTATTGGCGGGCGATGGCGTACGTTCAGCTGGGCCAGGCTGCCGACGCGCGCAACGATGTAGCGACCTGCCTCGATATTCATCCCGGATTTGAAGCCTGCGAAGCGGTTAAGCGTAATAACGGATTTTAACGTCCGATTTTTAAAGCGCGATCGAACGAAGCGGGGTAATTTATAGAAGTAAGAGTAAGAGAAAGAGACGTCATGACCGTCAGGATTCTCCATTTTGCAGACGCGCATATTGACGCGGCGACCGGCGGGAAACGCGACGCCGCCAGCGGTTTTTCGATCCGGACGCTCGATTTTTTGAAAGCGTTTGATACGATTGTCGATACGGCGATTGCGGAGAAGGTCGATTTGGTTCTGTTCGCAGGCGACGCCTACCGCGATGCGGCGCCGAGTCCGACGTTCCAACGCGAATGGGACCGGCGTATGATGCGGCTGTCGGCGGCGCGGATTCCGACGCTGATGATCCCCGGGAACCACGATATCACCCCGGCGTCAACGAAGGCGAACGCGCTTCAGGAATTCGCCTCGCTCGATATTCCGTATCTTCATCTGGCGGGCGAGAAACCGAAACTCTGGCGTCCGGAAGAACTCGATAACGTCCCGATTCAAGTCATTACCGTCCCCTGGATTACGCGCTCAAAGTTAGTCCTGAAAGCGGTCGCGGCGGAAACGACGCCGGAGACGGTCCTCGGCGGACTCGAAGACTCGCTTCAGGATTGGATCGGCGCGCTCCTGGACGAAACCGACCCGACTTTCCCGACCGTCATCCTGGCGCACTATTCCGTCTTCGGTGCGCAATTTCCGAATCAGCAGATGGTAACGCTCGGAAGCGAGATCACGCTGCCGGTTGAGCTGCTAAAGGATCCGCGCGTTACTTATACCGCGCTCGGTCATATTCATCTCTTCCAGGACCTCAACCGGGGAAATCAGCCGCCGGTCGTTTACCCCGGCTCGATTGAGCGCGTCAATTTCGGCGAAACGCGCGAGAAAAAAGGCTTTATCGTAGCGGAGCTTCGCCCTGGTCATGCCGAATATATCTTCCGCGAGCTTCAGGGACGGAAATTTTATAATCGCGAAATAACGATTCGCAGCGCGGAAACGTTCACCGACGAGGTTCTCGCCGCGCTGCCGCCTGAAGATGACGCGGCGGGCGCGATGGTTCGGCTGGCCGTTCATTATCAATCCGAATGGGAAAGCGCGCTGAACGCGCGCGAGGCGCGTCAGCGTATGCGCGGCGCGCTCGAATTCCATCTGGTTCGGAAGCCGGTTTATACGACGCGTCAGCGAATTCACTCAGAAACGCCGGTTCATAGTTTGACGCCGGTTGATCTTCTGCGCAAATATGCGGAGACGATGGGCTTTCAGGATAGCGAGATCGCCGAACTCATCCATAGCGCGGCGGAAATTTTCGCCGAACCGGAAGGTTCGCAGCGGGGCGAGGATTAATCCCGCCGGACGGGAAATTAGAGGAATGTAGAGCTGATGAGTACGAAAATCGTATTAATACTGATCCTGATAATTGTCAACGGTTTTTTTTCGATGATGGAGATGGCCGTCGTTTCAGTTCGCAAAGCGCGCCTCCAATACGAGATCGGTAAGGGGAACCGTAAAGCGCAGACGGCGTTTGATTTGTCCGAAAATCCAAACACGTTTTTTTCGACGATTCAAATCGGAATCACGCTTATCGGCGTTATTACCGGCGCGATCGGGTCGGTCGCCTTTTCCGGTCCGCTTGAAAACGCGCTGAAAAAGGTCTCCTTTTTGGCGCCGGCGGCCGCGACGCTGGCGGTCCTGATCGTCTCGGTCTGCGTGACGTATTTTTCGCTTGTGATCGGCGAGCTGATCCCGAAGCGGATCGCGATCGCCTATCCGGAAAAAATCGCGATCCGGGTCAGCGGCTTCATGACGTTCCTCGCCAATCTTTCAAAGCCGCTGGTCGCGTTTCTGAGCTTCTCGACGGATATCGGGCTGAAGATCCTGGGCGTCCGGGAAAATACCGAACCGCCCGTTTCGGAAGACGAAGTAAAAGTCATGATTGAACAGGGGAAACTTTCCGGCGTTTTCGAGGAAACGGAACAGGATATCGTCGAATCCGTTTTCCGCATGAGCGACCGATCCGTTCACGCTATGATGACGCCGCGGACGGAGGTGACCTGGATCGATATCGCCGAGCCTGCCGCTGAAATCATGGCTGAAATCCGGGAATCGAACGAAATTTATTTCCCGGTCGTCCGCGATCATCCCGACAACGTCCTTGGAATATTGAGTGCGAAGAAACTCCTCGATCGCTATATTTTGGGTCAGGAGCCGAACCTTGAAGAACTGATCGATCCGGCGCTTTTCCTGCCGGAATCGACGCCGGCGCTGGCGGCGGTTGAAACGCTGCGCCAGTCGGGGAAACAGGCGGCGGTCATCCTCGACGAATACGGCGGATTTTCCGGTTTAGTCACGTTGGCGGATATTTTAGAAGAGTTGGTCGGCGAAATCGCTTCTTCCGACGACGAATCGTACGAACCGGAAATTGTGGCGCGCGAAGACGGATCGTACCTGATCGACGGCGGGCTCGATATCGAGGATATGAAAGACATGCTCAATATCGACGAACTCGAAGATCAGGAGCGCGTCGATTATCAGACGGTCGCCGGGTTCCTTTTATCGCGTTTCGGATTCATCCCGAAAGCGAGCGACTGTTTCACGTTCGGTTCGTTCAAATTTGAAGTTGTCGACATGGACGGACGGCGTATCGATAAAGTCCTGGTTACGCGGGTCGAAGCCGATCCAGACGCGGCCGCGGATCCGGAAGACGCTTCGGACGACGAAAAAGGAAAGGAATCTTCATGATTCCGCTGAAGCTGAGAATACAGGGCTTCCTATCCTACCGGGCGCCAGTCGAATTAGATTTCCGTCCGCTGCATATCGCCTGTATCACCGGCGAGAACGGTGCCGGGAAATCGTCGCTGCTGGACGCGATGACTTGGGCGCTTTTCGGTCAGGCACGGAAGAACGACGCTTCCGTCGTTAACAGCGCGCTGATCGAACGCAGCCGGCCGGGCGAAAAACCGTTCGCCGAAGTCGCTTTTGAATTCGAATATGAATCTGTTCGTTATCAAATCGTGCGCCGGATCGTCGTCGGGAGATTGAGCCAGATGACGGTTGATTTTTTCGCTTTAGATCCCGAGAAGGAAAGTTGGACGATCCTGAGCGAAAAGACGCGGCGCGATACGGATCGGAAGATTATCGAGCTTCTTCATCTCGAATATGATACGTTTGTCAACGCTTCTTTTTTCCTTCAAGGTCAGGCGGACAGTTTTACGAAAGCGAACGCGACCGAACGGAAACGGATCTTGAGCGATATTCTGAACTTGTCGGTTTGGGAGATTTATAAAAAACGGACGCAAACGCGAGAGACGGAACTTAAGAGCCGCCAGAAGTCGATTTCTGATCGGATCAGCGCGCTTCAGGCGGAACTCGAAGAAGAACCGGCGCGGCAGGCGCGGTTCGAAACTGCTCAGGGCGAATTCGCTAAAGCGCAGGAAATCGCCGAACTCGCGCTCCGGCGCTTTCAAAACGCGCGCGACGCCGAAGCGCTCTACAATAGTCGCGCAGCGGCGCTATCGGAAGAGACGCGCGAAAACGATCGCCGCTTCAGTCAGCTTCAGTCCGACCAACAGCTGTTCGAAACGCGCTGCGACGAACTCGAACGGACGCGGGCGGCGCTTTCGAACGCCGATCAGGTCCGCGCCGACTATCGGGAACTTCAAACACTGCGCGATCGTCTCGGCGCCTACAACGCCGCGTCGCAGCGCTATTATCAGCTGAAACAGACGCTCCAAGCCGCGGAGCATCGGCTTCAGCTGGAAGAAGCGCGGATCGCCAACCGACTCTCGGTACTCGAAAAGAATCGTTCCGATCTGGACGAGGCGGCGCGGGCGGTAGAAGCCGACGCGCCGCGATTATCGGAGCTCGAGCTGAGTTTAGCGCGGATTGAGGAACGAATCGCGGAAAAACCGGCGTTGGAGCGAACGCTTGATGAACTCAACGATAAGATCAACGATGGAATAACCGATAATCGCGTGCTGCGCGGACAGATGGAAGAGATTAAGCAGCATCTTAAAGATTTTCAAGCGAAGGAAGGCATGGAATGCCCTTTTTGCGGGCGCGAGATGGACGCCGCGCACTGCCGCGCGTATGAAGCCGAGCTGACGGCGAAAGGAACGGAACTCGGCAATACCTACCGCGCGAATAAAGCGCAGAACGATCGGCTGGCGGCGGAGAAAAAAGAGATCGACCGCTCTATTACCGAAATCCGTCAGCTCGAACGGGATAAGATTGCGCTTGAAAGCGCGCGGCTGCCGTTGGTTGTACGGCGCGACGGTTATCTAACGAAAACAAGGGACTGGGAAGCGGGCGAACGCGCCGAAGCGGATGATTTAGCGGCGCGGCTCAACGCGCAGTCGTTCGGCTTGGAAGACCGGGAACGGATAACGGATGCGCGCGCTGCGTTGGAGACGCTGGCGTATGACCGGGAGGGGCATGAAGCTGCGGAAGGACGGGAGCGGGAATTAGCGGGCGCTGAAAGCGCTTATCAGTCTGTCGAACGCGCAGCCGCCTCGCTCGCGCAATTGGAGCGCGATGTCGGCGAACGCGGCGAACGACTCGAAGCCGATCGGCTCGCGTATCATCGCCGCGTCGAAGAGCTTAATGACAAACGCGCCGAATTAGACGAACTGCGCAAAGAGCTGCCCGACGTACGGCAGGCGCAAAACGAATATGAAACTTCCCATTCGGTTGCGATGCGCCTTCAAAATGAACTCGGCGCGGCGCGGCAGCGGCTCGAAGCGCTCAGGGATTTGCGGAAGCAGCAGCTTTCGCTCCGCGCGGCGGAAGCGGATACTGCGAATCAGCTTCGAATTATCGCGAAGCTCGATTTAGCATTTTCGCCGAAAGGTATCCCGGCGCTGCTGATCGATGAAGCGCTGCCGGAAATCGAGGAGAACGCCAATCGGATTTTAGGTCAGCTGACGGAAGACCGCATGTCGGTTCGGCTGACGACGCAGGGCGAATACAAAGACAAAAAACGAACCGACGCGCGCGAAACGCTCGATATCCTGATCCGGGACGAGAGCGGGACGCGCGATTACGAGCTTTTTTCTGGCGGCGAAGCTTTCCGGGTCAATTTTGCGATCCGCCTGGCGCTTTCGGCATTGTTAACGCGCCGCGCCGGTTCACGGTTACAGCTGCTCGTCATCGACGAAGGGTTCGGTTCGCAGGATGCGGACGGGCGCCAGCGTCTGATCGAGGCGATTCATACCATTCAGGACGATTTCGAAAAAATCCTGGTTATTACTCATTTAGAAGAACTCAAGGACGCGTTCCAATCGCGGATTGAGGTCCTGAAAGGCGAGGACGGCTCAATCGTCAGGGTAATCCCATGAAAATCGGCGTTCTTCAGCGGGTCCTCGCCGGGTACCGCGTTCCGTTTTTCGACGAATTTGCGGCGCGTTTTGACGGCGGCGTTTCGCTTTTCGCCGGGAACGCGCGTCCGGGAGAGATGATCGACGAATCGCAGCTGCCGGAAAGGGCCCGTCTTTTCCGCGCGCGCAACCTTCATCTGTTCGGCAGGGCGTTGAACGGGAAGGCTTATTTGTGTCTGCAAACGAATGTCCTGGAATGGCTTGAAACGGAGAATCCCGACGTGCTGATCTGCGAAGCGAACATGCGGTATCTAACGACAGCTTTAGCCTTGGGTTGGATGCGGAGGCGCGGATGCCCGGTTATCGGATGGGGATTGGGACGCGGCGGCTGGAATCATCCGCTGAAACGGCGTTTTATCCGTTCGTTTGACGCGCTGATAAGTTACAGCAGGCAGGGAGCGGAGACGTATCGCGCCGTCGGTATTGCGCCGAAGCGGATTTTTATCGCGTATAACGCGGTCGCGCCGCGCCCGCGGCGTCCCGAAGCGCCCGATCGGGCTGAATCGTTCGGTGATGATGGTCCGATCCTGCTTTCGGTTGGACGGCTTCAGTCACGAAAACGGATCGATTTGCTGATTGAAAGCTGCGCTGCGTTGGAAAACGAATATTGTCCGCGGCTGTATATTGTCGGCGATGGGCCGGCTCGCGCGGAATTGGAATCTCTGGCGGCGCTGCGTTATCCGCGGGCACGCTTTTTCGGCGCGCTGTACGGCGCGGATTTGGAACGGCGTTTTGCCGAAGCCGATTTATTTGTGATGCCCGGAACGGGCGGTCTGGCGCTGCAGCAGGCAATGGCGAACGGATTGCCGGTCGTCGCCGCCGAAGCTGACGGAACGCAGTCCGACCTGGTTCGGGCGGATAACGGGCGTATCGTCCGGCCCGGCGACGTTTCAGACTTGACGGGCAAGATCGCCGAACTGCTGGCGGATCCGAAACGGCTGCGGGGAATGGGCCGACGCTCGTTCGAAATTGTGCGCGATGAGATTAATTTGGAAGCGATGGCGGACCAATTTGAAGCGGCGGTTCGTTTCGCTCTGGCGGAGCGCGGATCATGAGGATTCTCTTTTTGGCGGACGGGCGTTCACCAACGACGCTGCGCTATTTGGCGTCTGTGCGCGAATTGGGGCATGAGATCCACCTGATTTCGAGTTATCCATGCGCAGAGCCGGCGGATATCGAGAGTTTTTCGATTCTTCCGATCGCGTTTTCAAATTTCTCGTCCTCGCGTTCCGGCGCCGCGTCCCGACCGGTCCCGACCGATGCGGCTTGGCCGGCGCAGCAATCCGGCGGCGGAATAAGGAGCGCACTGGTTCGGCAGTTCCGCGACGTTTTCTTATCTTTTCGTTATCGGCTCGCCCCGCTTTCGCTTCCGCTAAGCGGACGGCGTTTTGCCGCGATTGCGCGGCGGATCAATCCCGACCTGATTCACGCGTTGCGGATTCCGTTTGAGGGGATGACGGCGGCTTACGCGCCGAAACGTTATCCGTTGGCGGCGTCGATCTGGGGAAACGATTTGACGTTTCATGCCGGCGGTTCGTCCGGGATGCGTGCGCTGACGTTTCGGACGATGGCGCGTCTGAACGGATTAGCGGCGGATACGCGCCGCGATATCCGGCTGGCGCAATCGTTTGGATTTGCGGAGAGAAAACCGTCGCTCGTCGTTCCCGGAAACGGCGGGATCGATATTCCGCGCATGATCTTAGCGTCGGAAGCGGACGCGGCAATTTTAAGACGGATCCCGCCCGATCGTGAGATTCTTATTAATCCGCGCGGTTTCCGCCCCGGCTCGGTCCGGAACGATACTTTTTTCCGTTCGGTTCCGATTGTCGCGCGTCAGTTCCCGAATTTATTATTCGTTTGTCCGGCGATGGCGGACCAGCCGGAGGCGCGCAATCTCGTCCGCGAGCTGAATATCGAACGGAATGTGCTTCTGCTGCCGTCGTTGGCGCAGGCGGATTTATGGGCGCTGTTCCGCCGCGCGCTGATGACGATCAGCGTCAGCCAGCATGACGGGACGCCAAACTCGCTGCTCGAGGCGATGACGGTCGGCTGTTTCCCGATCGCGGGGGATATTGAGTCGCTGCGCGAATGGATAACGCCTGGGGTGAACGGGCTGCTCGTCGATCCGAATTCGCCGGAGGAGCTGGCGAACGCGATTTTGAGCGCGATGTATAACGAAGGACTGCGGACGCGCGGTGTCGAACTGAACCGCGCGCTGATACGCGAACGCGCCGAAATTTCGCGCGTCCAGACGGAAATCGAAGTTTTTTATCAATCTCTCGTCGATTGACATATTGCGCGCTTTTCCAGCGCGGATCTTCAGGCCGTGTGTACCGGCGGGAATTCCCTGAAACGACGGTACGGGAAAGATTTTCCGCTCGCCGCTACGCCGCGTCCGGCTTAGAATTTGCCGCTGCTTCCGCCATGCGAGCGGCCGGAGGAGCTGGTATGGGTCTGGCTTCCGCCGGAGGAGGATTGGCTCTCGCGTTTCGTTTTCGATAGCTGCCGGTATAGGAACGTGTCGCTGCTGCTGGTTAATCGGAAGCTGCCGGGGCGGATATAATCGTCGGCTTGGTTTTTCGGATGGATCGATTTATGCGCGGCTTTCATGACGCTGATCGGGATGAAAGCGAGCGCAAGGGCAATTAGCAGGCTCGCGGCGGCCAGTTTAGCGCGTTCCTTGCCGTCCAGGGACGGATCATCGTCATGTTTGATCTTCGGCGTTTTGGCCGCGACGTCGTAAGGAACGCCGGATCTTGCCTGCGTAAGAAGGTCGTCGGCGAGAGCGGAAAATCGGACGAACGCCGCGGAGAAGTTGTCCTCCCGGAGACTTGGCAGGATCTGTTTCATCATGTACGCCTGGCCCATATCGGTAAAAGCCTCGATACCGAAGCCATGGGTGGAAATCGCCCAGTCCCGGTCCTCAATACTGATTAAGAAGAGGATCCCGTCGTCGTTTTCGCCGAATCCGTAACCGTTATAATCAAAAAAATCATCGGCGTATGCTGTCGGCGTTTTCCCTTGCAGCGAGTCCGTCGTCACGATGACCACATCGCAGGATTGCCGTTCGCTGATTTCATCGAGTTTCCGCAGGAGATCCGCCGCTTCGCTGCCGCTGAGCAGCCCGGCGGCATCTACCAGTCGTTCTGCCTGCCGTTCCTCGGGGATGGATTGCGCCATGGCGGGATAATCCGCCGCAGCGGGAAGGATCAGCGCCGGGACTAACAGGCAGATTAGCAGAACGCCGGCGATCTTTTTTTTCAAATCTCGTATCTTTTTCATTTTGTTTTAACCGATTATGTGCTCATTAGAACCCGAAGCAGGAAGAAAACGAGCGGAGCGAATACGACCGTGAAAAGCAGTACCCCGATCCAGTAAGCGCTCCGGCTGACCGGCAGGTCGTCGCCGGCGAAAGCGCCTGTCTGGCCATTCATGGCGAACAGGTAGCGTTTTCCGTTCCAACTCGTTCCGAGCAGCCAGATCGGAAAAAGCGCGTAACGAATCTTCCCGCTTTTCAGTTGGATGCTGCTGCTCTTTGTGGTCACGCTGTTGTATCCGGTTACGGTAGAGGCAAAAAGCGTCTCGACGCTTTTTTTGATCCGTTCGTTCGCCCGCGCGACGCAGCGATCCGCGTCTACGTCGTATTTGTCCGCAAAATATCCTGCGAGATAGGCGGTCTGGAAATCTACCGCCTCTATGATCCGAAACGGTTCGATCGATTCCATCAATTCGTCGGATATCTCAGACGAGCCGTCGACGGGAACATATGCAAAACCGATGTCGCCCTGTCGAGCCACGTCAAAATGCGACGTTTCCGTATAATGGTAAGCGGAATCGCTCCAGCTTCGGACTCTCGTCGCATGGTAGCGGACAGCGGCGTCGGACTCGGCGTCAAACAGCCAAAACGGGACATACAAACCCTTAATTTCTTCGATATGGTTCTGGTCTTTAAATACTTTTGGGAGAAGGATTTTTCTCCGGTAGTGCTGCTGAAGCGCCGCGACGGCCTCGTTTTTATCGAGCTTGAAAGGAATAACAATGTCGGGGCGCAGCGCGCCGGCGAACTGGCCTGCCATGACGACGTGGCTTCCGCAGTAGGGACAGCTCGTTGCCGCCGTCGTTTCATCTCCGACGATCTCGCCGCCGCAGGATTGACATGCGTAAATACGCATATTCTCCAGCTCGCCCTCGCGCCAGTCGTTATTCGGACGTCTCCAATCCAGTTGGTCCCCGCCGGGCTTCGAAAGCTCCTCGTCGAGCGATTTGAGCGCCTCTACGTCGAACGCAGTATCGCAGTAGGGGCATACCATCTGTTGGGCGCCGCTGTCAAAAGAGATATCCCCGCCGCAGGAAGGGCATTTATATTCGATGATGCTCATGGTTGTTTCCCTCTTTTCATGCCGGGCAGGCGTTTCTTCCGACTGAGACGATCGTCTCTTAGTTATTGTACATCAATTGACGGGGAAATTTCCGCCGAGCGGTTCCCTTTCCTGCCCTATTCAAATATTAAATATTGTCTTACAATCTTGCATGGATGGAAATTTAAAAACCGGAATATTTTGTCATGCGGTTTCTTTTCATATGAACAGCGCGGATAAAAACAATCGTATCTGTTTATGTTTCTTTTGCTTTCGTGGCATGATAAAAGTAAGGAATGTAAGGAAAAATTAAATGAGGTAAAAATGGAACCGGCGAAAGTAAATTCAAAGGGACAAATTACGATTCCGATCGATATTCGGAAGAGATACGGACTTCAGGAAGGAAGCAAGATCCTATTTCTGGAAGGTTTTATATTATGAATTCAACTATGGCGGCGTTCCGTGAAGCGCAAGCGGCGTTCTCCGGCATTGCCGAGGAAGCCGGAATAAACACCGGAGAAGACATCGTCGAAATGATGGAACGCTTTCGCAAGGAAAGAGCGACTGATAAATGAGAGTCATGCTCGACACAAACGTGTTTATATCAGCATTGCTGTTCCCGAGCAAAAACATGAATCGCTTAATTGAATGTATATCGACAAATCATGAATTAGTATTATCTTCTTTTGTTGTGGACGAGCTAAAAGCAGTTATCGAAACAAAATTTTCATCAGAAGTTTTTGTGATTGACGAATTATTAACGAAAATGAATTATGAATTTGTGTGTACCCCGGATTTCATCGATTTAGCGCTTTCTGAAATTCGAGAGTTAAATGATTATCCGGTTCTATATACTGCAATGATTGAAGATATTGATGTCCTGGTTGCTGAAGATAAAGATTTTGCTGATGTCGTCGTTGAACGTCCGAGAATTTATACTCCGACAGTTTTTATCGATCAATACAGTTCTTAGTCTTTGGGAAAGATATTATAAATCTGTAATTAATAGAAACGTTGCATGATCGAGGCTGAATATCAAATCCGAACGAGAAGAAATCGCGCCGCGCTGTATCTGACGGGATTGGGGCTGATCGCGCTTGCTGCGGTCGCGTTTTGGACGGGGAGATACCCGAAATTGGGCTGGACGCGGCTTGCCGATTTACGCGCCGATCCGATCGCGGCAAATTTATTTTGGCGGCTGCGAATCCCGCGCGTCGCGACGGCTTTGATGTCGGGCGCGATGCTGGGGGCGGGCGGCTTCGTTTCCCAGAATATTTTCCGTAATCCGCTGGCCGGTCCGGATTTTCTTGGCGTTTCGCAAGGCGCGGCGGTCGGCGCGGCGATTGCGATCGTGTTTTTCTCTAATTCGGCTCCACTCCGCCAGTTGACGGCTTTTTGCGGCGGGGCGTGCGGTTTGTTATTATCGTTAGCGATCGCGCGGCGGATTCGTTTCGGCGGCTGGGTCATGAGGCTTTTATTATCGGGCGCGACCGTTTCGGCCTTTTTCAGCGGGCTGCTGACCGTTTTGAAGATTGTTGCCGATGGGAATAACGAACTGCATGCGATCGAATTCTGGATCCTGGGCGGTTATAACTATGTTACGCTCAGCGGTTTCCTGCCGGTCGTTGTCATTGTCGTCGTCTCTCTGACCATGATCGGACTTTTTCGTTGGCGGACGAACCTTTTTTCGCTGCCTGAAGAAAGCGCGCTGTCGTTGGGCGCGTCGCTGAAAGGGGAACGGACGCTTCTTCTCTGGTTTTCAGTCCTGGGGATTTCGGCGATCACGTCGATTAGCGGGGTCGTCGGCTGGGTCGGACTGCTCATTCCTCATTTAGCGCGAATTATTTTTGGTACGGACAGCCGTTTCGGGCTGCCCGGCTCGATGATTCTGGGCGCGCTGATCACGTTGGGTTCGGATACCGCGATTCGGCTGTTGAGCCCGCGCGAAATTCCGATCGGAATCGTAACAGCGTTTTTCAGCGTGATAGCGCTGGCGAGCCTGATTTCGAGCGGAAAGGTCCGCTTTTAGAGGAGAATAATATGCCGGAACAGATGCTTGAATTCGATCGGGTTCGATTTTTATACGATAACGGGTCTCCGTTTGAATTATCCGGTTTGACGCTGTTTTTCCGTCCCGGCGAAATTACCGCGCTGTTAGGTCCGAACGGTTCGGGGAAGACGACGCTGATGAAATTAGCGAATCGGCGGCTTGTTCCCGAATCAGGCCAAATCCGCTACGGTGGGAAGCCGTTTACGGAATTATCGCGGCGCGCGATCAGCCGCGCGATCGGTTTTGTCCCGCAGTCGGAAGGAGTCGCTTTCGATTATTCGGTTTTAGATTATGTCCTGATGGGGCGCGCGCCGTGGTTATCGCCGCTGGCGGCGCCGGGAGCGGACGACGCCGCAATCGCCGCCGCAGCGATCGCAGAGGTCGGTTTATCGGCGATGAGCCGCCGTTCGGTTCGAAAACTCAGCGGCGGCCAGGTCCAGCTCGTCTTATTAGCGCGCGTTCTGGTTCAATCGACGCAGGTCCTGCTGCTGGACGAGGCGTCGTCGGCGCTCGACCTGGCGAACAAGCGGCTCTTTTTGGAAATTATCCGTTCGTTAGCGGCGCGGGGAAAAACGGTTATCCTGTCGACCCATGAACCGGCGGTCGCGGAAGCTGTCGCCGATCAGATCGTTCTGATGAAAAACGGGACGGTTCAGGCGGCGGGCCCGAGCGTTACAGTTTTTACCGAGGCGAACCTCAGCGCAGTTTACGATACGCCGATCCGAATTTTCCCGATCGAAGGTCGGCAGGTTGTATTATGGACCTGATGCGGCGGCGTTTGATTCTTCTGATCGCGATTGTCGCGGCGTTGGCGGCGCTGTCGTTTGGGCTGGGGCGTTTCCCGTCCGTATCGCTGCGAAACCCGCTGGCAGGAACGGAATTGGAACGGATTTTGTTTCTTCGGATTCGCGCGCCGCGCGTCGTCTTCTCGCTGACCGTCGGGGCGATGTTGGGCGTTTGCGGATTGGTACTCCAGACGCTGATGAATAACCCGATGGTCGAACCCGGATTCATGGGCATATCTCAGGGAGCGGCGTTCGGCGCGGCGCTGGCGCTCGTCGCGTCCTCCGGGAATACGCTGACGGTTCGGTTGACGTCGATCGCGTTTGCTTTTGCGGCGTTTGGGCTGGCGCTGTTGTTTACGCGCCGCTTACAGGGTTTTCATCCGCTGATGCGGCTTATTTTGGCTGGGATGATGTCGGCGGCGCTGTTTTCTTCAGGGTTAGGATTCCTGAAGTATTCCGCCGATCAAAACGATCGTCTTGTTCAATTAAATTTTTGGCTGATGGGCGGGTTTAAGGGGATTACCTGGGAAGAAATTACCCCGCTGATTGGGCCGATTCTTCTTATCCTGATCGGATTGTTTGTTTTTCGCTGGCGGCTGAATCTGCTGTCATTGGATGATGATTCATCGGCGTCGTTAAGCGTCAACGTGCGTTTGGAACGGTTCCTGTTCCTGTCCGGAACGGTGGTCGCGACGGCGCTCTGTGTTTCGGCGGTCGGTACGATCGCTTGGATCGGTCTGGCCGCTCCGCATGTAGCGCGGCGGTTTTTCGGCGCAAATTTGCAGGCGAGTTTCCCGGCGGCCGCGCTGGTCGGGGCGGCGCTGATGGGCGGCTG
This sequence comes from Flexilinea sp., assembly GCA_034430295.1. Classification (GTDB taxonomy): domain Bacteria; phylum Chloroflexota; class Anaerolineae; order Anaerolineales; family Anaerolineaceae; genus Flexilinea. The sequence continues at coordinate 23,728 of DAOUFC010000034.1, forward strand.
CGACCTGGTGGCGCGAACGCTTTTCGCGGTCGAAATTCCTCCCGGCGTTGTGACGTCCCTGGTGGGCGGCGCGCTGTTCGTAATGATTCTGACGCGGCGTGAGCGTTAATCGGTTTAGAAGAAGCGGAGAGGTGCCGGATTTTGCTTGTCATTTGTCCGTCTTTCCGTAAAGATCAAAAAAATATTAATCGGTTATCATTTTCGGGTGATACCGATTATTTTTTTATATAAGGAAGTTTGGTTTGACTGAAGAAAGTTTATTAAACGAAACGGTTCGGGAACTTAAGCAGGTGATGAAGCTTTACCGCGGACGGATCGACGCGATAACGCGTAAAAACGGCTTATTTTGGGGCCAGCCGCCGATCCTGTATGAAATTTCGGAACGCGAAGGCTGTACGCAGGTTGAATTGGCGGAGTCGCTTGGCGTTTCCGCGCCGTCGATTGCGGCTTCGACGAAGCGGCTGGAGAAGTCGGGTTTGATCCGAAAGGAGACGGACGACTCAAATCTGCGCCGCAACAAGATTTATCTAACCGACTGCGGCCGTGAGGCGCTCCGGTCTACCAAAACGGATATAGACAGCCTTAACCGCGCGATTTTCGAGCGGATTACGGCGGAGGACCGCGTCGCTTTATCGCGGCTGTGTGCGGTTATGAATTCGGTTTTAATGGATGCGGCGGACGAAGCCGCGCTTGATTCGGAGAGAAAAGAGGCGTAAATTGATCAAGCGGTTAACTCTGAAATTTCCTATTCTACGGATGTTCAGCTATTCGGGAGAGTATCGAAAATACGCGATCCTGACCCCGACGCTCGTCTTGTTTGAATGCGCGCTCGATATTTTTATTCCGTTCCTGATGGCGCGGATTATCGACGTCGGTATCACGCAGCGAGACGTCCCGTACGTCGTGCGGACAGGGTTGCTGATGATCCTGTGCGCGGTTGTTTCGATGGTCCTGGGGGCGGTCGCCGCCCGATTCGCGGTCATAGGCGCGTCGGGTTTTGCGATGAACCTGCGCCAGCTTATCTTCGAAAAAGTTCAGGATTTCTCGTTCAAGAATACGGAAAACTTTGGGACGGCTTCGCTGGTTACGCGGCTGACAACGGACATAAATTTTGTGCAGCAAATGTATCTGATGGTTACGCGTCTGTTCGTCCGCGCGCCGATGATCGTCATTTTCGCAACGATCATGGCGATTCAGATCAACCGGACGTTGTCAGTCCTGTTCCTGATTCTGATCCCGATTTTGTTTACCTTAATGGTCCTGATTATCCGGACAGCGCATCCGCGCTTTATCAAATTAATGAAAAAGATTGATGACCTGAACGCGAACGTTCAGGAGAACCTGATCGGGATCCGGGTCGTCAAGGCGTTTGTCCGTGAACGTTTTGAAAAAGAAAAATTCGAGGCGACGGTCGAAGAAGTCCGGGCTACGCAGATTTTAGCCGAAAAGGTGGCGATATTGGGGATGCCGCTGTTGACGTTCATGATGAGCGCCAGTATCGTTTCGATCCTGTGGTTCGGCGGGCGTCTGATCGTTGGCGGCGCGATGATGCCGGGTCAGCTTTTCAGCTTCCTGGCCTATTCGCAGCAAATCACGATTTCACTGATGATGCTGTCGATGGTGATGGTCATGTACGTCATTTCGCAGGCATCGGTAAAACGTATTCTTGAGGTGCTCGACGAGCCGCTGACGATGAGCGACGCAGGCGCGGACGATTCGCTCCGAGTCGCGGACGGCTCGATCGAATTCCGAAACGTCAATTTCAGTTATTCGGATAATCCGGACAATCTTACGCTCAAGGATTTCAATCTGCGCATTGAGTCCGGCGAAACCATCGGAATTATCGGCGGAACCGGTTCAGGAAAATCAACGTTTGTACAGCTGATCCCACGGCTTTACGATATCCTCACCGGCGAAATTCTCGTCGGGGGGCATGACGTACGTTCATACCGCTTTAAGGAGCTGCGCGACTCGGTCGCGATCGTGCTTCAGAAAAACGTCCTGTTTTCCGGGACGATCGAATCGAACCTGCGCTGGGGAAATCCGGACGCGACGCAGGAGGAGATTGAAACAGCCTGTAAGACGGCGCAGGCGCACGATTTTATCATGCGCTTCCCTGACGGGTACCAGACCGATCTGGGGCAGGGCGGCGTCAACGTCTCCGGCGGACAGAAGCAGCGTATCAGCATTGCACGGACGCTGCTGAAAAATCCGAAAATCATCATCCTGGACGATTCGACGAGCGCGATCGACATGGCGACGGAAGCTAAATTCCGTCAGGCATTTCGAGATAATTACGCCAATACGACGAACCTGATCATTGCGCAGCGTGTTTCGTCGGTCATGAACGCGGATCGAATTCTCGTCCTTGATGAGGGCGCGGTCGCCGCGTTCGGAACGCATGACGAATTAATGGCGAGCTGCGATATTTATCGTGAAACCTACGAATCACAGCAGAGAGGGGTCGGGAACGAATGAAAACGGAAAAAGACTTTAAGACAAACCCCGGCGGCGGAAATTCCTGGAAGACGATTCGCCGCATCTTAACTTACCTGAAAAAAGATCGGCCGATGCTGTTCCTGGCCTTGGCCTTGTCGGCGATGTCTTCGCTGGCGACGATTACCGGCACGTATATGCTGCGCGGGGTCATTAATGATCATATTATTCCCCTGATCGGGCAGCCGAATCCCGATTTTACGCCGTTGACAATGACGCTGCTGCGCATGGTCGCGATTTATTTGAGCGGCGTTTGCGCAACCTATTTCAGCTCCCTGATCATGATTTACGTCAGCTCGGCGATGCTGCTGCGGCTGCGTTTTGATCTGTTCGCCAAGGTGGAGTCGCTGCCGATTTCATATTTTGATGTCCGAACACACGGCGACGTCATGAGCCACTTTACCAACGATGCTGAAACGATGCGGGAGATGGTCGGGAACTCGATACCGGTTTTGGTTAACAGCAGTTTGATGGCGATCGGCGTTTTTGTCATGATGCTGGTTCTCAGCTGGCAGCTGTTCCTGTTGGTACTGGTTCATCTTGGTTTCATTTTCCTCGTTCTCCGTGTTATCGGCGGACGCAGCCGAAAATTTTATACCGTTCAGCAAGCCGATGTCGCAGCTGTCAACGGTTACGCGGAAGAGTATATCGAAGGCCAGAAAGTCGTCAAAGTTTATTCTCATGAGCCAACGGTCAAGGCTGAATTCGTGCGCCTGAGCCGGAACCTTTTTTCTTCGGCGTCGGATGCGCAGTCGTTCGGGCTGATGGTCATGCCGATTATGGGGAATCTGTCTTATGTTCATTATGCGCTGACGGCGATGCTCGGTGCGGTGCTGACGATTAACGGCGTGCTCGATATCGGGACGATCGCTTCATTTTTGCAGTATACTCGGAATTTCACCATGCCGATCAACAACGTTTCGCAGCAGCTGAACGCGATTTTCGCCGCCGTCGCCGGCGCGGAGCGGATTTTCAAGCTTCTGGACGAAACTGCGGAAGTAGACGGGGGAACGGTTGAATTGGTCGATACCGATTCGGCGGACGGTTCGCTCGGATCGAAAGCCTGGAAAGTCATCAAAGACGGCGAAACCACGTTCGTTCCGTTCCGCGGCGACGTCCGTTTCCATGACGTTACTTTCGCTTATGTCCCGGGGGAACCGGTCTTAAAGAACGTCAGCCTGTACGCGAAACCGGGTCAGAAAATCGCTTTTGTCGGTTCGACCGGCGCGGGAAAAACGACGGTGATTAACCTGATTACGCGCTTTTACGATGTCGACGAGGGAAGGATCACGATTGACGGAATCGATATCCGCGATATCCGCAAGGACAGTCTGCGCGGTTCGTTAGGAATGGTCCTTCAGGATACGCACCTGTTCACCGGGACGGTGATGGAAAATATTCGTTTCGGACGTCTCGACGCGAGCGATCAGGACGTTATCAGTGCCGCGAAAGCCGCCAACGCCGATTCGTTCATCCGTCATCTGCCCGACGGTTACCAAACGATGATCGTCAATGACGGCGTGAACCTGAGCCAGGGCCAGCGGCAGCTGTTGGCGATCGCCCGCGCCGCGGTCGCCGATCCGCCGATTTTGATCTTGGACGAGGCGACGTCGTCGATCGATACGCGGACGGAGATGCTGATTTCGCGGGCGATGGACCGGCTGATGAACGGACGAACCGTTTTTGTCATTGCGCACCGCTTATCGACGGTTCGCAATTCGAACGCGATTATCGTGCTTGAACATGGGGAAATTATCGAACGCGGGGATCATGACGCGCTCATCGAAGCGCGGGGCCGGTATTATCGTTTAGCGACCGGTCAGGCGGAGTTGGCGTAGGAAAATCGGCGCGCTTCGAATTGCGCAACTGCCTCGAAAGGGGTACTATTTTAAACAAGTTGCGATATAGAAAAAAAGGAGCCTGTTCGCGTTATGGATTATGGATTTATTAAAGCCGCCGTTTGTTCGCCCGAAGTATCGGTCGCGGATCCCGACGCGAACGCGGCCCTGATCTCGGTTTATATCGACCGCTGCCGTCGGGACGGCGTCCGGATCGCGGTCTTTCCGGAATTGAGTATCACGGGTTCTACCTGCGCCGATTTATTTTATCAGGACGCGCTTCTTAACAGCGCGGAGGAAGCGCTGATGAAAATTACGGCGGCGACATCCGGTCAGGATATTCTGGTCATGGTCGGACTGCCGGTTCGGATGCAGGGAAAACTGTATAATTGCGCGGCGGTTATCGCGAACGGCTCGATTTTAGGGATCGTTCCGAAGACGGCGCTTGAGAGCGCCGGCGATCTTTCCGACGCGCGTTATTTTTCGAGCGGTCGTGAAACGTCGGCTGAGATTGACCTGCTCGGAGAGAGCGTCCCGTTCGGAACGGATATCCTGTTCCGGTGCGACGAGATGCCGGCGCTGACGATCGGCGTTGAAATCGGTTCCGACGTTTTCAGCGTCAATCCGCCTTCCATACGCTTGGCGCAGTCGGGGGCGAAGATCATCGCTAATTTAGCCGCCTCGAGCGAAACGGTCGGGACGGCCGCGTTTCGCAGGGCGCAGCTCCAGGCTCACTCGGTCCGGATTCAAGCCGGATATCTTTATGCCGGCGCGGGCCGGGGCGAGTCGACGACCGATTCCGTCTTTGCGGGACACGGCCTGATTGTTGAGAGAGGCGAGTTATTAGCTGAGAGCCGGCCGTTCGGGACGGGATATGCCGTCAGCGAGATCGACTTGGAAACGATCGCGAATGACCGCTTGCGCCTGACCTCGTTCGACGCCCTTCCCGATATGTTCAGCCGCGTTATTCCGTTTTCGCTCGAAAAACGACGGACGAAGTTAACGCGGCGGATGAATCCGCTGCCGTTTGTCCCCGTCGGCGTAGAATTCGCCGAGCGCTGCGAAACGATCCTGTCGATTCAGAGCGCCGGATTGGCGAAGCGGCTGACGCATACCGGCGCACGCAGTCTGGTCTTAGGCATATCGGGCGGTCTGGATTCAACGTTAGCGTTATTGGTCTCGGTTCGCGCGCTGGAAATGACGGAGCGTCCGCTGACCGGTCTGATCGCGGTGACAATGCCCGGATATGGCACGACGCCGCGGACGAAATCGAACGCAATCCAAATGTGCGAAGCGTTGGGGGTAACGATTCGGGAAATATCGATCGTTCCTGCCGTCGATCAGCATTTCAAAGATCTCGGACACGATCCGAGCGATCATTCGATCTTATATGAAAACGCACAGGCGCGCGAACGGACGCAGATTCTGATGGATATTTGTCATCAGACGAACGGTTTAGTAGTCGGGACGGGCGATTTATCCGAATTGGCGTTGGGTTGGGCGACGTACAACGGCGATCATATGAGCATGTACGGCGTTAACGGCGGCGTCCCGAAGACGCTTGTCCGTCATCTTATCCGTTACGCGGCGGAAACGAGCGGTAACGAGGCGCTGAAAACGGTTCTGTTCGACGTTTTGGATACGCCGGTCAGTCCGGAACTCCTTCCGGCTTCGGGCGAAAAAATGACCCAGCTGACCGAGTCGATTCTGGGACCGTATGATTTGCATGACTTCTTTTTATACATGATCGTCCGCCGCGGGTTTACGCCGCGCAAGACGCTCTATTTAGCCGAATACGCTTTCTCGGGGAAGGCGGAACGCGCTGAAATCCTGAAGACGCTGACGCTGTTCCTGCGACGCTTTTTCTCGAATCAGTTTAAGCGTTCCTGTCTTCCGGACGGGCCGAAAGTCGGATCGGTCTCGCTGTCGCCGCGCGGCGCTTGGCGAATGCCGTCGGACGCGGCTGTGCGTGTCTGGCTCGACAGCTTGGCGGAGGACGGCGATCTTGGGTAAGCTGCGCGTTCTCCTGCCGGTATTGGCGGCGTTGGCGTTTGGCGGCTGCGCGTTAATCGATATCGCGCTTGACGCGACGCCTTTGCCTGCGGTTGAGCGGACGCCGACGCCGCTGATTAATATTGCTGCGCTGCCGACGCTTCCGAAGCTGGAGGCGGAACCGACCGAAGCGACGGATAACGACGGAAGCCCCGCGCCGGTTCAAAATCATGAAGCGATTCAATATGATAACGATCCGGATATTTTTCGCGATTATCCCGGCGACGATTTTTCGGCGGAGAAGGGAAGCGCGATCCGTATCCGCGGAACGGTCGAAGGAGTCGGCCAATATTCGTTCGAACTTTTATCGCCGGGAAGTAAGTTGGCGGTCGTCTGTGACGACGGCTGTTTCTTGACCGATCCGGCGAAGCTGACTGTCCCGTTTTCGGCCGTTAAAAATGGGGGAGAAGTTATCGTTTACGGCGCGAAGGATCCGGACGACGCGGCGAAGGTTATCGCCGATCTGATCGTTGTCCGTGAAAAGAAGGCGGCGGTCAGATGGGAGCGGAAAGAGGATCTTTACCTTCCGAACGGGTTTTATTATTCGGAATATCGTTTGGACGGCGTGCCGACGCTGAATCCGCTTTCGTTTACGACGGAAAACGAAGCGTTGGACGTCGCGGAAAAATTGGCGGAACGGCTGAAATTGACGCTGGCGGAACGGAACGACTTCACTTACGGGATGTATGGAGAAATTTATAGTGTCGGGACGGAGTACGCGAACCCAGCGAACCGCGCCGTCGGACGCCCAACGCGAGCGCAGATCAGCGTTTATTCGAACGCGTACGAGTTTTTTAAGACCTGGATCCCGTATGTGAACGCGCCGTATGACCATCTTTGGGGTATTTTGAACTATGGCGGCGATTGGTTTTTACCGACGCGGTTGACGGTCGATATTAATCCTGATCCGGCGGTTGACGAAATCGTTTTCAGCGACCGCGCGATCATGAGCCAGTTAAATTATGATCGAGCCTATGGATATGTCCGAACGTTCGGATATTCGATTCTGAATTACAATCTGTTCTATTTTTATGAGCGAGCGGAGGACGGCTGCGGTTTCGCGATTAGCCGGACGGATTATCCGCTGGGTTTTGATGAAATTCTCTTTGCCCAGCCGCGTCCTTACGCGGAACTGAACCCGTTTTATTCGGACTACCTGATCGGATTTTTCGGTAAACGCGGCGGCGACTGGTATTACGGCGAAATTTCGGCGGATGCGCCGGTTTATTATTGATCGGAATTGATAAGGAGGTTATTTATGAAAGCGGTCATTTTATACGCGTCGGTTCATCACGGCAATACGCGCAAGGTCGCGGAAGCGATCGCGTCGGTTTTACCTGCGGATTTGATCGACGTTCAGAAGACGAAAGATTTTGACTTAAGTCGATATGACTTGATCGGGTTTGCGTCGGGAATTTACTACAGCGGTATCCATGAAGCGGTTTCCCGCGCGATTGAAGAGGCGGAATTCCGTCCTGATCAGCGCGTTTTTACCGTGGTCACTTCCGGCGCGCCGTTTGCTAATTTTTCGGCGTCGGTAACGAAGCTGCTGAAAGCGAAAAATGTACGCATCGCGGGAAGTTTTCAGTGCCGTGGGTTCGATACGTACGGGATTTTCGGAAAATTGGGCGGGATCGCTAAAGGGCATCCGAACGAGAAAGATTTATCGGACGCGCGCGCGTTCGCTGAAAAACTTCGGGATACGGACTGAAAATCTAATCTGGAAGATAAAATGGCGGCGGGGAGATCTCTTGATAAGTGGCGCCCCGCCGCTGTTTTTCCTACTCGTTTTCACGGTTTCCTAATTCAATTCGAACGAGGTCCCCTTACAGGCTTGCGTCATAAAGACGGACGCTTTTTTCCCGGTTCGGCGTTCGTATCCGATCGCCGTTTTCGTCATCATCTCTTCGGCAAATTCTTTCTTGACGAGCGCGACGGCGCTGCCGCCGAATCCGCCGCCGGTCATGCGCGCGCCGTAACAGCCGCGCTGACGCCTTGCCTCTTCCGTAATAATATCTAGCTCAGGGCATGAAACTTCGAAATCAACGCGCAGGCTCTCATGACTTTCATCCATCAACTGTCCCAGACGTTCCGGCTCGTCTCCATCCATCGCCTTAGCGGCTTCCAGCGCACGCCTGTTTTCGCTAAGCACATGGCGGACGCGTTTTCGGATTACGGGATCGAGATCGTCCACATCGTGTTCAAATCGTTCGATTGATAAATCGCGCAGCGAGTCTACTCCGAACGCTTTCGCGCCGCGCATACATTCTTCATGGCGGTTGTTATACGCCGAACCGATCAACGAATGTTTGACATTCGTGTTCATGATGACGATAACGGTTCCGTCAGGAAGCGGGAATTTCTGCGTATGCAGGTCGCGGCAGTCGATCAGGATTGCCTTTCCTTCTTCGGCGATCGCGGAGATTAGCTGATCCATGATTCCATTATTCAACCCGACCCATCGATTATCGGCGATCCTGCTGATCCGCGCCATCTTAATCGGATCCCAGCCGAACCCGGCGGCGCGCGAAAACGCGGCACAGCCGACCAGCTCAAGCGCGGCGGAAGACGAGAGACCCGATCCTATCGGAATTGTCCCCATCGAATAACCGTCAAATCCGGCTAACGGATAGCCATAATCTTTTAACGCCCAGGCGACGCCCTGTGGAAATTGAATCCATGATTTTTTCTTCTCGGAAAAATCGCTGATCGAAAATGAATCGTTTGAATCGACGTCTTTCGAATACCAGTTAACGCGGTCAGTTCCGTTTTTTCGAATCGCCAGCCACTGATCATAAACGATTCCCATTGGGAATACGAAACCGTCGTTGTAATCCGTATGTTCCCCGATCAGATTGACTCGTCCGGGCGATCGGACGACGAATTCCGGATCAATGCCGTATGTATCTTTAAAAGCCGCGATAATTTGGTTCAGCATGTTTATTTTCCTTTTCAAGTTTCGGATCAACGAATCCTTTATTTAAAAGTGATTCTAACATCTAAAAACGTTTCAAGGGGAAACCGGGCGTTCCGGTTTTCGGGGCTTGGTAAAATAAAGCCAATCTTAGTCTATGGAAACGGATCGCTCTCATGCGCATCGCGATCGATTTTGGCAACACGCACACCGTCGTTTCGGCGCAGCTGGCGGCACAGCCGGTTGAGATACTGACGCTGCCGGAACTGGCGTTTCCTGAATCGGCGCTGGTCCCATCCGTCGTTTCGTTCCCGACGTTGGAGCGTCCGCTGATCGGGTATCAGGCCGCCTCCGGCCGGTTGAGCGCGCCGGGAACGTTTCGTTGGATGAAGCGTTATATCGCGCTGAACAGTCCGTATCATATCCGTGTCGGAACGGATCGCGTTTCGGCCCGCGACGCGGCGGCGCGTTTTTTAAACGGAATTACGGCCGCGGTTGAAGCGCTGATCGCCCCGGAATTAATCGAAGAACTGACGTTTACTGTTCCGGCCGACAGTTTTGACGACTATCGCGACTGGCTCAAAGGCGCGTTTGAAACGCCGGCCCGAGCGGTTCGCGTCGTTGACGAAATCAGCGCTGCTGCGGCGGCCGCGAACGCCGCTATCGTCCCGGGAGAAGCGGTTTTTCTGATCGATATTGGCGGCAGCACGCAGCAGGCCCTGATCGCAACGCGCGGCGAGAACGGCGCAATCGTCGTTCGTGGAAAATCGGGGCGCGCCGGCGGCGGGAGCGATATCGATCGCTGGCTGGTCGAGGAAGTATGCCGCCGGGCTGGCTGCGCGCTTGACGATCCGCTCGTACGCCTTCATGGTTTGACGCTGCTCCAGTCTTGCGAACAGTTGAAAATCGCTCTCAGCACGCAGGAAAGCGCGCGTATGGGAACGCCGTTTTTATCTCACGAATTTGCGCTTGACCGCGCCGAGCTGGAGGCGCTTTTAATCCGCCGAGATTTTATTCAAGGACTCGAACGCATGATTCGGGAAGTTTGTCGGCAGGCGGCGGGAAACGGGGTTGACCTGAGCCGGATCACTAAAATTTTTGCCTTCGGCGGGACGACACGGCTGCCGATGATTGCCCGGATCCCGAGAGAGGTCTTCCCGACGGCGCGTTGGATGGATTGCGATCCGATGTGCGGCGTTGCGCTTGGCGCGCTGCGGCTCGAAGGCGGCGTTCTATCGATCAGCGACGTCATTACGCATGAATACGCAATCCGTTATCGAGACGGTCAAAGCGGCGAAACCGCTTACAGGACGATCGTTCCGGCGTTAACCCCGTTCCCGAGCGCCGGCGCGTTGTCTACGCTGCGGCTGAAAGCGACGCGTCCGGATCAGCGTTATTTCGGGTTGGCGATTTATGAACGCAGCCTGAATCCAGACGCTGACGGCGGAACGGATCCGTTCGAGATTCTGTTTGACGAGAACGGCGCAGTGCGGATCCTGCGGCGCGAAAGAAGCGACGGCCGGGCGTCCGTTTTTTTGAATCCGCGCGCCGCGAGGTTTATTGAAGCTGCCCCGCCTGCCGATCAAGGCGAAACGCGCTTCAGCGTCGCGTTTGAAATTGACGCCGACCGTTTTTTGCTCGTCAGCGCCGACGATCTTCGAATCGGACGGCGCGTATTGAGCCGGGTCCCGGTTGTTCGCTTGGTCTAAGGAGGACTGATGAGCCAAATCGAAGAAATTGAAATTATTATCGATCGCGACGGGAAAACACGCCTTTTGGTTCGGGGCGTTCGTGGCGAAGGCTGTTTAGATATTACGGCGGAATTAGAGGCGAAGCTCGGCGCGCTTCTCGGCGAACGGGAGAAAACTTCCGAGTACTACGAAGCGCCGCTCGAATCGCGGGAAGCGCGTCTGAAAACGGAACGCGGCAGGTGAAGCTTCGGATCGGTGCGACGCTCGCCAAGAGCTGCGTGAACGGTCCCGGGACGCGTTTCGCCGTCTGGTTCCAGGGTTGTTCACGCGCTTGCCGGGGCTGCGCCAATCCTGAACTTCAGCCTTTCGAAGGCGGAACGGCGCGCTCGGTCGGTTCGCTCCTGGCGGAGATCTTGGCCGTTCCGAATCTTGACGGCGTAACGTTCAGCGGCGGCGAACCCTTCGATCAGCCGGAAGCGCTTTTCGCGCTGATCCGCGCGATTCGGATGAAAAGCCGTTTGTCCGTTTTTGTCTTCAGCGGCTATACCTATGCCGAGTTGGAGCGTCGGTTCCGAATCGGAACGCGTTCCGACCGTCCCGACGCGATCCTCTGCGGTCCGTTTCGGGAGGATTTTTCCCCGGATTATGATCATTTTCTACCGTCCGCGAATCAGGAATTGAGGTTCCTGACGGACCGTTTCCGGACGCGCGATTTCGACGGGCTGCCGGTCTATGAAGCGGTTATTCAGCCGGACGGATCTGTCTTTCACAGCGGCATTCTGCGTCGGGGACGATAATTGTTCGGTTGTACAAATCGAAAGATCGTTTTTGGGTTTGGTACAATCTATTTATCAGTCGGGAATTCCGACGAAAACTTTGGAAAAGATTATGATGAAGCAGCTTATGATAAAAAAATTACTTTCAAAATTTTTATTTTTGATCTTGTTCATTGCGATTTTGATTCCGATCGGCGCCGCGAGCGCGAAAACGAACAACGTCGTTCATCTGTATTTTTTCAATGGCGACGGCTGTCCGCACTGCGCGGATGAAAAAGTCTTTTTGAACGAGATGACGAACGAATTCGGACACCAGCTCGTTATCCATAGCTATGAAGTCTGGTATAACGAGGAAAACGCGAAGTTATTCGAGACGTTTGCGAAAGCGTTTAATTTTGAACCCAGCGGGGTCCCGGTTACCTTTATTGGCGATCAATATTGGACGGGTTTCGGCTCGAATACGGAAATGGGAATCCGCGAGGCGATTAAATCCGGAGTGGAAAACGGCGTCGTCGACGCGGTTCAAATCGTTAATGGCGAGGAACCGGTTATCGCGACGATCGACAGCAGCGCCGTCTCGACGATCGATCTTCCGCTGATCGGGACGATCGACTTGTCCGGGAAATCAATTTGGCTTAGTACGGTTCTGATCGGTATCGTCGACGGTTTCAATCCCTGTTCGCTTTGGGTGCTGACGATGCTGTTAGCGATGATCGTTCGAACCAACTCTCGAAAGAAAACGTTGATTATCGGGATCGTTTTCCTGACGGTAACGGCGGCGATTTACGCGCTTTTTATCGGCGGCGTTTTTACGGTTCTTTCTTACGTCAGCTTCATGAAATGGATCCAGCTCGCCGTTGCCGTCCTGACGCTGGTGATGGGGCTAATCAATTTTAAGGATTATTTTTTCTTCAAGGAAGGCGTTTCGCTGACGATCGACGAAAAGCGTAAGCCGGGTATCTATCAACGTATCCGCAACGTCATGAACCACAGCGATAATTTGTGGGCGATGGTCGGCGCGACGATTCTTCTTAGTACGGGCGTCTCGTTGGTCGAATTTTCCTGCACGGCAGCGTTTCCGGTCGTTTGGAGCAATCTTGTTGTCAGCGCCGATGTGTCAGGTTCGATGTTTATCCTGTTGCTGCTGACGTATATGATCTTGTATCAGATCGACGAGCTGGTCATTTTCTTACTCGCCGTTTATACGATGCGTTCGAGCCGGCTTCAGGAAAAACACGGGCAAATTTTGAAGCTGTTCAGCGGCACGCTGATGATCGTTTTGTCTTTTGTCATGATCGTCCAGCCGGCCTGGATGAACGATTTCGGGAATACGCTCCTCGTCTTTTTCGTCGCAATCCTGATTACGTTTTTGATCTATTTATTAGCGGAGGTTTTCCTTCCGAAAGCCGGTATTTATATCGGCCATAACCGCCCGCCGGCGAAAAAGAAAGGCAGGAAGAACCGTTAGAAAAAAAGAGGGGAAGCCTGGCTTCCCTCTTTTATTCTCTCGCTCGGACGAGTTCGAGCGCCTCTTTCCCGCTCATATGCTCGATTCGCAGCTCAAGCATGCACAGCACATTGAATTCGCGCTGAATTTCCGCTATT
>DAOUFC010000035.1:0-32859 GCA_034430295.1 Flexilinea sp.
CCTCTCCATTCGTTACGCTTTTCGGTTCATTCGGCGGTTTCGGCTTTTTTATCCGTGATTTGTTTAAGAATAATCGCGGCGATATTCAATCGACAATCGCGCGCATGGATTTCTTCGCTGCCGGCTTAACGACTGTTCCGATTCTTCTTGCGATTGCGCTGAATTCGACGTTATACAACGGTTGGCGTCATTTTTATTTCGTATATCCCTGGATGACGTATTTTGCCGTTCTGTTTTTTGAGCGGTTATTCGTTTCGGATCGTAAGTTTCTGCGTATTTCTGCTTGGGCGGTGTTAACGCTTAGCCTGCTTAACGCCGGCTGGTGGATGAGTCGTTTTCATCCGTACCAGATGGTCTATTTTAACGCGTTGATCCCGAAAAGAGAACGGAACCAATTCGAAAAAGATTACTGGTGCATCGGTTGCCAGGATATGATGAAAACGCTTTTAGATAGCGATCCGAATCTGAGAATTGTTGTGGCCGGCAAAAAAATCTTTTTAGCTCATTCTTTGCTTACTTTTCCCGAGACTCAGTCGGATCGTATTCTTTTAACGAGTTGGAGCGAAGATTATTCGGAGAAGGATTATCTAATCATCAGCTTTTCATCTTCGGTTATTCCGGAATTTACTTTTCCTGCGTTCGAGAAGAACTATGATATTGAAGCCGACGATCTGATTCTTGAGAGTGTTTACCGACGAATTAAGGATCGATGTGTCGATGATGCGACTGTCTATTTAGAGCGCAGTAATGGAAATCGCGAGGTTGTTTCAGCGTTAGCTGATCGGGATAGGGGAACGGAATGGCTTTTTTATGAAGCGATAACTGATGAGAAAATCGGTTTGATCTTACAGCTAAAAGACCCTCGACAAATTAATGGCGTGACTTTGCAGACTTCCGTTCGGATGGAGGGCCTTCCGGACGAGGTTCGGATATCCTGGTCGCTCGACGACGAAATATATTATCCTGTGAAGCTGACCGATTCGAGCTATTCCGAATTTTTCTTTGAGCCGGTGGAAGCGCGCTTCCTTCGGATCGAAGGAGCGGAAGCGGGGGCAAGTTGGAAATTAAGCGAGGTTCAGGTTTGGGATGCGCGCCACCAAGTCGATTCGCAGCCATGAGCAAGGCATTTCTTTTACAGATTAGTCTTTACAATCGAATCGCTCTTTAGTACAATTATTTCGTTATTTGCTGACGGAACGGGCTTTTTTATCCCATTTCCGCGTATCATCATCAGTTTGGGATTTGGAATGTTCGAAAACTTAACGGAACGATTAAATTCAGTCTTCGCCGGATTAACACGGCGCGGAAAATTATCGGAGGAAGACGTTAACAACGCGATGCGCGAAGTGCGGATCGCGTTGTTGGAAGCCGACGTCCATTATTCGGTCGTTAAGTCTTTCGTCGCCGCGGTCAAGGAACGCGCGGTCGGCGCAGAGGTTTCCGAAGCGCTGAACCCCGGCCAGATGGTGATCAAAATCGTTCATGAGGAATTGATCAAGACGCTCGGTCCGGCCGAGAAGCTGAATTTGAGCGGTGAGAAACCGCGTGTCGTGATGTTCGTCGGGCTTCAGGGTTCCGGTAAGACGACGCATACGGCGAAAGTCGCGAAGAAGCTGCGCGCTCAAGGCGAGCGCGTTTTGATGGTCGCGGCGGATCCGTACCGGCCCGCGGCGGTTAAACAGCTTCAGACGTTGGGCGAGCGGATAAACGTCGAAGTCTTTTATCAGGATGGTGTGAAGCCGCCTGAATTAGCCGGGCGTGCATTGGAATACGGCCGGAAGGGCGGTTTTTCCGTCGTCCTGATCGATACGGCAGGACGGTCGCAGCTGGATGGTCAGCTGATGGAAGAATTGCGTGCGATTCAAAAAGTTGCCGAGCCGAAGGATGTCTTGCTCGTTGTCGATTCCATGATCGGACAGGAAGCGTTACATGTTGCGGAGGGTTTCCGCGATACGGTCGCGATTACCGGTTTAGTTTTGACCAAGCTGGACGGCGATTCGCGCGGCGGGGCGGCGATTTCTATTCGTTCCGTTACCGGCGTTCCGATTAAGTTTTTAGGAACGGGCGAAGGCGTTGACGCGTTAGAAGCGTATGATCCCGGACGGTTATCTTCCCGTATTCTGGGAATGGGTGATATTATTGGATTAATCGAAAAAGCGGAATCCGCGTTTTCCGAAAAATCCGTCGAACAGGCCGGGCGCATGTTATCCGGCCGGTTTACGCTTGAAGATTTCGCCGATCAACTTCGGCAGGTCAAAAAAATGGGGCCGATTCAACAAATTTTAGGTATGCTTCCCGGTCAATTGGGGCAAGCCGCGAAACAGATCGACCCGAAAGCCGCGGACAAAAGCCTGAAAATGACCGAGGCGATCCTCAGTTCGATGACGCGAAAAGAGCGTCTCAATCCGGATATCTTGAACGCGAGCCGAAAACGGCGGATCGCTTCCGGATCGGGGACTGAGGTTCAGGATATTAATCGACTGTTGAAGCAATTTCGCGATTCGCAGAAGATGATGAAAACATTGCAAAAAACAGGTGGGAAGGGTCTTTCCAATCTGTTTCGCTGACATGTACAGCTCGGAGACTCAGACCCTGCGCGACTCCTTCAGCGCAACCCTCGTTCTCGAGCTAAAAACAGCGAATAAATTAAAAATTGAAATAAGTTGAAGGAATGGAGAATTAAATCTGATATGGTTCGTATTCGCTTACGACGCAACGGCTTAAAGGGCCAGGCTACTTTCCGAATTGTCGCCGCCGACAAAGAATCGCCGCGCGATGGCCGCTTCCTCGAAATTTTAGGCAGCTATAATCCGCGCACGGAACCCTTTACGTTCCAAGTTAATGAAGAACGTATTTATCATTGGATGAAGAACGGCGCGCAGCCGAGCGAATCGGTCGCGAAATTATTTAAGAGCGTCGGCCTTGATGAACGGTTTGCCCGCTATAAGGGCGGCGAGGCCCTCGAAACGGTTCTCGCGGACGCTGAAAAATATTACGCTGAACGCAAGGTCGATTCAAAGACTCGAGTTGCGAAAGCATCCTAACGGTTTATGTCATCTGAAAAGGGGGTACCATTGCAGCGAAACGCATCTGGAAAAAATGATTCGACAAAAGCTTTGGTTGAATACATCGCTCTTTCGCTTGTGGATGACCCAAGCAGTGTTCGCGTAACACAGCAGCGGAGCGGAAATCGCGTACGTCTCGAACTTCAGGTTGCGAAGGAAGATATGGGACGGATTATCGGGAAATCCGGGAAGGTCGCGAATTCAATCCGGGTTTTATTGCGGGTTGCCGCGAACCGCAGCGATCGGAACGTAACGCTTGACGTTTTAGAGCCGAATCGCTGAATGTTTACGGGAAAATGATGCTGAATTCACGAAGAAAGCAGAACATGATTAAGTCAGGCTCATCGCAAAACGGTGAGCCTGAGTTTGTTTGCGTCGGAAAGATTCATCGCCCGCACGGAATCGAAGGGGCGGTCGTTTTTAATCCGACGACCGATTTCCCGGAACGGATTCGCCGGGGGAAGGTTCTCTTTGTCGGCGATGCGAAAACGCCGCTGACCGTAAGGAACGTTCGTCAAAAACCGCCGTATTTGTTAATAAGTTTTGATGATATAAACGATGAATCTGAGGCGGGGCGCTATCGGAACCAGTTCGTATTCGTTCCGGTCTCGTCCTTGCCGCCGCTTCCACCCGGCGAATATTATTTTCACCAACTGATCGGGCTGGAGGCGGTCGACGAATCCGGTTCTCATCTGGGTTTTTTATCCGAAATTATCGAAACCGGCGCGAACGACGTATATCTCATTAAGCTCGACGATGAAACCGAGAAACTTGTCGCCGATATACCGGAAAATATCTTGAAAATCGATGTGAACGATCATAAGATTGTTCTCAAGCTCCCGGAAGAATATTAAATCGGGAATTGACATGACGGCTGATTTGAAATACCGGATTGCGTTTTCGAAAATTCGCGGAATCGGCGCGGTTCGTTTTCGATTATTAGCCGAAAGATTTGATTCGTTCGCGGCGGCCTGGAACGCCGATCTGCGTGCCTTGAAGGAGGCCGGTTTGCCGGATTCCCTGGTTCAATCGATACTGACAGAACGCAAGACGATCGATCCTGATCGCTTCGCGGCGGAGATTGAGCGAAAAGGGATCGGCGTTTTGTGCGATTCGGATCCGGAATATCCGCCGTGCCTCAAGACGATCGCTACGCCGCCGCCGATTTTATATTATCGCGGATCTTTGGATTGCTTGCGGAAGAAAGCTGTCGCGATCGTCGGGACACGATTGATGACCAGTTACGGGAAAATGATGGCGACGGAAATTGCGAAGACCTTGGCCGAGAACGGGATTGTTGTCGTTTCAGGGTTGGCGCGAGGCATCGACGGTATCGCGCATTCGTCGGCGCTCGCGAATGGAGGGGATACGATTGCGGTTCTCGGTTCAGGCGTCGACGTAATTTATCCCGCGGAACATCATCATTTAGCCGCTTCGATTTGCCGTCAGGGCATGATCCTCAGCGATTACGCGCCGGGAACACAGCCGGAACGGCAAAATTTCCCGCCGCGCAATAGGATTATCGCCGGGTTGGCCCTCTGTACGGTCGTGATTGAGGCCGGCGAAAAATCGGGTTCGCTGATTACGGCGCGGTTCGCCGCCGAACAGGGGCGCGAAGTTTTTGTCGTCCCGGGGAATCTCCGCGCGCCGCAGTCGGTCGGCGCGAACCGCCTGATTCGCGATGGCGCCAGACCGTTGCTCGCTGTCGATGATATTTTAAGTTTTGTCGATTCGACGTATACCGCGTCTGTCTCAAATTCTTTCCTTCCAAAGGCGCAGCAAATCAACTATGAAGAACCGCTGGAAAAACAGATCGTAAATCTGATTCGGAATGAACCGCTTCATGTCGATGAGATCGCGCGGTTGCTGAAGCTTCCAAGCGGAACGTTGGCGGCAAAGTTAACGATGCTTGAATTAAAAGGGTTTGTCGACCAAGTTGGGCCAAATTTGTATCAGAAAAATTTGTCATTATTCTGAGTTTATTTTATGTAAACGTTAGTTCTTTATTTGAAAGCCTTGATTTATTTCCTAACCGGTGGCAAGATAGAAAGGATTTCGAAATTGATTGGCAGGTCCGGCTGAGCGATACGGATTGAACGGATCCTGCCGCGGAGGCGATTCATGAAAAATCATTACTACGCGTTAATTTTAGCTGGCGGGGGCGGAACGAGGCTATGGCCGATGTCGCGGAACGCAAATCCGAAACAGATGCAAAAGATTTCGGGCGATCGGACCATGTTCCAAATGACAGTCGATCGCTTAGACGGAGTGATCCCGATCGAAAACGTATACGTGCTGACGACGGAGGCCCAGGGAGTTGAGCTGAAAAAGCAATATCCGCAGATCCCTGATAAAAATTACATTTTAGAAACGAAACCGCGCGGAACGGCGAGCGTTATCGGTTTAGGCGCGGTTCATCTTTTTGCGCGCGATCCCGAGGCGACGCTGGCCGTCTTAGCCTCCGATCATTTTATTAAAAATACTTCCCTGTTTCATGAAATTCTGAACCATGCTCATGACGCCGCTTCCGAAGGGCATCTGGTTACGATTGGAATTGAACCGACGGTTCCCGCGACGGGTTACGGGTATATTGAGGAAGGTTCGGCGCTCGAAGGAACGCCGGCGAAACGGGTCATGCGCTTCCGGGAGAAACCCGATCTCGAAACGGCGAAATCTTTTTTGAAGAGCGGAAAATTTTGGTGGAATAGCGGTATGTTCATTTGGCGGGCGGAGCGGATCTTGGAAGAAATTCGTAAATTCCTGCCGGATTTGGCTGATCGGCTCGAGCGGATCCGCGGCGCGATCGGTACGGCTGATTATGCCGCGGTTCTTAGCGAAAACTGGGAAGTTATTAAGCCGACAACAATTGATTACGGCGTTTTGGAAAAAGCCGAAGATATCGTTTTCCTTCCGGCGAAAGGCTTGGACTGGGACGATATCGGCTCGTGGGATTCGCTGTTCGACGTTTTAGACGCGAACGAAAGCGGAAATTATCAGGTCGGAGGGCGCCAGCTGGCGATCGATTCGCGCGGTAATCTGACCGGTTCGGACCAACCGGATAAAATGATCGTTACGATCGGGCTTCAGGACACGGTCGTTATTGAAAGCGGTAACGCGATTTTGGTCTGCCCGCGGTCGGCGGCGCAGCGCGTTCGCGAGGCGGTCGATCGTTTGAAAGCCGACGGGGAAACGCGCTATCTTTAAACAAAGAAAAGACTTAGTTCAACGAGGGATTTTGATTTGGAAGCTTACTGCCTGAAATGCAAAGAGAAACGAGAGATAACGAATCCGGAAGCCGGGTTCATGAAAAACGGCGCGCCGGTCACGCGGGGCGTCTGTTCCGTTTGCGGAACGAAGATGAATTTGGTCGGAATGACGCCGGCGCATGAAGGATTGGAAAGACCGGTTATTGAATCGCGCCGGATAACGAAAAACAGCGCGAAAACCAAACCCGCAGCGAAAAGCGCCGCGAAAACGCGAACGGCGAAACAGGCGTCAAAGACAGGCGCTGCTGCGGTTAAAAAAGGGCGGAACCTGAACGGGAGCGCCAAAGCAACGGCCTCCGCGCGCGGGAAAAAACTCGTTATCGTCGAATCTCCGGCGAAAGCGCGAACTGTCGGTAATTTTTTGGGGAAAGATTACGTTGTCAAAGCGTCGATTGGGCATGTTCGCGATTTAAAGAAGTCGACGCTGTCGGTTGACGTCGAGAATCATTTTGAACCGTCGTATCGCGTTCCGAATGAAAAACGTTCGCTCGTCAAGGAGTTAAAGGCGTTGGCGGCGAGCGCGGATCGCGTTTATCTGGCGACTGACCCGGATCGCGAAGGGGAAGCGATCGCATGGCATTTGATGGAATCGACGGATCTGAGCGCCGACGGGGTTGAACGCGTCGTTTTCCATGAAATTACCAAACCGGCGATTGCCGACGCGTTTGCTCATCCGCGCGAGATCGATATGCGTCTGGTTGACGCGCAGCAGGCGCGTCGGATTCTTGATCGACTGGTCGGGTATAACCTGAGTCCTTTACTCTGGAATAAGGTTCAGCGGCGCTTATCCGCCGGACGGGTTCAATCTGTCGCAGTTCGCCTGATCGTTGACCGCGAACGTGAAATTGAAAATTTTATCCCGACCGAATATTGGTCGATTACCGCCGAACTTCAACCGCAGGAATCGAAGAAGAAAACGTTCTTTTCCAAGCTAATCAAGGTTGACGGCGCCGATCCTGTGCTGGCGAACGAAACGGATGTCGAGGTTCATTTAGCCGAGATGCGCAAGGCCGCCTTTACGGTCGGCGCGGTTAAACGCGGTATCCGCCGCCGCCGTCCGTCACCGCCGTTTACGACCTCAACGCTTCAACAGGAAGCGTCGAAACGGCTCGGGTTTACGACGAAACGAACGATGGCGTTGGCGCAGCAGTTATACGAAGGCGTCGATATTCCCGGCGAAGGTTCGATCGGTTTGATTACCTACATGCGTACCGATTCCACGAATATCGCGGTGCAGGCGCAAGTCGAAGCGCGCGAGCTGATTCGGCAGCGTTTCGGAGACGATTATGTTCCGGAGAAAGCGCCGGAATATCGGACGCGTACCCAGCGTGCGCAGGAGGCGCATGAGGCGATCCGTCCGACGAGCGCGAAGCGTCATCCCGATCAGCTTAAAGAAATCCTGCAACGGGATCAATTTAAGCTTTATCAGCTGATTTGGCAGCGATTCGTCTCATCTCAGATGGAAGACGCGGTTTACGATACTGTCAGCGTCGATGTTCTCGCGAAAGCCGGTCATGAATATCTCTTCCGCTCGTCCGGTTCGAAGCTGAAATTTCAAGGCTTTTTAGCGGTTTACGAGGAAAGTATTGATGAAGACGCGCGGAAAGAAGAACTTGACGAGAAGCAGTTCATCGAAGGACTCGAACAAGGGGCGGCGCTGATCCTGATTCAGCTTTTACCGGAACAGCATTTTACTCAGCCGCCAGCGCGCTATACGGAAGCGACGCTCGTCAAGGCGCTTGAAGACAACGGAATCGGCCGGCCCTCGACTTACGCGTCGATTTTATCGACGATTCAGGCGCGCGGATATGTCGTCCGCGAAGCGAAGCGGCTTTATCCGACTGAAACCGGGACGCTGATTACCAATTTGCTCGTCGGAGCATTTCCGGCGGTTCTAAACGTCGGATTTACGTCGGAAATGGAAGATGAGTTGGACTCGATCGCCGATGGCGGCGAAGGCTGGCGGACGGTCGTCGGGAATTTTTATCGCGAATTTGAACCGGCTCTGGAAGCGGCGCTGCGCGAATTACCGAAGACGAAACTCGAACCGGAAAAAGTAGGCCGTGCCTGCCCGGAATGCGGGAAGGATCTGGTGATTCGAAACGGGCGATACGGGAAGTTCATCTCCTGCAGCGGGTTCCCTTCCTGTCGATTTACGGAACAGATTTTGCAAAAGATTAATGTAGCGTGTCCGAAATGCGGTAAGGATTTAATCGTTCGTCATTCGCGTAACGGGCGCACCTTCTACGGCTGTTCCGGCTACCCGGACTGCGATTTTACTTCGTGGAAACGTCCGGCGCCGGTAAAATGCCCGGATTGCGGCGGATTTGTCGTTGAGCAGTCGCAGACGAAGCTGAAATGTATCGATTGCGGCGCCGATCTCGATAAAGGGATTGTAAACAACGGTTAGATCCGGGATTATTTAATTGACCGGAGGTTAACATGGTTGAGCGATGGAAAACGTTTCGGAAGAAATCACCGTATGCGGCGGGAATTTTCGCCGGGGCGGTTGCGGCGCTGATCTTGGTTTTTCTGGCGGCGTTATTTTTCAGCGCGAAAGGAGACTTCGGAAGCGCGAAAACGATCCTGAAAGAGGATTATTTACGTCTTTCGCTCGGCGAATTTGGTCAGAGCGGCGATATCGCCCGCGCTCGCTGGCGCTACGAACGGTTCGGAAGCGAAGGCTCAATATATTTGTATTTGCTGCGGAACGATCCGTTGACCGATCCCGCGCTGTTATTGAATTTTGCGCGTTCGGTCGGCGACGACGTTTTAATTACGGACGGATCTAAGGCGGCGGAAGCGCCGGGACGAAACGGTTTCCCGCTGCTCGGGTTTGTTTTCGTTTTGCTGCTGCTGATCCTGGCGGTCGGAACCGGATATTTATTCCTGACCGACCCGAAGAATCAGGCTCTGGCAGCGCCGTTGCGTGTGAGGATGGATTCGATTCTGCGAAAATTTAGACTGATTACGAAAAAGAAGACATCTGAACCAGCGGAGAATCCTGAGGCGTCGATTCGCTATCGGCAGCCTTCGTTCGAGCTGCATGATTATCCGTCGTCGAATGAGACAGAAGCCCCGATCGGGGCTTCTACGCCCGTTTCGGGAACCGATCCGGTTGAGCGTGAACCCGGATCGGCGGCGTCAATTTTCGACGTGTTCGAGTCGGACGGAGCGAACGGTTCAGAACTTGACGCGTTGTCGGCGGTTCCGCAAAGTCCCTCTGCTGATTTTTTCGCCGAAATCAAATCGCAGCCGAAAAAAGAGCTTGATCCCGCGGCGGCCGATATCGCTTTTTCGGATCGGGACTTGCCAAAATTTCTTGACGAATCACGTCCGGAGCAAGCGCAGGATCAGGCTGCGCCTGAAAACGATCCGATTTCAGAATCGGATTTTGAAGCGGCGGTTTCAGAATCGGACGCTGTCGCTGAGGAAACCGAGCCGCAATCCGTGGATCGGGATCATGAAGCCCCGCCGTCTGACCGATCGGAAAGCGCCGGCCGCGTTTCGTACGCGTTTTATGAGCCGCCGCGGCCGCGCGGCCGCACCTCGATTGATGCGGATGAGATTCCCGTTGCGACGGAGGCTGCCTCCGACGAATTTGTGCCTGATTCGGATGATCCCGACGAAATTCCGTCCGACCAAATTTCGTCGATCGAAGATGACGGTTCCGTTCCGGAAGACATTCCGGCTGAAGATATTCTTCCTCCTTGGGAAGAAGCGGATTCGTCCGCGGAAGCGGCGCAGGTTCCTGAAGTGCTTCCGAATATTTCTGCGCACGTCGAACCGTTTCGGGCGGAATCGATCTACGATGACACGCCGCCGGTACCTACCAATAAAGGGCTTGACGATGACGATACGGCGCCGACAGCCGAATCGGATCCGGCTCCGAGCGGCTCGACCGTCCGGTTCAGCGTTGAACCGCCGCGGATCCGCAATCTGACTTATAACGATGATAATCTTCCGCTTGTTCACTATAAAGCGATTTATCAGCTCGGAGACGATCTTTTCGACGAAACGTTTTCGATCGACGATTATGACGACGAGTTTATCGGCGAATGCGGAATTGGGATCGCCGAAACGATTAATACGACCGAACCGAAAGCTGTCACTGCGTTTGAGGCGTGGCTTTTCGACCGTCAGGATACGACGACGCCGACGTTCTTTATGCTGAGCGAATATGCCTATCAGCAGCCGGAGATGCTTGAACGGTTGAAAAATAAGGGGCAATATGACGTGATGAAAGTCGGGCAGTCGTATATTATCGAGACGTTCGCGTTGAAAATGACGCTGACGATTCTCGAAATTGTTTACGGAACCGAATCGTCCGATTCACGCAGTTATTTCGACCGCGTCGTTTTTGACGTTGAGGTCGTCCGGCAGAAGGCCTGAGAACCGGTTAACGGCTGGAAAAGATTTTGATTTTGGCTTGAAAAAACGCCATGGATGTTATATCACATGTTATATCGCGTTGAAACTGAAAAACGCCGCGCCTCAAAGAAACCAGGCGCGGCGTTTTGGTCGTCCGGTTCCCGATCGATTTTTATTTTATCTGACTTCGATGATCGAGAACTGGATTTCCCCGTTCGGGGTTTCAACCGAGACGACGTCTCCGACTTTTTTCCCGTAAAGCGCGGCCCCGATCGGCGATCGGAACGAGATTTTACCGTTAGCCGGGTCGGATTCCTGCGAACCGACGATTCGATATTCTTCCGGTTCTTCACCTGACTCTGCGATGAGGACGGTCGAACCGATATTGACAGTTCCTTTCGCGCCTTTCATCTCGTCGATCAGGACGACGTTTGCCAACAGCGCCTGTAATTCAAGGATCCGTCCTTCGATGAAAGATTGTTCTTCTTTCGCGGCGGTATAGTCCGCATTTTCGGAAATATCGCCCTGATCGATCGCGAAACGCAGCCGTTTGGCGATTTCGACACGCCGGTTTTCGACGAAATCGTTCAGTTCCGCTTGAAGTTCTTCAAGCCCTTTTCGGGTTAAATAAGTCGGTTCCTGTGCCATATATAATCTGATCTCCTAATTTTCCGCTACGGGATATATGCCGGATCGAATAATTTGCGATACTGTTTGATCGCGTAACGATCCGTCATCCCCGCAATATAGTCGCAAATCGTCCGTTCAAGCCCGCGTTCGTCAATATTTATTTTGATATGCGTCGGGAGCAGTCTCGGGTCTTTTTGGAACGTTTCGAATAATCTCGTGATAATTTGTTCCGCTTTATACGACATTCGCACGACACGGTAATGGCGATAAAGGTTTGCGAACAGAAAATCTTTCAGTTCCCGGCTTTGCAGACGCCAAGTTTCGCTGCTACTTACAACATTATAAGGCAGACGCTGCAACTCGTCCACTGATTCGATGTGAGCCGATTTAATTTTCGCCTCAGTCGAAAAGAAAATATCCGAAACGATGCTGTTCGTCAGTGCGTTGGTGAATCGATGGCGGTCGAGGTCCGTAAATTCCGACCCGATCCAGCCGATTTCATTCGCGATCTCTTTCCAGACCAATAAATTTCGGCACATATCGGGCATCAGAATTCCCGAGCGCAGCCCGTCGTCTAAATCATGAACTGAATAAGCGATTTCGTCGGCTGCGTTGGCGATCTGCGCCTCGAGTCCGCCGCGCAGATCAGGAGAGTAATCGGCGATCGCGGCTTTGTCGTATTCTGTCTCGTGTTTGGCGATTCCTTCGAGCGTTTCGTAGGATAGATTCAATCCGGGAAAGGCATCGTAACGCTTTTCGAGGAACGTGACGATACGGAGCGTCTGCTCGTTATGATCGAACGAGCCGAAATCAAGCATCAGTTTGGATAACGTCGCTTCTCCGGCATGACCAAAAGGGGGGTGTCCTAAATCATGCGCCAGGCAGATCGCCTCGACGAGATCCTCGTTCGCGCCGAGCGCGCGCGCTAACGTCCGTCCGATTTGCGCGACTTCGAGCGTATGAGTCAGGCGCGTTCGATAATAGTCGCCTTCATCGTTGATAAAAACTTGCGTTTTATATTCGAGACGGCGAAAAGCCGTTGTGTGAATGATTCGGTCTTTATCGCGCTGAAACGGACCGCGAAACTCATGTTCCTTTTCGAAATGTTTGCGTCCTTTAGTATCCTTCGAGAAGATCCCGTACGGCGCGATCGAAGTTTCTTCGCGACGGCGAATAGAAAGAGCTGAAGCGTAATTCATTGTATTCCTTTCAACGTTTGCCGCTGGAGCCGCTACGGGCGAACGACGCGCGTACCGAAGCGGGTTCCGGAAAGCGCGTCGTAAATTGAACCAGGCTCGTTTCCGGAAAAAACGAGCGCCTCGGTTACGTTAGGGTTTTCTAAAAAAGTCCAGACGGCCTCAATTTTCGTTTTCATCCCGCCGGTTACGTCCGGGTAAACTGATCCTTGTATAAATTGTAATCCGTTTTTACGCTCCCGATCGAGCCGTATTTCCGGGAGCAACCCGGTTCGGGCCGGGAAATCGGCGTAAATCCCGGCTTCGATTCCGGCGAGGAGAACGCGCAGCGTTTCGGACGATTGGCGGATGATCCCGGCGAAAAGTTCTTCGGTGGATAAGATCGTCCCTCCCAGAACCGAATCAAAGACGGTATCGCCGAAAACAATCGGGACCAGGCCGTTTTCTATCGCGCCAAAGATCGACGCACGATCCCAGGCGCGTATTTTTCTTTCGGCGCAGCGGACGCCTTCCAAGGCGCTAAACGACAAGACAGGGATACCAGCGTTTCGCAGCGCATCGACGACAAGGCGGTTCAGCGCGGTCGCTTCGCAGTGGACTTCGGCAAAGCCGCGCCATTCTTCAGCGTTTTGGACCCCGTTCCGGGTCGCGTATTTTTTCGCCGGGATATGACCGAACGAACCCGAGCCGTGCCCGAGGATGAGTTTGCTTTCGGGATGATCCGTCCGATAAGCGGCGATTTCATCCGCGATCCGTTTCAGGACGTCTTCCCGCGGCGTGCGCGGCAGCGACTTATCCGTAATCAGCGAGCCGCCTAATTTAAGCAGTTGAATCATGATCGTACTGTGACCCCTGATTTAGCCAGAATCTGTTCCAGGCGTTTTTTCTCCGTATGATCCGCCGCCAGGATGACCATATTCCCGCCGCGTCCGGCGCCGGTCAGTTTCGCTCCGAGCGCGCCGGATTCGAGCGCGAGTCGGGCGATGCGGTCGATCTCGCCGCAGGAAACCGTCAATTCATGCAGCAGTCGCTGATTCTCATTCATGAACGTTCCCAGCGCCGGCAGGTCTCCCGCCTTCAGCGCCTGGACGGCTTCGGACGTGAGTTTGCCGATCGCTTCAAGAATCGGACGGTTCTCCGGGAAGTGCCTGCGAACGTCGGCGACGATGTCGATCGTTGCGGATTTCAGACCGCTGTCGACGATCAGGATCGGCAATTCGACCGGAGTCTCGATCGGTTCGATCGTCTTATTCTTGATGTAATAAATCGGCTTTTCGTGGGCGATAACTGAATTGTCGATTCCGGATGGATCGCCATGATAGATTTTTTCGGTTTCAAAGGCGATTTCCGAAACTTCCGAATCGGTTATCGCGATCCGCATCATTTGCGCATAAGCACGGATAATCGCGATCGATAACGCGGCGCCCGAACCTAACCCGGCCGCGACCGGAAGTCTCGAGTTGATCCGAATCGCGATCGGAACAGGCGGCATTCCGAAACGCTTCGCCAGTAAACGCGTCAGCTTACCGACAGGGTCGCTTTCCGGAATTGAATCAACCTCCGCGTTTAATCCGACTTGGTGGGAGATGATCCGCGAGCGCGCTGAAAATGTGATCGTGACGTCGAGCCGCAGCGACGGGAGCGGGATCGCGATCCCTGGATGCCCGTATACAACGGCATGTTCGCCGAAGAGGATCGTCTTAGCCGGCGCCGAAGCGTAGGCGAGAATTCCGCTATCTGCCATTTTCTGCCGGTCCCTTATCCATGAATATAAAGCGCGTAAACGACGATCAGGGCGTAAAGTAAAATCGCGCCTTGAAAGAGGCGGTCGGAGATCAGGATTTCTTCAGGAGCTTCAGCGTCTTTTTCCTGATAGATCAGGTATTGGTAGCGGAAGATCCCGTAAACGACGACAGGAATCGTCAGCATCATTAAGTTGTTACCCGGCAGTGTGGGTCCTGAAAAAGTATACAGCGAGTAGGATAAAATCGTTACCGAAGAGACAACGGTAATCAACTGATCGAGAAGCGTAATCGAATAGGCGGAAAGCGCCGGGCGGACGAAATCTTTTTCGATATCCGACCGGATCATCTCGGTTCGTCGTTTCCCGAAACCGAGGAAGAGCGCAATCATGAACGTCATCAGGAAAAGCCACGGCGAAAAGACCTTGACGGTTACCAGCGTCAAGCCGGCGATGACGCGCAACAGGAAGAGACAGCCAATCAGGATTACGTCCAGGATTACCTCTTTTTTGAGATATTTCGTGTAGAAGAAGTTGATTGTTAAAAGCGCAAGCTGGACTTTAAAAAAAGTCCGATTTAGCGCGAAACCGGCGCTCAATGCGAGGCACAGCAGGGTTACGGCGAGGGTGACCGCGTTTCTAACAGGAACGATTCCGGCCGCGACGGGGCGAGCTTTCTTTTTCGGATGGGCCTGGTCGGCTTCAAGGTCGTTCAGGTCGTTAAAAATATAAATCGCCGCGTAGAGCAGGCACAAAAGCACGAATCCGGCGCTGGTCCGAAGGAACGCGGTCCGGTTGGCGAGTTGACCGTCGAAGACAAGCGGGATAAAAATAAAAACATTCTTAACCCATTGTTTCGGTCGGATGAGTTTAAGATATGGTTTAATAAATGACATAACATGATTATAATCCTTAGACCGCCAGCTGCGAAAAAGAGACGACGGCCTTGGTCATATGTAAAGCGATGAAACAATGAAAAAACAACGATTAGATCTTTTATTAGTTGAGAAAGGGCTGGCGGAGAGTCGGACGCTGGCGCAGAAATTAATCATGGCGGGTTCGGTTCGCGTTAACGACAACATGGTCATCAAGCCGGCGATAACATTTTTAGACTCAGACGTGATAACGGTCGATCACGGACCGCGTTTCGTTTCCCGCGGCGGGGAGAAGCTGATCGGCGCGTTGGAATCGTTTCATCTGACCGATCTTTCCGATCTGACTTGCGTCGACGTCGGTTCATCGACCGGCGGTTTTACCGATTGTATGCTTCAGCACGGCGCGAAAAAAGTTTACGCGATCGACGTCGGATATGGGCTGCTGCACTGGAAATTGCGCCAGGATGAGCGCGTGATTGTGATGGAAAAAACGAACGCGCGCGACGTTCGCGGGTTCCCCGAACCGGTTCAGTTAGCGGTCGTTGACGCGTCGTTTATTTCGCTGCGGATTATCCTGCCGGTTATCCGCTTATGGTTCGCGGAAAGCTCAGGAACGGTTCTGGCGCTGATCAAACCGCAGTTTGAAGCCGGACGTGACGAAGCGGCGCGGGGAGCCGGCGTAATCCGCGACAGCGCGGTGCATAAGCGTGTCTTACGCGAAATTTTATCGTTTGCGCAGGAGACAGGTTGGGGCATTGCCGGCTTAGCGCGTTCGCCCCTGAAAGGTCCGAAGGGGAACAGCGAATTTTTTATGCGCTTGACGACAAAAGAACGCGCCGCTGATATCGACAGGTTCGTTCGCGAAGCGCTGCGTCCGCACTCCGAGCGTTCGGACGCGGACGGAGACGTTCGAATTTAAAACCAACCGTCGGATTGAGCGGTCTCTTCCTTAGCAGCAAGAATAAAGAATCTGTTTTTAGCGCGGATTTTCGTCTGAGCCCGGATCGTTTTCGTCGCTTTTATCGAGACGATTCAGGATGATATCGTAGCCGCCCGCTCCGAACATCAGTGAGCGGTTGACACGGGCGATCGTTGCGGTTGAGGCGCCGGTTTGCTGTACGATTTCATTGAATTTTTTTCCGTTCGTCAGCAACTGTGCGACTTCGAAACGTTGGGCAATCGATTTAAGCTCTTTAATCGTACAAAGGTCCTCAAAAAATTTCAGACACTCCTCTTGATTTTCGAGTAATAAAATCGCTTCGCTGAGTTTCACGACGGATTCAGATCGGTTTTTCATAAGCCAGTGTTTCTTCTTTCGCTCCCTAATCTCAACGCCGTAATTTCTGTAAAAAAGTTTTCGTTCGTTCATTATTCGGATTCGAGATTAAATCCGGCGTCCCTTCTTCTATTATAACGCCGCCGTCCATAAAGATGACGCGGTCGGAAACGATCCGCGCAAATTCGATTTCATGCGTGACTACGACCATGGTCATCTTTTCTTCCGCGAGCGAACGGATGACTTTCAGAATTTCGCCAGTTAATTCGGGATCGAGCGCCGACGTGGGTTCGTCGAAGAATAAGATATCCGGTTTCATCGCCAGCGCGCGCGCGATCGATACGCGCTGCTGCTGCCCGCCGGAAAGTTGAAACGGGTATGCGTCTTTTTTATCGCTCAGCCCCATCTTTTCCAAAAGGGCGAACGCTTCGGTTTCGACTTCCGCTTTCGGCCGTTTCTGAACGTTAATCGGGGCGTCGGCAATATTTTTTAAGACGGAAAAATGGGGGAAGAGATTAAAATTTTGGAAAACGAGGCCGAACTGTTGGCGGCAGGCGCGCAAAGCGGCTTCCTCCCGATAAACCGATTTCCCGGCACCGTCGTTCTCGGCGATGATTTCTTCGCCGTAGCGGATTTCGCCCGCGTTCAAACGTTCCAAAAGCGTCGCGCAGCGCAGCAGCGTAGACTTTCCCGATCCGGACGGACCGATAATGGATACGACTTCGCCGCTTTCGACGGATAAGCTGATCCCGCGCAGCACGTTAACGGAATCGCTGAAACTTTTCCAGGCGTTAGTGATCTTGAATACGGTCACGCGTCAATTCCTTTTTTCTCTCTGGTTTATCGATAGTAGTTTAATCTTTTTTCGACCCGTTCCATCGTTATCGCGACGATAAAGTTAAAGACGTAATAAAAAAGCCCGGCGATCGCGTAAGATACCATCGTTTTTTCGGCGGAGGCGATCGCTTTGGCTATCGTGAACATTTCGGTTACCGCGATGGCAAATGCGATCGAGGTATCCTTGATCAGGGTAATAATTTCATTCGTTACCGAGGGCAGGATATTCTTGACGACCTGCGGCAGGATGATGCGTGTGAAAGCCTGCGATTTCGTATAACCGAGGATCTCCGCTGCTTCGTGCTGCCCGACCGGGATTGATTCAATTCCGCCGCGGTAGATTTCTGCGAAATATGCCGCGTAGTTCAGTACGAACGCGATGATCACTGCCCAGAATCGATAATCAGGCGTCAGGCGGATCCCAAAGAGGTAATACGGGCTGAAATAAACGACAAGCAGCTGCAGCATCAGCGGGGTCCCGCGCATGATCGAGATATAACCGCGCGTAAACGCTTGGATCAGACGGTTCGGACGCAGACGGACCAGCGCGACGACAAGTCCGAGCGGTAACGATAGGACGAGCGTCAGCGAAAAAATGGCGAATGAAGTGGCCATGCCTTGACTAAGTTTGGCCAGGATTACGCTTAACGGCATCAGGATCTCCGAGAGGTCAGATTTGATTTTCAAAGGCTGAAACCGTGGCGGATTTCGTAAAAGAATTCCACGGTTTCGATTTTTCCATTTTCAGGAGGAGGGCAATCCCCCCTCCTGAAAATTCCGTCCCATTCATTCAGGCAATGTCAGATTTCTTGATAACGGAACGGTTTATTTCGATTTCGCGGCCTCGACGCAGGCGGCCAGCGTACAGGAATCGTATCCGAAGTATTCGTTCGACAGGTCCTGAATGAAGCCGTCTTTCGCCATTTCGTCAAGCGCACCCTGGACTTTATCGCGGAGTTCTTCATTTCCGAGTTTGAAACCGATACCGTAGTCTTCTTTCTGGATGAATTCTTCGAGGATCATGTATTTGTCTTCTTTTCCTTCGATCTGGAAATAGGCGACATCGATGTCCATGACGATCGCGTCGACCGCGCCGGCTTCGAGATCCATGAACGCCTGATTATAATCCGGCACAACCGTCAGCGATCCGAATGAGGCGGTTAATTCAGCGTTCGCTTCGTCTTCAAGCGCGGCTAAACCGGCGGAATCGGCCTGAACGGAAACGTTTTTTCCCTCCAATCCGGCAAAGTCCTTGATTCCGGATTCAACCGCGACGAGAACGATCTGCCCGGCTTCTTTGTACGGCTCGGTCCAGGTATATTTTTCTTCGCGTCCCTGCATTGTGAACCCGTTCCAGATCAGGTCAATCGTTCCGGAATCAAGCTCCATGTCTTTGGCGTCCCAATCGATCGGCTGGTAAACGACTTCGAGTTCGAGACGTTTCGCGACTTCGGCGGCGAGTTCGAGGTCGTAACCGGTAAACTCTCCGTCTTCGCCGACGTATCCGTAGGGCGGGAAGTTCTGGTCGAAACCGACGACGAGCGTTTCAACGCCGTCAGCGGAAACGGCGAAAACCGGGATCAACAGGCTCAAAACAACCATAAGCGACAATACAAGATTCTTTTTCATGACCGTAATCTCCTTCAAAATGATTGATAGGTTTATTTTAGCGTATTAGCGTAGTAAAGTAAAGAAGCACGCGAAAATTATGACATTTTCATTTTTTTGAATTTTTTGAGGCCTGTGAAATAGTGTCGCTATTGCTCCGATATCCTGATTTACGAGCGAATTTAGGGTTCGATGATATACTTGAGGATTGATATGAAGGAATTGATTCGAAATTTTTGTATTATCGCGCATGTCGATCACGGCAAATCGACGCTCGCCGACCGTCTGCTGCAAAGAACGGGAACGATTTCTGACCGCGAGATGATGGCGCAGGTTTTGGACTCGATGGATCTCGAACGCGAAAAGGGGGTCACGATTAAAGCGTCAGCCGTGCGCATGAAATATACTGCCGCCGACGGGAAGACATACGAGCTGAACCTGATCGATACGCCGGGTCACGTTGACTTTAATTATGAAGTCAGCCGCGCTCTGGCGGCCTGTGAGGGCGCGCTGCTTGTGGTAGACGCGACGCAGGGGATCGAGGCGCAGACGCTGGCAAACCTTTATCTGGCGATCGAATCTGATTTGACGATCCTGCCGGTGATTAATAAGATCGATCTTCCTTCGGCCGATCCGGAAAAGGTCGCGAAAGAAGTTTCCGACCTGACCGGGATCGCGGCGGAAAATATTCCGTGTATTTCGGCGAAGGAAGGCTTAAATATCGATCAGGTTCTTGAACAAATTGTCAAGCAGATTCCGCCGCCGGCCGGCTCTGAGGACGCGCCGCTTCAGGCGTTGATCTTCGATTCCGAATACGATTCTTTTAAAGGCGTCGTTGCGTATGTCCGTGTCCGTGAGGGGAAAATTGAAAAGGACAAGGCGCTGCGGCTCATGGCGACCGGCGTTGACTTGAAACCGGTCGAGATTGGAATTTTCTCGCCGGCGATGAAGGCGGTTAACTCGATCGAAGCGGGCGAAGTCGGCTATATCGCGACCGGTCTGAAAACGGTTCGCGAATGCCGCGTAGGCGATACGGTGACCGCGGCGGCGAGCCCGGCTAAGGAGATGCTCCCCGGATATCAAAAGGCGAAATCAATGGTCTTCGCGGGGATTTATCCGGTAGACGGCGAGGATTACGACGACTTGCGCGAATCGTTAGAAAAACTGCAATTGAACGACGCGTCGCTCGATTATCAACCGGAAACGTCCCAGGCGCTGAATTTCGGCTTCCGCTGCGGCTTCCTGGGGCTGTTCCATATGGAGATAATCCAAGAAAGGCTGGAGCGCGAATACGATTTAGATATCGTTGTGACCGCGCCTTCGGTCGAGTATGAAGTCGTCATGAACGACGGGACGGTCGTCGAGGTTGATTCGCCGGTCAAGCTCCCCGACGAACAGTTTATTTCGGAAGTACGCGAACCTTGGATGAAGCTTCAGATATTCACTCCGACCGAGTTTTACGGTACGATTATGGATCTGGTCCGCAAGCGTCGGGGAATCTATCTCAGCGAGGAATATCCGGCTGACGGCCGCGTCGTTTTGAATTACGATATTCCGTTAGCCGAGCTGATAGTGGATTTTTTCGACGAGCTTAAATCGCGAACGCGTGGTTACGCTTCGATGGATTATCATGTTGATGAATACCGCGCCGGAAATTTAGTTAAGGTCGAGGTTCTGGTCGGCGGCGAGCCGGTCGACGCGCTGGCGACGATCGTTCATAAAGACGACGCTTACCATAAGGGTCAGCGGCTGGTTACGAAATTAAAAGAATTGATCCCGCGCCAAATGTACGACGTTGCGATTCAGGCCAGTTCTGGCGGACGGATTATTTCGCGCGCGAACGTTAAAGCGCTGCGGAAGGACGTTTTGGCGAAATGTTACGGCGGGGATATTACGCGGAAGAAGAAGCTGCTCGAAAAACAGAAGCGCGGAAAACGGCGGATGAAGATGGTCGGTTCAGTCGAAATTCCGCAGGAAGCTTTCATGGCGGTATTGCGTTTAGGTGACGATTAAATGAGCTTTAACGTTTATCCTGATGATCTTTCTGATGGAAATGAGCGTCCTCAGGCGATGAAAACGGGAACGTCCCTGTTGCGGCAGATGGCTCCCGGGATTGTTATCAGCCTCGTTATCGTCCTTATTTTGGCTCGGATCGTCGACTGGGGAACGGTCGCCGTCTCGTTCAGGAACGTTTCGCCGGGTTTAATCGCGGCGTTAACGGGGCTTTTAACGATGTCGTTCGTGTTTCGGGCGCTGGCATGGCGGATCGCGTTAGCGGATCGTCCGTCTTGGGTCCAGTCTTTTTGGACGGTTACCGAAGGTTATCTGCTGAATCTGATGCCTTTGCGTCTGGGTGAAATCGGGCGTGCCGTGATTATGGGCGGTTTGGTTGACCGAAGTCCGCTTTACGTTTTTTCAACGATCCTGCTGGAACGCTTTTTCGATCTGCTGGTCACGGTTATCTTCCTGCTCGTCAGTATTCCGCTTGTTGGCGGCGCGACGATTTCGCCGCTTTTTTATCTGGTTTTGGGCGGTTTGATGATCGCCGGATTGATTGTATTATTTCTCCTGGTAAAAAAACGCGAAAGCCTTTTCGCCTGGCTTGAAACCCGGCTGAAGCCGGATTCGAAACTCGGACGGATCGTTTTGCCGCTGTTTCGTTCGGTTTTCGGAGGACTGGCAATTTTAGCAACACCGCGCCGGTTCGGGATTTGGCTATTTTGGATTCTGGCGACGTGGGTATGTTGGTTTGCGGCGATGCTGGTCGCGCTGCGTGGATTTTTCCCGGACCTGCCGGCTTGGTCTACCCTGTTTATTCAGGGGTTTTCGGCTCTGGGCGGCGCGATCCCGTCGGCTCCGGCGGGGATCGGCGTTATCGAAGGCGCGACGGTCGTCGCGTTAAGCTTTTTCGGAATCGCCGAATCGCCGGCGCTGGCATTCGCGATTTTTAATCATTCCATCGGAATTTTGACGCCGGTCGTTTTAGGTCTGATCGGATTTACGGTCCAGGGACAAAGTTTGGCGCTGGTCTTTCGGAGACTGCGCGAAACGCGGCTGAGCGGTAATGGGGAGGAAAAACGATGAAGAAATATTTTGTAACCGGCGGGGCAGGATTTATCGGCTCGAATTACGTCGCCGACCTGATTCGTAAAGGGCAGGATGTTACGATTTACGATAATTTATCGCGCGCCGGCGCGTATCACAATATCGAATGGCTTACGCAGCAGTTTGGAAAGGACGCGTTCCGATTGATCGTCGGCGACGTCCGCGACGGCAACAAGCTCGAAAAAGAAATCCTGAAACCGGACGTCGTCGCTCATTTCGCCGGGCAGGTCGCGGTTACGACTTCCGTTCTGGATCCGCGCGAAGATTTCGAGATCAACGCGCTGGGAACGTTCAACGTTTTAGAGGCGGTTCGAAAATCGGGCGCGCGCCCGATCGTTTTATATACGTCGACGAATAAGGTTTACGGCGGAATGGAAGATGTCCGCGTTGAAGAAGGCGAAACGCGTTACCGTTATCTGGATTTTCCGAACGGGATCCCTGAAACGCGGCCGCTCGACTTTCATTCGCCTTACGGCTGTTCGAAAGGTACAGGCGATCAATATATGCGCGATTACGCGCGGATTTACGAGATCCCGACCGTCGTTTTTCGCCAAAGCGCTATCTACGGAACGCGTCAGTTCGGAATCGAAGATCAGGGTTGGGTATCCTGGTTTATTATCGCCGTTCTGATGAATAAGCCGCTGACGATTTACGGCGACGGGAAACAGGTTCGTGATCTGCTGTTCATTGACGATCTGGTGCGCGCTTATCATGCTGCGGTTGAACATTCGGATTCGTCCGCAGGCCAAATTTTTAATATCGGCGGCGGTCCCGAACGCGTTTTATCGGTTTGGAAGGAATTCGGACCGATTCTGGAGGAATTAGCCGGACGGAAAATCAATGTCGGTTACAGCGATTGGCGTCCGGGGGATCAGGTTATTTATGTCTCGGATATCGCGAAAGCGCGAAAAACGCTCGGTTGGGAACCGCGCGTCAGCGTTCGCGAAGGCGTCGAGACGCTTTGGCGTTGGGCTTCAGAGAATAAGAGACTTTTCAACTGAGAATCATGATGAAGATCTTAGTCGCGGTTACGTATTACAGCCCGTACGTCAGCGGACTGACGATTTATTCCGAACGGATTGCGAAGGCATGGGCCGCGCGCGGCCATGACGTGACGGTTTTAACGTCATGGCATGATCGTTCCTTGCCGCGCGAGGAAATCCGTGAAGGCGTAAAAATTATCCGCTGTCCGATTTGGCTCCGTGTCAGTAAGGGAGCCGTTATGCCGTCGTTCTGGTTTTACGCGTTGACGAAGATGGGCGAATATGACGTCGTGAATATTCATCTTCCGCAGTTTGACGCCGCATGGGTGGCACTGACAGCGAAGCTTTCAAAAACGTTCTCCGTCCTGACGTATCACTGCGATCTGGTTATGCCGTCCGGATTCATTAACCGCGTCGCGAATAACGTTGTCTTGTGGATGAACCGGATGGCGGGAAAACTGGCCGACAGGGTCGTCGCTTACACGGAAGATTACGCCGCGTATTCGTTTTTCCTGCCAGAATTTAAATCGAAACAAGCGATTATTCAGCCGCCGGTCGAGTTGCCCGACGTTTCCGACGCCGCGGTTAAGGAATTTGCGGATGAAATGAATCCCGACGGCTTTGGTCCGATTATCGGGATGGCCTGCCGTCTGGCGGAGGATAAGGGCGCGGAAATATTGCTGGACGCGTTGCCGGCGATTGTCGCGAAATATCCAAAAGCCTGCGTTTATTTTGCCGGACCTTACGATAACGTTTTGGGGGAGCGACCGTATTATTTGCGTTTGAAAGCTCGTTTTGACGAGATGATCGCGGCGAACCATTGGCGCTTTCTGGGTTCGCTGTCCCCGGCCGATATGGCGAAGTTTTACCGCATGATCGATGTATTGACGATGCCGTCGCTGAATCGGACCGATTCGTTCGGCCTGGTTCAAATTGAGGCTATGATGAACGGGAAACCGGTTGTGGCGTCGAATTTGCCCGGTATCCGCGTTTCGGTGACGCGTCACGAAATGGGTCGAATCTGCGAGATTGGCAGCGGGGACGATTTAGCGGTTAAGCTTCTCGAAGTTTTGGGCGAGAAAAAGAATTATCAAGAGAAAACAACGAACGCGATCCGCGCGTATTATAGCCCGGATCACGTAGCGGCGCTGTATGAGGACATGTTGAGAGGAAATGGAATTGAATAACCCGAAACTGACGACAATCGAGAACTCGGATTTTCTATGGACGCAGATTTGCGAGCTGCCTTATTTTCGCGCTTTGCTGCGCGCGGTTGAATCGAAATTTTACGTCGGTCTTGATTTGGTGCGTCCGGTATTGGATGTCGGCTGCGGCGACGGTCATTTTGCGTCGCGAACTTTCGCGCAGAAGATCGACGTTGGGATCGATCCCTGGGCGGAACCGCTGTCGGAGGCGGCGGCGAGCGGCGCATATCAGGAAACGCTGCGCTCGGCCGGAGCGGAGATACCGTTCCCCGACCGGACGTTCCAAACCATAATCAGCAATTCGGTTCTGGAGCATATTCCCGATCTGGATCCGGTCATCACAGAAATTTCCCGCGTTATTAAGCCCGGCGGTTTATTTGTATTTTGCGTTCCGAATCATCAATTCCTCGGAAATTTATCGGTGTCGAATTTCTTCGACCGGATTCATCTGACGCCGGCCGCGAATCTTTATCGCGCTTTTTTTAATCGGATTTCGCGCCATTATCATTGCGATCCGCCGGAGGTTTGGGAACGGCGGCTGACGGAAAACGGCTTTGAACTGTTGAAATATTGGCACTATTTTTCGCCCGCGGCGTTCCGCGTTTTGGAATGGGGGCATTATTTCGGTTTACCCGCCCTGATTTCGCGAAAGCTTTTCGGGACATGGATTCCTTTTAAAAATCGCGTGTTGTTAGCGCCGATCGAACGGTTGTGTCGAAAGTATTATGACGAGCCGTGGGAACAGGCCGACGGATCGTATACGTTTTATATAGCTCGAAAGAAAGGCGCGCAGCTTTAATCCGGTTACGCGGTTTACGCGCTTGCGCTTCGAAGATCGGATATTCGGATGGATGAAATTAGCGTATTAGATTATATTCGTCTCAAATTAAAACGCGAAAATTGGGGAAAGGAGATTTTACCGAGCGGCGAGGTCTCCGGTATGAATTTCCCCGAGTCCGCGCGCGGCGCGGATCAGGCGCTTTCGATTTCAGCGCGGTTTGGAAATTGGATCGATACGCAATTCGATTGGACGGATGCGCCGGATCATTCGTTCGAACGCTGGACGACGTTCGCGGCCATCGCTTTGGCGTTGATCGCGCAAATCATGCTCGAACCGCAGCTCAGCGGTCCGTTCCGGAACGGTAAGGTAGCGGGGCTTTTATACGCTTTAGCGGCGTTAAGCCTCGTCGCGGGGGCCTTTTTCCGGCGCTTCAGCGAGATTCCTCTCTCCGCTGATTCCGATACCGTCCGGAACGGCGATTCGATACGCGCAACCGACGCGGGATTGAAAGAGGGGCTGAGCGCGGAAATTAAATCTGATCCCGGCTTGGGCCGGAAACCTAACGATCGTTTCCATTATTTTTTCGCTTTCGCATTTACGGCGCTGGCGTTCGTCTTATTCGGCGGCAATCGCTTTAATTTCCTGAATATCGCGTTTTGGATATTAGCGGTTGGATTTTCTTTTGCCGCGGTTATCGGAACGCCGTCGCGCGGAACGGTTTTCAGGTCTTTGCGCCGTGCCGTCCGTTCATTGACGCCGATCCGGTTGACGATATCGCCTTGGACCGCGCTGTGCGCGCTGGTATTCGGATTGGCGCTCTGGTTCCGATTTTACGCTTTATCGACTGTCCCGACCGACATGTTCAGCGATCATGCCGAAAAGCTGTACGATATCCGCGATATCCTGAACGGTCAGAGTCCGATCTTTTTTGTCCGTAATACCGGCCGGGAGGCGTTTCAATTTTATTGGACGGTTCTGATGATTCAATTATTCGGCACCGGGATCAGCTTTCTGAGCCTGAAAGTTGGGACCGCGATCGCCGGCGTTGCCGCGCTGCCGTTCGTCTATCTGATCGGGAAACGGCTGGGCGGAAAATGGGTCGGGCTTCTGGCGCTGTTCCTGTGCGGCGTCGCGTATTGGCCGAACGTTATTTCGCGGGTGGCGCTGCGCTTTGCGTTTTATCCGATGTTTACCGCGCCGAT
Source organism: Flexilinea sp. (assembly GCA_034430295.1). Taxonomy (GTDB): domain Bacteria; phylum Chloroflexota; class Anaerolineae; order Anaerolineales; family Anaerolineaceae; genus Flexilinea. Next base: position 26,142 of record DAOUFC010000035.1, read on the forward strand.
GTTGTATTTCCTGTTGAAAGGGTTGGATTCGCGCCGCCCGCTGCCGTTGACGATCGCCGGTTTATGCCTGGGGGTTGGGCTGCAGGGGTACAGCGCGATGCGTATCGTTCCGGTTTTAGCGCTGTCCGTCTTCGCGGTTGCGCTGATTAAAGATGCGCCGGATGCGCGGAAAGAAACGCTGCGTCTTTTCGGGATCTTTGCCTGGTTTACGCTGTTGGGCGTTTTGCCGTTGGCGAATATCGCCGTGACGAACCCGAATTGGGTATGGTATCGGACGTTTTCGCGTTTGGAGCCGGCGGTTTCGCCGGCGTCGGCGTCGCCGCTGTTGGTTTTTCTTTCGAATTTCTGGAAGGCGCTGATGATGCCGTTTTGGAGCAACGGTCGGATCTGGGTTCATTCGATCCCGTATCGTCCGGCGTTCGATGTCATGACGGCCGTCTTTTATTTCATCGGGTTGACGATGCTGATATTGCGTGCGATTCGGAAGCGGGAGACGACCGTTCTGATTCTGCTGATCGCGATTCCGGTTCTGTTGCTGCCGTCGGTTCTTTCGATTGCGTTTCCTGACGAAAATCCGTCTTTGAACCGGACCGGCGCGGCGGTGATTCCGATGACGATCGCCGCGGCCTACGGATTTTACCGTTTTTGGCTGACGGTTATTCGGACGGTTCGCGCTATCCCCGAGCTCCTTGGAGCGTCAGCAGCCGTCATGCTCCTGATCTTAGGAATTACAGCGCGCTCGAATGCCGATTTGGTATTTCATGTCTGGCAGAACAACTACGTGGCCAACGCCTGGAATACGAGCCAGATCGGGAGCGTCATTCGCGGTTTCGACGACTCGATCGGGGACGCCGCGAACGCTTACGTTATCCCCTCGCCGCATTGGGTCGATACGCGACTGGTCGGGATCAACGCCGGTTTTCCGGAACGCGATTTTGCGCTGGCTATCGAAGATTTATCGTATATCGACGGGACGGAACGTCCGCTATTGTTTGTCGTTCGCGAGAGCGATGCGGAAAGCGAAGCGTCTATTCTCGATCGTTTCCCCGACGCGACGCTGCGGACGATCGTTGGCCCCGCGCCCGGTAAAGATTTCAGGCTCATTTTTGTCCCGTAGCTACTTGCGCGGCAGTTATGGAAATAGCGGAATCCTCACGTTTCGCTTGTCCGTAGAATGGAGGTGGCGATGTTGCCGATGATGAATGAGATCCAAGCCGGAACACAAGCCGCCGGCGGGAGCTGGGCGGAAATTTTTAATCGCTCCGCCGCAGTCAACGTTTATCCGTTCCTAACAGTCGCGGCGTGGTATTTCATGATTCTGGCGATTGGAACCGTTTTTTATCCGTTGACGCGTTCGGTTTTTCGCGGGCTGCGCGACCGCGGGTGGGGCGTCTCCAGATTTTTCGCCTTGCTGCTGCTGAGTTTGTCTGTGTGGCTGGCGGCGGGGCAGGGCGGAACGTTTTCGACGCGTACAATTTGGTACTGTTTCGCCGCATGGGCGGTTTTTTCATTTTTGGTTTTCCTGCGTTCGAGACGTGAAATCCTTAGCGAACTGAGCGAAAACCGGCGGCGGATATTGACGGCGGAGCTCGTTTTCTCTCTGCTGTTCCTGTTTTTCCTGCTGATCCGATTGGGAAATTCCGATCTCTGGCATCCGTACAAAGGCGGCGAAAAGCCGATGGATTTTTCGTACTTCAACGCCGTTATCAAGAGTACGGTCCTGCCGCCGTATGATCCATGGTTCAGCGGCGGGACGTTGAATTATTATTATTACGGCTTTTTTGTTTCCGGTCTGCTGACGAAATGGATCGGCATCGTGCCCTCCGTCGCATACAACCTGATTTTGGCGACATGGTACGCGTTTCTGGGGATCGGGGCTTTTTCGATCGGTGCAACCGTTTATGCCGCGCTGCGTCCGGAAGCAACGAACGCGTCGGTTACAAAAGCCGGCGCAGTTTCCGTCGCGTTTCTTCAGGTCTTCGGAAATTTGGGAACTTACGGAATTCTCGGCGCCCAAACGGTGAAGCTGGGACAGGAATTCCTCCGGCAGCAGGGATCGCCTCCAGACGGGATCCAGGCCTTTTTCTTCGGATTGCTGCAGTTGCTGCGCGGGCGTAAATTCCAGCTGTATCCGGGCGATTGGTATTGGATTCCGAGCCGGACTATTCCGGGCGAACCGATTACGGAATTTCCTTACTTTACTTTTCTGTACGGCGATCCGCACGCGCACCTGTTCGCCTTGCCGATCACGGTTCTGGCGTTGGCCTGGATTATTTCGCTAATTCGTTCCGATTTCGGATCTTCGCAGAGTAGCGCTTGGCGGCGCTGGACAACAGCTCTGATCGGCGGGGGCGTTATTCTCGGCTCGTTGATCCCGACGAACACATGGGATTTTCCGACCTATTTCTTAATCTGCGCTGGAGCGATCGTTTTAATCGCCGTCAAACCGGTTTTTCTTGTTAATGCGGGTCCTTTACGCAGGATCGGGATCGCGGTCGTTTCGATCGCGCTGCTGTCGGTCGTTTCGATCGGGTTGTTTTATCCGTATCTTTTGACGAATTCACGCGAAACTTCGATTCAGCTTTGGACGGGCGAGCGTACGCCGTGTTGGTCATATCTCATGCATTGGGGGCTGTTCCTGTTCGCGATTATCACATGGTTTTTCCATGAGACGGCTGACTGGCTGAAGACGGTCAAGTTATCGGCGTTCCGGCGTTTTTACGAGCGGATTCGGGGCGGCTTATTGGCGGCGGCGGCGTTTGCCGTCGTCACGATCGGGTTTCTCGCTTCAAGGAAGGTCGCGGCCGGTCTGATCGCTTTTCCGCTGATGGCTTGGGCGTTGATATTAATGCTGCGCGCGGATCAAGCGCCGTTGAAACGGGCCGTCCTTTTTTGGATCGGAACGGCGCTGTTTATTACGCTGTTTGTCGAATTCAGCGCTTTGTGCGGCGATATCGGACGCATGAACATGGTTTTTAAACTGTATAACCAGGCGTGGGTCTTGCTGTCGATCAGTTCCGCGGCCGCGATTGCGCTGATCTCGGATCGTTTTCGCGCGGCTGCCCGGACGGCGGTCGGAAGCGGATCCGTTTCCGGAATGCGAACTGTATGGCGGGTTGCGCTGGCGGTTCTCGTCTGCGGCGGCGCGTTATTTACCGTGACGGCGAGTCTGGATAAGATAACCGACCGGATCGACCGGACTGCTCCGCGTACTTTGGACGGTATGGCATATATGGACAGCGCGGACTACGCTCAGGACGGTTTCACGATGAATCTCAGCCAGGACGCGCGGGCAATCCGTTGGCTCCAGGATCACGTCGCCGGATCGCCGACAATCGTTGAGGGCCACGCCAGTGAGTATAAATGGGGTAACCGGATCACGGTTTATACCGGTCTTCCTTCGGTCGTCGGTTGGAATTATCATCAAAGGCAGCAACGGACGATGATGACTGAAGCGGTTTGGGACCGCGTCCATGACGTCGAATCGTTCTATAATACGACGTCCGAATCGGAAGCGCGCGCTTTCTTGGAAAAATATGCGGTTCGGTATCTTATCGTCGGTCAGCTGGAACGCGGTTTATATTCGGAGGCCGGGATTGCGAAGTTCGAGGAATTCGACGGTTCGGCTTGGAACGAGGTTTATCGCGACCGCGATACCGCGATTTACGAGGTGATGAAATGAGTTCGGTATTCATGTGGCTTCTCATTCTAACGGTTTTGAGCTGCCTTTGCGCGCCGATCGGATTCCGTTTCTTTGCGAAGTGGGCGAATCGCGGCGTCGGTTTCTATCTGCCGTTAAGTCTGATTCTGGCCGGTTTCGTGTTTTGGATTTTCGGCGTGTTGGGTTTCGTCCCGAATTCGACGGGCGGAATGGTGATTGCGCTGATCGTCAGCGGCGCTGTATCGGCCGTTTGTTTGCGAAGGGACGGCGGCGCGTTTTTCGTGTGGCTGCGGGAAAATTACCGGACGGTTTTGTTTTACGCGTTGATATTCTGCGTCGGATTCGGTCTGATGATCCTGTTCCGCGGCGCGAATCCGGATGTTTCCGGAACGGAAAAACCGATGGAGATGATGTTTATTTCGAATATCCTGCGCTCGGAGACGCTTCCGCCGGCGGACGGCTGGCTTAGCGGGTATGCGATTTCGTATTATTATTTCGGCTACCTGATGACGGCGCTGCTGATCCGGCTGACGGGCGTTCCGGCGGCGGTCGGTTTTAATCTGATGTTAGCGACCGTCTTCGGAATGGCGGCCGTCGGTTCGTTCGAACTGGTTAACGAATTCCTGCTTGCCAAGCGTCAAGCGGGTTTCGATCGTAACCGAATCCGTTTCGGCGCGTTATGGGCCCCGGCGTTTTTGCTGCTGACAGGGAATCTGGAGGGGCTTTTCGAGAGTCTTCATGCGCTGAAATTATTCTGGAACAGCGACGGGACATCCGCGTTTTGGAAATTTATCGGGCTGAAAGAATTAACGGACGCGCCGATCGGCGCGGCAACGATTAATCCGACCGGACGCCCCGGCATTTGGTGGTGGCGCGCGTCGAGGGTTATTCAGGATATCGGACTTGACGGTTCCGAACGCGAAGTCATCGACGAATTCCCATTTTTTTCGTTCTATCTGGGCGATCTCCATCCGCATGTCCTGGCGATTCCTTTCGTGCTGCTGGCGGTCGGAGCGGCGTGGGCGGTTTACCGAAAAGCGCTCGCCGAAGAAACGGCGGAATTCGCTTCGCTGCGCGATGCTGTTTTCGGGTGGAAACGGCTGGCGGTACGTTCGGATTTCTGGCTGACGGCGTTAATCGTCGGGGGTTGTTTGTTCGTCAATACGTGGGATTTTCCGTTTGTGTTCCTGCTGACGGTCGGCGCGTTTGCGCTGGGGATCCGGCGCGGTTTGAATCCGTTCCCCGCTTTTCTCCGTTCGGCGATTTGGGCGGCGATTCCGTTTGGAGCCGCCTGTATGGCGCTGTACGGTTTGTTTATGGAAGGGTTGGCGACGCAGGCTGGCGGTCTGCTGCCGAGCGGCGTGTTTACGACGCGGCTGATCCATCTGCTGATCATGTTCGGCGCGCTGCTGATCCCAATCCTGATCTGGTTGATCCGAAAGGCCTACCGCTCGGTTGATCGCGAAACCCGAAGGGTTGTTTTTCAATGGGGCGCGTTGATCTTGACCGTCCTGACGATCGTAACGGTCGGAATCTTCTGCTTCATGACCGAAATTTCGAAAGGAACCGGTGGGTTGTCCGAGATTGGGCGGCTTTTTATCTCGAATCAAGGCGGCGCGGACAGCCTGAATCCGTTTGCGGCATTCCTGAGCCGCCGCGCGCTGACGTTGGGTACGACGTTGGGATTGGCGTTTCTGATCGCGTTGGCGGTTTGTCTGCTGATGTGCAGCCGCGATGAAATGAACCTTGAACAGCAGCAACTGCTGCCGGCTTATGATTTGGCTCCGGATCGGTTTACGGCTCTGATGGTCGCCTTGGCGGGTGCGCTGATCCTTGTTCCGGAGTTTTTCTATCTGCGCGATTTCTTCGGAACGCGGATGAACACGATTTTCAAGTTTTACTATTTGGCTTGGATTCTGCTCAGTGTTGCGGCTGCGTACGCGGTGAACCGGCTGCGCCTGACGCTCGCGGGTTGGCGAAAAATTACGCTTCGCATTGTCCTGTTTTTCCTCGTTTTCAGCGCGGGCGTTTATCCGTTTTGGGGAATTCAGTCGAAGCTGAGCGCGCTGAACGGCTCGGGAAAGTTCTCTTTGGACGGCGCGGCGTTTGTTGAAAGAGGGCGTCCGGATGATTGGGCGACGATCGAATGGCTGCGAAGCGCGCCGTACGGCGTTATCGTCGAAAAAGTCGGCGGTTCGTATTCGGCCGATAACGTTTTCAGTATTTTCAGCGGCCTGCCGACGATTCTCGGTCCGATGAATCATGAATCGCAGTGGCGCGGGGGATATGCCGAGATTGGTTCGCGCAACGACGACGTGCGCCAGATTTATGAATCGAAAGATTGGCGGCTCGTATCGGAATTGTTGGCGCGCTATGCGGTTCGTTACGTCGTGATCGGTTCGGCGGAGCGGGCTTCGTATCAGGTTTCCGAGCGTAAGTTCGAGACGCATCTGACGAAAGTATTTGAAAGCGGGTCGAATCGGGTATATTTCGTGAAGTAACCGCTGATTTAGGCGGGAATTTTTATGGAAATCGCCGGCGCTTGACGAAACAGAAACTGCGCATAGACAAATTAGAATTAGATAGCTCTGGTTTCAAGATTATTTTATCGACGTTACGCCAGAAACAGCGCCCCGATGGCCGCGCCGGCGAGGGTCAGCCAGATCGGATTGAGCTTATATTTGATCGCTGCGAAAAGCGCCGCAGCGCAGAGTAAGATCATTCCGATCTTTGTCGGGGTCACTGTAACGGTTAGAATATCGCGGAACGAATCGACGCTGAAAAAGATCGATTTCGAAAGTTTCAGCGACGTGAAAATCATTAAACCTCCGGTAGCGGGAACGATGCCGGTAAACAGCCCTTTGACGATTTTGCTGCTGCGAAAGCGGTCCAGAAAGAGGGCGACGACGGTACAGACGATCAACGAGGGCAAAACGGCGCCGATTGTGGCGAATACGGCGCCGAGCCAGCTGCCTTTGATATAACCGACATAAGTCGCGGCGTTGACAGCGACCGGGCCGGAACAGATCAGATCGAGCGCGGTCATATAGATCGGAA
>DAOUFC010000036.1:0-68285 GCA_034430295.1 Flexilinea sp.
GCAACGATTGTAAATTATAGCAGGAAGTCAGACCGAATCGGCATGACGATCCTTTTGAACCGCTGTCTTTTCCGATTCATCCCGAGAAAAGCGTCCGACGAAATACAATCCGTCAGGACAGCGCGCCCTAATCGGGGGCGTACCTGAACGGGTCCGCGATCCGAACGCAGTCCATCCTAAAGAAAATCCTCGCCAGGGCAGGCATTATCTGCGAAACGATACGCCGAAGATAAGGAAAAATGATCAAAGCGAACCTGAAAAGCGGCGAAAACCGTAGAGGAAGGTAAGCGAAAGCGCTTCCGGACATGAAAGCCCAAATTTCCGCCTCGTTCCGAATTTCGAACGACGGCAGGACCCAATCGCGGAAAACCCGCTGACCCGCCTCGCGCTATCGCGCATGGAACGCTCAGCGCCGAATCTCGGAATCTTCCGCTCCGACTATCATCCTGCGGCGGCGCGCGAGCCGGGCGGGAATACGATATAATCCATTGCGGAGGAAAACCGCATGATCAAACTCGGACACACTTATGAACAAAGCGAAATCGTAAACGAGACGAACGTCGCTTCCGCTCTCGGCTCGGGCGATTTGGCGGTTTACGCGACCCCGGCGATGATCGCTCTGATGGAACGCGCCGCCTGGGCCGCGGTTCAGCCGCAGCTTGAGGAAGGTTGGACAACGGTCGGGATTTCGGTCAACGTCCGCCATCTGGCGGCCTCTCCGATCGGGATGAAAATCCGCGCCATCGCCGAAATAAGCGTCGTCAATCGAAAGAAAATTTCTTTTAAAGTCGAGGCTTTTGACGAAGCGGGGAAGATCGGCGAGGGGACGCATGAACGAGTCGCGATTCAAGCCGCCGAATTCGTCCGTAAAACCGCCGGGAAACGCCGAACCGGATAACAAAGAACAGGGGAAGAGACTAAAACCGCAAACGATGAAAAATAATTTTGAATTTGATCTGATCGCGACGGACGGGAACGCCCGCGCCGGCATTTTCTATACCCCTCACGGCGCAATCGAAACGCCGATCTTCGCGCCGGTCGGAACGCAGGCGACGGTAAAATCGCTGACCTCCCGTCAGCTCGAAGAAGAAGGCGTTTCGTTTATCCTCTCGAACACGTATCATCTTTACTTACGTCCGGGCGACGAACGGATCGCTGCGTTCGGCGGCGTTCATGGCTTCATGAACTGGAAAGGACCGATCCTGACCGACTCCGGCGGCTTTCAGGTGTTCTCGTTGAACGAGCTGCGGAAAATCGACGAACAGGGCGTAACTTTCCGGTCGCACCTCGACGGATCCAAACACCGTTTCACGCCTGAAAAATCGATCGCGATTCAGGAAAACCTCGGCGCCGATATTATTATGGCGTTCGACGAATGCGCCCCGCCGCACGATTACCGCTACAACGTTTCAGCCATGAACCGGACCCACCGCTGGCTCGAACGCTGCTTAAAAGCGAAAACGCGTCCGGATCAGGCGCTGTTCGGAATTATTCAGGGCGGTATCTTCGCCGATCTGCGTGAAAAATCGGCCCGATTTATCATCGAAATGGATACGCCCGGCGTCGCGATCGGCGGATTATCGGTCGGCGAAACGAAAGCCGAAATGAACGCCATGCTCGACGTTTTGGCGCCGATCCTGCCGTCGAACAAACCTCATTATTTAATGGGCGTCGGCTCGCCGGAAGACCTTGTCCATGGCATCCGGCGCGGCGTCGATATTTTCGACTGCGTGCTGCCGACCCGCCTCGCCCGCCACGGCGCGGCGATGACCCGCCGCGGGCAAATGAACCTGGTCAATCAGCAGTACCGCGACGATCCGCGCCCGATCGTCGAAGGCTGCACTTGTTATACCTGCGCGAATCACAGTCGGGCTTATATCCGCCATCTCTTCCGTTCGAAGGAAAATCTTTCCGGAACGCTGCTCTCGATTCATAATATTCATACGCTGATGACGATCGTCCGCGACGCGCGGAAAGCGATCCTCGCCGGGAAATACGACGATTTTGCGAATGAATTTTTAGCCGGGTACCCGGAAAAACCTTAATATCCGACGCTTCAAGAATCAGTCCGAAACTTCTTCGTTCATTTTCGGATTATGCGTCAATTCCTCATGGGCCAACCCGGCAAGAAACTTCCGGTCCGCCGCCGACAGCTCCGCCCGCGCCAATAAATCGGGACGTCTCGCGTACGTCCGCTGGAGCGATTCCTGACGCCGCCAGGCCGCGATTTTGGCGTGATTCCCGCTTAATAAAACTTCCGGAACGGCCCATTCACGATAAACCGCCGGACGGGTATAGTGCGGATATTCGAGCAGCGTTTGCGCGTGCGAATCGTCATAGGCGCCGGCCGGATCGCCTAAAACGCCGGGAATGTTCCGGCTGACAGCGTCAATAAGCGCCAGCGCCGGAAGCTCTCCGCCCGTCAAAACAAAGTCGCCGATCGAAATCTCGTCGGTAGCCAGATGCTCCCGGATGCGCTCGTCAAACCCTTCATAGCGCCCGCAGATCAGCGCGATTCGCGGATAACGAGCCAGCTCGACGGCAATCTGCTGATTGAATACCCGTCCCTGAGGCGTCATCAGGATCACAGGACAGTCGGGCGGCGTTCCGACAACCGCTTCGACAGCGTCGAATACCGGTCCGGCCTTCATGACCATCCCGCCGCCGCCGCCAAACGGCGGTTCGTCGGTAATATGATGTTTATCCGTCGCCCAGTCGCGGATATTGTGGAGATCGACCGCGATCCGTTCGGTCTCGATCGCTTTCGCCAGGATACTCGCCGAAAGGTACGCCGGAAAAACTTCCGGAAGGAGCGTAAAGATTTCGAATTTCATGTCCTAATTCTACTTTTGAGCAGACGCTTTGTAAAATTACGCGGCTTGAACCTTTTTTACCCGCACTGACGGGCCTGTAAGAGTTTTGTTAGAAATGCTTTAACATGCTTGACATTCGTTCTTAGAGCTTGTATGATAGATTCATCGTTAGCACTCTGAATTTCAAGTGCTAAAACTGCAAAAATTGTAACGAAATCGTTTGATGGAGGATTGTAATGAACTTAAAACCGTTGGGGAATCGCTTGGTTGTCGAACCGATCGAAGAACAGGACATCACCGCCGGAGGCATCGTTTTACCGGAAACCGCTAAAGAAAAGCCGCAGAAAGCCACTGTCTTGGCCGTCGGCGCCGGGGAACGCAACGACAAAGGCGAACGCGTCGCGCTTGACGTCAACGTTAACGACGTCGTTCTTTTCGCGAAATATTCCGGAACGGAAATCAAAATTGACGGCAAGAAGTACTTGATTCTGCGCGAATCTGACGTGCTGGCGATCGTTCAGTAATCAATCAACTAATTAATCATTTCGAAGGGAAAGTATACTCATGGCAAAACAATTATTATTCGGCGAAGACGCTCGAAAAAAACTTAAGGTCGGTATTGACGCGGTCGCGAACGCGGTTTCAACAACGTTAGGACCGAAAGGCCGAAACGTCGCGATTGAACAGAAATTCGGTTCTCCGACAATCACCCATGACGGCGTTACCGTCGCGAAAGAAGTTGAATTACCCGATCCGTTCGAAAACATGGGCGCGCAGCTCCTCAAAGAAGCTTCCGCCAAAACGAACGACATCGCCGGCGACGGTACGACGACCTCGACCGTTTTAGCCCATGCGATCGTCAGCGAAGGTCTGAAAACCTTAGCCGCCGGCGCGAACCCAATGCTCCTCAAACGCGGAATTGAATTAGCCGCGAAAGTCATCGCCGACGATATCCGCGCCCAGGCGATCGAAGTCACAACCAAAAACGATATCGCCAACGTCGCGACGATCTCCGCTCAGGACGAACATATCGGCAGCCTCATCGCCGACGTCATGGATAAAGTCGGTAAAGACGGCGTAATCACCGTTGAGGAATCCAAAGGTCTCGAATTTGAAACCGAATACGTCGAAGGGATGAAATTTGACCGCGGTTATATCAGCTCTTATTTCATGACTGATACGGATAAGATGGAATCGGTTATCAACGATCCGTATATCCTGATCTACGATAAGAAAATCTCCGCCGCGCAGGATCTCGTTCCGATCCTGGAAAAGCTCGTCCAGACCGGGAAACGCGATATCGTTATCATCGCCGAAGATATCGACGGCGAAGCGCTTGCGACCCTTGTCCTGAACAAACTGCGCGGCATGCTTAACGTTCTCGCGATCAAGGCCCCGGGCTTCGGCGATCGCCGCAAGGCCATGCTTCAGGATATCGCGATCCTGACCGCCGCCCAGGTCATCAGCGAAGAAACCGGACGCAAGCTGGATTCCGTTCAGATCGCCGACCTCGGTCGCTGTGAAAAAGTCATCTCCGATAAGGAAAATACGACGATCGTCGGCGGCCGCGGCGACAGCAATGAAATCAAAGCCCGCGTCGATCAGATTCGCGCCGAGATCGAGAAAACGACGAGCGATTATGACCGCGAAAAACTCCAGGAACGTCTGGCGAAACTCTCCGGCGGAGTCGCGATTATCCGCGTCGGCGCCGCGACGGAAGTCGAATTAAAAGAGAAGAAACATCGTGTTGAAGACGCCCTCTCCGCGACCCGCGCGGCCGTCGAGGAAGGGATCGTCCCGGGCGGCGGCGTCGCGCTCGTCAACGCCAGTGCCAAAGTCGCCGATCTCAAGGACAAAACTGACGACATCCAGACCGGCATCAATATCGTCCGCAAAGCGCTCGATTGCCCGATGCGCAAGATTGCTGAGAACGCCGGCCGCGACGGATCCGTCATCGTCAACAACATCCGCGCTCAGCAGAAGACGAAGAAATCGAAACAGATCGGTTACGACGTCTTGAAAGACAGCTACATCGACATGGTCGAGGGCGGCATCATTGACCCAGCGAAAGTTACCCGCGGCGCGCTGGAAAACGCCGCTTCGATCGCGGCGATGATCCTGACGACCGAAGCGCTGGTCACGGAAATTCCCGAACCGGCGAAACCGGCCGCTCCGGCGATGCCCGAATATTAATATCGTAAAATCTCCTGACGAAACGAAAAGACTCATGCCCCAGCATGGGTCTTTTTATTCGCGCCGAAGAAAGATTTATCATCGTTCAACCGTCCCAAGCAACGCCGACAATAAAACCGCATGATAAAATAGGCGGTGCAGCTCGGGTTTCCGAGCGCTTCATGAATCCGGGCGATTCCAAAAACCGCTCCCGAACATGAAATCACATTCGTACAAAGGAAACGGATGAAAATGAAAATCGCTGTCTTAGCCGGAGGGAATTCCGCCGAACGGGACGTATCCTGGGCTTCCGGCTGTAAAATCAGCAACGCGCTGGCCGACTCAGGTTACGCGGTAGCGCTTCTCGACGTCTGGCTCGGCGTCGAATTAAACGGTAAAACGGTCGGCGAATTATTTCTCGCTCGACCTGAATATCAGGATTATGCGTTCCAGGTTCCGCGGACGCCGCCAAACCTGGAAGAATTAAAATCGCGCCGCAGCCCGCATTGCACCGGATATTTCGGGCCGAACGTTTTAGACGTTTGCCGTGCCGCCGACGTCGTCTTTATCGCCCTGCACGGCGCGGCCGGCGAAAACGGCCAGCTTCAAGCAACGCTCGGGCTCCTCGAAATCCCATTTACAGGAAGCGATTTTGCCGGCTGCGTTGTCGCTATGGATAAACATCTGGCGAAACGGCAGATGCGCTCTGTCGGTCAGCGAACGGCCGATTGGCTTTATTACCAGCGTTGCGAAGACATCAACGAAGAGACCGTACGCGAAAAAATCGGCTTTCCCTGCGCGGTAAAACCGCCGCGCGGCGGATCAAGCATCGGAATCAGCCTGCCGCAGAACGACGGTGAATTCCGAGAAGCTGTCCAGAAGGCTGTCAGCGCGGATGCCGGCGGCAGCGACGGCGATATCTTAATCGAAAAATATATCCAGGGTCGGGAATTCTGTGTCGGAATATTAGACGGGAAAGCCCTTCCGCCGATAGAAATTATTCCGCGTTACGGCTGGTTCGATTACGAATCAAAATATCAAAGCGAACGGACGAACGAAGTCTGTCCCGCGGAAATAACGGACGAACTTACGGCGGCGCTGCAAGCGGCTGCGCTCGCGGTTCATAAAGCGCTCCACCTCGGTTTTTACTCGCGCGTCGATTTCAAAGTCGACAGCGCCGGGACCTTCTACTGCCTGGAAGCGAATACGCTGCCGGGGATGACCCCGACCAGCCTGCTCCCGCAGGAAGCCGCCGCGGCCGGAATCCCGTACGAACAATTGTGCGATATGATCGCCAAAGACGCGATCCGGCGTCGATCTGAAATAGCGTCAAATTACAGGAGGGAACATGATTGATTTTGAAAATCGGCCTTGGGGACGCTGGGAAGAATACCTGTTCGAACCCTCATACCGGGTCAAACGGATTTTCGTATTTCCGGGGAAACGCCTTTCGCTTCAGTATCATAACCTGCGCGCGGAAGTTTGGGTCATCGTCCAAGGCAGCGCGCTTATTACCTTAGGCGAAAAGCAGTTTCAGGCAAAAGCCGGGGACGTTATCCAAATCGAAAAAGGCCAGCTTCACCGTGTTGAGAACAACACGGACAAAACAATGGTCTTCGTTGAAACGCAGATCGGAATCTGCCCCGAGGACGATATCGTCCGCGTTCAAGACGATTTCGGTCGGGCGTAAAGAACGACAGCGGTTATCAATCTCTCAACGCGCGGAGAATCCGGATAAAACCGAACCGGATCCGTTTCAGTTGGCTAAGATAATCTCGATCGAGAAAATCGAAAGAGGGCGTCCCGAAAGTCAAATATTTTGGATATCCGAGAAGGCACGGAACGGTTTCTCGGACTCGGAACGCCCTCTTTTTTATTAAATCGCTGCAAAAACTGCTCCGTCAACGCCAGTTCAGACGATCTACGGCCGCCTTTTCAATCTCCAGACCCTGCTTATAGACTTCGATAAAATCCTTGAAACCAGCGATATCGGATTCGTCCGGATTCAGAACGGTTTCTTCCATATTCGCGAAAACTTCTGCCGACAGGAATTGATCCAACGTCTCATCCTGTTTCTTCCGCCGGCAATAAGACGCTAACAACGCTACGCCCCATGCGCCGCCCTCTCCGGCAGTATCCATTACGGATACCGGCGTTTCAAGCGCAGCCGCCGTAAATTTTTGTCCGACGCTTTTCGTCTTATAGAAACCTCCATGTCCCAACAGTTTATCTATTCGAACATTCTCCGCTTTCAAAGTTTCCATGCCGATTTGGAGCGCGCTTAACGCTGAAAAAATCAGGGAACGCATAAAGTTTGAAAGGTTCAGATTGCTGTTCGGCATGCGAATCACGAGCGGACGCCCTTCATCAAAACCCGTAATCGGTTCACCGGAAAGATAGTTATACGAAAGAATTCTTCCGCAATCCGGATCTCCCGTAAGCGCGGCGGAATAAAGCGTCGTAAACAATTTATTTTTATCGACTTCGAAGCCCATCATTTTAGAAAAATCGGCAAAAACGCGGCTCCACGCGTCGATGTCGGACGTGCAGTTATTACAATGAACCATTGCGACCGGGGAACCGGACGGCGTCATAACAATATCGATTTCCGGATAGACTTTTGAAAGATCTTTCTCCAATACGACCATGGCGAAAACCGATGTTCCCGCGGAAATATTCCCGGTCCGTTCGCCAATACTGTTTGTCGCCGTCATCCCGGTCCCGGCGTCTCCTTCCGGCGGACAGAACGGTATACCGGGCGTCAGCGTTCCGCCCGGATCCATCCATCGGGCGCCCTCTTGCGTCAGAGTTCCCGCCTCTTCGCCGGCGACCAGAACTTTAGGCAGAATATCCCCTAATTTCCATTTGAATTTATTCTCCGAAACAATCGCATCGAATCTCGCGATCATTTTAGCGTCATAATTTTTTGTTTCGCTGGCAATCGGGAACATTCCGGACGCATCGCCGATTCCGAGAACTTTCTTCCCGGTTAAACGCCAATGAACATACCCGGCTAAAGTAGTTATAAATGACACCTCGGACACATGAGGCTCGTTATTTAGGATTGCTTGGTAAAGATGCGCGACGCTCCAGCGCAGCGGAATATTAAAGTTAAATTCCCTGGTAAGCAGCCCGGCGGCCTGTTCGGTAGTCGTGTTTCGCCAGGTTCGGAACGGAACCAATAATTTATTCGACGAATCGAACGCGAGGTATCCATGCATCATCGCCGAAATTCCGATTGAGCCGAACTTCGTCAGCTTAACATCATATTTTTTTTCAACATCTTTACATAAATCGCGGTAACTGTCCTGAAGCCCGCGTTCAACGTCGTCTAAGGAATAGGTCCAAATACCGTTTACGTATTCGTTCTCCCAATTATAACTGCCTGAGGCAAGCGGCTGATAGTCCGAACCGATCAGAACAGCCTTGATTCGGGTCGAACCAAACTCAATACCTAAGGAAGTACCGCCCTCGATTATTTCATTTTTGATTTTCTCCAGATCCATCTCAAAATCTCCTTTTCAGCTTGTTTAACATTGACCGTAGTAAGCGTTCGCGCCATGCTTTCGCGAATAATGCTTATCGAGAATATAACGAGGCACTCCTGAACAATTCAACGTTAACGAAAACGTCAAAAACGCCATTTCCGCAACGCACTCCAACACGACCGCATGATAGACCGCCTGCTTAGGGTCTGTTCCCCATGAAAAAGGTCCGTGGTTTTTTACTAAAACCGCCGGAACCGAAAGCGGGTCAGCCGCGTCGATCGTTTCAGCAATCACCTTTCCGGTATTCAGTTCATAATTCCGCTGAACTTCGTCAATCGTTAAATCCCGCGTGCAAGGAACATCTCCATAGAAATAATCCGCATGGGTTGTTCCTAACGCTTTGAGCGGAATACCGGCTTGCGCAAAGGCCGTCGCGAATTTTGAATGCGTATGAACGATTCCGCCAATCGTGGGGAACCGTCGATACAGCTCCAAATGGGTCGGCGTATCGGAGGAAGGTTTCAATGAACCTGACACGCGCTCGCCGCTTATCAGATCGACAACGACCATATCGTCGGCTTTCATCCGGTCATAATCGACGCCGCTTGGCTTAATAATAACCAGATTTTTTTCCCGGTCAATCCCGCTGACATTCCCCCAAGTATAAATAACGACGCCTTTAGATTGAAGTTCCATATTCGCTTCAAATACGTCTTGTTTTAACTTCTCGAGCATATCGATTTCTCTTTCACACATAAAAATCGGCGCAAACTCATAAACCGAAACGTTTTTTTGCTTACCCGACCAAATCAAAGATCAATTTATTTGAGTTTCCAAGCCAAATCGGACAAAATCCGCACAATCGGTGTCAACAACCTTTTCTGATTTTTCATACGATTCCCTCTTTTCTAAATTATACCGATCGCCCTTCGCAAAGGCGTTCCAAACGGCCAAGCCGCGACCAGGTTTTCCAAAACATGGCTATCTTAAAAAAATATCGCCCTTTTAAAATCACCCCTGACAAAAATAAATACAAATAATTATCGAAATCAGATCATCGGTTCCCCAAAACATCCTTCCGCCGCTTCGCCACGGCTTAAAGGCGGACGGCTCTCATCGAAAGAGAACCGTCCTTGAAAGAAAGGAAATAAAAATGAAAATAAACGACGATTCAACGATAAAACAACCGTCTCAGCGCCGTCCTATTCTTTCTCATAAGGAACGCCGGCGGAAGCCGGCCCCATCACGCCTTTACCGACAACGCCCCCTAAAACGACCATCGTAATCACATACGGCAGCATGTTGATAAACTGCCCCGGGATCGGCGAACCTAAAATCGATACCGCCGAAGCCAGCGCGTCCGCGAAACCGAAAAGGACGCCGGCGAGAAAAGAAGGAATCGGGTTCCAACCGCCGAAAATCATCGCCGCCAACGAGATAAACCCTTTCCCGGCGGTCATCCCCTCGTCAAAACGTCCGACCGACCCGAGCGAAAAATATGCCCCCGCGATTCCGGCGATCAACCCGGACAACAACACCGCCACATAACGCGTCTTAAAAACGTCTACGCCGAGCGTATCCGCGGCTTTCGGATGTTCGCCGACAGCCCGCAGGCGCAACCCCCAACGCGTCCGGAACAGCAGGAAATTGAAGATCAGAACCAAAATAATCATTCCGAACACAAATAAGCTGTTATTGAAGAAGACCGGGCCGAAGAAAGGAATATCGGCCAAAACAGGAACCGAAACCGTCGGGAAACGCGGCGTTTTATTCAGCGCCTGGATATTCTGAAGATACATTGACGAGATATACGACGTCAGCCCAAGAGAAAAAATATTGATGACCGTACCGGAAATGACCTGATTAACTTTATAACGGATTGAAAGCCAGCTATGAACGAGCGACAGCAGACAGCTCGCCACCATCGCCGCTAACAAACCCGCCCAAATATTCTTCGTCACCGAACCGACGATCGATCCGACCATCGCCGCTACCAGCATGAAGCCCTCGACGGCGATATTCGTGATCCCCGAGCGTTCGCAGAGGATCCCCGATAACGCGCCGAGAGAAATCGGCACGGACATCGTCAGCGCAGAATTAAACAAACTGGCGAAATTGATCCGCTTGTCGAACGAAACGAATACCAGGAAAGAAAAAACGAGGCCCGCACCGCCGATAAGAAGAAACAAGCCCGAACGCCCCCGCGATCCAACCGCGAAGAGCGCCACGCCTAAAACCGCCAGGAAGACCGAAACAACCGTCAGGACAACCCGAGAAGGCAAAACAACATCCCCCATAGCGCCGCGGATAACGCCGCCGGGCGTCATGATAAACGTCGAAGTCGTTTCCTGCGCCGCCGCAGCCGCAAAAGCCAGGTAAATCAGAAGCGCGAAAAAGATTAAAACGCCCCCGATAACGCGGTCGCGAACTTTTAACGTCCGCGCATGAATCGAACTTTCAACCGTAACGGAACGCATATTCATCAGTTACCTCCCAATCCGGATAAGCTAACCACCTTCGAATCGCCTTTCGATTCGCCGCGCAGCCGGAAAACGGTTCGGATAATCGCCGGCGCCGCGATAAAGACCAGGATAAACGCTTGAATAATCGATACGATATCGAGCGGAATTCCGGTCCGGCTCATCATCGCGCGGGATCCGGTTTTCAGGAATCCGAACAGCAGCGCCGCTAAAATACAACCTAAGGGATTGTTATTCGCCAGGAGCGCCAGGGAAATCGCGTCGAAACCATAGCCGGACGAAACACCCAGGCCCATCGAATACGTCACGCCCAGAACCTGAACCGAGCCGCAGAGGCCCGCCAAAGCGCCGGATAACGTCATACCCAAAACCATCCAGACGTTAACGTTCAGCCCGGCGTATTTCGCGGCGTGTTTGTTCGCGCCGGCAATTTGGAGATTAAACCCCCATTTCGTTTTAAACAATATGAACCAAGCCAATATCGCAACAGCGATCGCGACGAAAAAGCCCCAGTGGAGCGTCAGCGGCCGCGGGAAAACGAGCGGTATCCGTGCGGAATCAAGAATGTTATTGGACGTCGGCATGCCGCCGCTTCCGGCTTTCGTCATCGGTCCGGTCAGCAAAAATTCGACCAGCCGCAGCGCGATGTAATTCATCATAATCGTATTGATAACTTCATGCGAACCGGCGTTCGCTTTAAGCCAGCCCGGAATAAAGCCCCAGAACGCGCCGCCAAGGACACCGAGAAGAATCGCTGCCAAAACATGCAGCGCGGGGGGAATACCCAGATCGATCGTACCGACAAGCGTCGCTAAAACAGCGCCGATATAAATTTGCCCCTCGCCGCCGATATTGAAAATGCCGGCGCGAAACCCGAGAGCTAACGCTAAACCGGTAAAAATATACGGCGTCGTCTCGACGAAACTTTGAAAAAGCGGCTTAAACGCGCGTTCAATCTTTTCACCCGTCCGAAGCGCTTCGGCAATCCGCGCCGGACTCCCAAACGCCCCTTCAAAAAGCGCCCCGTACGCGCTCGCGACGGTCGCGAGCGCTTCGCGAACGCCCGCTCCAAACCCTGTCCCGAACGCACTATAAACGTTCGCCGAAGTTACGACGATAAAGATCGCGCCCAACAACAGGCCGCTCAAAATCGCCAAAACCGGAATTTGAACCGCGGACCAGAGCCGCCGCGGCCAGCCTTCTTTTTTCTCTGTTTTCCGCCCCAACTCGTTCAGGAATACGTTCCCGGGCGCCGGCTTTCCGTTTTCATTCGGTTTTAACTCTTTAGGATCGCTCATGACAAGACCTCTCGTTTCTCCGATTTTTCCGCGGGATCTTTGACGCCCGCCATATATAGCCCGATTCGTTCCTTTGTCGTCTGGCCGCGATCAACCAAACACATCGATTTCCCTTTATACATCACCAGGATCCGATCCGCCAACGACATAATTTCATCCAACTCGGACGAAATCAGCAGCACAGCGCAGCCGGCGTCGCGCTGGCGAACGAGTTGCCCATGAATATACTCGATCGAACCGATATCCAGACCGCGCGTCGGCTGAGAAGCGACGATCAGCTTATTTTTACGTGATAACTCGCGCGCGACAATAACTTTCTGCTGGTTCCCGCCGGATAAATTCCCAACCGAGTTCATCGGATTCGGCGGGCGGACGTCGAAACGCTCGATCAGCTCCAACGCATTTTCGTAAATTTCTCCCCGATCGAAGACACCGTTAACCGAGTAGGGCGGTTTATAGTATGTGCAAAGCATCATATTGTCTTCGACTGAAAAACTCAGAATTAAACCGTCTCGCTGGCGGTCTTCCGGAATATGCGCCCCGCCGGCTTCGACGAAACGGCGCGGCCTTAATTTCGAATAGGTACGGCCGAGGAATTCGATCGTCCCGGTATCTGGATCGCGCATTCCCGTCACAGCTTCTTCAAGCTCCGTTTGGCCATTCCCCTGAACACCGGCGATTCCGAGAATTTCGCCGGCGCGGATCTCGAACGATAGACCGTGAACCGTTACCGTCCGCGTATTGTCGCTGACGTAGAGATCGCTGACTTTCAAAACCGGCTCGCCCGGCGCGCAGGGCGCTTTATCGCTTTCGATATTGACCGAACGCCCGACCATCATCGCCGCCAGAGACGCCTGATCCGATTCGCTCGGGAGCGCCTCGCCGACGACTTTTCCGCGCCGGATAACCATAATCCGATCCGAATATTCGAGAACTTCGCGAAGTTTATGCGTAATAAAAATGATCGATTTTCCCTGATCGGTCAGCGATTTCATAACCCGGAAAAGATCGTCCGCCTCCTGCGGCGTCAGAACGGCGGTCGGTTCGTCAAAAATCAGGATGTTCGCGTTCCGATACAAGAGCTTAACGATCTCGACCCGCTGCTGTAACCCCACCGGCAAATCGCGGACCAGCGCTTTCGGATCCAGACTCAGACCATATGTATCGGCGAGTTCGCTGATCCGCGCCGCGGCTGATTCCTGATCCAATATGCCGGCCATTCGGACGGATTCTTCGCCCAACATGACATTTTCGGTCACAGAAAAAACGGGGATCAGCATAAAATGCTGATGGACCATCCCGATGCCGGCATGAATCGCATCCATCGGTCCATGGATCTCAATCGGTTGACCATTAATGAAAAAATTCCCTTCATCCGGTTGATACAGGCCGTAAAGAATATTCATCAATGTGGACTTCCCGGCGCCATTTTCGCCTAACAACGCCAGAATTTCCCCTTTGTTCAGACGCAAATCGATATGATCATTCGCCAAAACGCCGGGGAATCGTTTCGTAATCCCTTTTAATTCCAATACCGGTGGCATATTCAACTCCTCATCTGAGAAATATCATCTAAAACGAGATGATGAAAAACTTCATATACTGATTATATATTGATTTCCTGGAAATCGTATAAAATTCGTAGGCGGAGCTCGTCTTTGATTCGTTCTTAAAAAAGAGCGGAAACCCAGATGGCCCCGCTCTCTCCTGTGTTACCTGTCTCGTTTTACGTACGTTTCCGCGCCTTATTGAACGTAGGTTTCGTTCAACTCGATCTCACCGGCGATAATTTTCGCCTGAAGATCAGCTAATTCGGCTTTTAATTCCTCGGAAATCATCTCGTCGAGTTCATGGAACGGAGCGATCGCAACGCCGCCGTTCTCAAGATTCCCGACGTATTTTCCGCCGGCGAATTTCCCGTCGACAACGGTTTCGATAACGCCGAACGTCGTCGAATCCATCTTCTTAACGACCGACGTCAAAACGATATCGGCGTTATCCGGATACGTCAGCGCCCAATCTGAATCGACGCCGATAACGAGACCCGAGCCGCGATCCTCGATCGCCGCAATCGTACCGCCGCCAACCGGTCCGGCGACAGGCATGATAATATCCGCGCCCTGATCCATCATGGCCAACGTGACCTGTTTGCCCTTGTCAAGATCCTCAAACGAATCGACGCAGGTGCCGTCCACTTTTTCCATGTCCCAGCCGAGGACCTTAACGTCGGTCCCTTTCGCTTCGTTATAATACTTAACGCCGCGGGCAAATCCGTCCATGAAAATCGTAACCGTCGGGATACACATCCCGCCGTACGTACCGACGGTTCCCGTCTTGGTCGCAGCGGCGGCGACGTAACCGGCCAGGAACGCCGCTTCATCAGTCTGGAAAACCTGATCGACGACGTTGTCCATTCCGACAGTCGAGTCGATAATCGAGAATTTGACGTCCGGGTTGTCGGTCGCTGCGTTCGCTGTCGCTTCCTGGAGCATGAAGCCGACCGTGACGATCAAATCGCAGCCGTCGTCGATCAGCTGATCGATGTTGACCATATAATCGGAGTCCGACTTCGATTCGAGAACGATTCCTTTAATCCCTAATTCGGTCTCGGCGAGTTTAATCCCGTTCCAAGCCGTTTCATTGAAGGATTTATCATCAACGCCGCCAAGATCGGTAACCTGGCAAATTTTGATTTCGTCCTGAGCGGCGACCGGCGCGGCGCTCAGAACGGCGACGCCAAGAATGAGCGCCGCAATAAACAAACAATTCATCAACTTCTTCATACGCTTGCTTCTCCTTTAACATTGGATTAAAACAACGGTTCATTCCGTTTATTGGTTATATTATAACTGGATTCTCATGTACAGCGGCGCTAAAGCGGAACGAGTTTTAAACACTCCTGAATTTTGAAAGGGATTTATCCGCCTCCGACCGAAAGACAAAAAATCCGACGGATCCGTACTTTGAAACGGTATAATAAACTTCGAATCGCCGCGGGTCCCAACCGCGCGAAACTTGAAAGAAAATGAAGGTGAAATTTTGTACTTAAAAGGCTCGCGATACAGTTACAACAATCGCAGAAAAAGCTCCAATCCGCTTCGGATCGCCCTCTTAGCGATTATCGCCGCGGCGGGAATCTATTTCAGCGTCGTTATCGTCCCCGATACGCAGCCGCTCTTTATCCCGACCGCGACGCCGACGACGCCGCCGGAAGCGTTCGTCTTTGAGGCCGAACAATTCGTAAACGACGGCAAGATGGCGCGGGCCATCGAATCCTATTACAAGGCGATCGACTCCAATCCCAAGGACATCTCCGTCTACGTCAATTTAGCGAAGCTGGAAATGTACGAAGGGCATACGGAAGACGCGCTCCTGAACGCCGAAAACGCCATCCTTTTGAACGGAAGCAACCCGGTCGCGCACGCGATTCGCGGCTGGGCGCTCGGGAAACTCGGAAATTACCTGGACGCCGAAGCAGCTTTTAAACGAGCCGGCGAAATCGACCCCGCAAATCCGCTTCTTTACGCGTATATGACAGAATCGTATGTCAATGAATTTACCGAGAAAGAATCGCTGGCAACGCTCGAAAAAGCGACCGACGCCTCGAGAAAAGCGATCGAATTCGGAAGCAGCACAATGGAAGCGCACCGCGCGCGCGGGCTGCTTCTCGAAATTACCGGAAATTATAACGAGGCGATTAACGAATTCCAGATCGCGATCTCGATCAACCCGAATATCGCCGAACTTTATCTGGCGTTGGGGCGTAATTTACGCGCCGCCGATCAAACGACCGAAGCGATTACCGCTTTCGAACGCGCCCGTTCGCTGAACCCGTATGACCCTTGGGCGCCGTATTATATTTCCCGTACGTATAGCGGGAACGGCGAATATGCGAAAGCGATTCAACAGGCGGAAGACGCGATCGACCTCCGCCCGGACTATACGCTCTTTTATTGGAACTTGGGAACGCAGTATTACATGTCGGGAAAGTATAACGACGCGGTAAAATATTTCCGCTTAGCGATTTATGGCGGAATAACGCCGAGCGGCGCCGAGATCGAAGCTATCCCGATTTCATATAACAGCCGGATTCCAGAATTGTTCTCGATGTACGGGCTTGTCATGGCGCGCAGCGGCAACTGTTCCGAAGCGACTGAAATCGTCAGGATAATCACGCAGAACATTCCCGACGACGCGATCGCGATGTCCAACGCGCAGGCGATGACCGAACATTGCAAATCGAGCGATTTCGATATCGTTCTCGCCGCTCCTGTCGACAGCGGCGGGAGCCTGCCGACGGTCGATCTGATGATGAGCGAAGAGGGGAATCCGGACGAAGAAAAAACGCCGCCCGAAGACAGCGGCCCAATTGACGATTCCGGAATTCCGACGGACGGTACGGATGAATCGGCCGTAAACGGATAATCTCTTCATAAATCGCGGTCAAAACCAGATCCGATCATCATAGGGTTTGGCTCGAGCGCCGGGAAACGCCTGTCGCCCCATGGTGGAACGGGATGGTGAATCGAAATTTCTCCTTTCGCTCCACCGGACTCCGATCGGGTTAAACGGCTGATAAAAACGCAACCGATCAGTTACGTTTCATTTTTTAATGGATCAGGCCGAATTCATACGCGATCTTTTTATCCCGAACAAATACTTTCTTATCGTATATTTAAAACCCGGTCCGTATTTAATTTTTACGGAGTATAATCCTATTAAAGATTTGGGAATCTACCAAAAATAATATGAAGATTGGAGGTGTTTGACATGGATCTTCATTTCCGCGCACGGAACGGCAAATCGTGAGTCACCGTGCGCAATGTGTTTAATAAGACGCCTACGTACTTTTCTCGGCCAAAAAATAAAAAAGGAGCAATGAATATGTCAGAGAAACACTATACATTAGGATCCGATCAGCATCAAGCTTGGATGAAAGAATATTTTTTCGCCCCGCGCGGAATCGGTTTCGTTGAGCCCGGGATCGTAAAACAGGACAGCGCCGAGTCCAGCGCATATAACGTCGCTAAATCTTTTTATCAAATATATCCCGAGGTCTTCAATTTAGCATACGTTTCTGAAAAAACGGGCGCGCCCGCGGAAGAAATCAAAAAAAGACTGAAAAGAATGTACGACGAACGCATCATTATGTTCGTAAAAAATTCCGCCGTTTCGGTTTGCGGCTGGGGCCTTTATTATTGGGTCGTCAAGCTAAAGGACGGGACCGATCCGGCGATTAAACAGCGGTTATCCGCATGGTTCCAGAACAAAGATGATATTTGCACAGGATACGAAACGGCCGGAGACTTCGACTACTTTAACGGCAACCATATGCGCGTGTTAGATAATCTGCTCGCGGACATTATCGGTCCATGGAAGGACATGCCGGAAGTTGAGTTTGTTCATCTCTGTCCGATTCGCCGCGACGTTCGCGAATCAAACGTAAATTTATGGGATGTGTATGGCGACGGTTATCGGAAATTCGTTTGGGGAGAAAAAGAGATCGACGCCTTACTGAACTTTCAAACAAAAATCGACGCAGTCGATTTCGCCATCATCGACGCAATCAATAATACGCCGTCGGTCGGCGACATGCTCGACTATGACGTCCTGGCGAAACTTTCCGGGTTAAACGCCGCCCAGATGAAAAAAGATTTCATCGAAATCAGCGATAAACGCCGCTTCGTCGTCCCGATGATCCACCTGAATCATATGAAACTCGGCCTGACGATGAAGATGTATCTGGTGCGCATGTTCCAGACCGTCCCCAGTTACCGAAAGAGCCAACTGGTTGACGAATTATCCGATATGCCCGAATTTAACAACATCTGGGAACTCAGCGATTCATTCTACGATATCATGCTCAGTTCGTTCGCGGAACTCACAGATACGGAATCGCTACGCAAAAAATTAGAAGAGTACGCCGAAATCGAAGAAGTCAAGACCGCCGTTTCACCCCGCCAATTCCGTCGTTGGACCGCGAGATTGGATCATCAGGACGGATATTGGGAAGAGTGCATCTTTACCGATGATTTTCTTCAGGATCGAACCGCCGTCGGCTGCGTCAAATGCAGCTTTTCAAACGCTCAGGAGATAAAATAAAATGAAAGTCGAACATGTAAGAGATTATGTTGTCGATAAACTGCCGTACGCTTTAAATCCCCGTTCAATCGCCGTCGTCGGCGCCAGCCGCTACAAGAAGAAAGTCGGTTATCAAGTTATCGAAGGACTTCAGAACTGGGGTTATAAAGGCGAAATTTATCCGGTAAACCCGAGAGCGGACGCCGTCCATGGGTATACGGCATATCCGACAGTCAAAGATATTCCCTATGATGTCGATCTGGTTTTCATTGCTGTTCCGGCTCATATTGCAAAATCGGTTTTGGAAGACTGCGTCAAAAAACAGGTCAAAATCGTCGTCATCGCGACCAGCGCTTTCAAAGAAATCGGACGCGGCGAACTTCAAAACGAACTGACGCAGTACTGCCGCGACAACGAACTGCCTTTGATCGGGCCGAATCTTGTCGGAATGGGCAGTCCGTACTTAAATTTCAACTGCGGATTTATCCCCTACCTGCCGATCAAGGGACCGGTCGCGATGATTTCGCAGTCCGGCGCCAACCTGCTGGCCGCACTTGGAACATCGCAGAAGGATCATTTCGGCATGAGCTTTTTCGTCGGCCTCGGCAACAAAGCGGACGTCGATTTCTGCGAATTTATCGCTCACGCCGGAAAAGACGAAAACACGAAATGCATATCCGTATATATTGAAGGATTAGATAGTCCCGAAGCTTTTATCGAAGCCTGTCGAAAGACAAACAAACCGATCGTAACGATCAAAGTCGGCGGATCAAAAATCGGAGAAAAAGCGGCCTTCGCGCATACAGCATCCGAAAACGCCGGAACGAACGACGCGTACTATGACGAAATCTTTAAAAATGCCGGCGCGATCCGAGCGACGACCTGGCAGGAATTCCTCGATATTTCGCTTGCGCTCGGACTGCAGCCGGCGCCCAAGGGAGATAAGTTCATCATGATCACCAACGGCGGCGGTTCCGGTCTGCTGGCGTGCGACCATTTTGAACGGCGCGGACTCCCGCTCCATGAACTATCCGAAATTTCGCCGAACCTGCAGGCGCGGATCCGCGCTTATATGCCGATGTTCGGATCGCCGCTGAACCCGGTCGATATTTCAGGGACGGCCTCCCCGATTCAATACAAAGGCGCATTCACGCAAGCGCTGCGCGATCCGAATATCGACGGAGTCCTCGGCTCGATTTGCCCGACCGCGGTTACCGACGTAGACGCCGTCACGGACATCGTCATTAAA
Source organism: Flexilinea sp. (assembly GCA_034430295.1). Classification (GTDB taxonomy): domain Bacteria; phylum Chloroflexota; class Anaerolineae; order Anaerolineales; family Anaerolineaceae; genus Flexilinea. Next base: position 19,582 of record DAOUFC010000036.1, read on the forward strand.
ATCCACGATACTTATAAACATCTCGGCAAACCGTTTATTATGGAATGCCAGGGCGGCGAGGAGTGCCAACGCTCGATTATACGGTTGCGCGATCACGGGATCCCGGCTTATCCGACCCCGGAGCAGGCAGTAAACGCTATGGTCGCGCTGTACCGATACGGACAGATAAAAAAATAAACTTGAAGCGCCCTCCGGCATGCGAATTCGGATAATCAGGCCGAAATAGCAAATTCGCAAAATGCCGGTTCCGGCTCAAGAGACGGAAGAATCGCCCGGTAAGCCGAAAGCCGTACCGGGCGATTCTTCCTGGTTCAACTTATATGGTACGCGACGTAACCTTGACGACGCGATAGGTTGCTGCGCGCTCTCGGATCGTTTACGAAGTCGAAATGAAAACCCGTCCGGCCGGACTCCGCAAAGTCATGCCGCGAGGGGATAACCCCGGATTCTCAGCGCGAAACGCGACGCGGACGCTTTTTCCCGGCTTCCTTCGCCGGCTTAATCCGGCCCCGTCCGCTGATAATCCCGTCAATATTCGGACGCAGAATAACCTTCAGATTATGAATCGCGTTTTCGTCCCATTCGCGCCGCCCGCAGACGTCGCATATCGTACAGGGAAAATCCGGGACCGTAATAATCTCTTCGCCGATCCACGTATAATACGTCGCGACGCGATCGCGCATAATCCCGACCTGACACTCGGAACAATATTCGATCCGGGGTAAATTGGTTTTCATTTCCATCTTTACAACTGCTTTCTTACCGCGGGCTTACGTCCTGATCCGCGGATAGCTTTATTTCATATCCGATCGTGTTAAGCCGGTTTAACGGCCAATAACGGAAAAACGCATTTCCAATCAGATTTTCTTTCGGAACGCCCCCCCAATTGTGAGAATCGAACGAATGATTCCGATTATCGCCCAACGCGAAATACATTCCGTCCGGAACGATCCATGCGTCAAATTCATATCCGGGTTGTTCATGCAGGTACGGTTCATCGACAACTTCGCCGTTTATCGAAAGCTTGCCGTCATGAACCGCAATTTCGTCGCCCGGAAGCCCGATCAGCCGCTTAATATATTCCTTATCCGGTTCAACCGGAGAGGTAAAAACGATCACATCTCCACGACTCGGCGCATTAAAACGGTAGTTCAGTTTATTGACCATCAGCAACTGCCCTTCGTGAAACGTCGTGTCCATGCTGATGCCTTCAACTCTGACCCGCCCGATACAAAAATCAACCGCAAAATACAGCGCGACGCCCAAAACGATCGTAACAAGCCAATCCAAAATATTTTCCTTTGTCGTTTTTGATTTCGTTTCGGCTTTCGTTTTTCTGCTCATAACCTTTTCGTCCGTCCTTCATTCAATTCGTTAATAATTATCTACGTTTATTTTAGCCGTTATATTGACGCGGACGGCTTATTTATATTTCAAAACGATTACCGACGCGCTTTATAGACAATCCGGATCGGCGTCCCGATAAAACCGAAACGGGCACGAATCCGATTCATCAGATAACGCGTATAGGTGAAATGAGCCAGCTTTGGGTCGTTGCAATACAGCAGGAACGTCGGCGGATCGGAACGAACCTGCGTCCCGTAGTAAATCGAAAGCGAACGCCCCGATTTTGACGTCGCGTGATGATCGTCCTGGGCCGAATGAAGAATATCGTTCAGTGCCGAAGTCGGAATCCGCGCCAGCCGCTCTTCCTGAACCTGCAACGCCGTCGGCAGCACCTGATCAACCCGTTGGTTCGTTTTAGCCGAAATAAAAAGAATCGGGACGTAATCCATGAAATTCAACTCGCTGCGAATCTTCTCTGTATACGCCTGCATGGTATACGTATCTTTTTCGATCGCGTCCCACTTGTTCACGACCACTACCACGCTCTTCCATTCTTCTAAAATATATCCGGCGATATGCGCGTCCTGAACCGAAATCCCTTGGATCGCGTCAATCACCAGCAGCGCCACGTCCGCCTTCTCAATCGAGCGCATTGAACGCAAAACCGAATATTTTTCAACCCCGGGTTCAATTTTTCCCCGCCGGCGGATCCCCGCCGTATCGATCAGCGTAATCGGAACCTCATTAAAGATCAGCTTCGTATCGATCGCGTCGCGCGTCGTCCCGGCGATATCGCTGACGATAACCCGCTCCTCGCCGACGAGCCGGTTTAAAAGGCTTGACTTTCCGACGTTCGGCTTCCCGACGATCGCAATCTTAACCGAATCGTCGCTTTCTTCCTCTGATTGCGGCGGGAAAATCTTAATCATCGCATCCAGCAGATCGCCCGTTTCGGTACCATGAATCGCCGAAATCGGGTACGGGTCGCCCATCCCCAATTCGTAAAACTCATGCGCATTGGCGCGTATATTCGCCGAGTCGGCCTTATTCGCGACCAGGAGTACCGGCGGACGAACCGCGCCATCGACCGTTTTTTGAAGCCTGCGTAAAATCGTCGCGATCTCGCGATCCGCCGGCGTCACGCCCGAAATCGCGTCCACGACAAATAAAACGACGTCCGCTTCTTCGACCGCCAGGATCGCCTGACGACGGATTTCCGCAACGAAATCGGCTGAGCCGATCGAAAGCGGCGCTCTCTGGCCGCCCGGGTCCGGATCGATTCCGCCGGTATCGATAACGTCGAATTCGACCCCGACCCATTCGCCAATCCCAAATAGACGATCGCGCGTCGTCCCGGGGACGTCGTCAATAATCGCGTCGCGCGTTCCCGTTAAACGATTAAAAATCGTGCTTTTTCCGACGTTCGGTCGCCCAACCAAGGCGACGACTGGTCTTCTCATAATATACGGCTCCCTCAAATTCAAATCCGCTTCGAATTAATTTTTTTCTTAATTTTTCTTTCGTCCGGCGCTTTCGCGTACCGCCGTTAACGGGATTAATTTTACCCCGATTCCGGCTGGTACCGGCCTGCGCCGATCGAAAGGGTTAAACGACGCCGGCCGAGACGCGGAATAAAAACCGCCTCCCCGACCGATAGGGAAGGCGGATAATTCGCAAAACCGAACTTCGCTTACTGAATTGCGACGCCGGACCAGATAAACGTCCGGGAATCGGAACGCGACCCGGCGGAGGAATAGACCGGCGAACCATCCTCCTGCGATCCGACCTGCCGTACCGTTTGAACGTACCATTTAATCGCGTGCGGCCCTGGATCGCTCGGACGGAACGAGATCGGAACGATAAACTTCGTATCGCGGACGTACTCGACCAATTTTCGCCCGGTTCCTTGGGTAATATCTTCAACGTTGACCTCGTACGCCTCATTTTCAAGCAGCGTGCCCACGCCCGCCCACTGCAGCGTAATCGTATCGCCGGAAGTATCGTAAGACGCGCCGTCCGCCGGAAGAAGAAGGTTCGGCGCTTCGTACGGCGGCGGGTATGTCGGCGTCGACGTCGGACCCGGCGTAACCTGTTCGCAGAGCGGAATACTCAGTGTCGTTCCGGCGACGACAATATCGTTCATCAAGCCGTTATATTGCCGGATAATTTCGGTCGAGACGCCGTAATTCAACGCGATTCCTAAAAGCGTATCGTTCGCCGTTACGACGTAATCGTACGAACCGCAGGCCGCAAGCGTCGCCTGGCGGTCGGTCAGCGTCCCGGTCGCCGTCGGCGTCGGCGTTACCGTCGGCTGGGGAATCTTGAGCGTCATCCCCGGCGACAGGTAGCAGTTCGACGAGAGATTATTCTCAACGACAATTGTCTGAATCGAGACATTAAACAACGCCGCGATCGTCGAACAGAGGTCGCCGTCCTTGACGACATATTCGATCGGCGCCAACGGCGTCGGGCTCATTTCCAAAGTCGGCGTAAACGTCGTCGTCGGCGTCGGGGAAATCGTCGGCGTACCGGTTTGGGTCGGACGCGCCGTCGGTTCGATCACCATACCTGCGCTCTGCATGAAGATAAAAACCAGTCCTGCGCCGATCCCAAAGATCAGGATCAGCAAACCGACCGCAATCGGCAGGCTCAGCCGGATTTCCGGTAAACGCGGTTTCTTCTCGAGCGCGTCCGTTTCGCGAGACGGAGCGGCCTTACGCGCGGAATGAGCCTTGTCCGGCTCCACGCCCGTAAAAACCCGTCCGCAGACCAGACATCTCGTCGCGGAAGCGTTCATCCGCGTTCCGCAGGTCGGACAAATCTTCGTCTTTGTTGGTTGATTGTGTTCTGCCATGAAACCTGTCTTTATCCTCATTATTGATCCGCTTCGACGGCGGATCCCGTTTTCATTGATACGAATTCGTTGGTTCTCCGCGATTCCGGAACGTAAATCTGATAAAAAATTCAGCCGTCAAAACGAATTCTTAGCCGATTATATCATGATATGATTACGCTATGAAAGAACCCTGGTCGCTCTACGTTCATATCCCGTTCTGCAAGACGCGCTGCGATTATTGCGATTTCGTGACCTCCGCCGGAGCCGACGCTCGGATACCGCACTATCTGCGCGCGCTGGAACGCGAGATCGAATTCACGGCGCGCTCGCTGACCCCGCGCAATCCGGTTCACAGCGTCTATTTCGGCGGCGGAACGCCTTCGATCCTGACGCAGGATCAAATCGAATCAGTCCTGAATACGATCCGCGCAAATTTCCGATTAAGCGGATCGCCCGAGATTACGCTCGAAGCGAACCCGGGGGATCTCGGCGCGGATCAAGCGAAACGGCTGAACGAAATCGGCGTAAACCGGCTCAGCCTCGGCGTCCAGTCGGGTCATGACAGCGAACTGCGGCGAATGGGACGCCGCCACACCGTCGCCGATACGGTTCAGGCGGTAAGCGCGGCGCGCGCCGCCGGATTCAAAAATATCAGCTTCGATCTGATCTTCGGTTATCCGGGCCAAAGTCAAAAAGATTGGCGCGAATCGCTTGAATTCGCGCTCTCTCTTGCGCCGGGGCACCTATCGCTCTACGCACTGTCGATTGAGGACGGGACCGCGCTCGAACGCGCTGTTGCCACCGGAAACGTCATCGCGCCGGATGGCGACGAGTTAGCCGATCGTTACGAATTCGCGCTTGATTTCCTCCGCGACGCCGGCTGGAACCACTATGAAATCTCGAACTGGAGCCGAACAATCGAAAGCGAAAGCCGTCACAATAAACAATATTGGCGTCAGGGGCCGTACCTCGGATTCGGCGCCGCCGCGCACGGCTACGCATACCATTCCCGCAGCGCGAATATCGCCGATTTAGACGCGTATCTCAAAGCGATCGACGGCTGCGGCGCGCGTTTCTTTTCCCCGTTTCCTGCTGCGGCTGAAACGTCGATGCAGCCCAGCCAGGAGGAGATGCGCGATGAAATGATCTTCGGACTGCGTATGCTGCGCGAAGGAGTCGATTTAGCGCGCTTCGAGAAAAGGCATGGCATCAAAGCTGAATCTCATTTTCACAGCTTTATCGAAAAACACAGCGCCGGCGGTCGGATAACCCTCGGCGCTGATCGAAAGCTGCGTCTAAATCCGCGTTACGCGTTTATCAGCAACCAAATCTTCATCGATCTCGTCTGAACCGGTCAGGAGACGATTACTTGCGTCCCTAAACCGATCGTGTCAATCTTCAGTTCGGCTGCGCGCGGCGTCGTCCAACGGTACAGCCATTTCGCCTCGTCATTACGCATATTGACGCAGCCGCGGCTCATCGTAATCCCCCAATTGCGGTGCCAGTATGTGCCGTGAAAAGCGACGCCGGTCTCCGGTTCAAAAAAACCGACCCAGGGCACACCCGGCAGCTCGTAAGCGCTCGGATCATCGGTCAGATTCCCGTCGCCCATATGTTTTGAGGGCATTTTATTTTGGATATTGAACGTCCCGGTCGGCGTCGCTGTCGGGATTTCGCCCTTCGGGGGTTTCTTCTGCAGTCCGGTCGACACCGACGTCCTCAGCACGACCTTATCCCGCTCATAGGCCGTTAATTGCTGTAAGCCGATCTTGATCTCGATCCGCTTTTCGTGCCAGGGCACGTCGGACGCGATCGGCGTCAGCTCCGACGGCTGAATGATACGCACATGGTCGGCAGGGATGAAATAATCCAGCGAGTCCAGATCGAAAAATTCGTCCTTGAGCCGGTACCAGGCGCGGCCGTCCGGTCCGGTCTCAACGCCGACGACCCAATGAACCGACTCGTAATATAATCGGTAAACGTTGCGCCAGCCGCCGTTTTTATTGCGCAGTTTCGCCTGCGTATACGGAACCGTGACTTCGCCGAGCCGGCCGGGCGCCGGCGCGCCGATGACTGAGTAGTCGACTTGATTCAAGCGTGTATCGACAAGCTGCACATGGCCCGAATGAATATAGCCGCCCCAAACACGGTACCAATACGGGTTATAGCCCGGGCCGTGATCCGACTCAACTTCATAATAAACGTTCAGCAAGTCATCGCGGAACGTCTGATAAACGATCCGCGACTCGTCCCATGGCTGCGAATAGACGCTGAGGCTCGGGATCGATACCCGGGCCTGTTTCCCGGCGGTTCCTGTCTGGGCCGCTGCGGCGAGCGATGGGTTCAGATTCACCGTCGACAGGAACGCCGCCGTTCCGACCGCGACTGCGCCTGTTTTCAAAAAATTTCGCCGGGATAGGTCGAAACCTTTTTTCAAAAATCCTCCGATATGAATCTAAATAACCCACTTGATAAGCGGATTGGCGGTTAAAGCGATATAAATCGCGTCGACTTGGTCGCGCGATCGCGCGGTAAAAGTATAATTCAGGGAACAATACGTCCCTTTCCTGCTGGGAATCTTTTTCAAGTCCGCTTCGTCGACCGAAACGCCCTGATCGCGGAACGCTTTCAAAACGTCCGCGACCATCGCAGACGAATTCTCTCCGATAATTTTCATCGGCATCTCGCAAGGAAACGTCAGACGTGGGGCTTCTTCCGTTTCGGAAGCCCCCGGCGCCTTTTCCGCGTCAAATTTTATAGTTCCATTCTCGCTCACGATTCTTCCTATTTGCCTTTTTCGTTAGTATACCATTTCGAAAGCCGGCGGCGCGCGCGGGAAACGCGACAAGTTAATCGCCGCGCCGCTATTTTAAGTATAATTAAGCCCGCATGATAAAAAAACCGCGTAGCTCCGCTAAAACGCTGCGTCTCTTAAATTGGATCGTTATTTTCCTCTCGCTTTCGATCCGCGCGGCGGCTCAGCCCGATCCTGCTTCCGACGGCGAGCGGCTCGAATTCCGACTCGAAGCGCCGACGCTCCCTCGCGCGGCCGAGTTCGTCGTTTACCTGCCGCCCGGATACGATTCAGATCGCGACGAACCGTACCCGTTGCTGATCCTGCTTCACGGTCATAACATGGATTTAAGCACGTGGGACGAACTTGGGCTGCAAGACGCCCTGAATAACTACGCGAAGATTGATCAAGCTGAGCCATATTTAATTATTACCGTCCGCGAAATCGACAATCTAATCGATCTTCGCGCGTCTGATTTTGACCGGCTGATTCTTGACCGAATCCTGCCGTTTATTGAACGGAATTTTAACGCCGGGGGAAAGCGCGACCGCCGCGCGGTCGGCGGTATTTCCCGCGGCGCGCTCTGGGCGGCCGACATCGCCTTTCGCTGTCCGGAATATTTTCGTTATCTCGGGCTTCATTCGATTCCCGGCGCGCCGTTTTACGATACCGAATTCCATCGGCTCGCCGACGCCGCGAAAGAGGCCGGCGAATCGCTCGGCGTCTTTTTCGATATCGGCGCCGAAGACCCCTACCTCGCCAAAAGTCAGTCCATGGTCGAACTGCTGACAAAAGAAAACATCCCGTTTGACCTGAAAATTCAAACGGGCGATCATTCGCAAGATTATTGGCGGACCCAACTCCCCGATTATTTGGACCGGTACGGAAGATCGTTCATTAACGCTAAATGAATCGGGGGCGGAATTTCGGCTAAGTAACCGCGAGCGAAAGAAATATCGCGATTGATCTGGGCGACGAGATCCGCGCTTCCGGAGAATTTTTCTTCCGGACGAATAAACTCATAAAAATCGATCCGAGCTTCTTTCCCGTACGCTTCGACCGTCTGGTCGAGGAGATATGTCTCGATGACAACGCCGCTATCCGAATAAAATGTTGGACGTACGCCGATCGAAGTAACCGAATCGCACATTTCCCCGTCTAAACGCGTCCGCGTCACATAAACGCCATGCGCGAGGCGTATTTTCCGCTGCGCGTATCGAAGGTTTAAAGTCGGGATCCCGATCTTCGTTCCCAACTGTGCGCCCTGTTCAATCCGGCCGCCGATAAAAAACGGATATGTCAGCAATGCCCGCGCCATAGAGACCTCACCGTCGGACAGATGAGCCCGGATTCGCGACGACGAGATCTCTCCGTCCGCTAAGCGTATCCGCGCCGTAATATTCATCGCGTAACCGTAACGCCCCGAAATTGAACGCAACGCCGCCGCGCTGCCCGTACGTTCATGCCCCAGCGAAAAACCGGACCCGACCCAAAGCTCGCGCATCGCCGCCGCCGCCGTCAGTTCGGAAATAAACGCTTCCGCCGATTGACGCGCTAACGCCGCCGTAAACGGCAGCGTAATCAGGACGTCGATCCCCAGCGCCGCCGCGATTTCAGCGCGTTCTTCCGGAAGCAATATCATCGAATCCTCCGGCTGCCGCCCGAAAAAAACCGCCGGAATCGGATCGAACGAAACCAATACCGCGGTTCGGCCGGACGCGCGCGCCTGAGCGATCATCGGATTCAGGATAGAACGGTGCCCAACATGAAGACCGTCGTACGAACCGATCGCGACGACCGATCCGCGCCGACTTATCCCGGGAATCCCGGCAGGAGGAAAAGAGGTCAGCCATTCCATCGTCAATACTCCGAAGCGCGGGTTAATTAATAAATACTTTTTTCGGTTTCCAATCGTTCGACGCCGCGTCGTACGCCAGGATCGCGACGAGTTCGCCCTGAAGCGAAACGCCTTTCGCCAGCCCGGATTTAGGCGGTTCCGCATCTCCCGCCGGGATTCGTTTCCCAGAACGGACGTCGTTCTCCGTTTCAATATCCAGGATGACTTCCGGGAAATCGTCTAAGGCTTCGATCGCCGGGATCAGGAAATGGTACCAATCTCCATTATCGAAACTGGCTTTCAATTCTTCGACCGTCGCCGCCTGGCGAAGCGAAAAACGCCCGCTCTTCGTCCGCCGCAGCTCGCTTAAATATGCGCCGCAGCCCAACGCCGTGCCGAGATCATGCGCCAATGAGCGAATATAAGTCCCTGAAGAACAATACACCTCTACCGATATATCGGGAGGATCAAATTCGACCAGATCAAACGAATAGACCGTAACTTTCCGTTCCGGAATCTCGAACGCTTCTCCGGCGCGCGCTCGTTCGTACGCTTTTTTCCCCTTTATTTTCAGCGCGGAATAACTCGGAGGGCGCTGAACGATCTCGCCGGTAAATTTTCGCATCGCCGCGCCGACTGTTTCCTCGTCGAGAACCGGTTCAACGCCGGTCGTCGTAACGGTTCCGTCCGCGTCGAAAGTGTCTGAAACGGCGCCGAACGTGATCTGAGCCTCGTAACGCTTCGTATCGGTTACGAGATATTCGCTGAGACGGACGGCGGGGCCGACGAGCAGGACTAAAACGCCGGACGCTCGCGGATCAAGCGTCCCGATATGTCCGATACGACGGATACCCGTACCGCGCCGGACGACCTGAACGACGTCGTGCGACGTCATACCCGGCGGTTTATCGACGACCAGAACTCCTGAAATCGTATTTTTATATTTCTTGCTCTCTTCGTTCAAAATAATCCATTCTTCCACTGCTGAAACTTCCGTTCTGGCCGTAAAATCCCAAACGAAAGTTTTTTATCAAAGCGAGATTAGTTTACCATGTATTCGCGAAAATCAGCCGTCCTGCCGCTCAGCGCGACGCTTCCGCTATCATCGTTTTCGCAGCCGCGACGACTTTCGAAATTACGTCGTCCACCAAGCCGCCGATATCCGCGCCCGCCGCCGCCAGATGACCGCCGCCGCCGAACGATTCCGCGACCGCGGCGACGTTATAACCCGGTTTCCCGCGCAGCGACACCTTCGTCCGCTTTCCGTCCGCCGATTCCATAAAGACGATCGCGACCTTAACGCCGTTTGACGATATCAGCCGATTGATCACGTTCGCGTCGTCCGAATCTGCGTATTTCGTTTTTTCGCGCTCGGACTGTCGGATGACGGTCCAGATCAGCGGCAAATCGACGACCGCATTCCGCAGCCCGATTTCCCAAATTCCGTTCGCTTCAAGTGAATGGGCCTTGATTACGTCCGAAAAAAGCCGATATAAGCCGCCGCCAAGATCGACCAGATCCGCCGCGAGACGCAGCGTTTTCGCCGAGACGTTTGAGGTGCTGAACCCCTGCGTATCGGTCAGAATTCCCGACAGCAGGAAGTTCGCGCCGACCGGATCGATCGTCAGGCCGATCAAGGGCATGATCTCCGTCAAAATCTCGCAGTTCGACGCCGCTTCCGCGTCAATATAGTTTAACTTTCCGAAGCCGGGATTCGAATAGTGATGATCGATCACGATATCCGGCGTCACTCCCGCGTTCTCGATAAAATAATTTCCGGCGCGCTCGATCGAACTGATATCGACGCAGATCGATAAGTCAAACCGCTCCGGCGCCGTCCGAACGCGAGCGGGAAGGTCGCTTCCGGAATTCGAGAACCACCCGTCTTTGGGCAGCGGATCGCTGCAAATTAATTGGACCGATTTTCCGGCGTTGATTAAAGCCTGAGCCAAGCCGAATAACGATCCGAGCGTGTCGCCGTCCGGGCGGATATGCGAAAAAATTGCAATTTCACGTGCGTTTCGGATTTCCGCTCCGATTTGCGTCAATAGATCGCATGAATTTACGTTCGTCACCCCAACCATCCCATCCTGAAAAAAACCAATTAAATTCGGAAACGCCCGAGAGATCGGCGATTCCGGGCGTTCTGATCATTCAAGGCCTCGGCAGCGCGAATCCTTGACATATTCGGCTTTCGTTTACTTTTCAACATTCACGTCCGAATCGTCCGCCGAAACGGATTTTTCGTTCCGCGCCAGCCGTTCTTTTTCGAGTTCGTGAAAAAGCGTTTCCAAGCGGGCGGCGTTCTCCGGAGTCGGATCCCAATAAAAACGCAGCCGCGGAAACGAACGAAGTTCGACCGACTGAGCCAGCGCGTGGCGAATATAGCCGGAGGCCGACTTCAACGCTTCTAAAACCTCCGCACTGCGTTCCGACCCTTCGATCGCCGAGACATAGATCGACGCGTACTCGAGTTCGCGGTCAACTTTAACGTCGGTCGCCATGACCCCGATCAAACGCGGATCCTCCAGATCGTACAGGAACAGTTCCGCCAATTCGTCGCGGATCCGCTCTTCAATTTTTCGTATTCGAATTGCTGAAGCCATGCGCCTCTCCTCTCAACGGCAACGCGGCTTTAGGAACCGAAGCGCGTTAGAACGAACGCTTCAATTATATCGCCCGCCTTGAAGTCTTCGAACCCTTTAATCCCGATTCCGCAGTCCAATCCATTCTTGACTTCTTTGACGTCGTCTTTTTCATGGCGCAGCGAAGTAATTTCGCCGGTATAGATTTTCTCTCCGTTGCGGATAACGTTCGCCTTGAGTCCGCGGCGGATTTCGCCTTCCTTAACGCGCGAACCGGCGATCGTCCCGACTTTCGAAATATTGAACGTCATCAATACTTCAGCGCGCCCGCTGACGTTCTCGATAAACTCCGGTTCAAGCATCCCCTTCACCGCTTTTTCAACGTCTTCCATCAGGCGATAAATAATATTGTAGATTCGGATTGAAACGCCCTCATTTTCGGCCCGCTTGCGCGTCGCCGGATCGGCCTGGACGTTGAAGCCGAGGACGATTCCATGAGACGCCGCCGCCAGCATGATATCGTTTTCGCTGATATTTCCGGCTTCAGAATGCAAGATGTTAATCTTAATCTCGCCTTCTTTATTCATCTCTTCCAGCGAGCTGACAATCGGTTCGAGCGAACCGTGGACGTCCGTCTTAATAACCAGACAGAGCTCTTTCGCCTCACCGGCGCGGAAGCGCGCGAAAAGTTCTTCCAGCGTCGCTTTCGGCTGAGCCGCGTTCAGCGCGGCGTCGGCTTTCGCCGCCGCGATCACGGCGCGCGCCTCTTTTTCGGTCGCGTACGTCTGGAAGACGTCGCCCGCCGCCGGAACTTCCGTTAATCCCATGATCTGAACCGGCGTCGAAGGAGCGGCTTTTTGAAGTTTCTTTCCGCGATAATCGAACATAGCCTTAATCCGACCCATCGATTTTCCCGCCAAAACGACGTCGCCCATTTTCAACGTTCCGTTCTGTACGAGGAGCGTCGCCATGACGCCCTTCTTCGGATCGACCGACGCCTCAATTACCGTGCCGAAAACTTTTCCCTTCGGATTCGCGAAAATATTCATGTCTTCAGCCGTAACCAGAATCGCCTCGAGCAGATCCTCGATTCCCATCTTTTGTTTCGCGGAAACAGGAACGACAAGCGTATCGCCGTCCCAATCGTCCGGGACCAGACCCTGATCGGAAAGCTGTTTCTTAACCAATTCAGGATTTGCGTCCGAACGGTCAATTTTATTCAACGCGACGATAATCGGAACTTGCGCTGCCTTCGCGTGAGCGATCGCTTCCTTCGTCTGCGGCATGACCCCGTCATTCGCCGCAACAACCAGAATCACGATATCGGCGCCCTGGGCGCCGCGCGCGCGCATGGCGCTGAACGCCGCGTGTCCCGGCGTATCTAAAAACGTAATCAGCTTTTTATTGGCTTCAATTTGATACGCGCCGATGTGCTGCGTGATACCGCCGGCTTCGCCAACTGCGACGTCGGTATGGCGAATCGCGTCCAGAAGCGACGTCTTCCCATGATCGACATGGCCAAGAATCGTCACAACTGGCGGCCGCTGAATCAACGCTTTCGGATCTTCCCGATTAATGAGCTGACGCCAGAGCGGAATATCCCCAACGTTCTCTTCTTTCGTTTCCGCTTCGACCGTCGGCGGAACCGCTTCGAAACCTAACTCGTTGGCGACGATCGCCGCCGTATCGAAATCAACCGTTTGATTGATATTCGCCATGACGCCGTTCATCATCAGGATCTTCATCACCTGAATACTGTTCGCCTGAAGCAAGGAAGCTAAATCACGAACCGAGATGGTATAAGGTATTTTTATTTTCTTCAAATCTTGCGTCATATTCGTCTCTCTCTTTCCGTGTTTTTCCTCATAAATAAAGGCGGCCGACGCGCTATGCCGACTCGGACGAATCGTTTTCCGGCGGAAGTCCCGTTATCCAACAAGCCAGGTTATCCCGATCGCCATCTGTCAATTCAATTTTCAAATTGCGCGCTAACGCGCCGCGTTGAATCGCCTTTTCCCAACAACTTCGTTGATCATGCAAATACGCTCCACGGCCGGGTATTTTTCCGGTCCGGTCAAGCTGAATCCCGGTATCCGTCCGAACGATCCGGATCAGCTCCCGTTTGGCTAAAACCTGACGGCAACCGACGCAAGTCCGCTGCGGAACATGCTTCGGGCGCGGTCCTTTCGGGCGGGAACCTTTCGTCGCGGCCATTTACCAACCCCAATCCTCATCACCGCGGCGGTGTTTCTTGCGAACGACGGTCGAATCGCTGTCCGGGTCGTATTCGATCTCGGTATTCTTCTTCCGTCCTTTCTTCTTCTTTTTCCGATCTGATTCAGCGGAAGAATCGGCGAAATCATCGCCGTAATCAATATCCGAAACGACCGGGATGAGCTTGAATAAATCGTCGAACGAAACTTCTTCTTCCGCTTCGCTTTCCTCCCGCGGAGTCTCTTCCGCCGCCGGGATATCCGTTATTTTATCGCCGGTTTCAACCGCTTCCGCAGCGCTCTCTGAAACCTGATCCGCTTCGTCCAGCCGCTCATCAGCCGCCGAATCGTCCGTTTCGAGCGCCGTCTCGATTTCCGCTTCAGCCTGCGCTTCGGGCTCCGGATTCGCTTCCGCCGAACGCCGGTCTTCGACTAAGCGGACGAGCGACGCGATATCGTCCATAACGCTCGGCGTCGTTCCCTGAAGCCGGAAGATTTCTTCCGGGTCAACCTTGACGCTCTTGTATAGATCGTCAACCGTCTTAAATCCATTGTACCGCAATACGGAGACGATGAAGTTCGGCAGGCCCACTTCTCCAACCGACATCGCCAACAGTTCTTCCGGCGGGATAGCGGCCTGATACAGCCTGCGGACAGTTTCACGTACCGTGCTTTCGTTAAATCCGGCGGTTTTTGCTTTTTCGACGCGGTCGACGAACCGGTTCAGCTTTTCGCTTTCCTCAAACGTCAGCGGATAACCGCCCGTCTTCTTCGTCACGATCGCGCGGATTTCGTCCGGCGTTTCCTTCCCTTCAACGAAGAAATTTTTCCAGGAAAGCATGACGACGCGCTGATCCTGCTCCGGATCGGGAACCGTATAGTCTTCCTTCGCGTCATACGCCGTCAAAATATCGTTCGCGGCTTCGGTAACGCTCTTGATATCAATCCGCCAGTTCGTCAGCTTCGCGGCCAAACGCGCGTTTTGACCGTCTTTTCCAATCGCCAACGACAGCTGGTCGTCGGGAACGACAACCGTCGTATTCTTCCCGCCGCTCAGGTAAACGCCGATAACTTTCGCGGGGGAAATCGCCTTGGCGATAAAAACCGCCGGATCAGGGTTCCATTCGATCACATCGATTTTCTCGCCGCAAAGTTCTTTGACGATCGGCTGGATACGCTTCCCCTGCATCCCGACGCACGCGCCGACAGGATCAATCCCCGGCTGAGTCGCGGAGACAGCAATTTTCGCGCGCGCACCCGGTTCGCGCGCAATCGAACGCACCTCAACGATCCCATGAAAAATTTCAGGGACGTCAATTTCAAGAAGCCGGTATAGGAATTTCCGGTCGACGCGCGAAAGGAGAATCTGCGGGCCACGCGGCGTATCCTTAACTTCCGTAATAATCGCGCGGATATGCTTGTGAAGTTGAATCGAACGCTCTTCGTCATGAATCACGTCTTTCTTCAGCAGCGTTCCTTCCGCCTTTTTATCCAGCCCGATCGTATATCCGTCCCGATTGATCGATTGAACGACGCCGGAAACGATCTCCCCGATCTTTTTTTCGAAGTAACCGATTTGTTCGGCCCGTTCCGCGTCGCGCAGCCGTTGCTGAATGACCTGGCGAGCCGTTTGAGCCGCGATTCTTCCGAAATCCTCAGGCGTACTCTCGACGACGACTAAATCGCCGTAAACCGCGTCCGGGTTAAACTGCCGCGCGGTTTCTAACGAAACTTCGGTCCGATCGTCAACGACGGAATCAACGACTTCCTTTTCGGCATAAATCGAAAATTTTCCCTCTTCGAGATTCAAGACCGCTTCGACGTGCTGCGCGGCGGAAGCCGTAACCGCTTTCCGGTACGCCGAGACCATCGCGGATTCCAACGCCTTGATGACAACTTCACGGGAAAGCTGCTTTTCTTCAACCATCTCGTTAAATGCCAGGAAAAAATCAGTCCTCATTACAACAAAATCTCCCAATAAAACCTAACGTCGAATAAAAATAGAAGCGGGGCCTCCCCCACTTCCAATTGTCAATTTTCCAACGGAAACTCACAATTTCTAACTGGAATTTTAACATATTTTGGAGACCAAAGCAACAAATATGACGCTCAGTTTAAGCAAATCCGTGAATCCGCACGGTTCACATCCCGGATCCGGCATGAACAGCGCGGCAAAATTATAACCTAAAAGCGACTATTGTGTCGAATTACGTTGAATTATTTAGCAGAATGCGCTGTTTTCGGCTCAATCTTAAAGAAACCAGCGAGCCTAACCAATTCGGGAAATTTTAAGATTGAGACAAAAAAGGCGCTTTAAAAGAAAAATTCCCGCCCGTTCCCGAGGAAACCGAGCCGTAAACCGCAATCTTTTATCCAACGATAAGTTTGCAATAAGCGCGCCAAAACTGTATAATATTGGAAGTAAGTGGGATAAATTCCCATAAAGTGGAAGGAGAGTTCGGATAATTCCTGAAAACCTTCCGCTTCCGAAAAAGCAGCTGGGCAACCGGCTTGCTGCGTTTAAGTGAGGGTTTGGAACGGATGTTCACCGGGGTTCACGAACACACGATCGACAAAAAAGGACGCACTTCGCTGCCGGCGCGCTACCGCGCTGAGCTGGCGCGCGGCGCGTATATTACCGTCGGCATCGATAAAAACCTCGTCATCTACCCGATCGAATACTTCGAGCAGTTAGCGAAAGAACTCAGCAAATTCCCCTTCGCCGATCCGATCGCTCGGAAATTCCGCCGCCGAATTTTCAATAAAGCGGAATTCGTCGAATTCGACGCCAACGGACGCTTCCTGGTTCCAAATTATTTACGCGACGAATTCCAATTCGGCGACGGCGATAAGATCATTTTCGCCGGATCGGACGAATATATCGAAATCTGGACCGCCGAAGGCTGGCGTCAGGCCGAAGAAGAAACCTTCGAAGACGAAGCGACGAACGCCCAATTCGCCCAACTTTTCGACCGTCAGACGTTTTAATATCATCGCAGAAAGGAGGATCGCATCGAATGAAAACGACTCATCCGCATATTCCCGTTATGCTGCCGGAAGTTATCGACGCTTTAGCGCTGAAACCCGGCTCAGCCTGCATGGATGGGACGCTCGGCGCCGGCGGTCACAGCGAAGCGATCCTCAAGCAAACGGCTCCGAACGGAACGGTCGCCGCGTTCGATCTCGATCCGATAGCGATCGAGATCGCTTCCAAACGGTTAGCGCCTTTCGGCTCGCGCGTAAAAATTATTCATGACTCTTACGCAGAGGCCGGCCGCTATCTCGAAGCGGAAAGCCTGGACGGCGCGCTCCTCGATCTCGGCGTTTCTTCCATGCAGCTCGATAACGCCGAGCGCGGGTTCTCCTTTTTAAAAGAAGGGCCGCTTGACATGCGCTTCAATCGCAACAGTACGGCGCCGAGCGCGGCAGAACTGATCGCGAACGCCGCCGAAGACGAACTCGCGGACCTGATCTGGAAATATGGCGAAGAACGCGCTTCAAGACGTATCGCCGCCGCGATTGTCCGGGAACGGGAAACAAATCCGCTTACGACAACGACGCGGCTGGCTGAATGCGTCGCGCGCGTCGTTCCCCGCGACCCGAAATCAGGACATCATCCGGCGACCAAAACCTTCCAAGCGCTGCGCATTGCCGTAAATCGCGAGCTTGAAACCGTCGAACGCGCGCTGACCGTTATGACACGATTGCTCAAACCGGGCGGACGCTTTGTCATCCTGACGTTCCATTCGCTCGAAGACCGAATCGTCAAAGATTTTTTCCGACGCGAAAGCCGCGGCTGCCTCTGTCCGCCGCGGCAAATGATCTGCTCCTGCGGTCATGCCGCGACGCTCAAGCGCGTCAAGCTGAGTTCGCTCAGCGCCGCAGCCAGCGAGATCGCCGAAAATGTCCGCAGCCGCAGCGCAAAGATTCGCGTCGCCGAAAAACTGAACGGAGGAGCGAAATGACGCAGCAGCAAGCCTACCGCACGCCGCCATGGAAAAAACAGATCCAAATCCTGATCCGCGTCAGCATCGCGTTAATCTGCGCATTCGTCGTCGCGCTGATCTATCTGACCTATTCGGCTAAATTATCCGAAGTCCGCTTGAATATCCAAGAAGCGCACGCAAAGCGTAACGACCTGATGCGCCAGATCGCCGAATACCAGACCCGGACCGGCGCATTGACATCGTTCGACACGATGCGTCGCCGCGCGGAACAGTCCGGATACGTTGATATCGATTTCTATGACGACGCGACGTACGTTTATATTCCGCTTAACGGATATGACCCGCATGCCCGTTTCAGCGGCGCCGATCTGTTTTATCCTTCAGCGCCGCCGGCTTCGCCGCTCCGTCCCGAATATACGATCAGCCTGCAATATTTCCTGCGCCAACGGCTGATCCAGTCGCCTTATAAAAGAGGTCAGGAATGATAAATTTCCGAAAAAATTTCCTGATCTGTATCGGCGCTGTCGCGGCTGTTGTCCTCGTGATCGTATTCCATATGCTTTCGCTCCAGACAAATGCCGCCGTATTGACGCTGACCGACAAGATCCGTCAGGAAACCGAATATACGACCCTCTCCGTCAACACAGAACGCGGCAATATTTACGACCGTTCCGGGTACCTATTAGCCGGGAATACGATCGCCTACACCGTTCTCCTCGACTTGAACCTCTCAAATGGGAACGGCAAATTTATCGCCGAATATCTGGCGCCGATTTTAGGTATCGACGAAGAAACGATCCGTAAGTTCGCGGAAATCCCTTACGTTGAGAAGCGCGCCGTTTCCGTCCCGATTAAAAATTTCGCGTCGCGGCAGCAAATTGATCAAATCGATCAGCGCAAAGCCTTCTTAGCCGAACGGAAAACGACCTCGATTCGGACGAAGTCCGAGATTCAGAAAAACCTGAACGCCGTCAGCTATATCCCGAACGTCTATCGTTATTATCCGAACGGTTCGCTGGCGTCGAATATCATCGGCTTCTTTCCGTTCCTGAACCCTTCCGCCGGAGCGGCGTACGGAATCGAAAGCTATTTCGACGATATTTTATCGGCCGAAACAATTCATAAAAAATTCGCACTCGATCCGAATATCCCGGAGGTCTTACCCTACCTTCCGACAAACGCCTCGATTCACCTGACGATCGATCGCAAGATCCAATCAATCGCCGAAGCCCAGATCGAAGCCGCCGTTACGCATCAGCACGCTAAATCCGGAACGATTATTATCATGGATCCGGAAACGGGAGAGATTCAGGCGATGGCGACTTTCCCGCGGATCAACCTGAATAACTATTCCGAGTCATCGACCGTTTTTACGCGCGACAACCGCTTCAATCCGGCCGTCATGCAGCCGTACGAAGTCGGATCCGTCTTCAAGGTTTTCACGCTTTCGATCGGGCTGGACAGCGGCGCGATCAAGCCGAACGACGTATACAACGATATCGGAACGTTCGACGTCGACGGTCAAACGATTTACAACTGGAACCGAATCGCCTCCGGGCCGCAATCCATTACCGGCTGTATGGCGCATTCGCTCAACACATGCATGTCCTGGATCGCAACGGAAGTCGGGAAAACGCGCTTTTACGAATATCTCCGCGCGTTCCATCTCAACCGCCCGACCGGAATCGAACTCGCAAACGAGGAATATTACCCGTATGTCGAGCCGGGCGATATCGGATGGACGAACCTGTCGCTTCCGAATCATTCCTTCGGCCAAGGTTTGATGACGACGCCGATCCAGATGGTCAAAGCGATCGGCGCGATCGCTAACGACGGCGTTATGATGCAGCCGCACATCGTCAAGGCGATCGAATATGAAGACCATACCGAAGTCTTTGATCCGAAAGCCGTCGGCCAACCGATCAGCGCTGAAACAGCGCGTCTCGTTACCGAAATCCTGACCAATTCGCTTGAAGGCGAAGCCGAAAAAGCGATGGTTCCGGGAATGCATATCGCCGGGAAAACGGGCACCGGCGAAATCGCGATCGAAGGCTTAGGTTACGTAACCGATAAAACGAACGCCTCGTTCGTCGGATGGGGTCCGTCCGAGGATCCGAAATTCGTCGCTTATACTTGGCTCCAGGAACCGACCGGAAATATTTGGGGGTCGGAAGTGGCCGCGCCGCTTTTCGCCGACCTCATGAACGAAGTAATGCCTTACCTGCGCATCCCGTACGACCGTCAGTACGCGAACGACTTCGCGTTTTACGCTTGGACGCAGCCATATTAAGAAGGAAAGGAACGGATCATGTTTTCACTCAGCGAAATCTTCATGGCAATCGCCGGCGTTGAATTGACTTCAAACGATCTCCTTTTCAGCGAAGCCGTTATCGACAGCCGCCAACTGATCAACGGGACGCTTTTCGTCGCGCTGAGCGGCGAAAATACCGACGGTCACCAATATGTTACCGAAGCGTTCCGAAAAGGCGCGCAAGCCGCGCTCGTCAGCCGTTCCATCCCCGGAACGCGGGAAATCGATTTGCGGGCAACGGCGGATCGCGAAGCGATGGTCCTCAATCCGTTTCCGCGCGCGCCTTTCTGCATCCTGGTTGACGATCCGGTCGCCGCGCTTCAAAAAATCGCCGCTTATCACCGGGATCAGCTCGCGCTGACCGTCGTCGGGATCACCGGGACGGTCGGGAAATCGACGACGAAAGAACTCGTTTACGAAGTCGTTTCACGCGCTTTCCTAACGCTCAAGAACAGCGGAAACCTGAACAACGAAATCGGACTGCCGCTGACGCTGCTGCGCGCCGGGTTGGGTCATCAAGTTGCGATCCTGGAAATGGGATTCTACGTTCCGGGAGAGATTAAGCTGCTGTGCGATATTGCCAAACCGAAAATCGGCGTCGTAACCAACGTCGGAACGGTTCACGCCGAACGGGCGGGCTCGATAGAAGTGATTGCGAGCGGAAAAAGCGAACTCGTTGCCGAACTTCCGGCCGACGGAATCGCGATCTTGAATTATGACGATCCTTACGTGCTGCCGATGAGAGAAAAAACGAAAGCCGCCGTTTTGACCTACGGTCTGAGCGCCGGGGCCTGTCTTTGGGCGAATGAGATCGAAAGTTTCGGGTTGGACGGGATCCGCTTCCTGCTTCATAGCGGCGAAGAACAATTTCGCGTCAGCGTTCCGCTCATCGGACGCCACTCCGTTCATACCGCGCTGCGCGCGATCGCCGTCGGGCGCGCGCTGAATATGAAATGGCAGGATATTTTCATGGGGTTGAATAACGGGCAATCGAACCTGCGCATGGCAGTTATGTACACGCCCAACGGCGCGATGATCATCGACGACACGTACAACGCTTCGCCCGATTCCGTCATCGCCGCGCTGAACCTGTTATGCGAATTGGATGGAAAGAAAATCGCGATCTTAGGCGAGATGCGCGAATTGGGTCAGTACGAAAACCAGGGACACCGCAGCGTCGGGCAGCATGCCGCCGGCTGCTGCGACGAGTTGGTAGCCGTCGGGCCGAAAGCGAAAGAAATCGCCTATGCCGCGCTCAAATCGGGCATGGAACAGGCGCGCGTCAAATGGTTCGAGAGCGTCGCCGAAACGATCGAATACGTAAAACTGCGCCGATTCGCGAAAGGCGAAACCGTCCTGATTAAAGGCTCGCGCGGAATGCAGATGGAATATATCGTCGAAACCATGGAGAGCAAATAAAACATGAATAACCCGTCCTCAACCATCACGCTATCCATCCTCGGCTTCCTGATGACGGTCATCTGGGGAGACCCGTTTATCCAATTTCTCTACCGATTCAAACTGGGGAAAATCGTTCGCGTCGAGGGGCCGGAGGAACAGTACGGGAAACGCGGCACGCCGACGATGGGCGGCGTCATGTTTATCATTCCGACGATCTTAGTTACCGTCATGCTCAACGCTGTTTCCATTATCGGGGTCAATATTATTGGGCAGTCGTTCGTTATCCCGATGGTCGCGTTGATCCTCTTCGGCGTTCTCGGCGGAATTGACGACTGGATGGGAATGGATCGGCGGCGCGAAGGAAAGGGCCTGCGCGCGCGCGATAAATTCGTCCTCCAAATTATTTTCGCCGTCTTTTTAGCCTGGCTGATTAAGTACCGCTTAGGCATCTCTCATTTCTACTGGCCTGGGAATCCGGAACCGATTGAACTCGGCTTCTTTTTCATCCCGATCGCCGTCCTGATTATCGTCGCGGAGACGAACGCGATTAACCTGACCGACGGTATGGACGGATTAGCCGGAATGATCGCCGCGACGGCCTTTGCCGGCTACGGGGTAATCGCCCTCATGGTCGGGCAAACATTCATCGGCCGCTTCTGTTTCATTATTGTCGGCGCGCTTCTGGCGTTCCTTTGGTACAACGTCCATCCGGCGCAGCTGTTCATGGGCGACTGCGGATCGCTTTCTCTTGGAGCCGCGCTCGCCGTAATCGCGCTGATCACGGGGCACCTGCTCGTACTGCCGCTGATTACGATTATCCCGATGGCGGAAACGTTATCGGATATTATCCAAATCGGGTATTTTAAATTATCCGGGGGAAATCGATTCTTCCTCATGGCGCCCCTTCATCATCATTTCATGAAACTTGGCTGGAGCGAAGTCCAAATTGTTCAACGCTTCTGGCTCATCAACATTTTATTCGTCTTATTCGGCGTCGCGATCGCGATGGTCTAAATTGACGGGAGCAGGAAACAAACGCATGAAAACGAACGTCAATCGCTGGGAAGGGAAAAATATAATTATCGTCGGCGCCGCCCGCCAGGGGCAGGCCGCGGCGCGATTCATGGTTTCCCGTCAGGCAAACGTGACGATAACCGACCGCGCGCCGCTTGAGTCCTTATCCGACGCGGTTGAAGCGCTGAAAACGCTCCCGCTGCGCTGGGTTACCGGCGGTCACCCGTTCACACTGTTGGATCAGGCCGATTTTATCTGCGTCAGCGGCGGAGCTGATCTCCGTCAGCCGTTCCTGAACGAAGCGCGCAAGCGCGGAATCCCGCTCATTAACGATACTGAAGTATTCATGCACGAAGTCGGCGCCTCGGTCATCGGAATCACAGGATCGGCCGGGAAAACGACGACGACGACGCTCGTCGGCCGAATCGCTCAAGCAGCTCAGCCGCGCCGGGAATCGGAATCCGCGGCCAACAGCAGCGTTTTCGTCGGCGGGAACATCGGAACGCCGCTGATTACGCTCTCCGACTCGATCCGGCCGGATGATTGCGTCATTCTTGAACTGTCGTCGTTCCAGCTCGATTTAGTCACGGTCAGTCCACGCATTGCCGCCGTCTTGAATATTACGCCGAACCACCTCGACCGCCACGGTACGATGGAAGACTATATCCGCGCCAAGCGCAACATTCTAAAATTTCAATCAGCGGACGATTGGGCCATCCTGAGCCGGGACGACGCAAACAGCGCAGCTTTAAAAACCGGCGTCCGCGGCAAATTAGCCACATTCGGATTCGCGCCCCCGTTCGGCGATGAGAAAATCTGCGTAAGCGCTGACAAATTTGCCGTTTACGCGCTGAGAGACGGAAAACGCGAAGAACTTCTCCCAATCGGCGAAATCGCGCTGCCGGGACGCCATAACCTGTCGAACGTCATGGCAGCGGCGGCGATCGCGCTCAGCGCAGGGTTTAACGCGTCCGCGATTCGCGCCGGCGTCGCCGGATTCGGCGGCGTTCCCAACCGGCTCGAACTCGTCGGAACGATCGATAACGTACGTTATATCAACGATTCGATCGCAACCGCCCCGGAACGGACGGTCGCAGCGCTGCGCGCTTTCGACGAGCCGGCGATCGTCCTGTTAGGCGGACGCGATAAAAAACTGCCGTGGGAAGACCTCGCCGCGCTGGTCAATCAGAAAGCCAAAGCCGCGATCTGTTTCGGGGAAGCCGGAACGATGATCGCCGCCGCCCTCGAAAAATCGCCCGCGAATAACGGACGGCTGATCCTGCGCCGTTGCGAAAAACTGGCTGATGCGTTGGGAATCGCGAAAGATATAGCCGTCTCCGGCGATATCATTATCCTTTCTCCCGGCGGGACGAGCTACGACGCGTATAAAGATTTCGAAGAAAGGGGTAACGAATTCCGCTCATGGGTCCATTCGCGAATCTCCAATTCCTGAATCGGAAGAAAATCCGCGTCTCGACGCAGCTGCTGATCGACATACCGTTGGTGATCGTCACAGCGGTTCTCGTTCTGATCGGGTTGGTTTTCGTCTATTCCGCCAGCTGGTCGTTTTCGATCCAGGCCTTCGACAGCGCCACTTATATGGTCATGAAACAGGCGCGATGGCTCCTCTTCGGAGTCGGCGGGCTGCTGGCGGCGGCATTCGTTTTTCCGTATCGATGGCTCCGTAACCTGACGCCGACAATCGCGATTGCGACCCTCGTTCTGCTGATTATCATCTTATTGCTCCCCGCTGCTGAGGGCGTAACGCGGACCTTCTTCGGCGGCTCGGTCCAACCGTCGGAACTCGCCAAGCTCGCAGCAATTATCTATCTCGCGGCAATGTACGCGAAACAGGCGGAAAACTCGGAGATGAGCGCGATCCGTTCGCTGCAAGCGATGCTTTTTCCGGCCATTTGCGCGGTTCTGGTCCTTCTCCAACCGGATTTCAGCGCCGCGATCTCGATCCTTGTCCTCTCCGCGCTGATGTATTTTATCGCCGGTGGAAGAGGCAGCATGATCGTCATCATCCTCATTATCGGCGCGTTCGTATCGATCGTCGCTTACTTTTTCTTCGATAAAGTTCGCATCCGTTTCGACGAATATCTTTCCGGTTTCTTCAACCCCGCCGATGCGTCGTATCATATCCAGCGCGTCCTGAAATCGATTATCAACGGCGGTTGGTTCGGCACCGGCGTTGGAAAAGGGATCGGGAAAATGACCGGACTTCCCGTCCCCTGGACCGACAGTATCTACGTCGTCATCCTGGAAGAAACGGGCGTTATCGGGGGCTTGGTTGTTCTCGGGCTATACCTGATCGTCCTCTGGCGCGGCTATCAAATTTCAGTCAACGCGCCGGATAATTTCGGGAAATTGCTCGCCGCCGGAATAACGATTTGGATCACGTTTGAATCGCTCCTTAATATCGGCGTCTTGCTCAATATTTTCCCGTTCGCCGGGAACGCGCTCCCGCTAATCAGCTACGGTGGGACGAACATGGCGGTCACGTTGGCGAGCATCGGGATTCTTTTAAATATTTCGCGTCAAACCGCGATCGAAAATCTTGAGAAAGGAAGGACCGTACCGGATGAAATGGTTAATCTGCGCGGGCGGGACTGGGGGTGGAGTGTATCCAGCCTTGGCCGTCCTCCGCGCCATAGAAAACAGCGATAACGTCAACGCGATTCTCTGGGTCGGAGCGGCGAACGGGATTGAACGCGAACTCGTCGAACGCGAAAATATCCCGTTTAAAGGGATTTCCGCCGCCGGTCTTCATGGCGTCGGGCTGCGAAAGCTGCCCGGGAACCTGATCCGATTAATTCGCGGCTTTTTCCAATCCGCCGCGATTATCCGCTCGTTTAATCCGGATGTCCTCTTCTTCACAGGCGGTTACGTCGGATTTCCGGTTGCGCTCGCCGGACTTTTCCGAAAGAAAGTCATCTTTATTCCGGATATCGAACCGGCGTTGACGCTGACCGCGTTGAGCAAAGTCGCGGATCGGATTACGGTCGTTGCGGAGGAAAGCCGGGCTTATTTGCCGAAGCGAAAAAATATCGTCGTAACCGGCTATCCGACGCGCCCAAAATTGACGGAATCGACAAAAGCGCAGGCATACGCGGAGTTCGGCTTAAATTCGGAACTGCCGACAGTCTTCGTTTTCGGCGGCTCGAAAGGCGCGCGCTCGATTAACGACGCGATTTTGGAGATCCTGCCCGAAATAACGAAAACAGCGCAGCTGATCCACGTCGCGGGCTCCGGGAACTGGGACGAGGTCCGCGCAAAAATCGAGGCGCTTCCGGAATCCGTTCGCAGCCGTTACCGTGCCTTCCCATACCTGCATGAGAAAATGGGCGCCGCTTTCCGCGCCGCGGATCTAATCGTATCCCGCGCCGGCGCGTCAACCATCGGCGAGTTCCCGCTATTCGGCGTCCCGGCGATCCTGATACCATATCCTCATGCCTGGCGTTACCAGCGGATCAACGCCGAATATCTGGTCAATACCGGAGCCGCCGTCATGATCCGGGATGAAAATATGCGCGCGGAACTGCTGCCTGCCGTTACTGCGCTCTTGGCCGACGCGGAGAAACGCGGCCGGATGAGCGCCGCCATGAGCGCGATCGCCCGGCCGGACGCCGCCCGCGCGATCATTGATGTTCTTCGGGACGCCGGCGCAAAAAATGAAAATTTGAACATAGAAGCTTGAATGGAACGGGAAAACGACGCATGAAAAACGAAACCAACGCAATTATCCACATCATCGGCATCGGAGGCACAGGTATGTCCGCGATCGCCGTCGTTCTGCATGAACAGGGGATGATTGTGCGCGGATCGGATCAGACCGATTCAGAGATGGCCGCGCATTTGCGCACGCTCGGAATCGAAGTAACCATCGGCCATCGAGCCGAGAACGTCGACGGCGCGGATATCGTCCTTTACTCGTCCGCCGTCCATCCCGAAAACCCGGAATTCGACGCCGCGCGCCGCCGCGGGATCCCGTCGTTCAAACGCTCGGAATTCCTGACGCGGATGCTTGACGGGCGCGAAGTCGTCGCCGTCGCGGGTACGCACGGGAAAACGACGACGGCGTCCATGATCGCCTGGATCCTTTCGGAAGCAGGCGCCAAACCGGGCTTTATTATCGGGTCAACGCCGAAAAATCTCGGGACGAACGCCGCCGCCGGCGAATCGGAAACGTTCGTGATCGAAGCTGACGAATATGATCGCATGTTCCACGGACTGCGCCCGGCAACGGCGGTATTGACGCTGGTCGAGCCAGACCATCCCGACTGTTTCCCCAGCGACGAAGAATATTATCAGGCGTTCCGTGAATTTATCGCCCGCTGCGAACCAGGCGCGGACGTCCTGATTTTCAGCGGAGATCCGATCCAATCGCGGCTGGTCGCCGAATCCGGCGCGGACGTCCGGATCGTCCGTTACGGCTTCGACGAAAACGACGATTACCGAATTCTGAACGCGGAAGCGAACGAAGACGGCGGATACCGCTTTACGATAACGATAAAAGCGCGCGGGGAATCCGTCCCGGTTCAGCTCGCCGTTCCGGGACTTCATAACGTTATCAACGCCGCCGCCGCGCTCGCGGTTATCAACGCTCGGTCCGTCCCGCTTAGCGGAGCCGCCAGCGCGCTCAGCCGTTTCAACGGCAGTGCGCGCCGCTTTGAAACGGTCGCCGACCGATTAGGAATTCGTATAATTGACGACTACGCGCATCATCCGACCGAAATTCGCGCTACGCTCCAAGCCGCGAAAAGCGCCTATCCGAAACGACGGATCGTCGCCCTTTGGCAGCCGCATACCTTCTCACGTACGAAACGGCTTTTAGCCGAGTTCATCGATGCATTCGCGGACGCGGACGAAATCTTCGTGACGAATATTTACGCCGCCCGCGAAACGGAAAGAGACTTCGGATTCGCTGACTTGAAAAAAGCGCTGCGGACGGTTCGCCCGGACGCGGTTTTCGCCGCGACGAACGAACGCGCAATCGAATTACTGACAATCGCGTTGACGGAAGGCGACGTTGTCGTAACGCTCTCCGCCGGAGACGCGAACCGAATCGGCCTGGAAGCGTTAGCGATTTTAGGAAAACGAAACGAAGCGATCGATCCCGACGCTCTCGAAGCGCGCGTCATTAAGAACGCGCCGATCGCCGCGATTTCGAACTTACGCGTCGGCGGTCCCGCCGCGGAAGCGTTGACCGTCCGGAACGAAGCCGAGCTCATCGCGGCCGTCCGAGACGCGCAAGCGCGCCGGATCCCGTTCAAGGTTGTCGGCGGACTGACAAATATCCTCTTCAGCGACGACGGTTACCCCGGAAGGCTGATCGTCAACCATGCGCATGAAATGCGCCTGACCAAGCATGAAAACGGAAACGTCGGTATTAGCGTTTCCTCCGGAACGGCCCTGCACGATCTGGTCCGTGCTTCGATTGATTTCAACCTGACCGGCTTCGAATGGGCTACGCGTATCCCGGGATCGGTCGGCGGCGCGATCTACGGCAACGCCGGCGCATACGGGAGCGAAATTAACGCAGCCTTGAAATCAGTTACAGCAGTAACGCCGGAGAACGAAATCGTCGAGATTCCGAAAGATGAAATCGAATTCGTTTACCGCGCCAGCGCCTTCAAGACAGGAAAACGCGCCGGCGTCCTGATATCGGCGTTTTTCGAGCTGACGGCCGGCGACCCCGAAGCGATCCAGGCGCGCTCGGACGAAATCTGGGATAAACGCGAGAAATTCAACTTCAGGAACCAAGGTTCGCTCGGATCCGTCTTCCGTAATCCGAGCGGCGATTACGCCGGCCGCCTGATTACCGAATGCGGACTGCGCGGCGCGATTGAAGGCGGCGCGGCTGTCAGCGATTTCCACGGCAATATTTTCGTAACCAATCCCGGCGCGACCGCGGCTGATTTCGTCCGCCTGATCGAACGCGTCCGAGACGCGGTTGATAAAAAATTCGGGATTCGTTTGAATACGGAGATCGAAATTCATTCAGGAAAGGACAACGCATGATTTTCCGCGCCGGCAACCGTAAAAACAACCGACAGGATCGAATCGGCAGCGTCCCTGAAAACGAACGCCGCCAAAGCGAGCGTTTAAAAACGGCGACGTCCGAAGCTCTCCTGAAGCGGAAACCGCGAAATGACGCGCCCGCCGCGCGTTTCGTATCGATCGTTTCGACGGTTATTTTCGCCGCCGGACTATTCCTGTATTTTCGTTTTCCGCTCTTTTTCGTCAGCGAGGTAAAGATATACGGACATGAAAATATCAACGCGGAAGAACTGATCTACTATACCGGGATGAAAAATCGACCGATCGCTTTCGTCGATCCGAGAGCGATCGAACGCAACGTTTTTCGGCGCTATCCGGAAAATCGCGCCATCTCGGTTCACGCCAAACTTCCGAACCGTCTGGATATCTTCTTCGAACAACGCGTCGCGGCAGTTGAATGGAACTTTGGCGGCGATCGTTTCTGGATGGATGAATCGGGTTACGTCTTCCGCGAGAACCTTTCCGCCAGTCCGGAAACCGTCGTCTACGCGAACAGTTTTCCCGGCGCAATGAACCGGAACGACCGTTCGGTCCCAACCAAATTCCGTCAGGATATCGTCGACGCCGCGCTCCGTATTTTTACCGTCAAGCCGGCCGGAACGCGCCTGAATTTCACGTATGACAACGGCTACGGATGGGACAGTGGCAAAGGTTATATGCTCTGGATCGGCGTGGATGATTCAGAACTGGACGTAAAGATGGCGATGTTCGAAAGTTTGGACCGTTATTTCAAAGCTAATGAAATCGAACCGGGAATGGTCAGCCTTGAATTTACGAACGCGCCATATTATCGATACGCAGATTGAGAAAAGATGGAAAAGATACATTTAGCAACAATCGATGTCGGAACCTCAAAGATTTGCACGCTGATCGCGCAGGTCGAAAGCGAGAGCGCGATTAAGATTTTAGGCGTTGGGATTGAACCGTCGCAGGGAATCCGCAAGGGCATGGTTTACGATATCCAGTCGGCGGCGACGGCAATCTCGAAATCAATTCGGAAAGCCGAACGCACCTCTGGATTTCAGATTTCGGACGCGATTATTTCCGTCGCCGGATCGCATATCGGCGCGATCAACAACAAGGCGACTGTCTCGATCATGGGCGGAGAAATCAGCAACTACGAAATTCAACGCGTCAACGACGCCGTCAGAGCTGTTCCGATCCCGAGCAACAGAACAATTCTCCACGCGTTGCAGCGGTCTTACGTCATCGACGGCGTGGAAGGCATCCGCAACCCGCTCGGCATGTTCGGGCGCCGGCTCGACGTTGAGGCGCATATCATCACCGGCGCGACGGCGACGGTCGAAAACCTGAAACAGTGCATCCTGACGAACGAAATCGAAGTCGATAGCATGGTCTTAAATTCGCTCGCGGCCGGCGAAGCCGTCCTCAGCGATATCGAAAAACAGAGCGGCGTGCTGATTTGCGATCTCGGCGCAGGAACAACCGATTTAGCGATCTATTTCAACAACGACGTCTGGCACACCAATTCGCTCCCAATCGGCGGCGCGCATATCACCAGCGATATTTCACAAATTTTCCATCTCCCCGCGTCGCATTCAGAAGAAGTCAAGCGGATTCATGGCTCCGCGCTGCCGGAGATGATTGACGAAGAAGAGTTCTTCTACGCTCGAAGTTTCGGTCGGGATGAATCGGCGAAATATTCGCGGAAAGAATTGGCCTCGGTAATCGCCGTCCGCGTCGAAGAGATTTTCCAACTCGTCCGACAGGAAATTAAACGCTCCGGCATCGACCATATCCTGCCGGCCGGCATGGTTCTAACCGGCGGCTGCGCCGAGCTTCCCGGAATCGACCGCGTTGCGTCGCGCGTCCTGGGTCTCCCGGTCCGGATCGCGAAACCCGAAAATCTGACCGGCATGATCGATCAATTAGATAGTCCCGCCTTTTCAGCTTCCGTCGGTTTGCTGTATTGGCGGATGAAAACCGAGATTATCGTAGATTCACAAATGAAGAAAGCAGATTCCGGCGAAGCGTTCGCAAAACTCAAACGCTTTTTCCGGATGTTATTCCCGTAGGAGCTG
The DNA here is from genome assembly GCA_034430295.1 of Flexilinea sp. Lineage (GTDB taxonomy): Bacteria > Chloroflexota > Anaerolineae > Anaerolineales > Anaerolineaceae > Flexilinea. Next base: position 49,972 of record DAOUFC010000036.1, read on the forward strand.
ACGATGAAGACAAATCTTAAAAAATTATCCTAAATCAGCTTGATTGGCGCGCAGGAAAACCTGTAATTATTGTAAAATTTGGCGTATCATTTGAAACGCCGCAGTTGCCAAAGATACTATTGCAATGGTATTGACAACAGATAAGGAAATGGTGGAAAAATGGAAAACTCATATCAGAACTTAGGCGAAAGCTCGGCGAGTATTAAGGTAGTCGGGGTTGGCGGCGCGGGTTGTAACGCGATCAACCGAATGATTGAAAGCGGTATGCAAGGCGTCGATTTTATCGCGGTCAATACGGACGCGCAGGCGCTCATCGCGTCGAAAGCCGGACAGCGCGTCCGCATCGGCGAAAAAGCGACGCGCGGGCTTGGAGCCGGCGCGAATCCGGAAGTCGGACGTCTCGCCGCCGAAGAATCGCGCGAAGAGCTGCGAATGGCATTGAAAGAGGCCGACATGGTTTTCATTACCGCCGGAATGGGCGGCGGAACCGGGACCGGCGCCGCGCCTGTTATCGCTTCCATCTGCCGCGAAATCGACGCGCTAACGATCGGCGTTGTAACGCGCCCGTTTGACTACGAAGGAATTCCGCGCGCGAACGCCGCGATGAACGGAATTCGCACGTTAAAAAAAGAAGTCGATACGCTGATCGTCGTTCCGAACCAACGGCTCTATGAAGTCGTCGATAAAAATACGCCGATGATCAAGGCTTTCCGCATGATCGACGATATTCTCCGTCAGGGCGTTCAGGGTATCTCCGAACTGATCACGCTTCAGGGTATTATCAACCTCGACTTCGCCGACGTGCGGACGATTATGTCCGGCGGCGGGTCCGCTCTGATGTCGATCGGTATCGGCAACGGCGAAAATCGCGCCGCGAAAGCCGCTGAAGCCGCGATTTCGAACCGCCTGATCGATAAGAATATCGACGGCGCGACGCGTATCCTGTTCAATATTACCGTCGGCGAAGATTTTACGCCGTACGAGTTGGAAGAAGCCGCTTCGATCGTCCGCGCAAACGCCGATCCGAGCGTCAACTTTATCATGGGCGCCGTTCTGGATCAAAGCCTGAAAGACGAAGTCCGAATTACCGTCGTTGCGACCGGTTTCCCCGAAGATTCCGATCAGGATTCGGAATCGGGACCGATTGCTAACTTGATGCGCTATCGCACGGTGCAAATTCCGGACAGCGCTCAAAGCGACGGAAACGCCGCGTCAAACGGAAAAGCGATTTTCTCAAAGAAAGAAAAGTCGCCGGAATTCCGTCAGAGCCAAACGACCGACGATATTCCTGAATTTATGCGCCTGACGCTGCGCGATTCTTAATTCGCGGCCGGCTCCATTCAAAGAATAAGAAACCAAGGCCGTATCTGATGAAGATACCAACAAAAACCGGGGCAATCGAACGAAATTCACGGTTGCCCCGGTCAATCCGAAAGAAAAAAACGGACGGTTTCAATTAGATTTCGCCAAATTATTCGCACCGATACGAATTCGATCCGAACCGGAAAAGCTCGCCGGCTACCAATCGTGTTTTTTAGCGATAATCAATCCATGATTGGAACTGCCTAGAATCGACGGCTCTTCGCAGGTACGAATATGATAATCCGCCCAACGGTTGAAATATTCCGGACGCAGATCGTTAATCCGTTCGGCTAACATGCGCGCCGTGCCATCCTGCGCCAAATGATGCATAATCCGCGCCGGAAAATCGGCCATCAGCGCTTCCATCTCGCTCGGATTCGAAAACCAGGCGTCGGTCCAGAAACAGTCGGGGTCGTCGGATTTCATCGCGCCCCGCTCGATAATCGTCTGGTACCATTTTTCCTGAAGAAATTGTTTATTCTGCGTCGCTAAATGAGCGAACGTAAAAAATTTATTAATATAAGCCACGTAGATCAAGCCGCCGCGTTTCAAAACCCGCAGCGACTCCGCCAAAGCCCTACGTCGGTCGGCGTTGGAAACGAGATGATAAATCGGGCCCATACAGAATACGACGTCAAACGTCTCATCCGGGAACATACTTAAATCGCGCGCGTCGTTCGCGAACGATTCAATTTTGAGATTCTGGGCCTTCGCTTTGCGGCGAATAATATCGACGTAGGAAGGCGTAATATCGAGCGCGGTTACGTCTAACCCGCGCGCAGCGTAATACAGCGCGTACGCCCCGCCGCCGGCGGCGACGTCGAGAACTTTATCGCTTTCTTTCAGGTATTTGTTCATGTAGACCAGAGTCGTCATGAACTCCAGACGTCGGACGTTATCAGCATCTAAACGCTTATCTTCATCATACATTTCATAAGCGCGAATAACGTCTTTCATGGATGAAACCGGCGTTTCCATCGTCCACCTCCAAAGATTGCGTAAAACTGCGAAGATTTTCCTCCAGCTATAGAATAATTATAGTTCAGAGCTTCCAAAAACTACCGAATTCTCTCAGGAGCTATCGAATCCTGACGTTGAGATTGAAATTCGGATCGGGATCATCTACAATAGATTTGGGGTCACGATCGATCGAAAATCAACGACCCGGAAAAGGAAAAAATATGAACCTGATTAGCTCAATTTATGAATCAACAAAATCTTCGTTCAGAAAATCACTCCGACAGTTCCCGATTACTCTGACGACATTGGCGCTGTTTATCCTGCTCATGGCGTTCGGAACGGAGATGTCTTATAACCTGAAAAACGAGCCGCGGCTGATTGATGATTGGATCGTTCCGACGCTGATCACTGCCGCGATCGGATTTTTCTTGACGGAAGCGGCTTCGGTTCGAAACCGCGGCGCGAAAATCGCGATGATCGCCGTGTCCGTCGGGATCGCCGCCTTGTTCACATGCGCGCTGGTATCCCGAAATCCGCTCGGGCTCAGCGAGATCCACCTTGCCGCGACGCGGCGGATTCTTTCGTTTTATATCATCCTTTGCGCCGCAGCCGGAACCTGCGCGATCTTAAAGAAGTCCACCCTCTCGATCGACGCCTTCGGCGCTCGGCTGTACGCGCATGGATTTGCCGCGGCCATTGTCATGGTCTGTTTCTCGATCGGAATTCTACTTGTGACGATCATCTTCAACGCCTTGTTCCTTTCAGACGGATACACCTTTTTGGAGCGAATGTGGATCTTCTGCGCCCTGACGTCAGCCGTGACGGTCATATTCTACGCGATCGAAGCGCTGGATCAGAAACCGGGAAAATTCTTCGCGGCAATCGCCCAATTCGTACTCCTCCCCGTTTTAGCCCTTGCTATTATCATTATTTACGGGTATATCGCAAAAATTTTAATTACGCGGATTATTCCTTCGAACGAAATATTCCCGATCCTGAGCGGACTGTTTATCGTCGGGATGCCAATATGGACAATCAATCGGAACGTCGTCGAAAATGAAAAGCTGAAGAAATTCGTCGACCTGTTGGCGCTGTTCTTTATTCCGTTTATCGGCCTGCAGATCTGGTCGCTTTCGCTAAGGATCTCGGCGTTCGGGCTGACGACGACGCGCTATTTCGGCTGCGTTTTAATCCTGTTGGAAGTCGTTTATTTCCTGCTTTATATTTTTAACGCGCGGAAAACCGAATCAACGTTGATCGCCGCCATTTTCGCCGCCTTAATCGCGTTCGTCATCCCAGGAATTAACGCTTACGACTTGACGTTCCAACAGCAACTGGCGACGCTTAACGCTTACGTTGAAAATCCGGCGTCATACGACGCGGATAACGAATACCGCGTAATCGGAGCGTATAATTACCTGAAAAACGAAACCGGCGGCAAAGAAGCTCTCGCCGCGCTCGACGAGCAGACGATCGAGAGAATCAAGTCGCTCCGCATCGCGAAAGCCGAAGAATCTAACTATTATCACTTTTGGAGCGAAGGATCCGAGAAAATCGACGTGCGCGGGTTCAGCGCGATCATCCCTAATGTCAGCTGCAGTTCCGGTAACAAATCAAAAGGAATCGATCTGAGCGCAATCGCCTGTTACGATGAGTCAAAATGGATGCACGAATCCGGATCCGATCCCGAACCGTTCCTGACGATCGACGTTCAGGAAATCTATCAGAAATATTCGACCGTCCAGGCGGCAGAAAATGGACAGATCGAGCCGACTGAAATTGCGCTGGAGAACGGCGACGTATTCCGTCTCGATTCCTTTGACTTCGAAATCGGCGAAGACGGAGAATTGCGCAGTTTTTACGCCCGCGGGTTATTTCTGGAGAAATAGCTGAATCAAGGAGATAAAGCGTCGAAAAAACGGATCAAGTTTGATCCGTTTTTTCATATCAGCGCAGGATATCGTACGCGAATTTCGCCAACGCAGGAATCGGCACAACCGCCATAATTTTTATCAGGATTGCCCGCTCTCTTTCCGAAATGAACCCCTCTCGTTCTGCTGAAAAATATGCGTACAGGACGCAACAGATCAGACAGAACCCCATGATCGAACAAGTACGATACCCGGAAATATAGACGGACGGTGAAAACCCGACCCCCAAATGCGAAACAAATCCGGGAATCAGCAGCGCGCCGCTGATGACCAGGGCTCTCGCGGAATTGGAAACTAGAACAAACTCAACCATCAGGATCAACATAAATACCGTAAAAACGGCGAATTTCACAAAAGCGTCTATACCGCCACGATTCGCTTCCGTGACTAACCCATAAATATCAATCGGCTGAGCAATGACTGCACCGAACGGAATAAATCGCTCCGTGAGAATAGACAGCTGCCGATGAAACGCGGTAACGATCCCGAGCGGCAAGATTGCAATAAATGTGAAACCAGGGCTTTTATACTTTATTTGAATCAAATAAGCTAATAATAAACAAATGCAGATGATCAGAACATGATTTTCAACAACCATCCATTGCAGCGTCGTCGCAAATCCGACTTCAATTTTATCAATCATGTTAAACATTCCAAAAAATGGAATGTATCGCATTTCGACGAATCGCCGCGCATAATTTCCCGGACAGGTCAGGATATGAATACAGCTTGCGACGCTCAATACCCACAACAAGAGCGCTGCGCCTGAAAACGTCCTTGTAAAAAGACTGTATCCGATAAAGACCGTATAGACGGAAAGTATGACAATCATCATTTGTTCATTATTCGCGCCGAAAATCAGACAAGCGCAGTAACCGAGCATCTCATACCAACACAGCCGCCCCCTGCCAAACATTCTGCGGATCGGAACAAACGCCATCATGCCGAATGCGATCGGGCTTAGGTACGTCGTCATTGTCGCTATAAAGCCTGCTGAACCGAGTTCGGTAAACGGATACAGCATGACCAATCCTGCGACAATGGTATTGCCCTGACGTTTATCAGCGGTAACGAAAAGCTCGGAAATTGCGGTCAGTAAAACAAACAGAGAAATGCCCATGAACAGCGCGAACAGAATTCGACTGCGTCCTGTCAAAAAATACAATACAAAATTAATCAACTGCCTCGACGACCAAGTAAAATACAAATCTTGGGTTCGCTGCCAAATGCCTGAAGCCGTTTCTTTTTCCGCCCACGCAATATTGACAATATCATCGCCGCGAATCGGCATCATCAGCGCTAAAAAAGCAAAAACAACGCTCAAAACAACAAAAACGAATTTCTCATGGTAAATCAGTTTTCCTAACGTTGCTTTCATCAATTCACCTGATGCATTCTAAGCGCCCTGCCTGTTTCGATAATCCGCTTTTTTCCCTGAATTGACACCAAGAGCAGGATTTGGTAATTACTCCGCGTCAAATCGATCTGATCCCGATGAGGGATCAGAACCTCGAAACCGGACCAATCATAATTTAATCCATCGTCATATTCCGCCGTCAATTCCTCACGTTTGACGATCGTCGTAGGGAGAAGCAGCCCGCGTTTCGCCGCAGCTTCCGCTAATATAACGTAAATTTCGACAGGAAGCGACGATTTACCGCGTTCAATTACCCAGCCTCGTATTCGAATCGAATCGTCAATATCGATTTCTTCGAGTTTATAATCATATAAATCGTTCTCCGATGCTGATATCAATGATGAAAAATCAATTATTTCAATTCGTGTGTCGTTCCAAACGAGAATACGCCACGCAGCGAATACGAATAAGAACATAATAATAATAAAAGCATAAACAACTTTCGGTTGTTGAAGTTTTTCCATAGGATGAACGCTCAACATGAGATAAATTTGATTGAATCATACCATACCGCGTCTTCGGTTACGTGCTTCTGTAATTACTTTTCCTGTATAATAGCCCCATGAACCAGTCCGCCGCATACCGGATTCCGCAAACGCTGCGCATCCTGACGCTTGTCCTTATGATCGGCTACTTCATTCTCGGCTGCGTCATTTTCGATGATTACGGATGCGGACCCGACGAGGGAATCGAACGACAGACCTCGCTCGTCAATTTCAGATATACGATCGAACGGCTGCGGCTCCCCGTCCCAGACAGTTGGACAAGGTTTTTATCGTATCTTCCCGACCTGAAAGAATCCCGCGACCGTTATTACGGGACCGCGCTCCATCAGCCGCTCGTCTTCATCGAAGCTTTCGCGGATTTCGAGCTTCCGCCGGTCGTTTTTTACCGTCTCCGTCATCTCTACACCTTCTTAAACTGGTACGCTGCGACGATTGTTTTTTACCTTCTATTAGAAAAACGATTCCGAAGTATGCCTCCGGCGCTCGTCGGCTGGATGATCCTGGTACTGACGCCGCGCTTCTTCGCCGAATCATTTTACAATAACAAAGATATCCTGTTCGCCGCCTGGACAGTCTTTTCACTATACGCAATCGACCGATGGATGGAACGGGAAACGATCGTTTCCGCGCTGACCGCCGGATTGATCCTCGCTCTGACCGTCAACACGCGGCTGAACGGACTGGCATACTACGCAATTGCGGTCTGCTTCGCTTTCATCAGCATTCTCACCGACAGGAAGAACGCAAAAGCCGCTGCCTTTCAGATAGGGATCCTCACGCTCAGTTTCCTCCTGATTCTGATCCTGATCACACCGAACCTTTGGGACGCGCCGTTCCGGACATTCGCGGAAACCTTTCAATTCAGCGCCGATCATCCCAATCACAGCGCCGACGGCAACCTTTATTTCGGAAACCTCGTCGACGCGTCCAAATCAAAAAGCTACCTGATCGTCTGGATTCTCCTGACAACCCCAACAATTTATCTGGGCTTGGCGCTGACCGGCGGCGTTTTTTTCGTCAAAGAGATGATCCGGCATCAACTGATCCTGAATCATTTCGCGGGAAACTACCGGCGCGACGCGCTCGTCCTTTCGGTCGGACTGGCGCCTTTGCTGTATATCATACTGCGCCAAATCACCGTTTATAATACTTGGCGCCACTGTTATTTCGCGTACCCGACGATCGTCTATTTCGCGGCAATCGGCGTTTCCAAAATCGGAAAAGGAATCCGATCGCTTCGCCGTCAAAAATTGCGCCGCGCAACCGCTTGTGCCGCCGCCCTCACGCTCGCCGCCGTTTTGGGCAATAACATAGCTTGGATCGCGCGCAATCATCCATATCAATTCGCCTATTTCGCGCCAATCGTCCGCGCGCGCGCTGAATCCTTTTCCGGCGATTACTGGGGAATCGCGACCCGCCAGCTGCTTGAAGCAATCGTGACGCGGGATCCGTCTCCTTGGATCCAAGTCAATCATCTCTACACGCAAACCGGCTCGATCAACCGCGGAAATCTGGCGGATCCGGACCGCGCCCGTCTCGATTTATCCTATGAAATCAGCGGCGATACCGACTATATCCTGTTCAGCCGTGACGAGAAAACGCTCGATCTAGAAGCCTTTCCCGGGTTTGAAGTTTGGCATGAAATTCGCGTCGACGGCGCGCTCGTCGGCGCCGTATTAAACCGAGACTAGTTTCAGCCGAAATTCGAATTAACCTTCTTTAATCGTTATCTTTCAGATTGTCGACCGCAATCATGACGGCGATCATTAGCGCTTCGACAGATTCGTCCTCGTCCCAAACCGTAATTTCAAAACAATCGCGAAAACTGAAAAACTTTTTCCTAATTTCTCCGACGAATCGATCTCCTTGATACAGCGAAAATTCATGGTCGAAAAAGTTTCCCTCGAGCTGAAAATCAAGTCCGTCCATCTCAACCGTCATTCTTCGCCGCAGCAACGAAATCTCGCCTTCAATCGTAGCCGTCGACCCGTCACGAAAGCGAACCTCGTATTTCGGCAGGAAAGTCAAAAGAGTACGCTCCATCTCGAAAATCTCGCCCCCGTCCGGCTCCGACAAACGGGCGCGATAACCGAAAAACGTAAAATCCTGATCGACCTGATAAACCGGGGCGCCGGTCTGGTCGGAAATCGGATAATGGTCCGTAATTTTGAAGATCGCCTGCTCAATATACAGTTTTCGCATTTTCATCTCCCGGCAAACCTGATAAGTCCGTTCTTCAAAATTTTACCAAACCCGAAAATAACGAAAGAAAATCATATCTTCATGAAAATATGGATCATTCTCTACATACATGATAGACATTTCCGCTTAGTCAACTATCCATGCAGGAAATAAGTCATTTTAAAAAGATGACAATGTAATCAAATAATGCCAAAGCAGTAAATACCTCTTGCGAAATTCGGAAAATAGATTATATTGTTATAACAATATGAGAACAGCAAAAACACTCCCTCCGGCATATTTAGACAGAAACAGTTATCAACCTCTCTATTTGCAATTAGCACAGCATATAACAGGTTGCATTAAAAACGGCGATTTGAAATGCGGCGATCGGCTTCCTTCCGAACTAGACCTTGTCAAAACGTTGAACATCTCTCGCATGACAGTACGATTGGCAATGGATGAATTATTGGATCATGGCTTTGTTTATCGTGAGCAGGGACGCGGCACATACATCGCAGAACCGCAGATGAAAGGTGTCCGCGGATTTTCCAGCTTCACCGAAGATATAACTTCCAGGGGATTATCCGTTTCAACGAAAGTGTTAGCTCTGAAAAAGACAATCTCCTCGCCAATTCTGATGAACGAAATGCGCATTGATAAACCCATTGAGGTCGTTGAGATCGAACGGCTTCGTTTAGTCGAAGGCATTCCTTGGGCGATTCAATCGACCGCATTGCCGGCTGTTTCCGTTCCGGGATTGGAGACAGAAGATTTACGCCAATCCCTTTTTTCTCTGCTGAGAAAAAATTACCAGATTCACCCGGCTTGGACAGACGCAGAGGTCAAAGCTCGAATCGCAAATCAGAAAGAATCAGATTTATTGAATATTTCTGAAACAACGCCGGTTCTCGTCGTTAAAGGAATTACATACACCGAATCCTTCGAATTGGTCGAGGCTGTACATACGATTTACAACGCTGGAGAAGTATCGTTATTCATGGGACGTCAAAAAGTTTCGCGAGTGTAGATAATGAAGAAAAAACAACCTCATGAGAAATTAATTGTAGGAATCGATATCGGCGGAACAAAGATCGCGCTTGCATTGATTTCTTTAAGTGGGGAAATCCGTAAAAAAATAATCTTTCCGACACCACAAATCGGCCCTGAAAAGAGTTTTATTTATATTTCAAAAAAGATCGAGGAAATGCTTGATGATGCGGCTGTCATTATTTCCGATACAGTCGGGATCGGTATCGGAATTGCGGCAGCGCTCGAGACGGGAACAGACATTATACTTTGGGCGCCGAACCTGAAGGGCTGGGCTAATATCGACTTAAAAGGTTATCTCGAAAAAAAGTTCCGAGTTCCAGTAGCGATAGAATACGACGGACACGCCGCCGTTTTGGGAGAATACTGGCGAGGCGCGGGAAAAGGGAGTCGAAACCTTGTCGATATCATCATTGGGACAGGGATCGGAGCAGGATTCATCATCGACGGACATCTCATTCGCGGCGCAAACCGACTCGCCGGAGCAGTCGGATGGCAAATCATTGACAATCCGACAAAACGCTCCGAAAAAAACGATCATACTAACGGGTTTTGGGAAAGCTGCTGTTCCGGCATGGGTATCGCCTCATATGCCAAAAGGATCCTCACCAATAAACAACCCCCTCTTTTCGCTGAATCAGAAGAAATTACAGCAAAACTGATCTACGCAATGGCCAAACAAGGAGACCCGGATGCGCGACGAATCCTGGATCAGGTTGCAGAATGGATCGGAATTGGATTAGCCAATATCGTTTCGACATTAAATCCGGAAAAAGTGATCTTAGGTGGAAGCGTCGGACAAGCAAGTGAGTTCCTTTTGGATCGAATTATTGATGTAATTCATACGTATGCACAGCCGCAAGCCGCCAAAACCGTCTCAATCGAAACCTCATCGTTAGGAACCGACGCCGGACTCTTAGGCGCCGCTTACGGAATTATTTTACGGTTAAAAGAGGTTAACCGTAAACAATAGAAAAGGAGAAAACCATGAGAAGAAGTATTTTATTGTTGTTTGTTTTGTTGTTGCTATCCGTTTCCATCGGCGCCTGTTTCGCTCAAGAACTAAACGGTGAAATCAGTGTTCTTGTCCGACCGGATGAGGGTGGGGTTTTTGAGAAATATGTCCCGCTTTTCGAAACGGAAACCGGCGTAAAAGTAACCGTTGATTTCGTCAGTTGGGACGAAATCACTGCCAAAACCTTGACAACGTTAGCAAGCGGGGGCGGAGGTTACGACGTCGTATTTATCCCTTCCGCTGACGCAACGAAACTAATGGCGGGGGCATGGTTTGAGCCGATTTCTGATTTGATAGCTGAGGAGAGGGAGCTATGGTTAGAAGCGCTGGTAAATTTCTATAGCGACCGCGATGGTAATTTATTGGGTATGCCTTGGTATTCCGGCGCCTCTCATTTTGTCTACAATAAGGCTATTTTGGAAACTGCCGGCGTCGATCCGGAAACGTTAACAACTTGGAACGCCGTTTTGGATGCATGCAAAAAGATTAAAGAATCAGGCGCTGCGGAATTCTGCTTTACACCGTCAGCAAAATATCCCGGCAATTTCTACTATAATTGGGGATCAGTCGCGCATTCGTTCGGAGCAAAATTCTTTGACGAGGACGGAAATATCCTTTTCGACAACGAAGCAGCCGTTCTGACCGCAACAAAAATGTATGAAACCGGAGCGAAAGAGGGTTATTTCAATCCTGCCGGCATTGCCATGAGCGACTATGACGCTTTGATCGAATTCGGAACCGGAGCGACGGCGTTCATGATCAACTCAACCTGGTCCGCAACACAGGCGACCCGAAACCCGGAGCTTTCATCGATTTATGAAAATGCTGAAATCGCCCTCCTCCCGGGAGAGTTCGGTACGTATTTATATGGCGGCGCTTTTGGAATCTTAACATCATCTGATAATAAGGATGCAGCGAAAGCTTTTATCAAATTCATAACAAGCGAAGAAGCTCAGAAGGACCACGCTATCGAAGGCGGTAACCTGCCGACCCGAATTGCTTTATTTACCGACGCCGAAATTATCGCGGCATGGGAAGGCTATGAAGTCCTGAGCGCACAGTTGAAGCACGGCGATTTTGCGCCAAAACTTGAATGGTTTGACTCATGGCGGAAGATTGCAGCTACAGCTATTCAAGATGTTATGAGCCAAAACAAAACTGCCGAGGCAGCGATCGAATGGCTGAAGGTTGAAACGGAAACAATTATCGCGGAAGCTGAATAATCAGCACTCAATCATATTGCATCGGGCGGTGAACGATTCGCCGCCCATAAAAGAAAATGAAAGACGATTCCGCAATTATGCAAACGAAGAAAAGATTGAACCTTTTTTCATCCCAGATTAGACGAGAAAACTGTCTCCTCTCGATAGGGCTGCTGTTGCCGACAGTTCTAGTTATCCTGCTGATCGCGGTTTATCCATTGATTAAGTCGCTCGACATCAGCCTGCGATATTACAATCTGATGAAACCGGAGAAAGGAACGCCATATATCGGATTCAAGAATTATCAATTCGTCTTAACCGATCCAAAATTTTGGAAAAGCGTTCAATCAACGGCCATTTTCACAATCATTTCTGTTTCAATCGTCTTGCTTCTTGCCTTAATTATCGCATTGCTATTAAATCGTAAATTTCCCGGAAAGAATTTTATACAAGCATTAATGCTTCTCCCTTGGGCAGTTCCAAGCGTAGCGAACGGATTAATCTGGCTTTGGATTCTGAATCCTTCCTATGGCGCTTTGAATGGGCTACTCTACGAACTGGGACTCATCGATAAATATATCGTATGGTTAGGCGATCCGTATTGGGCGATGATATGGATTATTTTAGCGGAGACTTGGAAAGAAACTCCGTTTATTATGTTGATCATTTTAGCAGCGCTCCAAACAATTCCTAAAGATCTGTATGAAGCGGCTAAAGTCGACGGAGCTTCATCATACCAATCGCTTTTTAGAATTACACTGCCGATGATTAAGCCGACTTTTTTCGTCGCATTAACGCTGAGGACAATCTGGGCAATCAAAAGCTTTGACCTAATTTACACATTGACCGCCGGCGGTCCGGCTGACGCAACCGCTGTCGTCGGGTACTATACCTATCAAAAAGCGTTCGTTTCAATGAACTTGGGTCGCGGTTCCGCCGCCGTTTGGTTGATGACAATCGTCATGATTATTTTGACAATTCTTTACCAACGCGCATTGATTACTGGAGAAGCATAATGAAATCATCTGCAAAAAAGAAAAAAAGCTTGTTAACGATTATTTCCGAATTATTCTTCTGGTTTGCGATCGCGCTAATCGCCTGTATTGTATTAGCCCCATTCTACTGGATGGTTATTTCAAGTATCTCCTTTCAGTCAGAACTGGCGCTCAAACCCCCGCACTGGATCCCGGAAACGCCGACTTTGCACCGGTATTCAGATATTTTCAGAGGTTTCACATCCGGATTTTCCGCAAATTCTTCAGCGGCAAAGTTTACACGCGGATTAACCAATAGCCTTCTCATTTCGGTCGGGACAACAGTCATTTGCATGATTACGGGGAGTATGGCCGCTTACGCGCTTGCAAAATTATATATACCCAAAAGCCGAGGAATTATGATGGGCATCCTCAGTATTCAAATGCTTCCCGCAATCATAATCATCATTCCGCTTAACCTGCTCTTACAACGTTTGAAAATGATCGACTCTATTCCTGGATTGATCCTTCCATACTGCGGGTTGATGCTGCCAACAGTAATTTGGATAATGTATGGCTATTTCCTGACGTTACCAAAAGAAATCGAAGAAGCTGCAATGATAGACGGCTGTACCCGGCTTGAATCATTTATCAACGTCATTCTCCCCATTTCCGGGCCTGCATTAATGACAGTTACCGCCTATACGTTCCTAAATTCCTGGAACGAGTTCTTTATGGCAATGACATTAACACAAAATCAAACGAAAACGATTACTGTTACCATCAGCGAATTCGCGTCAACCTTCGGATCATCCGATTACGGTTTGTTAGCGACAGGAGGAGTTATCGGCAGCATACCGCCAATCTTAGTTGCACTCTTGCTTCAACGTTACTTAGTTCACGGATTAACAGCAGGTTCTGTCAAAGGATAAACCATTCGAACGAAACTAAATTGAATGATTATCAAATCAATACATACCACAATATCATCTTTCGGAGGAATAATGTCAGCATCATTATATTTTGAAAAAATTGAAGCGCAACTGCACGATCTCGGACAAAAAAGCATGCCGAGTATTATGAAAGCCGCTGATGCAATGGCGAACTCGATTGCCGCAGGCAGAATCGTTTATTATTTTGGATCTGGACATTCCTGCATTCCGGCATTAGACGTCTTTCCGCGTTACGGGTCCTTTCTCGGTCTCCAGCCAATTCACAATACGCCTTTGATGTGGTCAAACGTAATCGGCCCCGGCGGAACACCGGAATTGCTCTGGATTGAACGACAGGAAGGCTACGTCGCAAACGTCTTTAAATATTATACAATCATGCCTGAGGACACATTTATTATCATTTCGCATGGCGGTTTGAACGCGGCTGCGATCGAGGCAGCTATGATCGCAAAGTCCCACGGATCGACAGTCGTTGCAATTACCTCAATGCAAAATTATGAAATAAACGCAAGCCGACATTCATCCGGAAAAAAGTTGGCCGATGTTGCCGACATCGTAATCGACAACGGCGCGCCGCCTGAAGACAGTATTATAAAAATCGACGGGTGGGATGAACCTGTCGCCGCTTCATCAACAGTTACTTGTTTATCAATTTCGATGGCGCTTGTCGCCCAAACCGCCGCAAATCTCTCCGCACGCGGAATTCACGTTCCGACATTTGTTTCTCCAAACGTCGCAATGGAACCGGATCATAACGCCAAAGTTTACGACGGCTACTGTGATATTCGGCGTAAAATATATTAATTCCGAATATTAGATCAAAAGAGAAATGGGAGCTGTTCATCGCTCTCATTTCTTTTTCATTCTCAGCGATAAAATAATAAAAGAGGATTTTTACAATGGAATATTATCTGGAAATGTTAGCTATTTTAAAAAAAGCGTTTGAAACTCAGGGACCGATCCTTCGAAAGGCGGCTGAACTTATCGCAGATACAATTCAATCCGACCGACTTGTCTATTTATTCGGAGCCGGGCATGCGGGAATTCTCAGCCAAGAAATGACTTACCGAGCCGGCGGATTCGTGCCGATGGTGCCTATTTTCCCGCCTGGACTTATATCAACGATGAGACCGATGACGCTTGGAACCGAAATGGAACGAATTCCAGGATTTGCAAAAAGAATATTTGAAGCGTACGAATTGGAAACGAACGCCGTATTAATTATCCATTCCAACTCCGGCCGAAACGCAGTCCCCGTCGAGATGGCTCAAATTGCAAAATCGAAAGGGTTGAAAGTAATCGCATTAACAAACGTTGCTCAATGCAGGTCAGCCTCGGCAAAAACAGCCGACGGGAAGAAACTTATCAATACCGCTGATATTCTAATTGATAACTGCGGCGCGATCGGAGACGCCTGCGTGACGCTCCAACCAATCGGTGAAATGGCCGGCCCAACAAGCACAGTCGTCGGAGCCGCTCTGCTAAACGCAATCATGGTCGAAGCGGCGCAAATCATGTTAGATCGAGGATTCACGCCGCCGATCTTCCGCAGCGCGAATATAGACGGAAATAATTATGAGACATCTAACCGACAATGGATGACCCACTACGGGAAAAGGCTACTCTATCTTTAATTGTAACTGCTGAAATGTACTAAAAGCCTCCCTGCCGAATCGGGAGGCTTTACGTCTGCAAACTTTTCCCGAAACTGGAATTCGATTTCAGGCCCACGTCCTCCCAGGAATTCAGGTAACGGACCTGTTCCTCGCTCAGCACGTCCCATTCAACGCCCATCGCTTTCAGCTTCAGAGCGGCAATCCCGCGATCCATCTCTTCCGGAACCGGGGAAACCTTCTTTTCGAGGCTGGCATCATTCCTGACCCTATATTCCGCCGCCAACGCCTGATTTGCGAATGAAGTTAATTTCCCCGATCGCGAGTCCGCTGCATGCATCGAAAAAACAATTCTGGCGTCATGTATAAAAAAGAGGTAATATCAAACAATGAAAACAGTTTCCAGGAATGATGGAGGTTAGAATATGGGATGGTTCGGTCTGGGAAAGAAGAAAGAAATTGATATCGGGGCGTCCGACCAGAATAAAAAAAGATTGCGGGAATTATTTAATGGCGTGATGTCGGATGGCGACACCTATGAGATTCTGTATGGATATGGGCTAAACATTAAAAACAGCAATTATATTATCGCGCGGAAAACCACCTATGAATACACCAGCCTCATCATAGGCTATCGGGAATCCGATATGCGTATTGCGTTGGTACAAACAACACCGGAACTGGAAGGCTGCAGCGAGCCCGAATTCTTCCAGAAAGACGCGATTAAAAAGGCGAAAATATCGACCGGAATGTACACCATTTTCCATCAAGGCGGCTGGTTGGCAGGTTATACTCAATTCGGCGCCTTAGCAGAAAATGATGAAAAATTCCTTGCATACATTTACCAACCGGAAGAATACAAAAAATTCGAAGAGTTCTTTAAAATTTTTTCAAAAAAATAAGCAAAAAAATGGAACTTATAGCATATTTCCTTGTATTCGCCGCTGCGGTTGTCATTTTATTTATTGTCACCAAAGTTTGGGTAGGCTTGGTAGATACAGTTTCAGGATGGCTTAAGAAAGCGCTTTTCAAGAACGAGAAAACCAAAGCAGAAGCCAACTGGCATACATTAGAGGACATTAGAAAGCAAAAAAACGTTCAGTAATCCGCCGTATAAAATCTTGAATTCGGCGAAACTTGAGCCTGAATCAAGGTTACCCGACGTACATTTTAGATCGAACGAAAATCATTCAGAAGAAGCTGTCCCAAAAGTTGGGAATTCAAAATTTTCTTGTGAATATCGTCAAAGTATTTTTTCTAATTTTGAGTGGGACAAGCTGTTGCCTTCGCGTATGAACCGAAAATACAGGGACGGATGGTATGGGCCTTCTTTGATCCAAAATAAAAAAGCCGAGAAAAAAACAGAAGAAACGCCGCTCAAACAACCGGCGCAGTGAACGATCTCATAGCAAACCGTAAAAAAATGTCTCCCCGCTGCTTTAGCGGGGAGACGCTGCCATCAAACGATTTCTCGGCAAACAGGAAGACCAATCTTACGTACCCTCTTCCCAGGAATTCAGGTAACGGACCTGTTCCTCGGTCAGCACGTCGCATTCAACGCCCATCGCTTTCAGCTTCAGAGCGGCAATCTCGCGATCCATCTCTTCCGGAACCGAGTAAACCTTCTTTTCAAGGCTCGCGTAATTCTTGACCATATACTCCGCCGCCAACGCCTGATTTGCAAACGACATGTCCATGACCGACGCCGGATGTCCTTCCGCGGAAGCAAGATTGATCAGGCGGCCTTCGCCAAGAATATGAATCTTTCGGCCGTCCGCCAACGTATACTCGTCGACAAACGGACGGACCAGACGTTTTGACGTCGCCATTTTCTCGAGCGCCGGAATATTCAGCTCACAATTGAAATGACCCGAATTCGCGACGATCGCGCCGTCTTTCATCACCTCGAAGTGATGCTTATCGACGACATTAATATCGCCGGTAACGGTACAGAAAATATCGCCGACCTTCGCGGCTTCGACCATCGGCATGACGCGGAACCCATCCATGACCGCTTCGAGCGCCTTCAGCGTATCGACTTCCGTAACGATAACGTTCGCGCCCAGGCCGCGCGCCTTCTGCGCCAACCCGCGGCCGCACCAGCCGTACCCGGCGACGACGAACGTTTTCCCGGCGACAAGCATATTCGTCGCGCGGATAATCCCATCGAGCGTCGACTGACCCGTCCCGTAGCGATTATCGAAGAAATGTTTCGTCATCGCATCGTTCACCGCCACAACCGGAAATTCGAGCATCCCGTCGGCAGCCATCGCGCGCAGCCGGATCACGCCGGTTGTCGTCTCTTCCGTCCCGCCTAAAATATTCGGGAGCAGCTCGCGATACGATTTATGCAGCGTCGAAACCAGATCCGCGCCGTCGTCCATCGTGATCTGCGGCTTATGCGCCAGCGCGGCCTCGATATGCTTATAATAAGTCGCGTTGTCCTCGCCTTTAATCGCGAAAACCGGAATTTCTTCGTTGACGACGAGCGAAGCGGCGACGTCGTCCTGCGTCGAAAGCGGGTTCGAAGCGACGAGAACGACGTCCGCGCCGCCCGCCTGAAGCGTTTTCATCAGGTTCGCCGTTTCCGCCGTGACATGTAAACAGGCCGACATGCGAATTCCTTTTAACGGTTTTTCTTTCTCGAACCGTTCTTTAATCAACCGCAGCACCGGCATTTCGCGCGCCGCCCATTCGATCCGTCGCCGCCCGCCCTCGGCCAGCGATTCATTACGAATATCAAATTCAGCCATGAATACTCCTTCAAATTAATTCAATCATCAATTTTACTATAAAAAGTTGGACGGATTCGGAAAGCATAGTATTGAGAATTCATAAATCGCGGCACCGTATTTAACAATAAAACATGCAAAATATATAAGCAAAAAAAAGACACAGATCGTTCAAGCGATAAACGGAACTCAAATTTTATACTTATAATTAAACAAAAAAATCGTACCTATTGCGAACAGTATATCCGTCAGATTATTCTTCCTAAGGACCGCCTCTATGCCCACACTCCAAGTCAAACTCGAAATCTTCACCCCGCCGGAAATCATCGACGCCTTGATCGAGCGGCTGTCCGAAATCGGCGCATGCCGGATCGGCGATTATACCCACGTTTCATCCTATGCCAAGGTCGCCGGCACC
>DAOUFC010000037.1:0-3368 GCA_034430295.1 Flexilinea sp.
CCCGCTTTTCATCCGAGCGCAAGAAAGTATTATACGGTTTTTTCCTTCCCTGTCAAGTGTCCCCGCTTTTTTCGTGACTTTTCCTTCGCCTTCCGCCTCGCTTCCGTTTTTCTCTCCCGCGTCCCGGCTTCCCCTTGACTTCCGTATATCCTTTTCAATGTCCTTGCCTTCCTCAGGAGCCTTGCCCCCTCTCAGCGCAACAGACCAAAATTATATCCATTTCTCTCCCCCCGTCAAGTTTCCCCCCAAAAATTCGTGACTTTTTCTATCAATCCCTTAATTTCCGCCGAAAGACTATTGTCAACGAATTTAAAAATCCCCTTCGTTAAAATCAGAATTAATGAGTTTTGACCTCACACTCCGGGTAACTCGACTGATTATTATGATTAGCAGCAAATCGCACTGCCACACCCGACCGTCTGTTTGTCCAAGAACAGTTGCCTATCCAAAAGGCGGGAACTTGTTTACTAGAAGATTTCGCGCCATAATTTCCCCAACCACCAACTTGGTGGTTCGTAATTAGCGTCGAATTACAGTATTCGCACAACCCGAGGAAATTTCCTCCGATAAAATTTATGAAATCAGCGGCATTACTTAATGCTGTACCATAAAATATGCCAGAATACTCGTCCAAAACAATTCGATTACTCACACTGATTCCGCTGACGTTTCCAAAAGGACAACCAAACGGGAAAGCGGTTTTGCAGAAAGATCTCCTGTCGCCTCTACAATGATTAAGTCCATTTCGGCTTTACCGGATATCGTTCCGTCCGGCGCGACGATTTTATACGGATCCGTTTTCTCGAATTCCCGCCGCCGCGTCCGTTCATAATCATTTTGGACAGACTCCGGCAATTCATCCGCGCGCCGATAGGATATCTCCGAAACCGTGAAGATATCCCATAACTTTCGATCTTCAGACATATAATATCGCTCGACGCGAAGCAGAAAACCGGTCTCAGGATCGTACCAGCGCCGAAAATACTCGCCGAGCGTGTCCAATCCATACAAGTCGTCGATGACTTTTTTCTCAAACGACGAAAAATACGTCAGCGTTTCCAGCCGGACCGCTTTCATATCGCCGATCGAATCTTCAGCAATTTGAATTTCGTATCCCGAACCGAAGTCGGCTTTCGCGCGAAGCTCCTCCGCAAAGCCGAAATCCGTACTGAATTGCGGCAAATCGTACTTCTCATACAAGGTGGTATCTTTGTACGAATAAGAAAACCCGTCGACCGCGGCATACAACAATTGCCTTCCGTCCTTCTCGGATCGATAGCAGGCTATCTCGGCGTCTTCTAATCGATCCTGTTCGAAATGCGCCCATGTCTCATTATAGTAATCAAACGGCAGCAAATAATTTTCGAACCGCTCGTTCATTTGCGTCCGATACTGAAAAAACAACCAACCTTTTTGGAGCAGAACCGATTCGGCCTTTTGATTCCATTCCACCAACAGGCTTAACGCCTCTTCCAACTGAATGCTCTCCGCCGAAACGGGAGAGACAACCAAGGGCAAACGATGATCATCATAAGCATAAAAACGAAACGTTTCACGCTGCCCCTCCGAAAATGCTCCAAGAATAACGTACTGAAATTATAAAATGTAAACAAAAAAATAAAAAAATGCCGCCGATTTTAACCAAACAGCAAGTTTTAACGCAGGTTCGTTTTTCAGACGCGGGGAAATTTCTTTTCAAATCCGGATTGCGGATGTTCGCGAGCGGGCCGCGCCTGAATTCGGACTATAATTATCGGAAATTACCTCAGCAGCCACGGAGCGCCCATGAAGCGAAAACAGGCCCATCCTCATATAGATCGTCTCGTCCGCTGGAGTCCGGTTCTGGCGATTGCCCTGATCGGCGTACTTTTTCTCGGCGAACTCCAACCGCTCCTGACCCGTATTTCCGATATTCTGAAAATATCCCCGAAAAGCGCGGAATTATCCGTCGCCGTTGTTTTCCTGATCATCGCGGTTCTTCCGATCCTCCTGAATCGGAAATTCCCGGCGTTGACGGCGATCGCAACCGTCGCGGCGCTCGTCCTGATTTTCCTGATCCTTTTCGATATCTCGTCGAAAACGGTTTTACGCCGCGACGATTATTGGGAAATTTACGAAGCGCGGCAGCGCGGATTTCCCGGCTATTTTCAATTCATCTTCATGACAAACTCGGGGCGCTATTCGGCCTTCCTGATAAAGATGTTATACGCCGTTTTCCCGCCGCTCCTCTGGATTCGAATCACGATTTTCCTGTGCGGGGTTCTGCTGCTGATTTGCTGTTTTCGAATTGCCGAAAAACTCTGTGCGAATCGTGCACAGTCTTTCTTCCTGGCCATCGTCCTCTTTTCCGGAATCTATCTCGTCCAAACCAAAATATGGGAATCTTTTTTCTGGGGCGGAGGCGGCCATATCTACGCGTGGGGAATCATCTGCGCGCTGTCAGCTTGGATTTTTCTGGATTCGGCGCTGGTAAAAAATTCGCGCCGCGATAGAATCATCGCGCTTGTTTTCGCTTTCCTCTCTTCCGGCTTCGCGCAGCTCATTAATTTGGCGATGATTTTTCTGTCAGGTACGCTCGTTTTGTATTCCGTTTTGAATAACAAAGAAATTTCAGACGAGCGAAGGAAAACCGCGCTGTCGTTCTTCCTTGTCCTGATCCTCTCGACCGTCATCGCTTTCGCCATGCCCGGGAATTACGCTAACGCAGCGCAATTTTTCGAAGACGGCAGCTCGAACGCGACGCTTCAGACAGCCGCGCAAACGCTCGGCGGCGCGATCGTCGAATCGTTCCTCGGCCTGCTTCCCCATCTTCGCGCGCAGCGAAATGTCCTGATCCTGCTCGCCGTCGTTTCATTCCTGATCGGGTTGGAAACTCCTCGCGATCCGAACACTCCGAACCCGTCGCTTCGAAAAGCCGGCCTCGGCTTATTATCCCTTTGCGCCGCCGCGTTCTTCTGCCCGATGATCAACGGAATCCTCGGCTATTTTTCAACACGGATTTTCTCCGTTCCTCTGACGATGGTATGGCTCAGTATAGCCGCTTTCACGTTGACGGCGGGCCACGCCGTTGCGGTCCGCTTCGAAATTCATCCGATTGAGGATCGAATCCGCCTGCCGGGGATCTTTATCGTCGCCTGCCTCTGGCTCAGTTTTTATATCGCCGAACGCCCTCAGCTGGTTCGAATCTACAGGACCTGGACTGCCCGAGACCGGGAGCTGACCGAAATCGCCGCGTCCGGCGCGTTCAGTGAAGTCGAGGAATTTGAAACCTGCGCCGTTGAAATCATGGGAACGGACTTGCCGGACCTCCCATACGGGACCTATGGTTGGGTCATCGGCCGCTATTACGGCCTGCCGCCGCTGACCGC
>DAOUFC010000038.1:0-32074 GCA_034430295.1 Flexilinea sp.
AACCCGTTCAGCAAGGTGACCCGATGCCCGGATGTCAGGGCTTAAAAGGTGTAAGTCGGTGAAAGTCCGACGCTGTGCCGCAACTGTAACGGACGATCTTCGTCCGAAGCCAGGGAACCTGCCTTGCGATATGATTCGCCGTCCTTCTCGAGCAAGAGGGGTAGGAGAACGAAAGGAACCGACGTTACACAGCCGGCAGCATTCCTTTTCACAACCGACCTCCGACTCGAGAACAGAAAAACGTAGGAGGTTAATATGAGCCGTATCAAATCCCGTTTCAATCTTAAGTCGTTTCTTCTCCTTGTCCTCGCCCTGCTGCTGGGCTATGGGATCCGTCCTGTCCGCGCGATGCATATCATGGAGGGATTCTTACCGAAAGGCTGGGCGATCTTCTGGTTCGCAGTTTCGGTTCCATTCTGGATTATCGGTTTCATCCAAATCCGGAAAATCGTCGCTGAAAAACCGGAAAGCCGTCTGCTTCTTGGTTTTTCCGGTGCGTTCAGTTTCGTCCTCAGCGCGTTAAAAATCCCTTCCGTGACCGGCTCCTGCAGCCACCCGACCGGCACAGGTTTCGGCGCGCTCCTCTTCGGCCCGTTCCCGATGGCGATTATCGGCACAATCGTGCTGATCTTCCAGTCGCTCCTGCTGGCGCACGGCGGATTAACGACGCTCGGCGCGAACGCGTTCAGCATGGCGATTGCCGGACCGCTGATTGCCTGGGCCGTTTGGAAAGCGCTGAAAGACAAACTTCCGCAATCCTGGGTCGTTTTCCTTGCCGCCGCGCTGGCAGATTTGCTGACATACGTCGTAACGTCCGTTCAGTTAGCGTTAGCACATCCGGATCCGGTCGGCGGATTCGCCGTTTCCTTCGCGAAATTCGGAAGTATTTTCGCGATTACCCAAATTCCGCTCGCAATCAGCGAAGGGATCCTGACCGTCCTGATCTTCAACGCGTTAAAGAAAAACGCGCCTGCCGAATTGAAATCCTTGGGAATCGAGGGGGTTTAAAGATGAAAAATAATACCTGGCTGCTGGTCCTGATTGTTATTGTTTTGGCGCTGCTGCCGATTTTTCTGACGAGAGGCGCCGAATTCGAAGGCGCGGACGTTATCGCCGAAAACACGATCGGAGAGATCAACCCTGATTACGAACCCTGGGCGGAATCGCTTTGGGAACCGCCTTCCGGCGAAATCGAAAGCCTTCTCTTCGCGCTCCAGGCCGCGCTCGGAGCCGGTTTTATCGGCTATTACCTCGGAAATAAAAGCGGTCAAAATAAAAACGCCGGTTCCAAAAAACTGAAGTCGTCATAAATGCGTTGGATCGACCGCTTCGCGTATAACAATTGTATCCGCAGGTTGGATCCGGCCGTCAAAGTCGGATTCAGCCTGATTATGATTTTAGTTTGTCTCGGTTTCGACAGGCCGTATATCAGCGTCGCCGTGCTTTTGCTGATCCTTATTCTTTCCGTTTCGCTCGCCGGACTTCCGCTCAGGTCTTTCCTGAAAATCCTCGCCGGAGAAGCCGCGTTCCTGATATTAAGCGTCGTCCCGATCGCGGTCAGTATCGTCCGGCCGTCCGCGGCGGAATCGGTTCCGATTTTTCCGCTGAAGCCGCTGATAACGCGCGATTCGGCGCTGAACGCGCTGAATCTTCTGACCCGGACGCTTGCCTGTATCAGCGCGATGAATTTCCTGTCGATGACGACGCCGGCTGTCGATCTGATCGACTTGGCCAGACGGCTGCGCATTCCGGAAATAATTATTGATCTGATGACGCTGATTTATCGCTTCATATTCACTTTATTCGACTGTTTGGAACGGATGACCGCCGCGAAGGAATCCCGTCTCGGATTCCGTTCACCTCGAACCGCATTCCGCAGCGCCGGCGAAATCGCCGCCAATTTATTCCTCGAAACCTACCGGAGAAGCCGAAAGCTTCAAGTTTCGTTGGAAAGCCGCTGTTGGGACGGGTCGTTTCGCGTCATTCCGCAAACGTACGACCCGATCCGTTCTCTTTGGGAAGGAGACCTTTCCCGAAATCAGCCCGTAAAAAATCGGGAAACGCTATGACCGAATTATTCTTTGACGACGTCGTCTATACTTATCCCGGCGTTAACGCCCCGGCGCTGAACGGCCTTTCGCTGCGAATCGGATCAGGGAAACGAATCGCCCTGATCGGACGGAACGGCGGGGGAAAATCAACGCTGATCCTGGTCGCGAACGGAATTCTCAAGCCGGATCGGGGAACGCTCCGTATCGACGGCGCGCCGGTCGATTATAAGAAAAAAGAAATTTACCGCCTGCGGAAACGCGTCGGCGTTGTTTTCCAGAATCCGGAAGACCAACTTTTCAGCGCCAACGTTTATCAGGATATCAGCTCAGGCCCGCTGAATCTCGGACTTTCGATCGGAGAAGCGCGCGAACGCGTCGAAGAAGTCGCCGAACGCTGCGAGCTGACAGCGCTTCTCGACCGGCCGACCCATGCTCTTAGCGGCGGAGAAAAAACGCGCGCCGCACTGGCCGGAATTCTCGCTATGCGGCCCGAATTCCTTTTCGCCGACGAAGTGACCAACTCGTTAGATCCGTGGATCCGGGGGCAAGTCCTGAACATTCTGGACGGCTGGGCGGCGGAAAATCACACTGTCGTCCTCTCGACGCACGACTGGGATTTAGCGGCAAACTGGGCGGACGAGATTGTCTGGCTCGAAAAGGGAAAAATTTACCGTCAGGGAAAACCCGAAGAAATATTTCCCGACGGGAACCAACCGGAAAGGTACCAACGCAATGGCTGAGATAAACAAACAAACCGAAAAAGGATTGATCGTCATTTTTACCGGCAACGGAAAAGGGAAAACGTCCGCTGCGATGGGCGTCATGGCCCGCGCCGCCGGTCACGGATTTAACGTTTCCGTCATCCAATTTTTAAAAAATCCGGGGCGCGTTTACGGCGAAGCCGTTTCCGCGGAAAAATTAGGCGTGCCCTTTGAAAGCCTCGGAACCGGATTCGTTTTCAAAAAGGATCAAAACGGAGAAGATTATCAGGCTGCAATAGCGGCTTGGGAAAAAGCGAAGGAGCGGATTCAATCCCAACCCGAAGGCGTCATTATCCTCGACGAAATCACCTATCCGCTCAATTTCGGCTGGATCGACCCAGACGAACTGATCAGTTGGCTCAAAATCAACAAGCCGCCCCGGCTCCACCTGGTTCTGACCGGACGGAACGCTCCGGAAAAACTGATCGAATTTGCCGATATGGTCACTGAGATGAAAGAAATCAAACATCCGTATCGGCTTCAAAATATTCCGGCGCAAAAAGGCATCGATTTTTAGGAGTTATTTATCATGAAAACGACTCAGCAGCAAAAAGCGTTATTGGCCGTCAGCTTCGGAACCAGTTTCACGGACGCGCGCAAGCGGGCGATCGAGGCGGTCGAAACCGAGTTAGCCGCCGCGTTCCCCGATTTTACGCTGAGGCGCGCGATCACGTCCCACCAGCTGTCAAGCATGAAAAGCGCCGCGCCGCGGGCGGGACGTTTTGTATCCGAAGCGTTTGAAGAACTGCGGGGCGACGGTTTCCGCGAAGTTCTGATTCAGCCGCTCCATATTATTCCCGGGTTCGAATTCGAAAAAATAAAGCGCGAAGCCGGTCGCCAGACCGGAAATTTCGAACGCATCTTCGTCGGGAAGCCGCTCCTCTCCGATAACGCCGACTTTAAAGCGGTCGCCGAAGCGCTCCGCCCGCTCTTTCTATCGTTGAAAAAAGACGAGGCGCTGCTGCTCATGGGCCACGGTTCAAAACACGCCGCGAACCATGCCTATCTTCAGATCGACGCTGAATTCCGGGCGGCCGGCTTTCGCTCCGTATACGTAGCGACCGTCGAAGGGGAACCCGGTTTGGCCCCGTTGATTCCCACGCTTAAATCCGCCGGAATCCGAAAATTGACCCTCCAGCCTTTCATGCTCGTCGCCGGAGATCACGCTCACAACGACATGGCGGGCGACGATCCCGACAGCTGGAATTCAATCCTCAGCGCCGAGGGTTTTGAAGTCGAGTCGCGATTGATCGGTCTCGGCGAATTCGAAGCGATTCGGAAAATCTATATCAGGCACGCGCTCGACGCATTAAGCGCGGAGAACGATGGCTGAAATCGCGCCGGGAAAAGTCTTTTTTATCGGCGCCGGGCCCGGGGATCCGGAGCTGATCACGATCAAAGGCGAAAAACGGATCGCCGCGGCTGACCTGATTCTCTACGCCGGGTCGCTTGTTCCGAAAGAAATTTTACGCGCCGCGCGATCAAACGTTGGAATTCACGATACTGTCCGGATGCCGCTGGATCGGCAGATCGATCTCATGGCGGACGCGGCCTGGGAAGGAAAAGCCGTCGCGCGCGTTCATACCGGCGACCCGTCGATTTTCGGCGCGATCCATGAGCAGATGTGCGGATTACGCGCCCGAAACGTCGCGTTCGAGGTCGTTCCGGGCGTAAGTTCGGTTTTCGCCGCCGCGGCCGCCTTGAGCCTTGAATTTACGCTGCCCGAATTAACCCAAACGCTGATCCTGACGCGCGTTTCGGGACGGACGCGCGTCCCTGAAAAAGAACGCCTGCGCAGTCTGGCGCGTCATCGCGCCAGTCTGGCGATTTTTCTCAGCGCGTCCCTCCTTCCGCAGGTCGTCAGCGAACTCGCCGAGGCCGGATACGCCGCCGATACGGCCGTCGCGGTCGTTTACCGCGCCAGCTGGCCGGATCAGATCGTCGTCCGCGCGACGCTCGGAACGATCGAATCCGAAGCGGGCCGCGTCGGATTGACAAATCAGAGCCTGATCATCGTCAGTCCGGGATTGGATAACCCGCCCGCTCCGGCCGTCTCGCATCTTTACGGCGCGTACCAGGACCGGGAGCAAACCCGTTCCGGTCACGCGATTTTCGCGTTGACCGAACCGGCGATCGCGTTCGCGCGGAAGCTGCTGAACGAACTCCCGAACTCGGCTTTATTCGTCCCGGAAACGATGATCCAAGACGATTCGGACGCGGGAAAAATGATCGCGATCCGGAATGGCGTCCGGGACGCGCTTCAGAACGAATTCCTGCGCGCGGAAAGTCTGATCTGCATCATGGCGTCGGGGATCGTCGTCCGTTCGATCGCGCCGATGCTGACGAATAAGCATCGCGATCCGGCGGTCATCGTCAGCGACCCGCAGGGGAGATTCATCGTCAGCCTGCTCGGCGGTCATGAAGGCGGCGCCAACGCGCTCGCTCAACGTATCGCGCGTATCAGCGGCGGGCAAGCCGTCGTTACCACAGCCAGCGATAACCGGGATATCCCCGCGCTCGACGTTTTAGCTCAAAACCATCGTTGGACGCTCCATCCGCAAAGCGATTTGGCCGCTATCATGGCGGCGCTCGTCAACGAAACGCCGGTAACGCTGCTGCATGATCCGGATCTTGAACCGCCCGACGCGCTGCGGACAATCGGCTGGGAAACGATCCGTCCGCTTTCGGAATCGGATCGCGACCTCAAAGCTCCGGCGGTTATTTTCACGTACCGCACGTTCGACTCCCTGCGAATCGAAAATATGAAAAGGATCGCTGTGATCCGCCCGCGAATTCTCTGCGTCGGCGTCGGCTGCAACCGCGAAACGGCCGCCTCTGAAATTCTGGACGCAATTTCGGAAGTTTTCAACGATGAAAAACTCTCGTTCGAATCCATCCGCGAAATCGCCAGTATCGAAGCGAAAGCCGACGAAAAAGGATTGCTTGAATTAGCGCGGTCGCGCGCCTGGAATATTCGCTTTTTCAATCGAACGGAAATCGAATCCGTTTCGAATCTGATTCAGCCTTCGCCAGCGGCATTAAAAGCTCTCGGGGTCAGCGGCGTCGCCGAACCTTCGGCGCTTCTCTCAGCGCAGAGCCGGGAATTACGCGTCCGAAAACGGAAATTCGCAAACGTTACCGTCGCCGTCGCGATATATCAGGAAAAATCATGAGCGGATCCATCCGAATCATCGGCATCGGCCCGGGCAATCCAGACTGGTGCGCCCCCGGCGCAATCTCCGCGCTCGAAAAATCAACGGTGATCGTCGGCTATCAAACCTATTTGGACCAAATCGCGGAGCTCTGTCCTCTTACGCCGCGTTACGGGAACGGGATGCGCCGGGAAGTCGAACGGGCGAAAAAAGCGATCGCTTTCGCCCGCGAAGGGCATCAAGTCGCCGTCATCTCCGGAGGCGACGCCGGCATCTATGGTATGGCGGGTCTGGTACTGGAGCTCCTCTGCCTGGAAGAGCCCGCGATCGAGGTTGAAGTCCTGCCCGGGATTACGGCGCTGACCGCCGCAGCCGCGCTGCTCGGCGCGCCGTTGATGAGCGATTTCGCCGCGATCAGCCTGAGCGACTACCTCGTCCCGAGCGAAACGATTTTCCGGCGGCTCAGAGCCGCCGCCTTAGCTGATTTCGCGATCTGCTTATATAATCCGACCTCGGCAAGACGGCGCGGCATTTTTGAAACGGCGTGTTCGATCCTGACCGAAACGCTCGGCGAAGCGCGCCCGGTCGGGCTCGTACGCGCAGCTTTCCGCCCGGCTCAGTCGGTCCGCGTCGGCCTGCTGCGCGAGCTGAGTCGGATGGAAGTGGGAATGGATTCGATCGTGATCGTCGGGAACAGCGCGACGAAAATCGCGCGCGGACGCATGATTAGTTCGCGCGGGTACCGCCTGACGGAGAATTCTGTGAATTTTTAACGGACTGGAGAAAACCGCGATATGAAACCGGAGGAAATTGAAAAGGAAAGTTTCCGGATCATCCTGAACGAGATGGGGCCTCATTCGTTCAGCGAACGGGAACTCCCCATCGTTCAGCGCGTTATTCACGCTACCGCTGATTTTGAGTATCAGGAGCTGATCCGTTTTTCGCCAAACGCGATCGATTCGGCGATCTGCGCGGTACGCTCCGGCTGCCGCGTGTATTCGGACGTGCGCATGATCGAAGCCGGAATCAGTCGCCCGCTGATGGAATCGTTCGGCTGCGTTTCCGGCTGCTACGTGAACGACGCGAACGTCGCCGAAACAGCCAAGCGCAACGGGAAAACACGCTCAGAAACGGCGATGCGCGTAATCGGACCGAATTTGGAAAACGCCGCCGTCCTGATCGGGAACGCGCCGACAGCGCTTTTTGAAGTCCTCCGTCTTTACGCGGAAGAGGCGATCCGGCCGGCGTTCATCGTCGGCGTTCCGGTCGGCTTCGTCAATGCCGCCGAATCGAAGCTGGCTCTAACCGAAAGCGGACTCGATTTCATCAGCGTCAGCGGACGGAAAGGCGGTTCAACCGTCGCCGTCGCGATCTTCAACGCGCTGCTGAGGCTGGCAAAACGGAGCAGTGAATGAGAACCGGTTTCTCGACCAGCGCCTGCGCCGCGGCGGCGTCCGCCGCCGCGCTGCACGCGCTGATCAGCGGCGAAAGGGTTACGGACGTCATAATCAACCTGCCGACGCGCCGCAACGTTCCGTTTCAAATCACGCGCTGCGAATTTCTGAACGGCGGCACGCGCTGCGGCGTAATTAAAGACTCAGGCGACGATCCCGACGTAACCAACGGAATCGAAATTCAATCGATCGTCAGCCGCGGACACAGAGGTACGATCGAGATTCGCGGCGGCGTCGGCGTCGGCGTCGTGACGCTCCCCGGACTTCCGGTCGCCGTCGGCGAAGCCGCGATCAACCCCGGGCCGCGCCGCCTAATATTGCAGACGCTGCGCGCCGAACTCGCGCATCTCGGCGTCGAGGAGGAACCCGGATTTATCGCGACGATCTGCGTCCCGGACGGCGAACGCGTCGCGCTTGAAACGATGAACCCGAAATTAGGGATCGTCGGCGGGATTTCGATTTTAGGAACCGACGGGCTGGTTCATCCGTATTCCCTGCCCGCGTTCCGAACGAGTATCTTTTACGAGCTGCGCGTCGCGAAAGAAAACGGCTGCCAAACGGTCGGGCTGGCGACCGGGAAACGCTCTGCGCAATATCTGAAAAACGCCTTGAACGAAACGAACGACTTAGCAATCGTCAACGTCGGCGACGAGATCGGCTTTCCGATCGACCGCGCGATCCGGCTCAAATTTTCCGGAATTGAGATCGGCGGGATGATCGGGAAATTATCGAAACTGGCTCAGGGACGTTTCCAGACCCACGTTCAGGAAGGAGAAGTCGATTTCGACTTCTTAGCCGGTCTCGCCCGCCGGGCCGGTGCGCCGAACGACACCTGCGAGAAAATTCGAACCTGCCGAACGGCGCGCGCCGTTCAGAGCCAGCTCGAAGCGCACGGCATCCGTCTCGAACCGGTTTTAGTCGATCTTGCCGCCGGTCACGTATGGAACCGCTGCGGCGGAAAAATAAACGTCGGCGTTTGGCTTTTTAACCTGAGCGGCGAATTGTTAGCCGCCGCGGCGAAAGGAGCGGCGATTGAACCGGAATAAAATAGACGTTATCGGCGTCGGCGTTGACGGCCGCGCCGGATTAAGCGCGGCGGCGCGGGAAGCGATCCTGAACGCGGATCAACTTTGGGGAACGGAACGTTTTTTACGCGAGTGGGGCGATTTCGGCGGAACGAACGTCCCGTTCGAAAATCCGCTCAAAGCACAGCTTCGGCGGCTCGCCGATCGCGGAAACGCGCGAATCGCAATCCTCGCCTCCGGCGACCCCGGTTTCTTCGGAATCGCCGCGACGCTGATCGAGATTCTCCCTGCGGACGAGTTGGAGATTCATCCGAACGTTTCAAGTCTTCAAACCGCTTTCGCCCGTGCTAAAATTCCCTGGCAGGAAGCCGTCTTTACCAGTCTCCACGCGCGCCCGTTCATGGAAGTCATCGGACTGATCCGGCGCAGCGCGACGGTCGGAATGCTGACCGACCCGCGCGAACGCCCGAACCGAATCGCCGAACGATTGCTCGAAGCCGGAGTTGCCGACTGCGAAGCGATCGTTTGTGAAAACCTGGGAACGGACGAGGAAAAGCTGACGAAAGGAAAGCTGACAGAACTGACAAGGATGACATTCGCGTCCCTGAACGTCATGATTTTGCGTCAGGGGCATGACTTTAAGCCGTACAGCGTCGGCGTCCCGCGTGACGATTCCGCCTATCTCCATCGCTCCGGCATGATTACCAAACGCGATATCCGCCTGCTCACGCTCGATCGGCTTTCGCTCCGCGCTGACGATACCGTCTGGGACATCGGCGCCGGAAGCGGCGCCCTATCGATCGAAATCGCCGAGCGTTCCTGGCGCGGGCGCGTTTACGCGATTGAAAAGGACCCGGTCGCGCTCGATCATCTCCGTCAAAACGTCAGAAATCATGGCGCGCTTAACGTCGAAATTGTTTCGGGCCGCGCGCCCGAAGCGCTTTCGACGCTACCTGCGCCGACGGCCGTTTTTATCGGCGGAAGCGGAGGGGAACTTGAAGCGATTTTATCGACCCTGTTCGAACGCGTTGAAGAACGCTGCCGCCTGGCCGCGAACTTCACGCTCCTCGAAAACCTCGTCCAGGCGTTGAAGCTGCTGCGCGATCGCGGCCTCGAACCGCAGCTCAGCGCGGCCGGTTTTTCCTACGCGAAACGGATCGGAGCGGGAACGCGTTTCGAACCGAACAATCCGATTTATATCCTTAGCTGCGGAATTGGAGTCTCGCCCCATGCGCCCTGAACTGATTGCCGTCGGCGTCGGACCAGGCGCGCCGGACTTGCTGACGCTCCGCGCGATCGAAAAAATCCGTTCGGCGCGAGAGATCGCGGATACAGCGAAATCGTTTTTCTTACCGAGGGCGCCCCGCTCTTATACAGCGCCTGGCAGCGCTTGCTGCCGGCAGTCGCGCGCAATTGTGAAATCGAAATTTGTCCCGGGATCAGCGCCATGAGCGCGGCCGAAACCCCGGTCCGGGCCGTTCTGGTTGAACGCAGTCCCGATTCGAACCAGCGAATTTTGACCGATCCGAAAAGCTGGAACAAAAGTGAACGCGCCTACTTCATGATCGTATTACAAAAAGCGGAGCGGCCGGGAAGGGAAACAGCGCATGAAAATTAACCGAATTCTTATCGCCGCGCCCGCGAGCGGATCCGGGAAAAGCGTACTCAGCGCCGGGATCATGGCGCATTTTGCCAACGCGTTGTCGGTTCAGGGCTTTAAGATCGGTCCCGATTATATCGACCCGATGGTTCATGCCGCCGCGACCGGCCGTCCCGCGCATAATCTGGACGGGTGGATGCTGAACGATTCGACGAATCGGCGTATCTTTTTCGACGCGGCAAAATCGGCGGAATTATCCGTTGTTGAAGGCGTGATGGGTCTTTTCGACGGTTACGGTGCCGACCCGTTTAATGGCAGCACGGCGGCGGCGGCCATTCTGTTGGCCTGCCCTGTCGTTTTGGTTCTTGACTGCGCGAAGCTTTCCGGGACCGCCGCCGCGATCGTAAAAGGTCTCGCTTCGTTCGATCCGCGGCTCCGGATCGCCGGAGTAATTTGCAACCGCGTCGGGAGCGCGAATCATGCCGCCTGGCTCACCGAAGTCATCGAACGGTACGCGAACGTCCCGGTGATCGGCTGCGTTCCCCAATCAGAAACGCTCAAACTCCCCGAACGTCATCTAGGGCTCGTCACCGTCGTCGAAGATCCCGCCCGCGCGCAACGATTCATCGCCGAAACCGCGCGTCTTCTGTGCAAATATCTCGATTTTCCGCGCATGATGGAAATCGCCGCCGCCGCGCCGGATTTTCCCGAACCGAAAGAGCGGATCGCGGAAAAAAGCGCGCCAATCGTCCGAATCGGCGCAGCGGACGATAAAGCGTTCTGTTTCTACTATGCCGATAATCTCGACGCGCTGCGCCGCGCCGGCGCGGAAATCGTCCCGTTCAGCCCGCTGACGGATCGCCGCCTTCCCGACAGGATTGACGGCCTCTATTTCGGCGGCGGTTATCCCGAACTATACGCCGAACGCTTAGCCGCGAATCAACCGCTCCTGAACGAAATCCGCGCGCTGCGTCAGAGAGACCTGCCGGTATACGGCGAATGCGGCGGATTGGTTTACCTGAGCGAAGGGCTGGAGACGGCCGACGCCTTTTATCCGCTGGCGGGCGTCATCCCCGGCCGCTGCCGGATGAGCGGCCGACGCGCGATGGGTTACCGAACAATACGCGTTTTAAAAAACAATTTGCTATGCGAAGCCGGCTGGACAATGCGCGGCCATGAGTTTCATTATTCAGAATGGGATCGCGGGAATGGAAACGCCGCGCCGGCCTATGAGATCCGCCCGCGCAGCGATAACGCGCCGCCGGGGACAGACGGCTGGGCGGACAGGAATCTGTTAGCCTCATATATCCATCTGCACTTCGCACAAAATCCGCAGCTCGCCAAAAATTTTGTACAAACTTGTTTGAAATGGAGTCAAAAGAAAAACGAATTATGAAACGAACCGTTTACACAATCCGATTTATCCTGGCGATCCTATTTTCGGCGCTGATCTTCTCCGCGCAGCCCGCCGCCGCGCAAACCGAAACAACGGCCGAAATCAAGTACGCAAAAGCGTTCACGATCGAGAACCGCGACGGCTATAAAATTTTAACGGTCGTTCGCCCATGGCGAAACGCAGACCGCGAATTCCAATACCTGATCGTTCCGAAAGGGAAGCCTATTCCGGATGGATATTTAAACGCCCAGATCATCCAGGTTCCGGTTGAAAAAATCGCCGTTTTAGCCGCGACCCATTTCGCTTATCTGAACCGATTGGGACTGAACGAAAAGCTGATCGCCGTTGCCAACCCGAAATATATCTATTCCGAACAGGTTTATAACAGCGTAGACAGCGGAACGATCGCCGCCGTCGGAAACGGCCCGGATATCAATTTGGAAAAACTGCTCAGCGCCGAGCCTGAACTGACGACGACGTTCGCGATGGGGAAATCGACGAAAGACGACTATCAGCAGCTGATCGACAAGGGCATCCCGACCGTGGTTTTCTCGGATTATATGGAAGAATCGCCGTTAGGAAGAGCGGAATGGCTAAAGGTCATGGCGCTTTTCTTCGGGCAGGAAGAAGAAGCCGATCGAATCTTCGCCGATATCGAGCGCCGCTACACGGAATTAGTCGAGCTAACGCGCGATTTGGACAAAAAACCGAAAGTCCTGATGGG
The DNA here is from genome assembly GCA_034430295.1 of Flexilinea sp. GTDB lineage: Bacteria > Chloroflexota > Anaerolineae > Anaerolineales > Anaerolineaceae > Flexilinea. The sequence continues at coordinate 12,164 of DAOUFC010000038.1, forward strand.
GTTCAACATGAACGGGAAATGGAACGTCCCGGGCGGGAGAAGCGTCCAGGCAGCGTACGTCCGCGACGCCGGCGGCGATTACCTTTGGGCGGACGACGAAACGTCGGGGCGTTTTCCGCTCAGTTTCGAAGCCGTCTTAGAAAAGGGCGCGTCCGCCGATTTCTGGTTCGACCTCTCGCTGTCCTGGACCGGAATTAACGACCTGATCAATTCGGATCCGCGTTATGCGTCGATTAAGGCGTACGCTGATCGACGCGTCTTCAACAACAACCTGCAGCTCAGTCCATGGGGCGCGAACGCGTTCAACGAAACCGGACTCGTCAACCCCGACGTTGTCCTATCCGACTTGATCCGCCTGATGCATCCGGACCTGCTCCCCGATCACGAACCGGTTTATTATCGTCATTTGAGTGCCGATGGTTTCTGATCGGAACGATCCTCCTTTTTTGCGGAATCCGCACCGACTGGTTTGGATCGGACTGGGCGCCGCGTTGGCCCTCTGTTGGCTCGCCGATTTATTCCTCGGCTCGGTTCGAATCCCTTTCCGGGACGTCATCCGGGCGCTGAGCGGCGCAGAAGGGCTGTCGAATAATTGGGGCGTGATTATCCGGGATTACCGCCTGCCGAAGTCGATCGCCGCAATGTTTTCCGGCGCGGCGCTTTCCGTCGCCGGTTTGCAGATGCAAACCCTGTTCCGGAACTCGTTGGCCGATCCGTTTATCTTGGGAATTTCGTCCGGCGGAAATCTCGGCGCAGCGATCGTAATCCTCGTCGGCTCGGGCGGAGGCTTCCAATTTCTCGGAAAATTCAGCGCCATCGGAAACCTGAACCTGATCGCGGCAGCGTCTCTCGGCGCGTCCGCCATTTTTATCCTCGTGATGACGCTTTCGCGCCGCGTCCACGCCACAACGCTCCTGATCGCCGGCGTTCTCGTCAGCTACATCGTGAACGCTTTCGTCCGCGTCCTCGTTCAATACGCCTCGCCCGACGCGGTTCAGGCATATCTGTCCTGGACGTTCGGAAGCTTCACCGGCGTGACCCGAGCGCGGCTGACCGTTTTCGTCCCGGTCGTCAGTCTTGCGCTGCTGCTGTCGGCGCTGACGGTCAAACCGCTCAACGCGCTTCTCTTAGGCGAACTCCATGCGCGCAGCGTCGGCATCGATCCGGGCCGGTCCCGGCGGCTGATCATCCTTGTCGCGTCGATTTTGACCGGCGCCGTCACCGCTTACTGCGGGATTATCGGATTTATCGGTATCGCCGTTCCGCACCTCTGCCGCAGTCTTTTCGCGGACTCGGATCACATGGTTCTGTTGCCGGGTTGTATTCTCGTCGGCGCCTGCGTCGCGCTGATCGCGGACATGATTTCACAAGTTTTCGGCGGCGCGTTCCTGTTACCGCTGAACAGCGTTACCGCCCTGATCGGCGGACCGGTAATCCTATTCGTGATCCTGAAAAAACGAAACCTAAGTCGGGAATTCGACGCATGAACGACGCCGCGCTCAACACAAACGATCTAAGCGTCGGATATCACGGGCGAAAGCGGACCGCGCTGCTGCGCGGACTGAACCTGAACTTGCTGCCGCGCCGCCTGACCTGCCTGATCGGGCAGAACGGCGTCGGGAAATCGACGCTGATCCGAACGCTGGCCGGGTTACAAAAGCCGGTCGGCGGCGGCGTTTCGATTCATGGCGCAGATTTGGAGCGTGTTCCGCCAGCTGAACGCGCCCGTCTGGTCAGTATCGTTTTACCCGGCGCGGATCACCACGGCAATTTAAAATGCGAACAAATCGTTCAGCTCGGCCGGCTCCCATACGCGAACTGGCTCGGACAATTGAACCGGTATGACTATAAAATCGCGATGGATTCCTTAGAGAAAATCGGCGCGTCCGCCTTCGCCGGACGCCGGTTCGCCGAGCTCAGCGACGGCGAACGTCAAAAAATCCTCGTTGCCCGCGCGTTGGCGCAGCAGACGCCGATCCTGATCCTCGACGAGCCGACGGCGTTTCTGGATTGGACGAACCGGCTTGAAATGCTGATATTATTAAAAGAAATCGCCTTCAGGGAGGAAAAATCGATTCTGCTCTCGTCGCATGATCTTGATTTAGTCATGCGCTTCGCGGACGACCTCTGGGTTATCGACGACAATCGCGCCGTTTTCAGCGGAACGAAAACAGCGATCCTTGAAAGCGGCGTCCTGAAAAACGCCTTTTCAGGAAAATATCTGCGCTATCTTGAAGATAGCCGGACAGATTGATTGCGGTCAATACGCGAAGCGAAAGGATGGACAGAATGAAAAACGGCGTCATGCTCCAGGCGTTTGAATGGAACACGGAAGGCGGCGGGACGTTTTATCGGCGGATCGGCGAGAAAGCCGCCCGTCTCGCCGAAGCCGGGATCACGGCTCTCTGGCTCCCGCCGGCCTTTAAGGGCCAAACCTCTCTCGACGTCGGTTATGGGACCTACGATCTTTACGATCTCGGCGAATTTAATCAGAAGGAAGAAACCAGAACAAAATACGGAACGAAACAAGACTATCTCAACTGCATCCGATCGCTGAAGGATCATGGTCTGGAAGTTTACGCCGATGTCGTCCTGAATCATAAAGCCGGCGCAGACGGGAAAGAACTTTTCAAAGTCGTCGAAGTCAACCCCATGAACCGCAGCGAAGAAATCAGCGAGCCGTTCGACATCGAGGGTTGGACAAAGTTTACGTTTCCCGGGCGCGGGACTCGCTATTCCGATTTCAAATGGAACTTCAATCATTTCAGCGGCGTCGATTACGACGATCTCGCGAAGCGCAACGGGATTTTCAAAATCCTCGGTGATAATAAAGACTGGTCGAAAGACGTATCCGGCGAAATGGGAAACTTCGATTATCTGATGTTCGCGGACGTCAACACGGAACATCCCGACGTCCGCGACGAACTGAAACGCTGGAGCGACTGGTATATCGCCGAAACCGGCGTCGACGGGTTCCGGATGGACGCCGTCAAGCATATCAGCGCTGATTTCATGCGCGATTTCGTCAATTACGTCAAAAGCCGTCAAGGCGATCAATTCTATTTCGTCGGCGAATACTGGAAAACCGACGACAGCGAAACCAACCGCTATCTTTATCAAACAGACTACGACATCGATATTTTCGACGTCAAGCTCCATTTTCATCTGATGGAAGCCAGCCAGCGCGGCGCGGATTACGACCTGCGCCGGATTTTCGATAATACCGTCGTTCAGGAACATCCCGGACTGGCGGTCACTTTCGTCGATAATCACGACAGCCAACCGGGTCAGTCGCTCGAATCCTGGGTTGGCGAATGGTTCAAGCCATTGGCATACGCGTTAATCCTGCTGCGAAAAGACGGTTACCCCTGCGTTTTCGCCGGCGATTATTGGGGAATTAACGGCGATCCGAACCGTCCCGGATTTCAGGCCGAGATCGAAAAACTGATCCGAATCCGCCGCCATTTCGTTTTCGGAGATCAGGAAGAACGCTTCGACGATCCGAACCTGATCGGCTGGATTCATCATGGGACAGAAGACAATCCCGGAAAACTGGCGACGCTGGTCTGCACGTCCGACGAAGATCGGACGATGCGTATTGAACTGGGCGCCGATTGGGCGGGGAAGAAGTTCGCCGATTTCAGCGGGAACCGGGACGACAAAATCATCCTTGATGAAAACGGCGGCGGCGATTTCCCGGTCTCCGCCCGCTCGTACAGCGCCTGGGCGGAAGACGGCCATCCGCTGCAGCTGCGGGATGAATAAGAAAATCCGATTAACAAGCTAAGCCATATTCCGGAATTAGCTCGAGTTATTTTAGACGTTCAAAAATTTTAAACGGACGCTCCTTTGCCGTCAGCGGCCGAAATTCGGAGAAAATTGGGAGGTGCTGCGATAAATCTAATATGAAAGATTATATTGAGTTTAATAAAGCCAGATGGAACAATGCCGCCAGGGAAAAAAGGAAATCCCTATACGGTTCCGATAAGTCATGACGAGATAATTGAAGCTAAGCGCGAACCGATTGCGGTATCGCTTACGGGCGGGAAGACAGTCCCGGTCGAATGGTTTGACGAAGCTAAAGGGAACAAAATATTAGGAGTAGCTTGCGGGGGCGGTCAGCAAGGACCGATATTCGTAACTAAAGGCTTTGGAACGACAATTATGGATTACTCAGAAGCGCAGCTTGCTTCCGATAAGATGGTATCTGAAAGAGAAGATTTATCAATCAAAACCGTATGCGCTGACATGACGCAGGAATTTCCTTTTGAAAACGAATGTTTTGATATCGTTTTTTGCCCTGTTTCCAACGCATATATAGAAGATTTGGGAAATATGTGGCGCGAATCATACAGGGTATTAAATAAAGAAGGGCTATTGATGGTCGGATACGTGAATCCATGGATCTATATGTACGATGGGGATGACGTCTGGGACAGACCGAGTGTGGAACTTCTCCTGAAATATCCTTTGCCGTTTCATTCGAAAAAATTGGAAGCGGCGGGCGTCATAAAAATAAATCCGGGATACGGCTATGAATTCAGTCATACGTTAGAAGCCCAGATCGGCGGTCAGCTAAAAGCCGGATTTGTTATGGTTGACTTTTATGAATCGCATAATCCTCGAAACAGACTTACAAAATTCGGCAAAGATTATATAGCCAATCTTTGCACGAAATTATAATAACAACCGCGTGGAATCGTTTCAAATTTGACGCTTTGACCAACCTCTCAATACAATTGAAACGAATCGGACGTGAAATTATATTCAACAAAATCTGTCTAAACTTTTATCCGTTCGAATTCGTAAAACCGCGCGGAATCGAGTAAAATAAAATCAGTCTAAGTTGAGAATTATTTCACACAGGCACCTCGGAGGCATCAATGAGCAAAATTATCGTCGTCGGCGCGAATCACGCCGGCACAGCCGCGATTAATACAATTCTGGATCAATATCCCGAAAACGAAGTTACCGTTTACGACCGCAACAGCAATATCAGTTTTTTAGGCTGCGGCATGGCGCTCTGGATCGGTAAGCAGATTCCGGACGGAGACGGGTTGTTTTATTGCAGCAAGGACGTTTTCGAAAGCAAGGGCGCGAAAGTCTTCATGGAAACCGAAGTTACCGCGATCGATTTCGATAAAAAGACGCTGACGGTAAAATCCGGCGCGAAGGAACGGCAGGATACGTACGACAAGCTCATCCTCGCGACCGGATCCAAACCGATTTTCCTTCCCGTCCCCGGCGCGGATCTCAAAAACATCCAATTCGTCAAGCTTTATCAGAACGCGAAAGAAGTCGTCGAAAAACTCGAAAGCGATCCGTCCTTTAAATCGATCGCGGTCGTCGGCGCCGGATATATCGGCGTTGAACTCGCCGAAGCTTTCCAACGGATCGGAAAAGATGTCACGCTGATCGATCTGATCCCGACCGTCCTCGGCCAATATTACGACGCGCCGTTTCGCGATTTAATGGCCCGGAACCTGGAAGATCACGGCATCCGCCTGGCGCTTGGCGAAAAAGTCCTCTCTTTCACCGGGAAAGACGGAAAAGTCAGCGGCGTCGTAACCGACAAGCGCGAAATCGCCGCCGATATGGTGATTCAGTGCGTCGGATTCAAACCGAACGCGCCCTTCCAAAACCCGAAATTAACGCGCCATGCCAGCGGAGCTTACCTCGTCGATAAGCGTCAGCAAACCTCGATTCCGGACGTTTACGCGATTGGCGACTGCGCCACCATTTTCGATACCGCGACGCGGAAAGACCAATACATCGCGCTCGCGACCAACGCCGTCCGCAGCGGAATCGTCGCAGCGCACAACGCCGCCGGAACCGCGCTTGAACATATCGGCGTGCAAGGTTCGAACGGCATCAATATCTATAACCTGAAGATGGTCTCGACCGGGCTGACCGTCGAACGCGCCTCCGCGCTGGGAATCCCGGTTGATTTCACCGAATATGAAGACACCCAGAAACCGGCGTTTATTCAAAGCGAAAACCCGCCGGTCAGGCTGCGCATCGTTTACCGAAAAGACACACGCGAAATTATCGGCGCGCAGATGGCATCCGAATACGATATGCACATGGGTATCCACATGTTCTCGTTGGCGATTGAAGAACGCGTCACGATCGACAAGCTGAAGTTGATGGATATCTTTTTCCTTCCGCATTTCAACCAGCCGTACAATTACATCACCATGGCGGCGCTTTCCGCAAAGTAATTCGAACAAACAATCAAAAGGAGATTTCAGACATGATCCATATTCTAGCTTCCTTCATCATTCCCGCCGAAAATCAAGCCGCTTTCGTCAGGCTGGCAAAAGAACTCGTCGGCGAAACGCTGAAAGAAACCGGCAATATCAGCTACGAATTCGTTCAAGGCATCGACGATCCGACCCGATTCGCCTTCATTGAAAAATGGCGCGATCAGGCGGCAATCGACGCTCATAACGCCTCGCCGCATTTCACAAAACTGATCCCAGAAATGGTGAAACTCAGCTCGGCCGCGCCGACGATCAGCCTGATGAAACCCGTTTTCTAAAACTGGAAATCGAAAGATACGAAAGGTCCGGGAGAATGGAGTCGAACCGCTTTCTCCCGGATTTTATTTAATTTAAATCAGACGACATACGTCGACGCCGACGTCGAACCGCCTTCGCCCGTCCAATTGGTATGGAAAAACTCTCCGCGAGGGCGGTCCGTCCGCTCGTAAGAATGAGCGCCGAAGTAATCCCGCTGCGCCTGAATCATGTTCGCCGGCAGGTTCGCGCTGCGATAGCTGTCGTAATACGCCAGCGCCGCCGACAGAGCCGGAACCGGCAGCCCGTTCAGGACCGCCGCCGCCACAACGCGCCGCCAGCTCTGCTGCGCGTTCTCGATCGCGATCCTGAAATAATCGTCGAGAAGCAGGTTCTGAAGCCCGGGGTTCTTATCGAAAGCGCGCTTGATATCGCCGAGGAAAACCGACCGGATAATACAGCCGCCGCGCCACATCAGCGCGATATCGCCGAACTTCAGATCCCAGCCGTACGTCCGCGCCGCCGCGCGCATAAGGGCGTAACCCTGCGCATATGAAACGATCTTCGAAGCGAAAAGCGCTTTCCGCAAATCCTCAATCATCGCCGCTTTATCGTCGTCAAACGTGGCTGCCTCCGGGCCATGGAGCAGCCCGGCGGCAGCGGCGCGCTCTTCCTTAATCGCGCTCAAACAGCGCGCGAAAACGGCCTCCGCGATCAGCGTCAGCGAAATTCCCTCGTCGAGCGCCGCGATCGCCGTCCATTTTCCGGTTCCTTTCTGACCGGCGGCGTCAAGGATTTTATCGATAACTTCCTCGCCCGCTTCGTTTTTATAACCGAGAATTTTCCCCGATATTTCGATCAGATAACTGTCCAGCTCGGTATGATTCCAATCCGTAAACACAGCCGCCATCTCAGCGTTCGTCATCTTCAGCGCGTCGCGCATGAAATGATACGCTTCGGAAATCAGCTGCATATCGCCATATTCGATCCCATTGTGAACCATCTTGACGAAATGACCCGCGCCGCCGCTCCCGACCCATTCACAGCACGGGGCGCCATCCTCAACTTTAGCGCAGATACCCTGGAAAATCGGTTTGACGAGTTCCCATGCCGCCGGCGAACCGCCCGGCATCATCGACGGACCGCGCAAAGCCCCCTCCTCGCCGCCGGAAACGCCGCACCCGATATACAGCAACCCCTTTGATTCGACATATTTCGCGCGCCGTTCCGTATCGGGGAAATGGGAATTGCCGCCGTCGATAATTACGTCCCCGGGCTCCAGCAGCGGGATCAGTTTTTCAATAAACTCGTCAACCGGTTTTCCCGCCTTGACCATCATCATCACCTTGCGCGGTTTCTTCAACTGCGAAACGAGTTCTTCCAACGAGTACGCGCCCCGGATCATCTTCCCTCTCGCCCGACCTTCGATAAATTTCGCGACTTTTTCCGTCGAGCGGTTATAAACCGAAACGCCAAACCCTTTGCTTTCCATGTTGATCACGAGATTCTCGCCCATGACCGCCAAGCCGATCAATCCGATATCCGATTTCATTGTCCGCAATACTCCTTCCTTTAGTTTCATCCGGTTCCCGTTTTCTTCCTGAGCCGGTCTTCAACGCTGAACGCGCGCGTTTCCGGCGTAAATCGCCCAGACCTGATCTTCGTCTATCGGCTGAGCGTAATCGGTCAGACAGGTCGCCGCCATCGCGCCGGTCGCCCATCCGAACCGGAGCCATTTTTCCGGCGTCCAATTTCTCAGAATTCCATATAAAAGACCGCCGACGAAACCGTCGCCCCCGCCGATCCGATCCAAAACCGGGATCACACGCGGCTCGACAAGTTCCCAACCCGCGTCCGTATACAGCAGCGCGCCCCAAAGATGTTCATTCGCGCTGACCGCTTCCCGCAGCGTATTCGCGAACACTTGCGCATGCGGATAAGCCTCCTTAACGCGGGAAATCATCTCCTTAAAACCGTCAATCTTCGCGCCGATTTCCTTACCGCCCGCGTCCGGCCCCGTCACGCCTAACGCCAGCTGGAAATCTTCTTCATTCCCGATCAGAATATCCGCCAGCGACGCGATTTCATGGAATATCCCGCGCAGCTCCTCTTCGCGGTTCTTCCAGAACGACGCGCGATGATTCAGATCGAACGAGATCAGCGTCCCGTTCGCGGCAGCGACGCGCGCGACTTCCAGGCAGAATTCGCCCGTTTCCGGCGACAACGCCGCAATCAGTCCGGACAAATGTACGATCGCCGCGCCTTCCCTGGCGAAAATACGCTCAACGTCGAAATCCCGGATATTCAGCGTCCGCCCGACTTCGCCCGAACGGTCGTTCCAAACGCGCGGCCCGCGCAGCCCGTAACCGCTGTCGGCAAGGTTGAACTGGTGACGATACCCCCAAGGGTCGCCCTGATCAACCTCCGGACCTTCATAAGAGATGTTGCGCTTGCGAAGCTCGCCTTTGATAAACTCGGCGATCGGACTATCCTTGACGAACGTCGTCAGCAGCTTCACGTTTTCGCCCAGCGCGGCCGAAATATTCGCGACGTTCGATTCCGCGCTCGTCGAATGCATGACAAATAGATCCGACGTATGAACCGGCTGTCGATCGACGGGCGTCAGCCGGATGCCCATGCTGGTCGGAGTTACCAATCCGTATTTATAATTCTCTCTCAATCGCATCTGAAAACATCCTTTCTGTCGTTCATCTACTTAAACCCCGGAAAAAGCGGAGAACCCTCCGTCGATCGGAACGACGATCCCGGTAACGAAGTTTGACGCCGGCGAAATCAGGTACAGCGTCGCGCCCAATAGTTCGTCGAATTCGCCGAAACGCCCCATCGGCGTATGTCCGACAATCTGCTGACCGCGCGGCGTCAAATTCGTCGTGCCTTTTTCGTAGAGGAGGTCGCGATTCTGATTGCCGACGAAAAAACCGGGCGCGATCGCATTGACGCGGATCCGTTTCGAAAAATTCAGCGCCAAATCGACCGCTAACCACTGGGTAAAATTATTAATTGCCGCCTTTGCCGTCGAATACGCCGGAACGCGCGTCAGCGGCTGAATCGCGCTCATGCTCGAAATATTCAAGATAACGCCCTCCCCGCGCTCGGCCATCGCCTTTCCGAAAACCTGACTCGGCAGCACCGTCCCGAGCAAATTCAAATTCAATACCCATTGAAACGCATCGGCGGGAATATCGAAAAAATTCTGATCCGCGTTCGTCGTCGCCGCCGGTTTATTCCCACCAGCGCCGTTAATCAGGATGTCGACCTGTCCCCAACGCGCCGTTACCGCCGCGCAGGCGGCTTCGATAGCGCTTTTTTCCAACACATTGCATCCGAACGCCAACGCTTCGCCGCCGCTTCCGCGAATCTCCGCCGCTACGCGTTCCGCGACTTCGGGAAACAAATCTAAAACGGCAACTTTCGCGCCCAGCTCAGCACACATTTTTGCCTGCGCGCTGCAGATAACCCCGCCGCCGCCGGTCACGACGACAACTTTCCCCTGAATATCAAAATTCGGTATCATGAATAAATTCGCTCCCTTTCAAAAGAATAAACACCGATTAACCGCCGACAGGCTAAAATTCGCCGCGCTCGCTCTCGAGGCGGTACAGCGTTTCGCCGGCATACGGAACGACCAAAACCCCTTCGTCTTCGCGATCCATCAACGCGCCGATATCCAGCGCGTCGGGATCGCGATAACCGAGCGCCAGCGCCGCGCAGCGTTCCGCCGGGATCGCCGTCGCCAGAACGACGTTGATCCTTTTCTTTTCAACGCCGTTTTCCATCGTTCCCAAACCGGTAACGTGACTCGAATGGGCAATGGCGCCCCAGGGTTCGTTTCGGTATTTATCCCAGTCGGCGAGGAAATAATCGCGGCAGTGATAACCGATCTTGTTCAAATAACGGTCATGCGTCAGCGAAATATCACGAATATGCTTTCCATAGATAATCAGCTCGCCGCCGTCCTCAACGACCGGCTCCAATTTATACATTCCTTTTCCCGCGGTCCAAATCTCATCGTACAGATGGGGCATACAGGCGACGACCAAACGATAACGGCGCGGTTTATAAACGACGTTGACCTTCTTCGAGAGCGCGACCGCCGCTTCCCAACTCGGGAGCGGATCGCCGCCGAAAAATCCGTAAACGCCTTCCTTCCGATTCACGGTACAAAGATACAGTTTCGGCGTCGGGATCAGCGCCGCCGCGCGTTCGATCAGGCGGCGCTGCGGCGTATCCTGTTTTCCGATCGTCGAAAAACAGGTTTGCATCGCGGCGATCCAGTGCGTCGTGTTGGTAAAATCGGCGCCGCTGATTCCCGGAAAGAAATATTTCGTCCCACCGGAATAACCCATAACCTCATGCGGGAAAACCGGACCCAGGACAACGATCAGGTCATAATCCAAGACCAGCTTATTGATCTCAATCTTGACATCGCGATCGATCGTTCCGTGCGTCAACGAAATTAATTCATCTTTCTCAACTGTTCCGATCTGAACGAAGGTACCCGGATCTTGCCAATCATGGTTCATAACTTTCATGCCTGCGTACGTCCCGTTCAGCTCCGCAACGCCGACGCCCAGATGAGCCGCGATGAATTCCTCGCTCATCGGCTGATGCGTCCCCAGCGCGATCAGGAAGTCCAGCTTCCGCGTTTTCGGATAAACGAGTTCATGAAAAAACCGAAAGAACATCGGCAGCGGCATCGTTCGCGTATGATCCGGGATCAGTACCAAAACGCGTTTCCCGTCGATCGGATTCGCTTCGAAGATTTCCGTAAAAATTGCGCGGATTTCCGCTTCGTTTAGTAGATTATCCGCCGTCTCGCGCCCACACCCAAAGACTTTTCCAGCAACTTCCATCAAAATATCACGCGCCTTTCCGTCAAGCGTTAAATCCCGAACCGGGACCATCCAAACGACTAAAGCCCATAGATCGCTTTCGGCTGGTCGTACGCCAGCAGCCGCGCCAAATCATGCGCGTCTTCAATACCGAAGAAGCTGCGAACGACCATCTTCGCCAGCCAATTCGACAGCGCGCGCCGGAAGACATCGTGCCGAGCCGGAATCGACGGAAACGCGCGCGTATCGTCGATAAATCCGCTAAGGTTATACAGCCCCGCCGTTTCGACAACGGAATCAAAAAAGCGGTTGATCCCGTTCCAGCTGTCATTAAACCACCACGGCGGACCGAGCCGCAGCGCCGGATAATGACCCGCCAAAGGCGCCAACTCGCGCGAATATACCGTTTCGTCAAGCGTGAATAAAACAAGTTTGAAATTCGGATGATTCCCGAATTCGTTTAATAACGGCCGTAAATTCCGGGTAAATTCGGTCCGAACCGGAATATCGCAGCCTTTGTCGGCGCCAAAGCGGTCGAAAATCGACCGGTTATGGTTGCGGAAAACACCCGGATGAAGCTGCATGACGAAACCGTCTTTCAGGCTCATTTCAGCGAATTCCATGAGCATATGACCGCAGAATTTCTTCTCGTCGGATTTATCCGCGCCGCCATTCATCGCGCGCGCGAAAATCGATTCCAATTTCCGCTTCGGGAGACGTTTCGGCGCCGGTTCATAAACGCCGTGATCTGTCGAAACGGCACCCATCGTCTTGAAAAATTCGCGCCTCCGTATCAGCGCGGCGCGAAAATCGTCGAACGTCGTAATTTCGATCCCTGAAGCGTTCGATAAACGTTCGATCTCTAATCGGAATCCCGCCGATCGCAGAGCCATGACGCTGTCCGGGCGAAAAGTCGGACGGACACGATCGATCCAGCCGTCGGCGCGAATCGCCTGATGGGCCAAGAGCGAATCGGCCGCGCCGTCCGTCGTACAGATCGTTTCAATATTAAAACGATCCATCAGCGCGCGCGGACGGAACTCTGGCGACGCTAATTTTTCAACCAGTTCATCGAAGAGCCGGTCAGCGTTCTCACAATCGGGAATCTCGTCAATACCAAAAACAAACTTAAATTCATGCCCCAGCCAATTATACGAAGCGGTCCCGACCAGAAGATGAAAATTCTGGCAGAAAAGCCGCCAAATTTTACGATGATCCGTTTCGACCGCTTCGGGATTGTCCGAACGGAGCGGGATCCCGAAATCGGCTAAATCCAATCCCTGAGAATAAAAAACGCGGAAGACGTAATGATCCGGAAGAACCAACATCTCAACCGGATCGCCGAAACTCGCGGCTGGATCGGCGAATAAATTCGGATCGACATGTCCATGAGGGCTGACGATCGGGAGGGCGCGGATCCGTTCATAAATTTCGAGCGCCGTTTTTTTCTGTAACGGGTCGGGATCAAAAAACCGATCATCCGGGAAAAGCCATTTCTTAGGCATGGAGCCTCCTATACGAATGAATTATGCCGCTAAGGCCGTAACGGACAATCAACGTAATATCATGTCGCGGTATACGATCGCTCAGTGCGAAGGAATATCATCGGGCTGGATTTATTATAAGCCAAATTGAAAATAACGCGCGGTCCGGAACGTTTTCTCTGATAATGAATAACGTTTCTTTCAGATATCGGAAAGATTTCCGCGTCAGGAACGGATCAGGGTTTTTAAATATGAAATTATTTCTGAAAATACAGAGATGTTTCAAGTCTCCGGATCAACCGTGAATCAGGGAAAAAAGAGAGCGGGAAATACCGACCCGCTCTCCGAAAAAAAGAACGCTTGTTACTTGATCCCGCTGACCGCAGCCCAATCGCCTTTTATTTTCGCTTCAACTTCTCTGAAACCCGCCGCTTTCATCGCTTCTGCCTGCTCATCCGGCGTATAGATCGTCATGCCGGGGCAATGATCCGTCCAAATCTTTCCCCGAACAGGATCGTTTGATTCAACGATCAGCAGCGCCCTCCCGCCGGGTTTCAAAACCCGATAAACTTCCTTCAGCCCACCGATGAAATCCGGCCAGAAATAAATTGTCTCGCAGGCCGTCACGCCGCCATACGACGAATCCGCGAACGGAAGCGACATAACGTTGCCTTCTTCAATTCGGCAATTTTCACCCAATCTCCTGGCATGCAGTTTACGGCTGACGCGAACGCTGTCCGGCGAAAAATCAACGCCGTCCACCGCGCTCTTCGGGTACATTTCAAACAGGTTGAGAATATTTTTTCCTCCGCCGCAGCCGACATCCAAAATCCGGTCGCCGTCATGAAAATGGAAACTGCCAAGCGCCCATATCGCGACCTGTTGATGACCAGAGCCCATACTTTTCGCGAAGAGCCGGCCGATGAATCCCTCCGGCTTCCGCGCCTGTTTCACCAATAAACGAATCAGTCCGCCAAACATTCGAAACCTCCTGCCGCTAATCCCGGCCATGGCAAATAATATTAGTTAAGTATAACTCAAACCGCATATCTGACGCCGCCAAGTCTCGAGATTGACGGAATTAGCCATGGAAAACTATAATATATTAATGGTATAAACTGCTAGTATATTTGAAAGGAAGCTGAGCAAACACAAGGAAACGCAAAAAAATTATCCGCGACGCCGACAGCCTATCGCGATCGGCCGACTATTTTACATGCGTACGGCGGTTATATCTACGACCATTTAGACGAATTTAAGCTGACGCGCTGCTAAGCCGAGAGGACGAAATACGCTAATTATGTTCATGAACCGGTCAGGATGGAAGGCGACGGAGCCGAACGATACCTTGAAATACTAAGAGAAAGGAGAATTTCCCGGATCGATCAGCCGGGAACTCCATCACATGATCGCCAGCGCGTATTTCCCCGCGGTATTCGAAACCGTCGTTCAGGACATGACGCGCGAACAGGCGATCGCGTACGTAAACGAAGGGATCGTATTCTTCGGCTCGGGAATGAAAGGAATCTTGAAATTCCTTCAGATTTTCGATTTGTGATTAAATGTTTTTCCGCCCATGCCCCGGCTTCAAAAAAAGGCCGCTTTATGACGCATGAAAAGAGTGTTCAAAAAGAAGGAGGGATCCGTGAAAATAAAAACTGACGCGCCGGAAATAATACGGCGAAGTCGCCTTGCCGGCGCTTATGAAGATCTGAATGACGCCGGTTTGAAAAATGAAATTGCCAGCCGTTTGAAAACGCTTCTATCGGAAAACGACCTGAGCAACAAAATGCTGGCGGGTCATCTGAAAAGATCTATTTTGCCCGCGATTGCGTTTCACGGCGCGCTGATCGAACATGGCCGCGAAAAAAAAGACAGTGCGGAACGAATCCGCTCTTCCGTTATTGACGACGCGAAATCGTCGGCGTCCTTTTTCCAGGTCCTCGGGAAAATCCCGTTCTTTTTCAGTCTGATGCGGGTAATGGTCAAAAAAGGCATCCAACTGAACTACGGAAAATCCGGCTGGGATTTCGTTTGGAAACGGGACGATCATGAAGCGATCGTGTGGGACTGCCGCCGCTGCTTCTACGCCGACGTATTCCGGAAATACGGCATGCCGGAGCTGACCGAAATATTTTGCGAATCCGACGATGTCGTTTACGGAAATATTCCCGGCGTTCGCTGGGGACGGACGAAAACGATCGGAAAAGGGGACCCGGTTTGCGACTTCAGCTTATTTAAAGAAAAATAAAATTTAGGGAAGCAGCCAATCATGAAGCGACCGGTCGGAACAGCGTTTATACTCGCCGCGATTTTCGGATTCATTTAGAAACGCGAATAACCGATGATCCCCCCCATTTCGCATCATGATCCGGAACAAAGATGATCGCCGAACCTTTTTCCCGTATAATCGAAACATGACCCGGACACTTCCAGACCGCACCCGCCGTCGGCGTAATCAATTTTTAATCACGGTTCTCAGCGCGCTTCTTCTAATCTGCCTGCGAAAAACGCCAGCGCAGTCCGAAAATTCCGTTCAGGTTCAATTTGCGCTCGTCTGCCCCTTCGCGACAATCAGCGATACGCTCTCGCCCTACGGATTGAACCGTCTTTGGCGTCATGGGAAAATCGTCAATCGTGAAATCGAAACGCTTTATATCGATCCGGCCGCGCTGACCGCCTTCAAAATGAAATTCGGGGAGGCTGATCCGAAATCTGTCCGTTCCAGTCCGAATCCAATCCGCCAGGTTCGGACGCATGGCGGCGGATCCTGCGCGCTGATCCCGATCGTTGACATTGCGCCCGACTTGAAGCGAATCCGACTCGGCGTTCAACCCGCGCCTTGGGACGGCGAATATGATGCGAACGCCGATCCGCTGATCCTGACTGTCAGCCGCGAAGATCCGTTGGCAGAAAAAGCGCTCAAACGCGATCGAATAAGTCGCGTCTTACTGACTGGGACGACCGCCTTAGCGCGAAATACGGCTTACGCACTTGCGCAGCATGGAACTGACTGGACTGCGGAAGCAATCCGGGAGACGTTCGCCGCCGCCGATCTTCGCCATATTTCGAATGAATCGTCCTTTTGGAAGCTTTGCCCCGAACCGCGTCCGAGTTTTACGATGCAATTCTGCACACCGTACGAATCCTGGCGGCTGTTCGAGACGCTCGGCGTTAACTGCGTCGAACTGAGCGGGAATCACCTGCGCGATTACGATTGGCCGCCGCTCCTCGAAACGTTCGAGCTGCTCGAACGCGAAAAGATCCGCTATTACGCCGCCGGACGGACGGTCGAAGATGCGGCGCGTCCGCTCGAAATCAGCCACAACGGAAACGATTTCGTCTTTATCGGCTGCAACAGCGCCGGCCCGGAACACGTTTTCGCGAGCGATACGCTCCCCGGCGTAAACCGCTGCGATTTTGAACAGCTCGAATCGGAAATTCGGAAACTGGAAGCGGAAGGGAAAATTGTGATCGTAACGCTTCAATACGGAGAGGCTTATTCGCGCACGCCGGGACCATACCAGCAGCGTGACTTTCTGCGCATTTCCCGTGCCGGAGCGGCCGTCGTCAGCGGCTCGCAAAGCCACATCGCGCAAACTTATGCCGTCGCGCCGGATCGAATCGTCCACTACGGACTGGGAAACCTGTTTTTTGATCAGATGGATCGTCCGGTCGTCGGAACGCGCCAGGAAACGCTCGACCGCCATATTTTTTACCGTGGACGCCTGCTGCAAACCGAGACGATTACCGCGCTGTTGACCGATTACGCAAAACCGGTTTTGATGACGCCTGACGAGCGCGCTGAACTGTTAAAAATCCTGTTGCCACTGAGCGAGACGTTCGATCCTGCCGCTGAACATTAGCCGTCAGATCGGCGTGCCCCCTAATTCTGCCCACTATCCAGAATTTGCCCAATTGTCACGAACTTCAGCCGAACAGCGAACAACATGAACGTCAATTTCGGGAAAGAATCAACTATAATTCGGCTATGATGATTCGATTTAAATTCTGGCTGTTGATCCTGGCGCTTTTCGTCATCCACGCGACGACCAGCAGCGCGCAGAGCGAAACAGCCGGAAGAATTCTCAACTTTGACGACCCGATGGTTATCAAGGTATACCTTCCGCCCGATTTCGACGAGAATCAGGCATACCCAACCCTCTACCTGCTTCATGGGCAAAGCCAGGACGCGAACCTCTGGATCCGCCTCGGACTCCAGGAAACGCTCGATGAGTTGATCGCGAACGGCCGCGTCAAGCCGTTGATCGTCGTCATGCCGCAAGAAAATAACTACCTGCAAGATGTCGAAAAATCGGATTTCGAGAAGAAATTCCTCGGCGAGCTGATCCCGTTTATCGAGGAGAATTTTCCGGTTGCGAAAGAGCGCCCGTCGCGCGCGATCGGGGGAATCAGCCGCGGCGCATTCTGGTCCCAGATCATTGCGCTGAAAAATTACCAGCTTTTCGGCGTCCTCGGGCAGCACAGTCTCCTCACCGCATATTACTCGACGTCAAGCCTGGTAAAAATTATCCGCGACGCCGCTTATTTACCGCCGATGAAAATCCGGATCGATATCGGAAATGAAGATTATTATATCGAAGAAGAAGTCGTCTTCGCCGACCAGCTGCAGCGATTAAAAATGCCGCATATATTTATCATCAACGAGGGCAAGCACGACGAGGCTTACTGGCGGCGCAATCTGCGCGACTACCTGATATGGTACGCGGAAGCGCTCGAAGTTCAGTAAATGAAAGTTCGGCTTTGTTCTTTCAACCGGATACGCATAAAAAGAAAGAAAGCGAGGGAATCATGATTCCCTCGCTTTCTTTCTTTCAGATCTTACCCGCGAACGCTATCCGCGGAGCAGCTCCGACAGAATCGCCTTCGCCATCTCAGGATCGGCTTTTCCGCGCATTTCTCTCATAACCTGACCGACAAACCAGCCGATCAGCGTTTCTTTCCCGCCGCGGTACGACGCGACTTCTTTCGGGTTCGCGTCGACAATCTTGCGGCAGACTTCTTTAATAGCGCCTTCGTCGCTGACCAGTCCCAAGCCGAGCGCTTTGACAATCTCCGCCGGTTTTTTACCGGTTTCAAGGACCTTATCGACGAGCGACTTCCCTGTCGACGTGTTAACCGTCTTCGCGTCGACGAGCTTGATAATCTCCGCTAAATCCTCCGGACGGATCGCCAGTTCGCTTAGCGGTACACTTTTTTCGTTGACGACGCGAAGAACTTCGTTCATCATCCAATTCGAAACGCGTTTATGATCCCCGGCATACACCCGACAGGCTGCTTCGAAAAATTCCGACGTCTCGCGATCGGCGGTCAGGATCGACGCGTCATAAGCCGGCAGCCCGAAATCCGACATGAAACGCGCGCGCCGCGTCCACGGCATTTCCGGCATCCGACGCTTAACATCCTCATAAAATTCAGGCGAAATAACGACCGGCATCAGATTCGGCTCACGGAAATAGCGGTAATCAGCCGCCGTTTCCTTCGAACGCATCTTACGCAGCACCTGCGCGTCGTTATCCCATTCAATCGTCCACTGTTCGATCTTATTACCGGCTTCGACCTCACGGATCTGACGTTGAATTTCGAACGTAATCGCCGTTCGGACAGCTTCGATCGAGTTGATATTCTTAATTTCGCATTTCTTCCCCAACTCTTTCGACCCTTTCGGCGCGATCGAAACGTTGGCGTCGCAGCGCAGATGCGCGCGTTCCATATTCGCTTCCGAAACGCCGATCCAGCGCAGCAACTGGCGCAAGCGCATCAGGTACGTTGCCGCTTCATCCGCCGAATGAAGATCCGGCATCGTCACCATCTCGATCAGCGGAACACCGCAGCGGTTCATATCGATCAATCGGATATCGCCCTCGTTCTTGGTCTTGCCCGCGTCTTCTTCCATGTGCAGGTTATGAATATGAACGCGAATTTCCCGTCCGTCGTCCATCGTAAAATCTAAATACCCGCCGACGCCGATCGGCCGGTTATCCTGCGTGACCTGATATCCCGACGGCAGGTCGGCGTACATATAATTTTTTCGGTCGAAATACGACGTCAGGTTGACGTTCGAATTCATCGCCAAACACAGCATCAGCCCCTTCTCGACCATCGCTTTGTTGACAGCGGGAAGCGCGCCGGGTTGGCCGGAACAAATCGGGCAGATATTCGTATTCGGCGCATCGTTCCAACTGTCGGCTTTACAGCCGCAAAACGCTTTCGTAACCGTATTCAGCTGAATATGGGTCTCGAGACCGATGGTAACTTCATATTCTTGTGTCATGCCCGCTCCTATCGTAACGCCATCGGTTTCACCGATCGCCAGTCTTCGTCCGCCGTCGCCTGTTCAAACGCATACGCCGCGCGGAGAATCTTCGATTCGCAATAATCGTAACCAGCCGCCTGAAGCCCGATCGGCAGTCCATCCTTCGACAGCCCGGCCGGGAAACTTATCCCCGGCGTCCCGGCGAAGTTCATCGGCGAGGTAAATTGATCCGCGAACTGCATCAGGAGGGAATCTTTCGCGGTCGCGCCGCCGAATTCAAACGCCGGAGAAGGCGTCGACGGTGTCAGCAGCACATCCAACCGATATTTTCCGTTCGGATCAAACGCCTGGTCAAAATCGGCGCGCAGCAGACCGCGAGCCTGTTCCGCTCGGCGGTAATATTTCTCGTAATATTTTTCCTGCGAAACGAATAAACCGGTCAGGAGTCGAAGTTTCGTCTGGTATCCGAAGCCTTCGCCGCGCGTTTTATAGTACAAATCGTACATATCCGCCGTTTCCCGTTTCGTCGGCATTCCGAAACGCAATCCGTCATACCGCTGCAAATTCGAATAGGCTTCAATTCGGCTGATCACGAAATAAGCCGGAACGGAATACTTCGTATTTTTCATCGGCACGTCTTCGATAATTTCAGCCCCAAGCGCGCGGAATATTTCAACCGCATGATTGAACGTCGAAAGGACGTCCGAATCGATCGGCGCCCCGGCGTACTCGCCATTCGCGTCGATATGCGTAATTTCAAGATAATCGGGAGAAATCCC
>DAOUFC010000039.1:0-68191 GCA_034430295.1 Flexilinea sp.
TTCGCCAGAGCGATAAACTCGTCAACCGGGATCGCGCCGAGATTTTCCCCGCTGCGTTTACGGAGCGCGACCGCGCCGGCTTCGATTTCCTTATCGCCCAAAACGAGCATGTAAGGGATTTTCTGATTTTGCGCGTCGCGGATCTTGGCGTTCATGCGGTCGGATCGGGCGTCGACATGGACGCGCAGCCCGGCTTCGCGCAGTTTGGCGGCGACGGCGTGCGAAGCATCGATATGGCGGTCGGCGATCGGGATAATTTCGGCTTGGATCGGCGCTAACCAGGCGGGGAACGCGCCCGCGTAATGTTCGATCAGGATGCCGAAGAAGCGTTCGAGCGAACCGAGAAGCGCGCGATGAATCATGTACGGGCGGGTCGGTTGTCCGTCTTCCGCGATGTAGCTGATATCGAAGCGTTCAGGCAAGTTGAAGTCGAACTGAATTGTCGTCAGCTGCCATTCTCGTCCGATTGCGTCGCTGATCTTGAAGTCGATCTTCGGCCCGTAGAACGCGCCGCCGCCGTCGTCGACTTCATAATCTAAATTGTGGCGGTCGAGCGATTGACGAAGCGCTTCTTCCGCCGCCTTCCAGCGTTCCGGATCGCCGACGGATTTTTTCGGTTTTGTCGATAAATATGCCTGGAATTGGTTGAATCCGAACGCTTTTAGCAGGCTGATCGAAAATTCGACGACGAAATCGATTTCAGCAGGCATCTGATCCGGGCGGCAGAAGTGGTGAGCGTCGTCCTGGGTAAAACCGCGGACGCGGGTTAACCCATGAAGAACGCCGCTTCGTTCGAATCGATAGACCGTCCCTTCTTCCGCGTAGCGAATCGGCAAATCGCGGTAGGACCGCAGCCCGGATTTATAGATATACGTATGGAATGGGCAATTCATCGGTTTGATATAATATTGACTTCCGTCGATATCGATTGGCGCGTACATATTTTCGTTATAGAAACCGAGATGGCCGGATGTTTCCCAAAGCTGCGATTTCCCGATATGCGGCGTGACGACGAATTCATATCCCGATTTCTCATGTTCTTCGGACCAGAAATTTTCGATCAATTTACGGATCTTAGCGCCTTTCGGATGCCAAAGGATTAAACCGGAACCGATTTCATCGCTGATACTGAAAAGATCTAGTTCTTTGCCTAATTTACGATGGTCGCGCCGTTTGGCTTCTTCCTGACGGTGAAGATAGTCGTCGAGTTCGTCCTTGGTCTTCCAAGCCGTTCCGTAGATACGCTGAAGCATTGGGCGTTTCTCGTCGCCGCGCCAATACGCGCCGGAAACGTTGAGCAGCTTAATCGCTTTCGGGTTGATCTGGGCCGTATTTTCAACGTGCGGCCCGCGGCAGAGGTCAAGGAACTTATCGACTTGATAGGTTGAAATGACCTGTTTTTCATCGGTCGCTTCGCCGTATTCGTCAACGCCGCCTTTTTCCAGCCCTTCGATCAATTCAATTTTAAAAGGCTGATCGGCGAAAATCTGTTTGGCTTCTTCAGCGCTGCGTTCGACGCGGATAAACGGGTGCTTTTCTGCGATGATTTTCTTCATGTCGGCTTCGATATCTTCCAGGTCTTCCGGCGTCAGCGCGCGCGGAAGGTCGAAGTCATAATAAAATCCGTCCGTGATCGGCGGGCCGATCGCGACTTTCCCTTTCGGGAATTTGCGTAAGACGGCTTCCGCCATGATATGAGCCGCGGAGTGGCGAATTTTGTATAGCTCGCTCTCGGCGTAATTTTCTTTGATTTTAAGAGCCATTTTTCCTCCAAAACTTTTTTTGTTCAATCCGATTTGATAAAAAGACTCGTCCCGATACCGGGACGAGTCTTTATTTCTCGTGGTTCCACCCAGCTTGCCAAGCCGTTTGATTCGGTTTGACCGCTTATCCGCTCGATATCGGGAGCATTCCGGACGTTTTATTAGTTTCAACGTCTGCTCACGGGTGGTTTTCGTTCTTCGTCCCGGACCTTTCTCAGCGGTTATTTTCGGTCTCTCTGTTCGGGCGTAAGAACGCGTTGTCCCGCTCGTCGCGTTTTCCTTATTGAATAACGGTTATATTATACAGCGTTTCAGCCGGAATACGGAAACTGATGACAATCCCGCCGGCGTCGCTACCCAATTGCCCGTCAGATGTCGAGGTTTCGGACTTCGTGGGCGTGCGTCTGAATAAATCGCGTTCGCGGGGGAACTTCGGAGCCCATCAGCATATCGAACGTCTTTGAGGCGGTCACCGAATCGTCGACCTTGACGCGGTAAAGCGTTCGAATCGCCGGATCCATTGTCGTTTCCCAAAGCAGCGAAGCATTCATTTCGCCCAACCCTTTATATCGGGTAATCGTCGCGGCGGCGGCGGATTTTCCTAAATCGGCGAGAATTTGATCCCGCTGCGTGTCCGTATAGGCGTAATGAATCGTATTCTTACCGTGACTAATACGGAAAAGCGGCGGCTGCGCGATAAAAAGATGCCCCCCATCGATCAATTCCGGCATGAAGCGGAAGAAAAACGTCAGCAGCAGCGTGCGGATGTGGCTGCCGTCAACGTCGGCATCGGTCATGATAATGATTTTCCCGTAGCGGAGCCCTTTGAGGTTGAAATTTTCGTTGATTCCGGTTCCGATAGCTGAAATCAGCGATTTGATTTCGTTATTGCCGAGGATTTTATCGAGCGTTGAACGTTCGATATTGAGGATCTTGCCGCGCAGCGGTAAGATCGCCTGGAAGTTGCGGTCGCGTCCCTGTTTGGCGGAGCCGCCGGCGGAATCTCCTTCGACGATAAAGAGTTCGGTTTTGGTTGCGTCGCGGCTGGAGCAGTCGGCAAGTTTTCCTGGAAGCGTCAGCGACTCCAAAACGGACTTGCGGATAATCGTTTCGCGCGCTTTTCGGGCCGCTTCGCGGGCGCGCGTGCTGACCTGGCATTTGGCTACGATCGCTTTCCCGACCGATGGATTATGTTCCAGATAGTCTTTGAAAACTTCGACGATAACCTGCTGTGCGTAGGTAGCGACTTCCGTATTCATGAGCTTGACTTTCGTCTGGCTTTCGAATTGCGGATCAGGATGTTTGACGTTGATAATCGCGGTCAGCCCCTCGCGCGTATCTTCGCCGGTGAAATTATTCTCTCCGTCCTTTAGGAGGTTGGCGGACCGCGCGTAATCGTTGATGACGCGCGTTATCCCGGTGCGAAGGCCGGTTAAATGCGTTCCGCCGTCATGAGTATTAATCGTGTTGGCGAAAGTAAAAATTGATTCTGAGTAGTCGTCCGTATATTGGAAGGCGACTTCAATCCCGACGTCGTTGATCGTTTTATCCGCCGAAACGATCGGATGGAGCGCTTTCTTGTTGCGGTTCAGATAATGAACGAAGGTCGCGATACCGCCCTGAAAGTAGAAGGTGTCGTTGCGGCCGGTTGTTTCGTCACGGAGGCGGATTTTCGTTTGTTTCGTGACGAAAGCCATCTCGCGGAACCGGTTAAATAAGATCTCGTATTTGAAGCTATTGTCATCGACGAAAATCGTTCGATCGAATCGGAAAGTAATTTCGGTCCCTGTCTGGGATTCGGGACATTTCCCGATCACTTTAACGCGGTCCTTCGGAATTCCCTGTTCGTAGCGTTGATAGAAAATCTCGCCGCCGCGGTAAACCCGCGCTTCCATCCATTCAGACAAAGCGTTGACGGCGGATGACCCGACGCCATGCAGCCCTCCGGAAACTTTATAGGAACCGCCGCCGAATTTACCGCCGGCGTGCAGGGTTGTTAAAACGACTTCCAACGCGGAAATTCCTTTCGCCGGATGAATATCGGTCGGGATGCCGCGACCGTTGTCGAGGATTGTGATGCTGGCGTCGTCATGCAGCGTTACAGTAATTTCATCGCAAAAACCTGCTAGCGCCTCGTCGATTGCGTTATCAACGACTTCAAAAACGAGATGATGGAGCGCTTTCGTATCCGTTCCGCCGACGTACATGCCGGGGCGTTTCCGGACGGCTGCTAAACCTTCCAGAACTTGAATTTGCGTTGCGTCGTAATTATTGGCCGTTTGATTGTTTTCCATTCGTTCCTTCCCTTAGTTGAATTCCCGATAAAAAATGCCTGATCTTAAGCGTGCTGATAAGCTGGGTTTTATAGCGGTATAAATATGCCGCGTAGATCGCTACCGTGATAAAAGCCGATCCGAAGATCCCGACGAGCGTCATCCATGAGTCCGATTCGGGAATCCGCCAGATATTTCGCAATCCGATCGTAATAACAAACGTAATCGTCCAGAATTTTGCGTTCCCGATAATGTCGTTGGCAGGGATACTGCGGCTGACGGTAATCGCGTCTTTAAGAGGCAGGCCGGTAAAAATTCCGGCCGGGACGAAAAGAAACGGTATTGCGATCCAAATGAACCCGATCAAGGCTGCCATAGCGAAAATCGATATCATGAACTGCCCCATCTGGAGCAGGATTAATAACGCAAAACTGAACGCGAACGAAATCGACACGACGACCAGCGTTAGCAATACCAGAACCGCAGCGAAGCGCCGGATTTGAATCATGAAACGGCGCAGCGTCAATTTTTCCTTGAACGCTAAGATTCGGCGGGTCAGGATCGAATAGTAAAAGAGACCGAAGACGAATCCCGCCGCCGTTAGTAAAATGAACAGCAGCGTAAAAATCGCGAGGCTGGAAATTTCAATTCGTTGAATTTCCGGGATCGGCGCGTCGGCGGGCAAATTCCCGGAAAATAGGAACGGAACGCTTCCGGGAAGAAGCGCAATTGTTCCGATCAGGTTCGACGAGCGCAACCCTTCCAAAACCGCCCGAAACATCGGCGCGTATTCAAACCGGAACGCGACCGGCAGCTGCGCCAACGCGTTCGAGAAAATCTTTCCGAGCGGTTCGCGCAGCACGTCGTGAAAGCTGATTCGCGGTCCGAACCAAACGATCAGGTCAATCAGGATCGGCGGAAGCAAGAAGATTGGGTTTGACGCCGCGAAGTTCAATCCTTTTTGAAAGTCACCGAGGACGATTTCAAGACTGCTTTTCGCGCGGTTCTGAGGCTGTTTATTGTTATCCATAACTTGTTAATTATATCATGACCCTAAGACAGCTTTGGCGTCGCGGTGACGGCAAGACCGATTCCAATCCCGAAGGAATTTGATAATTGTTAAAATAAAAGCAATGGAAAGATACTAAAAAATCGGTGTATTTATCAGGTAAAAAAGCATTTCTATTTAGCTTGGTAAATACATAAAACGAACCATAGTATGACGCAAACTGTCCGATTGTTGACGTTCATGCGGTAGCCTGATCTCGGCAGCGGCGGATATTCGTTTGGATTTCGCGGTTCAACCATTCCCTATTAAATTACCTCATGTTAAAATAGAGTCGGAATTTCTTTGGATCGGGAGTTGTGAATGGGACCGCTGAACAGACTGCAAAAGATGGATAAGGACGCGATGAAAGCGTATAACACGCGTTTAATTCTGAGCCATATTATTCGCGCGCAATCTATTTCGAAGGGCGAACTGGCGCGTTTAACCGATCTCAGCGTTGTTTCCGTTTCGAGAATCACCGACGAATTTATTCAGCGTAATCTAATTCAACTTGTCGATTCGGAATCTCAAGGCAGTTTAGGCCGTCCCTCGAAAGATTTACGTCTGAACGAGCGGGTGCTGCGGGCGTTGGTTATTCATATCGAGCGTGAGGAAACGTCTTTCGGCGTTGTTGATTCGAGCGGCGCGATCTTAGATTATCAGGAGTTGAAAGTCCGCGCGTCGGATATCGGCGTTGACGATTTTTTGACGTTTATATGCGATGAAATACGCCGTTATTTGACGAGCCGTCCCGAAATCGAAATTATCCCGATTGTTTCGATTATCATACCCGGAATTGTTGACGACTTTGGCGGAACGGTGCGCTTTTCGTCTGTATTGCGTTGGCAGAATATTGACCTGGCCGCTGAAATGGCGAAGTTGATGCCCGGGTATCGTTTCTTGGTTGAGAACGATATTAAGGCGGTGGCGGTAGCTGAGATGTACTTTGGGCTTTCGCGCGATTGTACCGATTCGGTCGTTTTAAACGTCGGCGACGGTGTCGGCGCTGCTGTAATTATTAACAACGAAATCTATCGCGGACAAAACAATACTGTCGGAGAAATCGGCCATATCGTTACGAATCAGGCCGGACGTTTGTGTGAATGCGGTCAGTTCGGCTGTCTCCAGACGGATATCGCCGAATGGGCGATTCTTCAGGAAGCGGCCGGGATTCATCCTGACATAACGATCGAAGCCGTTTTTGGCGCTTATCAGGCGAAAGAACCGTGGGCGGTCAAATTAATTAACCGTGTGGTGGCCGGAATTTCACTGGCGATCAATCTTGTCGTCATGGCTTATTCTCCGCAGGTTGTCATCCTGTATGGCAGTCTGATTTATAAATTCGCGATTTTACGGAGGCTGATTCAGGAGCGTTATCCCTTATATGTTAACGAGTACGCTAAAAATGATTTTGAGTTGAAATTTTCGGGTTACGACCGTTTGGGTCATCTGGTCGGCGGGGCGATTCGCGCGATTATTGAAAACTTTTGAGGATGTCTGGAACCTCATGAACGAATATTTTACGGACGAACTTAAAGCGCGGATCGAATCAGACTACCGCGCTGCCTCCGGGCGTTTATTTCCTTTCGAGCGGAAAATTACCGATGCGATGACCGGATTATCGGAAACGGAAGCGCTGTGTTTGAAATTCTGCTTGACGAACATGCCGATTCAGGATCTGCTGAGCGTCCCGTTCGAGATCGTGCTGCGCGTGATACGGCATACTTTGGCGCTGTTTGAAAGTGATCCGCTGGTCAAGACGATCCCGTCGGATATTTTTCTGAGTTATCTGCTGTTCTATCGCGTCAATAACGAGAATATTGAGTTTAACCGCGATTTTTTCTGTCAGGCGTTGAAGGATCGCATTGCCGGAAAAACGAAAAAAGAAATCATCCTTGAAGTCAATTATTGGTGCGGTGAGAACGTTGTCTATCAGGCGACGGACGAACGTACGGCTTCGCCGCTGACAACGTATCGGCGCGGTTTTGGCCGCTGCGGCGAAGAGAGTACCTTTCTTGTCAGTGCGCTGCGCAGCGTCGGCATACCGGCCCGTCAAATTTATACGCCGCGCTGGGCGCACTGTGACGATAATCACGCCTGGGTGGAAGCGTACGCTGACGGCGAATGGTTTTATTTAGGCGCCTGCGAGCCGGAGCCGCGTTTGGATAAGGGATGGTTTACCGCTTCCGCTTCAAAAGCGATCCTGATTCAGGCGAAATCTTTCGGTACGCGTTTCGCTTCCGAGACCGTTTCATCCGCAACCGAAATCTCATCGCTGGTCAATCGTACCGCTAAGTACGCTCAGACGGGCCGCCTGACCGTTCAAGTCCGTTCGGACGGAGAACCGCTTTCGGATGTCAGCGTGCATTTTGAGATTATTAATTACGCGGAACTTTTCCCGATTTTGACGGTTCGGACGGATTCGAACGGGTTCGCTTCGGCGGAATTTGGTTTAGGTACGGTTCATCTCAGCGCGCTTGTCCCGGATTCGGACGGAACGCCGCTTAAAGCCGGATTCGCGGTTGTCGACTTGACGAAGGACCGAACTGTCGAATTGGAACTGGTCCCGATCTGCCGGCTGCAGAATTGCGAAATCATTCAGCACCCGCCGCTTGAATCGCAGGCATTCCTGAATCGGGCGGCGGCGCTGATTCCCGATCATGCGAATCGGATGAAGCGTGTTTCCGCAGCGTTGGCAGCACGCGAAGCGGTGTTGACGGCGTCGCCGCGGCTTCGCGCTTTCCGTTCGTCGGCGGATTATCAGGACCGTTTTGAGCCGTTTTTATCCGGAGCACGCGGGAATTTCGATGAGATCGTCAATTTTATTGAAATAAGCGAGTTTTCAGCCGACGAAAAGTATGACGTTTTGTCGACGCTGCGCATAAAAGATCTCGTTGATATTCGATCGGAAACGCTCTGCGACGCGCTGCGGAACGCGAAACCCTATCGTTATATGTATGCTGATGAAATCTACCGGTCGTCCCTGCTCGCGCCGCGCGTCGCGAACGAGACGCTCGTAACGCAGCGGGAGCGGATCGCGGCTTTTTATCGCGCTCAGGGAATTTCCTTTCTTTCGATCAAAGCGTTATACGAAGATTGGATCGATCGGATTCGAATCGATGAACGCGGTGGCTACGGCGATTTGGTTGCCAGGGCTATCGACATTGTAAGAATGAAAATCGCCGATCGCCGCTCGGCGGATATCGCTTTCGTAACCGTCGCCCGATCGCTCGGATTCGCGGCGGATTTAGATCCGGTCAGCGGCGTACCGCGCGGATTTTACGACGGCGCGTTCCACCCGCTGCGCGCCGCGGATTGCGCGGAAGATAATGCGTTTGAAACGGATGTCACGCTTGATTGTATTTCGCGGCAGGGCTTAACCTACTGGGAAAATGTGACGGTTCAGCGGTTTGAAAAAGACCGATTCCAAACGTTGAATTTTTCCGATCTGAAAGAAACGCGCGAAGCGCGGATCAGACTTTCCCGCGGCGTTTACCGTATCGTAACCTCGGCGCGTCAGATTGACGGCAGTGTAAAAGCGGCGCTTGTGTTCCTGACGGTTACGGCGGATTCGGATAAGCGGATCAAAGTCGCGATACCCGATATCGACGACATGACGACATTATTCCGTTACGCGCCGCTTCCGACGACGCTGTTGAAAGCGCCTGACGGCGCGACGTTGGCCGTTCCGGCTTATGAATCTGCCGGCGAAGTTTTAGCGTTTATCGAAATCGGCGCAGAACCGACCGAGCATTTTTTCAACGAATTGCTGGAAGCCGCGGATGAAATTCGCGATTTGAATTTACCGATTCGTCTTATTGCCGACGCGGCTCAGGATCGGACTCAGCGGACGTTTCAGCGCGTTTTAGCCGAGCTTTCCTCTATCGGTAGTTTCACCTGCGCTGAGGAGGTTTCTTTCGAATCAGCTCTCCATCGATTAATGAACGCCGGAGATGAAAGGCGCCCATTTATTCTTGCGGTCAATTCCAAAGGCGAGGGATTGTATGCCTTCAGCAACTATAACGTCGGAACGGTAAAATTGGTCATGGAGATTCTCAAGTCCGAACGGAAAAAATCACAGAGCAAAAAGGAAAAAGTATGATGACAGCAAATGAGAAATTGAGCGCAGCGACTCCGATTCCAGCATGGTTTGCCGACGGGAAATACGGGCTGTTTATTCATTTCGGATTGTATTCGATTCTGGGCGGCGAATATCGCGGGAAAGTTATCTCCGGCTTGGCGGAGTGGATTATGAATTACGCCGATATCCCGCTGGAAGAATACCGGCGATTGGCGGATGAATTCGATCCGCGCGAGTTCTGCGCCGAAGCTATTGTTCGCGACGCGAAACGTTGGGGGATGAAATATGTCTGCTTAACCTCAAAGCATCACGACGGTTTTGCGTTGTATGATTCCGCCTGTAATTCCTATAACAGTGTGAAACGATCGCCTTGCCGCCGCGACTTTGTCGCCGAATTGGCCGAAGCCTGCCGAAAATATGGACTGACGCTGTGTTTATATTATTCGCAGGCGCAGGATTGGGATGACCCGGACGGATATGTTGCCTACCGCGATAACTCGAAGAAGAATTTTGAGCGTTACTTTCGTGAAAAGTGTATTCCGCAGGTTAAAGAAATTCTAACGAACTATGGCCCGGTCGGTATGATTTGGTTTGATACGCCGATGGCGATGACGGAAGCGCAATGTATGGAGCTGCGCCGGGTCGTCAAAGATTTACAGCCGGATTGTATTATCAGCGGGCGGATCGGTCATGGCGCGGGCGATTATCTTTCGACGCAGGATAATCAGCTGCCGGCGTTCCCGGTTTTTCGTCATTGGGAACTTCCGGCGACGACGAACGAATCGTTCGGGTTTAAGGCTTCGGATCAGAATTGGCGCCCGGCTTCGGAGATTATCGAAAAACTGGTAAAGATTATCAGTCGGGGTGGAAATTATCTCCTGAATGTCGGTCCGGACGGGATGGGGCGGATTCCGGAGGCGTCGAAAGCGATTTTAGAAGAGGTAGGAAAGTTCTTAGCGGCGAACGGGAGCGCATATTACGAGTCGGTTCCGACGCCGCAATATATTTACGAGACGGACCGTATCTTCATGACGCAGAAGCCGTATCGCGTTTATTTGACGATTTTGGATCCGAAACGATACGCCGGGAAGGAACTCCCGTTTCAGAATATCCCCCATGAGCCGCTCGCGGTTCGTATCCTCGACAGCGGTGAGACGCTTCCGGTCCGCTGGACACGGACGCTGGAAGGCGATCCGTATTGGGGAATTCGGATTCCCGAGACGATTGGAGACCCTATCGCGATCGTAATCGAGGTTGAGATTGAGGCGGAGCGAGTCTCGTTTACGCCGATCGACGCGTAATAAAATGAAAACGATAAGAGGCGGAAAGAGATTTCCGCCTCTTAATAATATTATTCTGATCGAATAAAAAACAGAATATTGCCCGGATAGAAAGACTCTATCCGGTTTTTCTTATCCTTTAACCGAGCCGACCATAATGCCTTTGACGAAGTATTTTTGAACAAACGGGTAAATCAGCATCAGCGGCAGCGACGACACGACGATAACGGCGTATTTCAACAGGTCGGTTAATCCCTGCATGTCCGCGATAGCCTGAACGTTTGTAACGAGCGTCGGATCGACCTTATTGATGACGAGCAATTCACGCAGCGCGATCTGCAGCGGTTGAAGATTCGGGTCTTTAAGATAAATCAGCGCGCTGAAATAAGTGTTCCAGTGGCCGATCCCGTAATAAAGCGCCAGAACGGCCAGAATCGGTTTGCAGAGCGGAATGACGACGGTTGTGAAGAACTTGATAGGCGTGCAGCCTTCCAGAATTCCGGCTTCATAAAGCTCGTTTGGAATGTTGTTCGTGATGTAATTCCGGCAGAGCATTAAATTCCAGATAGAGAGCGCGTTCGGGATCAGCATCGCCCAAACAGTATTGATCATTCCCAATTTTTCGACGACCATGAACGTTGGAACCAGACCGCCGCTGAAGATCATCGCGAACATGAAAATAAACGACAGGAAGCGGCGCGCTTTGAATTCGGGCCGGGAAAGCGGATACGCCGCGAGCATGGTCATGACTAGGTTGATCGCTGTTCCGACAAACATATAGAAAAACGAATTTCGGAAGCCGATTATGATTTTATGATATTTAAAAACGGCTTCATATCCGCGCAGCGTCGGTCGGACCGGGAATAACTTCATCTCGCCGGAAATGACGGCCTGCGGATCGGAGAAAGATGCGCTGACGACGTAGACGAGCGGAACGAGGATGATCAGGACGGCGAGGATCAGTACGAGATAAATAATCGTCAGGAAAATCTTATCGGTGGTGCTTTCCTGCATGCGTTTTTTACCGAGAGCAAACATTTTCCGCTCCTACCAAACGCCCGTATCGGTCAGGCGTTTCGAAATTTCATTGACGAGCACGAACAGGATCAGGCTGATTACGGAGTTGAACAGGCCGACGGCGGTCGAAAAGCTGAAATCGCCGTTTTTTAAACCGATTTCATAAACGAAAGTCGAGATGATTTCCGCGTTTGCCTGATTGACGGAGTTTTTCATCAAGTACGCTTTTTCAAAGCCGATGTTCATGATTTGGCCGACGTTGAAAATCAACATCATGACAATCGTTGGACGAATCGACGGCAGGTCGACGTTCCAGATCCGCTGCAGCCGGGAAGCACCGTCGATAATCGCCGCTTCCTGAAGTTCCGGGTTGACGCCGGAGAGCGCTGCGATATAGATAATCGAGGCGTATCCGGCGATCTGCCAGATGCCGCTCCAAACGTAGAGATGCGGAAAGATATCTTTCGAGCCGAAGAAATTGATCGGTTTTCCGCCGAGCGCGACGATAAGATGATTCAATATTCCGGTGCGCAAATCCATAATGCGCATCATCATCCCGACGAGAACGACGAGCGAAATGAAATACGGCGCATACGTGATAAGTTGGACGGATTTCTTGAATTTCCGGTTTTTAACTTCGTTGATTGCGATCGCAAGGAGGATCGGGATCGGGAACCCGGCGATCAGCGAATAAAGCCCGAGCCGGAGGGTATTCATGATGATTCGGAAACTTGAAGGCGCGCCAAGAAACTGCCTGAAATACATTAAGCCGACGTTTTCCGAACCAAAGATCCCTTTTCGCGGGCTGAACCGTTTGAAAGCCAGAATGATCCCGGTCATTGGGATATAGTGAAAAATCAGCAGGTAAATTAACGGCAGCGCCATTAACGCCCAGAATTGCCAATTTTTGTACAGGTAAATTTTTACCGCGTCGATTCGGGATTTCTGTTTTCGCGCCGTCGGTATCATATTTGATTTGCTCCGAATATTCGAACGGGGCAGGATTTTAGAGATCTTTGCCCCGTTCGATCTAACTTAATTTATTTTAGTCGATTCGAATGATTTCGATCTTACTCGCTGAACTGGCGGTCGAGAGCGGCTTGGTAGACTTCGAGGAAGCGCGGGAGCTGGAGAGCTTCGAATCCTTTGACGTAAGCCTGCCAGGCGTCGTCATCGTTGACGTCCTGGTCGCCGCGGATAAAGGCGGTCCGGTTGGATTCGACGTAGTCGGCGATTTCTTTTGAAATAACCTGGAGTTCGGTCGCTTCTTCGGCGGTCAGCTTCAGCGGGGGAGTGACGGTATACGGCGCATTGTCGCCCTGACCGTACGGTTCCATCTTATCGCGGGTCTCGATAAAGAGAAGTTTTTCCAGGCCGGCGGCGGAAGCGATATCGATATCCTGCTCTGTCGATTCGCCCATGCGGATCATGGCGGTCGCGTAGTTCAGACCGACGTCCTGCCAGTCATGATTCTGCGGTTCGGAGGAGTAAGGATTCAGGATTTTATATAACGCGGGATCGCCGCCTAAACCCAATTCGCCTTCCGCCGCTAATTCCCAGTCCTTCCCTTCGTCGGCGCCGTACTGCATGGAGAGGTAGCCTTCCATGGTATAGAAGTAGTCTGCCCAACGCAGGATCGCTTCCGGATTTTCGGCGTCGACCGTTATAACCAGACGTCCCTGACCAACTCCGTCAAATTTGAAATAGGTCGCGTTCTGAGCGCCTTCAGGTCCGACGAGCGGGGCGACAACGCGGTATTTCGCGTAGGATTCCGGCTTGCTGGCTACGTCATAGCCGTCGGAGATCGTTCCGTAAGGAGCGAATAAGACCGGGTCGCCGTCCTGGTTCATCAGCGTCCGATATTGTTCGTGGTTCTGGGTGAAGGAACCGTCATAAATCGCGCCCAGATCAAATAATTCGCGCACATATTTCAACGCTTCGCGATATTCGTCTTTGGTAGCGATCGTTTCGACTTTGTCCGTTTCAGTATTGTAGACGAGTTTCGCGTCCGAACGCGTTCCCCCCGAGCCCGGATCTAAAATGAACGGGTTGATGAGCCAATCGGCAAACTGCTGACCCCAACCGTCGATTGAGCCGGTGATCGCGATGCCGTTCGGATCCTTTTCAACGTAAGCTTTAACGACTTCTTTAAATTCTTCGGTCGTGGTCGGAACTTCAAGCCCTAATTCTTCGAGAATGGCGGTGTTGACCCACATTTTATTGCGGAACTGGCAATGGTAACATTCGTTGATGGCCGGGAGACCGTAGATATGGCCGTCGGTTTCGGTGATCTGCGCCAGGAGTCCCGGTTTTTCTTCGAGAACTTTGGAGAAATTGGGCATGTTATCGGCGATCAGATCTTCGATCGGCAGCAGCATGCCTTCAGCAACGCCGTACTTCGCGATATTCGGAGCGACAAACAATAAAACGTCCGGCAATTTCTTGGACAGCATGGTCAGATTGACGGCTTCTTCGGAAGCATCGTTGGTCGTGACGTCGAATTTCCAGCTGATACCGGTTAATTCTTCCATATGTTTCGTGAAATCATTCGTCGCGTAATCGACGACGTTCGGCATCGACAGGCGGAACATCGTCATTTCGAGCGGTTCTTTAACGATCGGATACGTTCCGACCTCATTTAACTCGACTTTTTCGGCGAAAGCCGCGCCGGCCGCGGCCAAAAGGACGAGGCTCAGCAGGACGAGTACGGATAAATTTTTCTTCATTGGGTTCTCCTTGAATTGAAAAATAAGGTTTACATTTTAGCAGCGATCGCCGCGATATTCTTGACATAAGCGGC
The DNA here is from genome assembly GCA_034430295.1 of Flexilinea sp. GTDB lineage: Bacteria > Chloroflexota > Anaerolineae > Anaerolineales > Anaerolineaceae > Flexilinea. Next base: position 14,263 of record DAOUFC010000039.1, read on the forward strand.
ATCGATCAGCTGAGTACGATCTTCGGCCGGGTAAAGCGCGCCGCCATAGAAAATTTGGCGGTTGTTTCGGACGGACGGTTCGCTGACCTCTTTGTGGCAGGCTAAATGAATCTGATCCGCGCCGGTTTCGGCGATGATCCGTCCGGCGTTTTTGAGCGTGATCCCGGCTCCGGGAAGGATTTCGATTCGACCGTTCGCGTAATTGATCATCTCGCGGATCGTGTCGGTTGCGAAGAAGACGTTCGGCTCCTGCCCGCTGGTCAGAATTCGCGTCACGCCCAAGTCGATCAGCGTATCCATGCTTTTCCGCCAATTGGGGACGACGTCAAATGCGCGGTGAAAAACGGTCGGTTTCCCGGCGGCGATTTCAACCAGTTTTTTCGTCCGAACCGGATCAACTTCGCCGTCGGCGGTTAAGAAGCCGAAAACCAGCCCGTCCGACCCGTATTCGATCAGCCGTTCCGCGTCCGCCAACAGCGTTCTATACTCGATTTCCGAATAATAGAAACCGGCTTCCCGCGGCCGTACCATCGTCATAATCGGCAGCATCGTTTCGGATTTCGCGACGATAAGTTCGCCGATCGTCGGGGTCAGTCCGCCTTGAAATAGATTACTATTCAGCTCGACGCGATCGGCTCCGCCTTTTTCGGCTTCGATAACGTCTTCAGCGCTTCCACAACAAATTTCAACTTGGATTCTGCTCATTTATAACCTCATTTAAATAATAACATGAGCTCAGAAAACGAAAGTCACAATGAAAGTATGACATATATCCTTCTGAAGCAGCTGATTTGATGATTTTTTGTCTGTTTGAGCTTCCCGTTTTAGTTATTTAGGTAACTAACATAAATAATAAGCTGTCCGCTGCCTGCGATTTCTTAATTTGAAAAATTCGCATAGCAATAGCGCTCCTGATTGATTCTCAACGAATTCCCAGCGCCGGGGAATAGCCATGAGGCGTTTTAAGCTGATCAGCGAATTGTCATGCGTTCGTACGGATTTGATGGCGGCGATTGGAAAAAATGATTCCGGCGATCAGGATAGCGAGGACGATTGGGATCGCGCTCAAAAGGAAGAGGGCGTCGTATTGCTCGCGCCCTAACAGTTTTCCGCATAAAACAATTCCGATCGTTTCGGTAAAATTGGAAACCATTTGGGTCGCGCCGGCATATTTCCCATGATCGGATTGTTTTGTAACCGTGAAAATATAATCGTTCAAAGCGGAAGAGAATAATTCAAATCCGCAGATCAGCAGCGTAATACAAATAATTTGCGTGGAAAAAACGGGAACTGCGTACAGCGCCGCATAGATTGCGACGGCGAGCAGCGCAATGGCGGCGAGATGGTTCGGGAAATTTTCGCTTTTGATTTTATATTTCGCGAAAGCGGTCATGGTAAAGCCGGAAAGAAAGTAGATTCCGGCGCAGCCGTAAGCGATCGAATCCAAATTTACGGCAATCCTTTTTTGCAAATACAGATTGATATAGTTCGTTATCATCGGAGAAAAACCGATCGCGCCGAAAAGCATCGCAAATCCGAACGTTTGAATCGGATTTAATCTTCTGCGGGACGCGTCGGTGGACGAAGCCTGAATTTGGGGCGGATTTGTCCCTTCCCGGACGGATGGCCGCGTAGGTTGAGGGCTGCTCGTGAGTAACTGCGGGATGATCGAAACTGCGCCGAGAACCAGCGAGAGGATCAGGATTTCTCGGATGGCGTAACCTGCCGATTGAAGCTTTCCGGCTAATCCGGCGCCAGCCGTAACCGCGATAATATAAACGATTCGATAAATAACGTACAGGTTGGCTTTCGCGCCGATTCCCGGAAAACCGTACAGAAACGGTCCGGTTACGTTGCCTAAACCGATAAAGGATATTCCGAAAATGACAGAAACGGCCAACAGGACCGCATGGTTGGTCATAAATATTTGGGCAGCGTAACAACCGAGATTGATCAGCGTAAACAGGATCAGCAATTTTTTCTTCGAGAATCGGTCGATTAAAACGCCGATCGGATAACTCGCCAGAGCCATCGCTGCGTTCCCGACCGCTAAAAAGATGCCTAAAAAGTTTTCCGAGGATCCGTTTTCGATGAAATAGATATTGAAGAAAGCGTTAAAAATTCCGACGCCGACCAGCCGGATCAACGCGGCGGTCAGAAAAAGGGAACAGTCGCGGACCTCGTTAATTATCCCGCTTGGCTTCTTCATTTATGGCGGATTCCGTTTGTTTGCCGATCGGATTCGCACGCGGTTAAACGCTCGGAATTTCGCTTGCGCCGTAAATCCGCGCGTAATATTTCCCGGCTCGGACTAATTCGTTATGCGTTCCGTCTTCGACGATGCGCTGATCGCGCATGACAAGGATTCGGTCGGCGTTGCGGATCGTCGACAGCCGGTGGGCGACGATAATCGAGGTCCGGCCCCGGCTGAGCTTTTCGATCGAAGCTTGGATCGCGCGTTCGGTAATATTATCGAGCGACGACGTCGCTTCGTCGAAAATCAGGATTGGCGGGTTCTTGAGGAAAACGCGCGCGATGCTGATCCGCTGTTTCTGACCGCCGGAAAGGCGGACGCCGCGCTCGCCGACGTACGTATCGTACCCGTCGGGGAGCGTCAGGATATAGTCGTGAAGGTTTGCGTATTTCGCCGCTTCGACGACTTCCTCTTCGGTTGCGCCCGGTCTTCCGTATAAAATATTATCGCGCAGCGTTCCGGCGAAGATGAAAACGTCCTGCGCGACGACGCCGATCGAACCGCGCAGGTATTCGTTTTCGAGGTCGTTGATATCGTAACCGTCGATCGTGATTTTTCCGCTGTCGATCGGATAAAACTTGGGGATCAGGTTGCAGAGAGTCGATTTCCCCGCGCCGGAAGGGCCGACAATCGCGACCGTCGAAGCGGCGCGGATTTCGAGCGAAAGATCGGAAACGACTTTTTTCAAATTCTCGTCGTCCTGATACGAAAAAGTCACCCGCTCGAAGCGGATATTCCCTTTGAGCGGAGCGTCCGGGGTAACCGTTCCGTTCGCCTCCGGTTCATGATCCAGAATTGCGATATAGCGTTCGAATCCGGTCATGCCGACCTGAAGCTGTTCGAAGGATTGGACGAGCGTCCGGATCGGATTCAGCAGCGCCGTCGTATACAGGATAAACGCGGCGTACTCGCCGACGTCAATTCGTCCGAAGTAGCAGAATAACCCGCCGGCGACCAGCGTCACAAGGTAGAGGACGTCGCTGAGGAAGTTCATTCCGCTGAAAAAAATCGCCATCTGCCGATAGGCGACGCCGCGCGCGCCCACGTAACTGCTGTTCGAAGCGGCGAATTTCTCGTATTCGTATGCGTCGTTGTTGTAAGCTCTGGCGACGCGGACGCCGGAGATCGACTGTTCGATCGTATGATTGATCCCGGCGACTTTCTCGCGCATGATGCGGAAAGCGTTGCTTAAATCGGTCCGCGTCTTAATCCCGAAGAGGACCATCAGCGGAATAAAGACGGCGACGATTCCGGCGAGAGCGAGATCGATCCGCCCCATCATGATCAGCGCGCCGAAGATCGTCAGCGTCGAGAGCAGCAGGTCTTCCGGTCCGTGATGAGCGAGTTCGGAAATATCCTGAAGATCGTTGACCATGCGCGACATCAGCGAACCGGTCTGGTTGTGATCGTAGAATGAGAACGGCATTTTTTGGAGATGCCTGAAAAGGCGGTTGCGCATGTCGGCCTGAATCCGCACGCCGACGATATGACCCCAATACTGGATAAAGTAATTCAGCCCGCCTTTCAGGCAGTAAATCAAAAGCATAGCCGCGCCGGAGAGAACCAGCAGCCGCAAATCACGGTTCGGGACGTAGTCGTTGATGATATTCTTGGCAACGACCGGATAAAACAGGTTGCAGACGGCGACGGTAAAGGCGCAGATCAGGTCGAGCGTGAACAGTTTCAGGTGCGGTTTATAGTAAGAAATAAATTTTCGGATCATGGAGTCTCCAGTCTCAGGAATCGTAATGCTCGCGGCCAGGCTGCGGTTTACTGAAAATGCTGATTTTATTCTACTCGAAAGTAGCTGGCGGTTTGCTAATTGCGTACCCTTGTCTGCTCCTGTCTGTACAAGAGTAAGTTCGTCGTATGGTATAACTATATAGTTTCTTCTGGAAACATAAGTATGAGATATAGAATAGAAAGGATTTCAAAAGATGGAAGAACAATTTGTATCCGAACATTCGATAGATATGGGCCAATACAGCGGCGTCGGGAAAATTAAAGCGTTGCTGACCCCTTGGGCTACATATTTGATTTTGCTGGTTGTGACGCGGCTCCCAGAGGTCCAAGCCGCTCTTCTAAATTTTTCGGAAAAGATACAGGTTGAATGGGTCAGCAGTATCGTGAAATTTCTGATAGGCGGATTGCCTTGGGTCGCGATCGTCCTGGTTATTTCCAGTATTGCAACGCTGCTCAGGAGTCAGCCGTTTGACGCGATTCGGATTTATGCGGACGGCATCGGATTTTTGAACAATGGCGAGGAGCGGAAAGTTCCACATCAGCAAACCCTGTTCGCTTTTGGAAAGATGCGGCAAAGCGTCTGGATTGAATCCGAAGTACTGGGGATTAAAAATCATTATTACTACTGGAGCGAATTCAGCGCGGCCGACGTTTTTCGTTCGAACTTAGAGCGGTATGCGAATTGGGATCCGGTTGCATACCGAAAAAAGTAAATTTTAGGAGATCTGGCGCTATACTGCTGCGCGGCGCTTCTGTTGCTCTCGCTTTTCTGCGCTGTCGCCTCCCCTGTCCTTCGCGTCGTATTCAATGAGAACAATCCCGATCATGATGATTTGCATAAAAAATTTTGATAATTTCCCCGTAGAAGTTTTGGAAATCCTGTCTTTTAGGATCGTCTCGTTTTGGGAAAGACGACGAATCTCGGAAAGTCATAAAATCGTCGCGTTTGTTGCGGGAATGGCGCGGCTTTGATACAATACATTCATTATGAACCAGCTGACCCACGCGTCCAACTTATTCGGATTGTTGCTTACCCGCCCGTATACGGTCGTATAGGGTCGGTTCCGTCATGGAACGATAAGCAGGTATTCAATTCACAAACGAACCGCCCCGACAGGCGGTTTTTTCTTTTCAGCGTTGGGCTGAGCAGTTTATATAAAAAATAATCAGGAGTTGAAAAATGTCGGAAAAAGTAATCATCTTTGATACAACTTTACGCGACGGGGAACAGTGTCCGGGCGCGTCGATGACGTCGAGCGAGAAAATGGAAATCGCCCACGCGCTGGCGCGGCTTAAGGTCGACGTCATCGAGGCCGGATTCCCGATCGCTTCTCCGGACGATTTGGCTGCGGTCAAGCGGATCGCGAATGAAGTCGGCGTATCGCGAAACGGCTCTTACGCTCCGATTATCTGCGGATTGGCGCGCTGCGCGAAGAAAGATATCGACGCCGCGTGGGAAGCGGTTCAAAGCGCCGACCGGCCGCGGATCCATGTTTTTATCGCCGCTTCGCCGATTCACATGAAGTATAAATTGCGTATGGATCCTGTTGAAGTCGTCAAGCGGGCGCGGGAGATGGTTGCGTATGCGCATAGTCTTTGCAAGGATATTGAATTTTCGCCGGAAGACGCGAGCCGCGCCGAACCTGAGTTTTTATACGAATTGCTCAAAGCGGTTATCGAGGCCGGGGCGACGACGTTGAATATTCCCGACACGGTCGGTTACGCGACGCCGTTGGAATATGGCGAGCTGATTCGGAAGATTCGCGAAAATACGAAAGGAATCGAAAAGTGCGTCCTGTCGACGCATAGTCATGACGATCTGGGGCTGGGCGTAGCGACGACGCTGGCGGGCTGCATGAATGGTGCTCGGCAGGTTGAAGTTACGATTAACGGGATCGGCGAACGCGCCGGAAACGCGTCTCTTGAGGAGGTCGTCATGGCACTGAAAACGCGCGAATCCTATTACGGACTGCATACCGATATCGAAACACGCCATTTGGCGCGCGTTTCACAGATGGTTTCGAATTTTACCGGTTTTCCGATCGCGCCGAACAAGGCGATCGTCGGTCGGAACGCGTTCGCCCATGAATCGGGGATTCATCAGGACGGGATGCTGAAAAACGCGCTGACGTATGAAATCATGCGGCCCGAAGACGTCGGAATTCGCCAGACCAATCTGGTTTTGGGGAAACATTCCGGACGTCACGCGCTTTCGAACCGCATGGAGGAAATCGGCTACAACCTGACGGAAAAAGAGCTGGATTTACTGTTTATTAAGTTCAAGGAACTGGCGGATAGGAAGAAGACGATTTCCGATATCGATCTTGAGGCGCTCGTTTCGTCGGATATCCATCAGATCAATTCATATTATCAGCTTGACGGTCTTCAGATTTCTTGCGGGACGATTGGAATGCCGACGGCGTCGGTACGGCTGGTTTGCCCGGACGGCGAACTTCGGACGGTCGCCGAGATCGGGACCGGACCGATCGACGCGGCTTATAAAGCGATCGATCAGATTGTCCAAGTTGAGAACCAACTGAAAGAATTCATGATTCACGCGGTTACGGAAGGAATCGACGCTGTCGGCGAAGTCAGCGTACGGGTTGAAAGCCGCGTTCCAAGCGAGGTCCATCCGCAGAGCGAAGAACCCAAGACGCTGCTGGTCAGCGGCTACGGCGCGAATAACGATATTGTCGTCGCCGCCGTTAAGGCTTATCTATCGGCGTTGAATAAGATTATCGACGTGAATCGGAACGGAAACGGGAATAACGGCGGGGCTGCTCATGGCTAAAGCGGGTTTAACTTTATTCGATAAGATCTGGAACGATCATGTCGTTTTGGAAGAGGAAGGCGCGCCACCGATCCTGTATATCGATCTTCATTTAACGCATGAAGTGACGTCGCCGCAGGCCTTTCAGGAGCTGCGTAATCGCGGCTTGAAAATTTGGAATCCGAAGCGGAATCAAGCGACGACGGATCACTGCAATCCGACGCGTTTAGGCCCTGACGGTACGGAGCACGGCAGTCTGATTTACGCGGATGCGCAGGCGAAAACGCAGCTGTTGCAGCAGGAGGAGAATTGCGCCGAATTCGGGATCGATCTTTACGGTTTGGATCATCCTGCGCGCGGCGTCATTCATGTCTTCGGCCCGGATATGGGGCTGACGCAGCCGGGGATGACGATTGTCTGCGGCGATTCGCATACGGCTACGCATGGCGCGTTCGGCGCGATCGCGTTCGGGATCGGTACGAGCGAAGTCGGGCATGTCATGGCGACGCAATGTCTCTTGCAGCGTAAGCCGCAGACGATGCGGATCAATTACGTCGGTACGCTCCCTCCGGGGACAGACGCAAAAGACCTTATTTTATATACGATTGCGAAAATCGGCGTCGGCGGAGGAACCGGAACCGCGATTGAATTCAGTGGAGAAGCAGTTCGGAAGCTGTCGATGGAAGGCCGGATGACGCTTTGTAACATGGCGATTGAGGCGGGAGCGCGGACAGGGATGGTCGCGCCGGACGAAACGACGTTCGCCTATCTGAAGGGGAAACCGTTCGCGCCTCAGGGAGCGGCTTGGGATGAGGCCGTCGCGACCTGGGCAAAGTTAAAGAGCGATCCCGACGCGGTTTTTGACCGCGAGGTGACGATCGATTTGAGCGAGATGGAGCCAATGGCGACATACGGAACGAACCCGGCGATGGGGATTCGGATCGGCCGGAAGATTCCGGCAAATGCAGAAGAAGCTTTCCCGGGTGCTCGGGATGACGCGGCGTTTCGCAAAGCGTTGGACTATATGGGTTTCCGGCCCGGGACCCGTCTCAGCGATTATCCGATCGATCAGGTTTTCATCGGCTCCTGTACGAACGGACGTATCGAAGATTTGAAAGCTGCCGCTGCGGTTCTCGTCGGACGGAAAATCGCTGAAAGTGTACGCATGATCGTCGTTCCGGGATCGGGCGCGGTCAAGCGTGCTGCGGAGGCTTTGGGGCTGGATCGCGTTTTTATCGATGCCGGCGCGGAGTGGCGGGAACCGGGCTGCAGCCTGTGTTTGTCGATGAATGGCGATGTTGTGGAGAGCGGGAAGCTTTGCGTCAGTACGAGCAACCGCAATTTCGAAGGGCGGCAAGGTCCCGGAGCGCGGACGGTCTTAACTTCTCCGGCGACAGCGGCGGCATCGGCGATCCGCGGCTTTGTGACCGATCCCCGTGAATTTTTGAGAGGCGCGTTATGACAGGATTTAAGACATTACGTTCAAGCGTGTTGTTTTTACCGTTTGACAATATCGATACCGACCAGATTATTCCGGCGCGATTCCTGAAGACGACAGCGAAAAGCGGTTTCGGCGAAAAAGCTTTTCACGATTGGCGCTACCTTCCCGACGGCTCTTTGAATCCGGATTTCGCGATGAATCGGGAGCCGGGGAAATCGGCGCGGGTTTTGGTTGCCGGAGATAATTTCGGTTGCGGCAGTTCGCGAGAACACGCGCCCTGGGCGATCGCGCAGGCTGGAATTTCGGTCGTTATTGCGCGCGGTTTCGCCGATATTTTCCGCAGTAACGGTCAGAAAAATGGTCTGTTGCTGATCGCGCTGGACGCAGAAGCGCATTCGGCGCTGATAAAAACGATTGAAGCGGACAAAACCGGAATTCTGACGGTCGATCTCCCGGCTCAGCGGGCTGAATACGGCGATTTACGGCTTGATTTTGCGATCGACGCTTTTTATAAGATGTGCCTGATCGAGGGAATCGACGATTTCGGATATTTATTAAAACATACGGACGCGATCCGCGCGTACGAAGAAAAAAACGGAAAACTTTAGGAGACGATCGACGATGGACATGAGAATTGCGCTGTTCCCCGGGGACGGAATCGGACCGGAAATTATCGATGCGGCGAAGCGGGTATTAGATCGAGTCGCGGCGATTTACGGTCATTCATTCATATATGAAAACTTCCTGATCGGCGGCGCGTCGATTGACGCGATTGGAGCTGCGATCAGCGATGAAACGTTGAAGAATGCCAAGAAATGCGATTCGATCCTTCTCGGCGCAGTCGGCGGGCCGAAATGGGACGACCCGAACGCGTCTATCCGTCCGGAACAGGGCTTGTTGCGGCTGCGCAAGGAAATGGGCGTCTTCGCGAATTTGCGTCCTGTCAAGACATATCCCAGGCTATACGCGAAAAGCCCGGTCAAAGACGAACTGCTGCATGGCGTCGATATTCTGGTAATACGCGAACTGACCGGCGGGATTTATTTCGGAAAGAAGCGTCAGGGCGTTGGCGAAGATGGGGTTGAATGGGCGACGGACGAGCTGTCTTATAGCGAGACCGAAATTTCACGGATATTAGAATTCGCGTTTCGTTCGGCTCGGGATCGGCGCGGTCTGGTAACGTCGGTTGATAAAGCGAACGTCCTGAATTCATCGCGGCTTTGGCGGAAAACGGCGGCGACAGTCGCGGAAAGATATCCGGATGTCCGGCTGGAGCATATGTTGGTCGATACGGCTTCGATGCGGCTGATTTCCAATCCGCGCGATATCGACGTGCTGGTAACCGAGAATATGTTCGGGGATATCCTGACCGATGAAGCGTCGGTCCTTTCCGGTTCGATGGGCATGTTGGCGTCGGCGTCGATCGGAACCGGTTCGGTCGGTATCTACGAACCGATTCACGGCTCAGCGCCGGATATCGCCGGCAAAGGGATTGCGAATCCGATCGGGACGATTTTGAGCGCGGCGATGATGTTGCGCTATGCGTTTGGACTGACAGGCGAAGCTGAAAAAATTGAGACCGCGGTTGAAGAAACGATTGAAACCGGCGAGCTTCCGCTGGACTTGGGCGGGAGCGCCGGAACGCGCGCGCTAACGGATCAGGTTCTGAACCGGATCTGACCGTCCGCGGAACGGGAGCGCCGTATCAGGCCGGCCCGACACGACCCAAAAAAGGATGCGCAGATCTTTTTCCAGCGCATCCTTTTTTGTTCGGATAAAATTGATTTTGCTCTTTATTTTATGGAGCCGCGGTCGGCTCGGGGCTTTCGACGGTTTCTTCAGCCGGTTCCTCAACCGGTTCTTTCGTCGGTTCCGGTACGTACGGTTCGAAAACGGGTTCCGTTACGACGATATCGTCCGCAGCGTCGGTCGTCGTAATTTTGTAGGATTCCGCGATCTCTTCGTACCATTTTTCGTAAGCGGCTTCCTGCGCTGCTTCGAGGACGGAACCTTCCATCGCGCGCAATTCTTTTCCGTCGAGCGCGATGATATGAAAACCGAAGGATGATTTGACGGGTTCGCTGATTTCGCCCGGTTCAAGCGCGAAAGCGGCTTCTTCGAACGGCGCGACCATCATGCCTCGCCCGAACCAGCCTAAATCGCCGGAATTATCTTTGTTGCTGGTGTCGAGGGAATTCTCGGCGGCGAGCGTTTCCCAGCTTTCGCCGGTGTTCAATTTTTCCAGAATCGCCAAGGCTTCTTCTTCGGTCTCGACGAGAATATGGCGGGCTTTGACTTCTTCCTGTTCGAAAACTTCGTCGCTTTTGCCGATAACGTAGGCTTGGAGTTTTTCTTCGAGTATCATGGCGCGGATATCGTCCTTGAAGAATTCGAGCGTAAATGCGCCGTTGACGTACGAGTTGAAATATTCGTCAATTTTATTGCGGAATTCGAGCTCTTTATTGATTTCAGGCTCAGTGCTGACGTTTTCGGCGCCAAGCGAGTCGAGCGATTCCTCTGGAGCGGGTTCTTCCGCGGGCAATTCGACGGCGTCGCTCTCAAGATCGCTTCCGAATCCGAAGAGTTTCTTCAAGCGTTCTTCGACTTCTTCATCGCTGACGCTGATTCCGGCTTTTTCCGCTTCGGCGGCAACGATGACCTGTTTCGCGGCGTTCGCTAAAACGATTTCGCGGACTTTCTCACTGCCGTTTTCGCCGAGGATATCGGCGAACTGCTGGTTAAATTCGTCGTCAATCGCCAGCCCGTACATTTGATAGATTGTGAGGTAGTAGTTGTACTGCTGGATGAGATTGAAGCGGTAATATTTTGCCGCTTCGATAAACTGATCAACGGTGAAATCGACGCCGTTAACCGTCTGGACGACGTCCGATTGCGCGGTTCCTGCGAAAGTCGGGACAGTGAATGCGATGACCAGAACTGCAGACAGAATAAGTTGAAAGATTTTATTTTTTTTCATGTTTGTTCCATTCTTCGAAATTTGATTAACCAGGTCAATTGTATAACGAATTCAGATTAATCAACGAACTTTAAGGTTAATCATTCCTTAAAAAAGCAAAACACCCGGCGGAAGATAAAGGTGTTTCGCTTTTTTATTTTTGATAGCGACGTTCGATGAATCAGCTCCCGGTAGTTAAAATCTCGTCGATCCCGCTTTCGATTTCTTCAGCGCCGGCCTTGATTTTATCTTGCGTCAGGTTCAGGATTTCTTTCCCGCGCTGCGTGATCGCGTCGGATTGTTCCCGGGCGATTTCGGCGAATTCGTTGAATTTATCTACTGCGTTATTTGTCGCGATTTCAGCCTGCTTGTAAACGCGGTCGATCGATTTATTTGCGGAATTGACGAAATCTTCCGATTTTTCAAGGATCATTTTCCGCGTCTCTTCGCCGCTTTTCGGTGCGTAGAGGATAGAAACGATCGCGCTCGATATGCAGCCGGCAATAAAACCGACTAAAAAGAATTCAAAGCTGTTATCTTTATTCGACATAATATCTCCTTAATTTCTTCTTATTTCTTTCGGAATAAAAACGAGGTTATTTTTTTCGCGCCGGCAACTTTCGCGCCGGCGCTGATCGCGGGTTCGACGATTTTGTCGCTCATAAAACTGACGGTACCTTTTACATTATTAACCGTATCGCGCGTCGATTCCAGTATCGGTTTGATTTCGATTTTCAGCAGGTTCGTCAGCGCAGAAAGCTGAAAAATCAGGATGAAAAACGATCCGAGCAGCAGGATTGCCGCGAAAGAGCAAACAACGATCGCGATATTCTTTGTCTTGGCGACGACTTCGCTGTCGGCGAAGATCATGACCAGAATTAGAACCGCGATCAGCAGCGCGGCGATCAACGCAGCGATCAGCCACTTTCTGCCGCTCTCGGTCGATTCCTCTTCGATCGAATCTTCACGCGGCAAAGCATCGTACAATTCTTTGTCTGTCGGTCCTGAGATTTTTTCGTTTTCCATAAATTTTTTGCCCGCCTTACGATTTAACGATCCGAACGGCTTGTCTCCAAAACCCGCATAGGTATTGGAATTATACATGAAAACCGGATGGGAGGAATTTGGATAGGAAAGATCCGGTTCAATTCGCTTAGGTATTTATATGTCCTCTATAAAGCGGAGATACCGGTCGGTTTCATGGATAAAGCGATATTTAAAGTTCTTCCGTATAAGTCAGACTCGAACGGATTTTATGATAACGCTATTCGTTTTTTTGCCGTCGGTGAATCGATTATACTGACGAGGGATCGCGATTTCTATTCGGCACTCGGTCTGTTCCTACGCTAAAAGCGTAGGACGAGAAAAGAACTGCGATTCGCCGGATTCACGTTTTATGCGGTATTAATTGTAGAATTCATGAAGCGGGAATCTGATCGGCCTACGATTGATCATGTCTAAATTTGTATAAAGCAAGGGTTGATCTTGGAAACAAGGTGAGATGATGAGCAGTATTATTTTTCAGGATTCATATGCGGTCGTTGTGCCTTCATATAGGGGAACCGATCTTCATAAGCATGTTATGCTGCATTTGTTTCTCAGCGACAAAACAATGCGTTTGGAAATTGAAAACTGTACGCTTTCAGGGAATATTATCTTTGTAGATGGGAATATTCTTCATCAATATCCGTCTAACCAGGCATGTTGTTTTCTCTTGATTGATCCGACCTCGTCGGTAGCCGAAAAAATACGGAGAAAATACCTGAACGAACGTCCGTTTTCATCATTACAGAGCGAATTCACGCGGGGTTTGGGAAACGAAGCGTCTGATAAAAATTTATTATTGCGGATATCTTCAATCCTAAGAAGTTTGTCCGTAGAAGCTGACTCCGAAAAGCGTATTGATCCGCGTATCAACAGCCTGCTGCGGGATATTGCCGAATATAAATATATTGGGAGAAAAGTGGCGGATATCGCGGCAGAATTAAATTATTCCGAAAGCTGGCTTACGCATTTGTTCAAGCGCGAAGCCGGCATCGCCCTGAAAAATTATCTGATTATCAGGCAGTTGGAATATGTTTGGAAAGGCGTGCTTGGCGGCCATTCAATCACGCGGACCGCATTGGATGCCGGGTTTGCCAGCCCGTCTCATTTTTCCATGACCTGTAAGCAGATGATGGGCGTATCTTTATCTGACGTTATGCGCGATAAAGCAGATTTTTGAAAGTAAAACATACGGCTTCATCTCATGATTAACTAAAAAAGGAGCCGACGACATGAAGCTGATGTATTTTTTTGATAACCATATTAAACATCATATGATGCGAGGGAAAAAATATTGCCATCCTGCAAATACCGGAACATTCGGCGCAGGGTTGAGCTGTATTCGCGAGTATGATGTGAATATGTGGTTTTATACGAAAGACGCAACGACGATCGCGTTTGATTCCGGACACCTTAATTTCAAGGGATTAGAAGCTGAATTCAGAAAGATTAATATTATTCCGACCGCGATTCAACATCTCTTCCTGACGCATGCGGACGTAGATCACGCTGGAGGAATCGATATAAGCGGCAAGAATATTTTTCCGAATGCCAAGGTATATCTTGGTAAAGATGAAGAGCCGTACCTGACCGGGAAAACACATCGGATGAAGAAGTTCGGGATCAAGCTGAAAAACTGCGTCAAGATTCGAGAAGATTATCTGTTGTTAGAAGATGGGGATTCAATCCAGATTGAGGGTATCTCCGTAACCGCCATCCATGTTCCGGGGCATACCTTGGGACATATGTGTTATTTGATTGACGATAGGATTTTGATCAGCGGCGACTGCATGGCGGTAAATCAAAACGGCGGATACAGTTTTTTTGATTTTTTTACACAATATCCGGAGCTCAATAAAAAGTCGCTGCGTAAGCTTTTCGGTACCGTCGAAAATAAATCGATAGACGCCGTATGTACGGGACATAGCGGCATCGTGAAAAATATTAGTAATCTTTTTGCGCATATAGATGAATCCGCGACGGCTAGTAAAAAGCGTCCGTTTGACGAAACGGCCCCATGGGATTTCAGGAAATAGAATCCGCCTTAAATCGTTCCGCTTCCGGCCGAGTTATATTAAAATGAAAGTATCATTTAAAATCAAAACGAACGAATCTTCGCAACTGAATTCGGTTTAGACAAGGGAGAGAGGTATTATGACGTTACGAGTCGGAATGCTGACCAGCGGCGGCGACTGCCAGGGTTTGAATTCAGCGATGCGCGGCGTCGCAAAGCGTCTTTACGAAGCCGATCAGAATACCGAAATTATCGGTTTCCTCGACGGTTTTTACGGCCTGATGAACAGCGCGTACCGAGAGATGAAGAGCGCCGATTTCTCCGGAATCTTGGCGACGGGCGGCACGATCCTCGGTACGTCGCGCCAGCCGTTCAAGCTGCTCGAAACGCCGCTTCATCCGGACGCGGCGCCCAACCCGACGCGGAAAGAAGCGATGATTCGAACTTATCGTGATTTGAAGTTGGACGCGCTCGTTATTTTGGGCGGTAACGGGACGCATAAAACTGCCAACGCGCTTTACCAAGCCGGATTGAATATCATCACGCTTCCGAAGACGATTGACAACGATCTTTATGAAACGGATTCAACTTTCGGATTCCAAAGCGCGGTCAATATCGCGACAGAAGTTATTGACGGTATCCATTCGACGGCGACCTCTCATGGACGCGTTTTTATCATCGAAATTATGGGACACAAGGTCGGTTGGCTGACGCTTCACGCAGGGATCGCCGGCGGCGCGGACGTGATTCTGATTCCGGAAATTCCGTACGAACCGATGGCGATCGTTAAGGCGATCAGGAAACGCGAGGCCCAGAAAAAGCCTTTTTCGATTATCGCGATTGCGGAAGGTGCGAAATCGAAAGCTGAAGCGTCTTTATCGAAATCGGAATATGCGGCGCGGATTTCGAAGGAACGTCATCTATCGGTCGCATTTCGTCTCTGGGCGATTTTGAACGAGCTGACGGTAAAGGAAATCCGCTGTGTCGTTCCGGGTCATTTTCAGCGCGGCGGATCGCCATCGCCGTACGATCGCGTACTGACGACGGCCCTGGGCGTCAAAGCCGGGGATTATATTCTCGATAAGAAATTCGGATTCATGATGGCGTTCAGGAATAACGAGATCAGCGCGGTTCCGCTCGATAAAGTCGCTCATCGAATGAAAGCGATCCCAAAGGATCATTACCTGATCGACGCGGCGCGGAAGACCGGAATTTATTTCGGGGATGAGAAGATTATCTAAATGGAACGGGGAAAGAACTTAGTTGCGATTATCGATGTCGGATCGCATGAGACGACGATGCGCATCGCGCGGCTAAAACGCGGGTCGGCGCCGATCGTCTTAGACGAAGTCTCTCGGACGATCCCGATCGGGATCGATACGTATACGATCGGAAAGATCAGCCAAGTCAGTCTCGATCAGGTTATCGACGTTCTGAACGGTTTCAAGTCGAAGCTGCGCGAGTACGGCGTTACGACGCTGCGTGCTGTCGCGACGAGCGCGTTTCGCGAAGCCGCGAACGGGCTTTACGCGATCGAGCAGATTTTCGTCCGAACCGGATTGACGGTTGAAATTCTGTCGGATGGAATGGATAACAGCTATCTTCAAATCGCGATCTCGGAAGGTCTTCCCGGCTTTCTTGAGCTGACTCAGGAGGGCTGCCTGGTGCTTTTTATCGGCGCGGGTCTGATTCAGCTGACGCTTTATCACGGCAGGCAATTTATTAATTCGCAAAGTTTCCGGTTGGGATCGCTGCGGATTCGCGAGCTGCTTGGGAATTTGGAACGGGTATCGCCGGACTTCAACGCGCTGTTGACGGAGTATATTTCCGGCGATCTGAATTATTATCGCGCCTTCAACGCGCGTCAGACGGATTACCGAAATTTGATTGTTGTCGGCGGATCGCTGCGTTATCTAAAATATGTCGCGAAGTGGGATTTGAAAAACGGGGAGACGGTCGCGACGTCCGAATTCTTGTCGCTGATGAAACGGCTTAAAACGCGCGAACGGCGTATTTTGGCGCGTCTGGCTCAGATCCCGACCGAGCAGGAGTCATTGCTCCTTCCCGGAGGAATTGTTATTGAAGAAGTCCTGGCCTTTACCGGCGTTGAGAAATTTCATCTGCCGACGCTGAATCTGATCGACGGTATCTTATTCGAAATGCTCCACACGGAATTCCGAACGAAGTACCTTCGCGACCCGTATCAAAATATGGAGGAAGCGGCGCATCAGCTGGCGCGCCGTTATCGGACGGATAAATATCATGTCCGGCATGTTCAAAAATTGGCGGTTCAATTATTCGACCTGACCGGGAAAATCCATCATTTAGGCGAAAAAGAACGGCGCTACCTTTCGCTTGCCGCAATTCTGCACAATATTGGAAAATATATCAGCATGGTTAACGACGGTATCCGAACGTTCGAAATTATCACTTCGACCGAGTTCACCGGATTAAGCGATCAGGAACGGGAGATGGTCGCGCTGATTGCCTGTTTTCATAACGGGCATATCGACAGCGGCGACCCGATGTTAGCGAAGTTTTCGGACGCGGAACGGATCATGATCTTGAAATTGATCGCGATCCTTTGTATCGCGAATTCGCTTGACGCCGGGCATAAACAGAAATTGGAAATCAATTCAGCGCGGCTGGCGGGCCATCAGCTGATTTTAGGCGTGACGACAAACCGGGACGCGACAATCGAAATTTGGAATTTTGATAAGCATATCGGTTTGTTCACCGATTTATTCGGGTACGCTCCAGTTTTGCGCATTAAGCGGAGTTTATAACGCCGCGCCGATTTCAAAAGGAGTAACGACTTGGAACGAAATAAGGAAAACCAGGACCGCGCTTTTTTATTGGCTCTGGACGAAAACTGTGAGCTATTAGGGGAGGCGGCGTTTGAATCAGACGCATTCCCTTCTAAATTTATCAACCGCGAGCTGAGCTGGCTTGAATTTAACGACCGCGTCCTTGAAGAAGCCCGCAATATTGAAAATCCGCTTTTCGAACGATTAAATTTTATTTCCATTACCGGTTCAAATTTGGATGAATTCTTTATGATTCGCGTCGCTTCGATCCATGACCAAGTGAAGGCGGATTATAAAACTCCCGATCCCTCCGGGCTGAAACCGATTTCCCAGTTGGAACGGATTTCCAAGCGCGCCCATGATCTGGTTCGAAAACAGTATTCAACCGTGAATCGCGCGCTGATTCCCGCGTTGGGGAAAGAAGGAATTTTTCTCAAGTCGATGGACCAGCTGCATGAAGCGCAGCTCAAATTCGCTCAGCAGTATTTCGAATCGGTCGTATTTCCCGTTTTGACGCCGCTCGCCGTCGACGCCGGGTCGCCGTTTCCGCTGATCGCAAATAAGTCGTTGAACCTATTCGTCAAAATTGAACGCTTAGGAAAAAAAATCAAAAATGACAACGAAAATTCTTTCGCAATTATTCAAATCCCGACCGTGTTGCCGCGGATTGTTCAGCTCCCGGACACGACGGGGACGAGTTTTATCCTGCTCGAAGATTTAGTAATTCTTTTTATTAACCGGCTCTTTACCGGCGTCAAGGTCGGCGATATCGCTCGTTTTCGAATTACCCGAAACGCCGATCTCGAAATTGACGATGATGAAGCTGCGGATTTACTTGTTGAAATTGAACATCAGGTGCGGATGCGACAGTGGGGGGAGGTTATCCGGCTTGAAATCGATCGCGACGCCGCGCCTTCGATCGTCCAATCGTTATACGAGAATTTGAAAGTCACCGATATCAACGTTTACCGGATCGCCGGGCCATTAGATTTAACGCTTTTTTCAAAGATGACGAAGCTGATCGGCGATCAACCCGGGATGCGCTATCCGGCGTTCACGCCGCAAACGTCGCCGGCGTTTTTCAGTCAGAACGATATTTTCTCTGTGATTCAAAAAAATGACGTTCTCCTGAACCATCCGTATGAAAGCTTTGATCCGGTAATCGACTTAATCAAGCAGGCTTCGCGCGATCCGAACGTCCTGGCGATTAAGCAGACGCTGTACCGCGTCAGCGGCCAATCTCCGATTATTTCGGCTTTGGCGGCTGCCGCCGAACGTGGAAAACAAGTCATGGTCCTGGTTGAATTGAAAGCGCGTTTTGACGAGGAAAATAATATCCAATGGGCGAAAAAATTGGAAAAAGCAGGCTGTCACGTTATTTACGGCTTAATCGGCCTGAAAACGCATAGCAAAATTACGCTGATCGTCCGCGACGAGGACGACGCGATCCGCCGTTACGTTCATCTCGGTACCGGAAACTATAACGACGCGACGGCGCGGGTTTATACCGATCTGGGACTGATGACCTGTTCAGAGGCGTTCGGTCGTGATGCGACCGATTTCTTTAACATGATTTCGGGGTATTCGATCCCGCTCGGATTCCGGAAGCTGATCGCCGCTCCGCGCTGGCTGCGCGAGGATACGGTTTTTCGGATCCAACAGGAAACAAAGAATGCCCTTGACGGGAAAAAAGCGATCATCGTCGCTAAGATCAATTCGCTTCTCGATCCGCAGATTGTCGAATCGCTGTACACGGCGTCGCAGGCAGGCGTAAAAATTTTCATGATTGTGCGCGGTATTTGCGTTCTGCGTCCGGGAATCCGCGGGCTGTCGGAGAATATTCACGTTCGCAGCCTCGTCGGCCGCTACCTTGAGCATTCGCGTATTTTTTATTATTACAACGACGGCAGCGAGGATTTATTCTTGGGTTCGGCGGATTGGATGCAGCGGAATATGGATCGGCGTATCGAGGTTCAATTCCCGATTGAAGATAAGGATGTCCGCGAGCGAATTTTCCGAATTTTACGCTTGCAGCTGACGGATACCGATCGAGCTTGGGTCATGAACGCGGACGGATCATATCGGCGTGTCGACCGGCGGAAGAGCGACCCGCTCGACAGTCAGGCGGAGTTGGCGAACGAAGCGCTGCGCGCCGCGGCGAGGCTGACGCCGGAACCGAAAGATTTAGATCGGTTTATCCCGCGCGAATCGATCGTTGATCCAGGCGAGGATTTCGAGGAATAAAACGGATCTTGTTGTTGCGGAAGGGTGTGGGAACGCGCTTTTTCCGCCATCCGGGAGGGGCGATTTTATTTCCGCCGTATTCGTAGTCAGTGTATTTATCCGGGAGAGGGACGACGAGCCGTGATGATCCATACAGTGAAAATTGAAAATATGGCCGTTTATATTCGGGAAAAAGCGAAAAAAGCGGAAATAAATATGAGAGTTTCAATTTAATGGTGTGCGCCGCGAGCGTTTTTTGAAATTTCCGGCTTCAGAATCAGCGCAAATCAAAACAATCTCAGTATAATTAATAACGGTAGAAATTACTAAAGAATACTTTGCTTCCGGTAAAAAGTATTCGTTCATATATCCCCAAAACAGATCCTAAAATAGATCCTACAGTAAGGCAAGGAGGTTTATATCGAAGAGAATCCGACGGAATTATAAAACCAGAGCGGTTTCTTAAGGAAACCGAACGCGGGTATCCCGGAAAATCCTGATTTGTTCTGAAAGGGAGGCGTTCTATGAAAAAAATCAAAATTGGAATTGCTGCGAATATACTGATTGTGGAAGGCGGAATGCTGCCGGGCATTTACCGTTCTTACGTTAACCATGACTATGTGGAATGCGTTGAAAAAAGCGGCGGGATTCCGATCCTTCTTCCGGTTCTTTCAGACTTGGATAACGTAAAATCACAGCTGAAAGGACTGGACGGGATCATCCTTTCCGGCGGATACGATATCGATTCGACGCTTTATGGCGAGGAACCAACCGTAGGACAGGGATTCTCGATGCGCGAAATAGATCTGTTTTATTTAGCGTCTATTCGCGCTGCCGACGCGTTGAATATTCCCGTATTCGGAATCTGTAAAGGTATGCAGGCGATTAATGTCGCTTTTGGCGGTACGCTGTTCCAGGATTTGAAAATTCAGGAAAAAGGCGCAGGGCAACATTTGCAACAGGCTCCGCGACAAAATGCGTTTCATCATATCGAGATTGAGAAGGACAGTTCCCTTGGGAAAGTCCTCGGCGAGAAAGAAATGGTGAATTCTTTTCATCATCAAAGCGTCAAGGGGATTGCGCCAGGATTTCGCGTGACGGCGAAGGCTCTCGACGGTGTCGTAGAAGCGATTGAGCGGAAAGAAGGAACTTTCATGTTAGGCGTTCAATGGCATCCCGAGATGATGGCGAGGTTTGGTCATGAAAAAATGACTATGCTATGGAAGCAGTTTTCGCATAAGTGCAGAAAGTAAGGGAAAGCCATGGGAGACTCAAAGAAAAAGTTCGGGTTATTCAGTATTATCCTGCTCGGAATGAATTCAATTATCGGTTCCGGTATCTTCTTATTACCCGGCAGGGCTTTCACGATCACGGGAACGAGCAGCTTATTTGCCTATCTGTTTATTACGTTGCTGGCCGGCTCAATGGCTTTGTGTTTTGCCGAAGTCGGCGGCTTGTTTCGATCGAACGGAGGCGCTTATATTTACGCGAAAGAGGCTTTCGGAAACTTTGCCGGATTTGAAGTCGGCGTCATGAAATATATTGTCCAAATCATCGCGTGGGCTGCGATGGCGGTCGGGTTTGTAACGGCGCTTTCGGCGGTCGTCCCCGCCGTAGCGCAGGGGTCTCTTAGAACTGCGATGATTATCTTTGTCGTGGGCGGACTTACGGTTGTTAATATCTTAGGCGTGGATCCGACGAAATATGTCAATAATATTGCGACTGTCGGAAAGCTGGTCCCGCTGATTCTGTTTATTTCGATCGGTATTTTCTTTATCAAAGGCGACAATTTCAAGCCAATCGTCCCGGAAGGAATTACGACCGGTAAGTTTGCGGAAGCGGCAATTCTGATTTTCTACGCGTTCACCGGTTTCGAATCGATCGCGACAGCTTCGGAAGATATGCAAAATTCGAAAAAGAATCTTCCGATCGCGATTGCCGTAGCGATCGGATGCGTATCTTTGATTTATTTTTTGATTCAATTCGTCAGCATCGGAATTTTAGGGAGCGACCTGAGCGGAACGGAAACGCCGGTCGTCGACGCGATGTCGGCTACCGCCTTAGGCGCAGCCGGCGGGTTTATTGTTACGGTCGGAACGTTGGTCTCTATCGGCGGGATCAATGTGGCGGCTTCTTTCCTGTCTCCGCGCGGTTGTTTGGCGCTTGCGGATCGCGGAATGCTGCCGCCGGTTGTCGCGAAAAAGACGGAGAAGGGCGTTCCGATTGTCGCGATTTTAATTACGGCGGCTCTTGTTATTCCGGTCGCTCTATCGGGTTCTTTTACGCAATTGGCGGCGATCAGCGTTATTTCAAGATTTACCCAGTATATTCCAACCTGCCTTTCAGTTATCGTATTCAGAAAACGCGGAATGGAATCAACGTTCCGCCTTCCTTTTGGTTATACGATTCCGATTGTGGCGGCGATTGTCAGTCTCTGGCTGTTGTTTAATTCCGATATGAAAAAATTGCTGATCGGCCTGGGCGCGATGCTGATTATTGTGCCGCTCTATTTCGCGATGAAGAAGTACAACGAGAAACATGGGTATGAATTCAAGGCGGCAGAATAGAAACTACCTTAGCATTTCAGAAAAGCTGAAAACGATTGAAATCGGAACCGTTCGCTTTCTCTCGATAAAGGCGGAATGAAGGACCAAGAGGAAGGTTGATCGAAGCGAGATAATTGTTCGGTAACGGCGGACGGATTGTTTTGATCCGAGAGGCTGTCGCCGAACAATTTCTTTTTATTTTTTGAGACGGATTACGCTCTTTTGGGAATGGGGATTTGATCGGTTTGCTTACGTAAATTTTTTCAAATCTCCGCCTTTATGTTATTCTCGTTCTTTTGCGTTTCCAAGGTAACTTCGACTTCGAATGTCCGCGCCCAAGGCAGCCGCACCGTCGGCTTTGAATTCGCGAAGCCGAATTTTTCCGGCGGAATCGTTTCCCGGATCCAATCGGAGAGTTCGCGCCGGACGGCGGCGTCGGTTTCGTCATACGCTCCGCCGAGCGACAGGCAGTCGATCCCTTTTTTACGGCAGTCGGCTTCGATTCTTTCCCTGACGACGCTCTGGTACCCCCAGTCGTCGGCAATCCGCTCCCATAAGAATTTCCGCTGCGCGGTCAGACGGCCCGGTTCGACGGCGCCGTTCAGCGTCAACGCGGCGGAGAGATGAGCCAGTACGGTTCCGATCGTATTTCCCGCCGTATTCCAGCCAGCATAAGCGCTTAATTCCGGCAGCAGTCCGCGTTCGTTCATCATGCGCATGAAAAGCGGGTCGCTCCCGTTCGGTCGATAAACGTCGGCGGCCGCGACCTTGCGTCCCGAATTCAGCAGCGCTTCGATATCCCGAACGGCTTGGTTTCGTTCTTTATCCGTACAGGGGTTATGTACCCAAACGCAAGGCAGATTCGCGCCGCTTCCAGGTCTCAGGTTTGCCGAGCGCAGATGATTCGACAGCGATTCCGACAGCGGACAATGCTCAAACGGCATGATGTCCGCGGAACGGCTTTCGGATGAATAGAAAAGTTCGACCGCGGGGGCGTCAGTGCGGTTGATCCAACGGGCTAAAAGCGTTTGCGTTCCTTCGTCCGCGCCGGGGTAAATCAGGATCTGATTTTCGCGTCCGCTTTCGCGAATTTTTTCGCGTAGACGGTGCTGTTCTGTCAGGTGCGGTCCGAAGCGGCTGGCGTCTTCCTGAAGCAGCACAAGATCGCTGATGATTCCCTTTGCGCTCATTTCGATCAGAGCGCGGTTAATTTGATAGTTCCGTTCGCGCGTCCGATCGTATTCCCGGATCGTTTGAGGCGAAATTTGCTTCTCCAATTTGTTTTTTTCTTCGCGCAGCGCTAACTTGCCGAGCGTCTCGAAGCGGTAGCGGACTTCCGAATACCGGATCAGGTCCCGATAAATTTTTTCTGCGTCTTTGTCCGCGGCGGTCAGCGAAATGCGCATGATTACACTCGCGACGAGGATTTTAAGTCGCGGGAAATGCCGGTGAATCTCGTTCAGGGTCGATAAGCGCGCTGAAGCTGTTTCGAACGATGGCTGCGCTCGCCTCGAAGCGACGAGACCGCCGTAAGCGAGCATGTCTGCGGCGACGATCAGCGCGTCCAGGTCCGGCGCGGTTCTTATCAGCCAATCCGCAAGCGCGTTCGTATCGCCGGGCGCTAAAAAATTACCGAGCGATCCGCGCGGCGGGAGAATCGGTTTCAGCGCGGCGATTGCGGCGATCCGCTCCGGGAACAAACAAGTCGCGGGGCGGTCGTCTAAAGGCAGTATCCCGACAACGTTCACGCGCGGAAGCTTTCGTCGAGCGCGGCGCGGAACTCGCGGCAGGTCTTTTCCCAGGACGGCGGCGTAGATCCGGCGACGATGACGCCGATCATGATCGCGCAGACGCCGGCGTCTGCGATCTCTTTGACCATATTCGGTAATATGGCATGTTGGGTTGGTAAGACGGTCGGCAGCGGGGCGACGCATTCGGTCAGATCGCGGACGAACGCCAAATCACGGTACGTAAACGGCTGGCCGTAGCTTTCATGCGCCATGACGGACAGTTCAACGACGTCGATCGGGAGCCGCGGAAATTGCGCGGCGATAAAACGATCGTCATGACAGGATAAAGCGATCATGCGCGATATTCGTTCCCGATCGGGCAGCTTGGCGATTGGGGCGTGGTGATCGTAAATCGACAGAAAATCGAATCCCCGCGCAGCGATTTCTTCGAGCTCCTCAGCGCTGATTTCAGCGTTCCCCGTAGGAACGACGCCGACCGGCAGTTCTCCGGCGATATCGAATATTTTATCCAGGTTTTGGTTTTCTTCTTTGAGAGAGCCGAATCGGACGCCGCCGGCCTGATGATGAACGTTGAGATGAACTTTCAGTACGTCGGCGCCGCCGGAAACCGCGGCGTGCGCCAATGCCGCGTCATTCCGCGGCAGGCTGGCGATCAATAGCGGCGGGCGTTTACGATCCTGAACCGCTTTAAGCATGGTTACGAGTTGATTCATAATATGGTCTCCTTAGATATTCAGACGTCATCCTTTCAGGCCGGTCGTCGCGATCGACTTGACCATTGAAGCCTGAGTAAACAGGAAAATGGCGATCACAGGCAGGCTGACGAGTGATGAAGCCGCCATCATCGGACCCCATTCTACAAAATGTTCGCCGAAAAAGACGGATAAGCCTAACTGAACGACGTATTTTTCTGAATGATTCAGGATAACGAGCGGCCAGATGAACTCGTCCCAGGCGGCGGTAAACGTGAAAAGCGCTAAGGCCGCTAAGGCCGGCCCGGTCAAGGGCAGCATAACCCGCCAGAAAATCCCGAACTCGGACGCACCGTCAATCCGCGCCGCGTCTTCGAGGTCGTTCGGTAGTGTCCGGAAAAACTGGCGCAGGAAGAAAACGCCGAAGACGCTCATCAAGTTGGGGATAATCAAGCCGGAAAAGCTGTCGATCAGCCCGATCCCGCCTCTTCCGAGGATGTTATTCCCGCCGAAAAGCGGAAAGTTTTTCGCGATCAGGAAACGCGGAATGAGCGTTACCTCGCCGGGAAGCGCCATCGCTAAAATGAATAGGATGAAAAGCGTCTCGCGCCCGGGGAAAGAGATTCGTCCGAACCCGTATCCCGCCATGGCGCAGAGGATTAAAGTCGAAGCGGTGACGACGACGGCGACGAACAGCGTGTTGAGGACGTATTTCCCGAAAGGCGCTGCCTGAAAGGCTTTATGGAAGTTGTCAAAGGTAATTTCAGACGGGAGCAGCACCGGCGTCGGCGAATGGATTTCTTTCGAGGTTTTGAACGCCGACGTCGCCATCCAGAAAAATGGAAATCCCAGTTGAATCATCGCGATAACCATGAGCAGATAAACCGCGATATTTTTTGCGATCTTTAAACCTTTTCCGTTTCTCATCGTTCATCCTCCACGAACCGGTTCACGACCAGCAAGTTGAAAAGCGCGATCCCGGCAACGAGCAGGAACAGCACAAACGCTAAGGCGCTGGCGTATCCCATCTTCGTATATTGGAACGCTTCCTCATATATCAGGTAGATCAGCGTTCGCGTCGCGCCGGCGGGACCGCCGCGTGTCATGACGTAAATTTCGCCGAAAACCTGAAACGAACTGATGCAGGCCATAACGAAAATATAGAACGCGGTTGATTTGAGGAGCGGTAAGGTGACGAAGCGAAAACTCTGCCAGGTTGACGCTCCGTCGAGCTGCGCCGCTTCGTAGAGTTCTTTCGGAATCGACTGCAGTCCGGCTAGAAAAACCATCATGTTATAGCCGACGCCCTTCCACAATCGAACAACGACGACCGAATGTAAGGCCAGATCGGGATTGTATAGCCATTGCTGCGGCGGGAGGCGCAGCAGGCGCATCAGCCAATTTACCGCGCCGGTTCTCGGATCGAAAAGCGACGCCCAGACGATGCCGGCGATGACGAGTGAGGTCAGGACCGGGAGATAATAAACGGTTCGGAAAATCGAAACGCCGCGGATTTTCTGATCAACCAGCAGCGCCAGGATCAGCGAAAAGATCATGTTCGCGGGGATCAGCTCCAAACCGAATTGGACCGTCTTTATTAGCGCGCTGTAGACTTTGGTCTGGGTAAAAATATCGATATAATTTTTTAGCCCGACCCAATCTGCGGTCGCGGTATTATAGTTCGTGAAGCTGAGCCCAAACGAGGTCAGAACGGGTAACAGGACCCAGATGAAAAAGTACAGCAGCGCCGGGAAGATAAAGAAATATCCCCATAACGCTTTCCGTGTTTTCCGGCTGATGGTAGCTTTTTTCGGTCGGGTCGTCGATTCAATTCTGATCATCGTTCTTTATCCGGATTTTTATTGTTTGCGGACGCCGCTGAACGCAGCGGCGTCCGCAATTTATGCTTAGCCCCGATTATTGGGCGAGGACCTTATTGACGGCTTCTTCGGCCGTTTTCAGCGCGTCTTCTGCGCCGGTTTTACCGTTCAGCGCGTCGACGAGGCTTTCAACGAGCGTGTTGCGAACTTCAACCCAAGTCGGGATATTCGGGTTGCCTTCTCCGTGTTCGAGTCCGAGCGCGAACGCTTCGAACAACGGGTCGCCGGTGATGAATTCGGCGGACTGCATCGATTTTCGCGGCGGCAGGAACAGCGAACCGCCGTCGATAATCGTCAGGCTTGACGGGCTGAGAATATGGCGCATCAGTGTCCAGGCGTCGTCTTTGTTCTTGCTGTACGCGTTCATCATGAATCCGGAGAACGACGACATGGTCGAAATCTTGCCGTCCTTGCCGGCAGGCGGCGGGGCGATACCGATCTGATCGTACAGTTCCGGCGAGGCGTCCTTGATTTGCGCCAGGCTGAACTGGCCTGAAATAACCTGGGCCGCTGCGCCGCGCGCGATCGGCGGCATCGTCGCGTCGCCCGGCAGCGGCGTCAGCGAGGAAACCTTATGTTTTTCGAACAGATCGAGGTAATATTGCAGCGCCGCGATTCCTTCGGGGGAATTGAACGCGGCGGTTTTCTGGTCTTCGCTGAGAAGATCGCCGCCCATTGAGCGCAGGATCGGCAGATAGGCCATCTCAACGTCGGCGCCTTCAACCGGCATCTGCAGCCCGGCAAGGGTAATTCCGAGATCGTCCGATTGGGTCAGTTTCACGGCGGCTTCGGCTAAGGCTTCCCATGTAGCCGGCGGATTTTCCGGATCCAACCCGGCTTCCTGGTACAGATCCTTGCGGTAGATGAGCATGTAGTTGGTAACCTGAACCGGCATAATAGCGACTTTCCCTTCGACCGTTCCGGCCGCGATCAGGTTGGCGAGGAAATCATCCTTGTCAGGAAGCGAATCGAAATAAGGCGTTAAATCCTCGATTTGTCCTTTCGACATGAAACCGGCGCTGGCGGCGACGCCATGCATAAACAGATCCGGTCCGACCTGAGCGGAAAAAGCGGTTGTCAGCTTCGTTGACAGATCTCCCCACGGGATGAATTCGACGGCGACGTCGAAATCGGGGTTGTTTTTGTTAAAGTTGCCGACAACTTCGTTGAACGCCGACTGTATATCGGGCGTATTCCCGGCGACCCAGAGCGTCAGCTTTCCGTCTCCGGTCGGTTTCGCTCCGACGATCTCTCCGTCCGAGTCCTGCGCCGTTACGGCGAACGCGCTCATCATCAGGATGAGACAAATCAATATTGAAACGACTAAGGTGTTCTTTTTCATGTGCTTCTCCTTATAAATATAGAACAGTTTACTTTTTCAAGACGGCCTTTTGTTGGATCAGCCGTTCTTGAAGTTTACGAATTTCGATTTCGTCCGGATTCTTCCGATTCAGGACGGATAATGCCGCTGCAGTTCCCGCCGCCTGTCCGATTGCCATGCAGTTCGGCGTGACGCGCGTTGACGAGAAAGCGGTATGCGTGACGGAGATACAGCGGCCGTTGAGCAGCAGATTGGATATATCCGACGCCAGCAAACAGCGATAAGGAATTTCATAGGCCAGACCATTCTGAATTTCCTGATGTGCCAGCGCGTTACCGGTCGGATCGTGGATATCGAGCGGATAGCCTGAATGCGCGATCCGGTCGGGAAACGAGCGCGAACTCATCAAGTCTTCAGTATTCAGTTCGTATTTCCCGCTGATATGACGCGTTTCCCGGACGCCGATTTTGGCTGCGGTGCGGCTGAGAAACGCGTTCTTGAATCCCGGAATGTGATTTTTGAAAAATTCGCTTAGCAGCGCGACCTGGCGGCGTCCTTCCGTTTCCGCGGCGGAGAGATCGGATGCGACTGTCCCGTTCCGGCGGATAATCCGGGTTGTGTTGACGGAGACTTCGCCGGGATGAATTCCGGCGAAAAAGAGAACGCGGTCCCTGGGTATGGATTTCGGACCGTGCGCTGCCCAATGCTTGAAGAAACCGGATACGCCGGTCAGCGGCAGCTGATCCAACTCATTGAACGGGGTATCCGAATGAAATTCCTGCGGATGGGCGATGATATACGCTTTGACTTCTTCGAGATCGACGCCGCCTAAAACAAAATTCATCGTCATCGGTTGGGTTAATCCGTCGATTTTACGGCCCATGACGAACGGATTTCCCGCCATTGCGGCCAGATCGCCGTCGCCGGTCGCGTCGATATAAATATCGGCGCTGAACTCGGAAATTCCGGACGGACTGAGGACTCGGATCGCTTGAATCCGTCCCGTTCCGACTTCGACGCCGGCGAGACGCGAATGATAAAAGGTTTCGACTCCCGCGTCGGATAGCATTTCGTCCAACAGGCATTTATAAATTTCCGGATCGAACGGCGTAATTGTACGAACGAAACCGATCGTATCGCGGACATGACCGGGAGAGCCGCCGCGTTCCTGTAACGCGCTGACGATTTCCTGCGCGATTCCGGCGACGACCTGATTCCCGCGCAGATCGTGGAACGACATCCATGGATAGACAAGCGCGTTTGTCGACGCGCCGCCCGCGAACCCGAACTGTTCGATCAGGAGCGTATGCGCGCCGTTTCGCGCCGCCGCCAACGCGGCCGTAATTCCGGACGGGCCGCCGCCGCAGACGATGACCTGATGCGTATTCATGCTTTGGCCTCAATTTTTCTTGTTGATTGACGGACGACTAAATCCGGCGGCAGGATCATCCCGACCGGCCCTTGAATCTCTTTTCGGATCAGCGAATCCAGCAGCTGGACGGCCAAACTGCCCAGCTTGCGCTGCGGAATGCGAATCGTCGTCAACGGCGGATTCAGAATTTCGGCAATCGGAAGATCGGAAAACCCCATAACGGAAATATCGTCGGGGATCCGCAGTCCGGCCTCTACGATCGCGCGCATCGCGCCGATCGCCATCCAATCAGAAAGCGCTAAAACGGCGGTCGGTCGGGTTTTTTCGTCAAGGACCGCTTTCATCGCTTCGTATCCGGCTTCTTCGTTGAAATTTGTCATCTCGCGGATTGACGCGGTCAGACGCTCAGAGAAAAATTCGCGAACGCCGAGAATCCGATCGCGAAATACGTTGATCTTTTCCGGCCCGTTAAGAACGCAGATATCCCGGTGTCCGGATTCAAATAGGAAATTGGCCGCGATCCGTCCGCCGCCGACGTTGTCCGGCGTCACGTAGTTTAACGGTTCGCCGTAGTCAAGATAGCGGCCGATAAAAACGGTCGGATAAGCGGTTCGGTTTAATTTCATTACCGTTTCATCCGGAATCGGGACCCCGGCGACGATCAATCCGTCCAAATCGCCGCGGCGCAGCAGCTCGGATTCGGTTAAATCGTCGCAGTAGATCGGCGCAAACGAGAACGTCGCGCGCCGTTGATCGGCTTCGAGTCCGGCTCCGGCGATAACTTCATGAAAAAAACTTGATTGAGGCGTGACATCGTCGTATCCGGCGATTGCCATTCCGAATTTTGGCGGATTTTGACAGCGAATTCGGATCGGGAGTTCAAAATTCATGTCAGACATGACGCTTAGAACATGGTCGCGTGTTTTCGGCGTGACGTTATCCTGTCCGTTGAGGATTCTGGATACGGTGGCGGTTGATACTCCCGCCCGGTTCGCGACTTCCGAAATTGTAAGTTTTTTCATGATTCTGTAAGATGTTACATTATTGTTTTACAAAGATGGTATCGGATATGCTGCCTGAATGCAAGTTACATTCAACATGACTTATCCCTGACGAATTTCACAGTTTATACGTACGTCCGCCGATGAATCAAGAATTCGTTTGTTTCCTTTTTTTTGTATTATCAGGTCGAATTTCAAGCCTGTTTTTATGAAATTCGTATAGCGAAAAAACGGTTGTGTTATAAGCATAATCGGAGCGTTTTTGTTTTTTTCGGACCGGATGTCACTCCTGATAAGAGATCTTGGAAAATTCTGATACAGTTGACTTATATGGAAGAGGTCGCGATTCGCCGCAACAACGTCTTTTACGCACGCTGTTATCACTTTGTTATGAACAGCGGTGTCGGCGCGTTAGCGGCTTTTACCGGCTTGTTCATGGACCGACGCGGGCTGAACGCGTCTCAAATCGGCCTGGTGATCGCGATGGGATCGATCGTATCGCTGTTATCGGCGCCGACGATTGTGCGCTTGTTTTCCGAATCTGAAAAACCGCTGCGGGTTTTGCGTATTTGTATTCTGGCTGTTATCGCTTCGACGGTGGCTTTTTCGTTTCAATCGACCTTTCTTGGCATTGCGGTTTTTCATTGTCTGCGTACGATGTTCAACTCGAATTTTTATACGACCGCGGACATGATCACGTTAAAGGCGATCAGCGGGAGCGACGTCGGTTACGGTTCGGTCCGCGTTTGGGGATCGATCGGTTGGGCGCCGGTCGTTCTGGCGACCGGTTACCTGATCGAGGTGACCGATGTCCGGATTACGGCATATCTGTGCGCCGGATTTGCGCTGGCCTCGATTTTTGTGTTAGGGCGTTTCCGTTTCGAAGGCGGATTTACCCGCGATAAAACCGTGACGACGCGGCGATCCTATCTTTCCGGCGTGAAAGATCTTTTTCATGATAAGACTGTCCTGTTTATCATGATTGTTATTATCGTTTCAGGTATCGGCAATGCGGGCGTTTTGAATTTTGAGATTTTATTTTTCGATCGGCTGGGCGCGTCGGATACGCTGATCGGGATTTTGGGGATGGTCAGCGCGGTCGTCGAAATTCCTTGTATGATTGCGACCGATCGCCTGATCCGGCGCTACGGCGCGGTACGCGTCCTGTTTGCGGCGCAGCTTATTTATGCGTCGATGCGTTTGCTGGTTATTTTAGCGCCGGCGATTCCGGTTGTTTTGATTGCCCGCGCGCTTACCGGGGTCGGATTAAGTTTTAATGCGATCGGATATGTGACGATGATTAACGATCGTTATGATATGTCGAAAGCGGGCGGCGCTTTGGTCGTTCTTACCGTGACGATTCCGACGCTGATCACGATTATTTTTACGCCGGTATTCGGGCTATTGATGGACCGTTACGGCGGGATGATTTTATATTATGTCAGTTTCGCCGGTTTTGCTTGCTGCGCGCTTTTTTATGCACTGGCGAATCGGGATACGGAACGGCGGCCGCGGGTGCGGTAAAACTCAAATTAAGTCTGCTTTCCGAAGGTAATACATCTTCTTTATCATCACAATTTTTAGCGAACGCCTGGTTTCCAGCATGATGGGTTTTGCCGACTTAACTATGAATAAGATTTATGCTATTCGCTATTTTTTACGTTTGTGGTGAATTGACGGAAATTCTGCGTGCGATGCTCCTGATTTATCATGTTTCCGCGTTGACAGCGGGACAATTCAAAGTATAATAAAGCGGTTCGTTACGTCGGTTAACGAATAAAGCCAAACTTCCCCATGCCGCGGCGGAATCCGCGGCGAGCCATGGCGAAGTGAAGATTGGAGAAAGAATATGAAGTATGCTATCGTTGAGTCGGGCGGCAAACAGTATAAAGCTGTTGAAGGCCAGTCGATCGTCGTCGACCGATTGGAAGTCGGAGCCGGCGAAAAGGTCGTTCTGAACGACGTTTTGTTGACGGTTGACGACGGCGCTGTCAAGGTCGGTCAGCCGTTCGTCAAGAACGCGAAGGTCAGCGCGACCGTCGTCGGTGAAGAAAAGGGTCCGAAGATTATCGTCTTCAAGTATCGCCCGAAGAAACATTATCGCGTTAAGACAGGTCACCGTCAGCTTTATACGCGGATCCAGATAGATTCAATTGAGGGGTAAGGCATCATGGCACACAAAAAAGGTGGCGGTTCCAGCCGCAATGGTCGAGACAGCAATTCTCAACGTTTGGGCGTTAAACGTTTTGGCGGCGAATTAGTCCTTTCTGGGAGCATCCTGGTTCGCCAGCACGGAACGAAAATCCATCCGGGCGCGCATGTCGGCTGCGGCCGCGATTATACGCTGTACGCGAAAGAACCCGGTTTTGTCGTCTATGAAACGCTCCCGAGCGGACGAAAACGCGTTAATATCGATCCTGTCGAATTCGTCGAATTTGAAGACGAGATTGAAATCACTGAGCAAACTGAATAGTTTTTCACGGGACCGTTCCCGAAGCATAGTAGGGAACGAATGGTGAAAGAAGGAAGATAAACGATGAAAAAAGGAATTCACCCGGAATATTTTCCGGAAGCTACTGTAACTTGCGCTTGCGGAAATACCTGGAAAACGGGTTCGACGCGAAAAGAAATCCGGACCGAAGTTTGCAACGCCTGCCATCCTTTCTTTACCGGTCAGCAGCAACGCATGCTTGATATGGAAGGACAGGTCGACCGCTTCTACCGCCGTTTACAAGCGCGGCAGGATTTTATTAGCGAGAAACAGTCGCGCGAAGAAGCGAAGACATCGCCGGAACGCACCGTTGAATCGCTCGATTTGTCGAAACGTCAGACCGAAGCGCTCCTTAGCGCCGGTTATAAAACGGTCGCGGATATCCTCGCCGGTTTTGCTGACGGCGGCGATGAGAAATTACTGGCGGTCGACGGTTTCGGTCAGAAGTCGCTGATCGACTTGAAGAAGAAACTGCGAACGCTCGGATACGAAATCCAGACGAAGGAAGCTTAACCGCAAGGGCTGAAATAAAGGGCCTCATCGATAAAAGATGAGGCCCTTTTTGACGGCAAGAATAAATTCTACTTGCGAACGATCAAGGTAAAATCATAAATTTCGTAGTCATGCAGCAGCGCGACGTTCCGGGCGTAATTCGTCTTGCAGTAATCGAACATGAAACACGGATCGGCGTAATATAAATCAGGACGTTCCGCCATCCGTTCGTAATCCGAATACTTCGTCAGGAAATTTACGGAAAACCCTTTCGTCGTCCAACGGTTGAAACAGTCTAACTGATCAATGACGTAGCGGGTCCAGTCCGGGTTTGACGCGGTCAGCTTGACGTTGAAAACCCCGGAGGCGACAAGGTAATCGGAAATCGGAATTTCTTCCGGATCGAGATGAAACGAATATTCGGCGCGGTTCGTGAATTTCGCTTTCGCGGCGGCGATCGACGCCGGAACGATATCCAGCCCATAGAATCGCTTCGGCTTGATTTCGCGCCGATCGAGATAATCGACCAGATAGCCATATCCGCAGCCGAATTCTATCAGCGAAAACGGTTCTGCGGGATTGATGACTTTTATGAGTTGTTCGAATCGGATATCTTGCGCATAGGCGGAATTCCAGCCGACACCGGCAGCCGATTCGCCGTGGTTTTCGAACTGTTCGTTGAAAAAATTACGGATCTGATTGAGGTCATGACTCATAATAATTTCCCTTCTCCTGCGGCGGCGCAGTATTTTCAGCGACGAGGTAGACCGGTCGATCCATCGTGCGGACGTACATACGCGCCAGATATTCGCCGATAATTCCGAGCGAGAAAAGCTGAACCCCGGAGAAAATCGAGACGATAGACGCGAGAAACGGCCAGCCGGGAATTGAACCGACGACGATCGCGATATAAAAAACGTAGATTAAGATGACGATCCCGAAGAGGAGGAAGAAAAAACCCAGCATGGATGCAAAGCGCAGCGGAATCGTGCTGTAGCCGGTCATGATCGAGAGCGTCGCTTTGATCAGGCTTTTCATCGTATAGTTCGATTCGCCGATTTTGCGCGGTTCTTCTTCGACTTCGATATGGCTGAACGCGTTTGTTCCCCAGCTCAGCAGGGGGTCGATGTAGACGTCCGGACTGTTGTAATTTGCAAACGCGTCGCGGAGGTCAGTTCTAAAAATTCGGAATGCGCCGATGTCCTGGATCGGGATATTCATGATCTTGCTCAAAAAGCGTTTAATCATGATTGATCCGAGATTTCTCCACCACGAATGGGGCAGCTTTTTCGGAATCGCGTAGACGACGTCGTACCCTTTCAGGAATTCCTCAAGGAGCAGCGCCAGCTGTTCGGGCGGATGCTGAAGATCGTCGTCCATCGTGATCGTAATCGGATAACGCGCCGCACGAATTCCGCAAAGCGTGGCGTTGTGCTGTCCGTAATTACGGCGCAGCCGGATCCCGACGACGTTCGCTTGCGTCTGACTTAGTTCACGGATGACGTCCCAGCTTCCGTCCCGCGAACCGTCGTTGACAAAGATGATTTCATATTCGCTGAAGTAACGCGGGCAGACCTGATTTAGCCGCTCGGTCAGTTCGGGAACCGTATCCGCGCCGTTATAAACGGGAATGACGATCGACGCCTGGCGTCTGGAGTCCGGATTGTGGTTATTCTTCATGATCACTCGCATATAAAGAGCAGCCCGTGTCATAGAAAGCCGCCTGGATTTGGTTAAAGGTCTCTTCATCGTATATCGGATGCTCTGTCAATAACGCCTGTAACCGCGTACAGAGCGGACGGTCCAGATCCGGGTTCATTTCATGAATGCGGCGGATCAGCGGGATGTTTTTCGCCCATTGGTTCGTATTCGCGTACGCCTCGATAAACGGAATTAATTCGGAGGCTTCTTTCGGCCCGTCGGTCAGGAAGGCCTCGTCCGCGATTTGAGCGATTTCAAACCAATCCTGATTCTGGCGGGCGAAATCGGCTTTTTGAAAGAAGTAACACCAAGCGCGGTCATCGATCGGTTGTTTAAATATATTCGTTTGGACGAAATCCGACCGCGGTTCGTCCGACGCCAGAATCCGGTCCGGATTTGAATACGGGATCAGCTCATAAAATGATTTTGGAAAAATGGGCAGATCGGCGTGTTGTTCAGAATCGAGGATTCTAAGACAGCCGGGAGGCGAATAGAAGTAGACGAGAATATCTTCCGCCGCGCCGTGATAAAGAGCGGAACGAAACCCGTGATAAATCGGATCGCCGTTCACGATCGTGCTCAAATCTCGCTCAAATCGGACGTCGAAAAATCCGACCGCGACCGGTAAATCCAACGCGCTGTTTTCCGGAAACAGTCCTAAGTTGACCATTCCGGTCAGCGAGTTGTCGGTTTCATAGTTCAGCGGATTGAAATCTGTAAAAAGATATGTCGGCGCTTTAAGCGCCGGGATCCGGGTTTGAAGCTGATCGATAAAATCCTTCTGCATCCGCCAATCGCGCGCGTAACGGTTGGCGTTAAGGATGTTTCCGCCGACCATGAACGCGGTTATCAGCGATACGAAGAAAATTTTTTGCGGTTTTGAACGAACGATCCAGTCAATCAACGCGATTAGCAGGACCGCCGATCCGAACATGTACGCGGTCAGCCAGCGGTCCCTCGGGAAAGCCAGCGTTGGCGACAAGTCGGTTATGACGTATGGCAGCCCGGGGAAGATTACAGCGCTTAGCCCTAAGATTCCGGCCTCGAACGCCCAGCACGGGTTCTCCGGATGGGCCTTAGCCGGAAGTCCGACTTTCTTCATGGCGTAGAAAACGATAAACGAGATCAGGAAGGCGCCGACGGTGAAAGCCCAGAAAACCTGATCAGCGCGGCTCATCGATTCGCCGAACGGGAAACGGAAGTATTCGCTCCAGGCCGCCCATGTCGCGATATAGAGATCCTGGATAACTGTTTTGATTAATCCGAAAACTGTCTGAAACGGAGTCCTCTCTAATTTTTCGATTAAAACCGGCTGGTAAGACGGGAAACGGAAAACGAAAACGCGCCAGACCATAAAACCGCCCAGCGCGGCCAAGTACGGAAGCCAGTAAAAAGCCGCCGCCCGGAGCTGTTTGAAGAACGACAGTCCGCGGTATTCGCCGTCTTGCCGCAGGAATATCCAGATGATCACGATTCGCGCCAGGTCAAGTCCGGTGTAATACTCTGTGCAGAGCGTACAGATCAGGTAGGAAACGATGCCGAGGAGGGTATGGATGAGCGCGGCTGTTCGTCTTCCGGACCGAATCGCGCTGATCGCGCGGAGCATAAAGACATAGGATAGCAAATAGAAGAAAAGCAAGATAAAAGCGTTTCCCCAAACGTACGCGATCGGCATTTGCTTGAACCCCGAATAAACGGCGCAGATCGCCGCGATCCACAACGTTCGGCTCGGTTTATCTTCCCAGATCAGGCGGAGCATGCGCAGGAATACGCAGCTGACGAGCCAACGGAAGAAGACGGTTAATAGCTGCCAACCGAGCGGATTCGCGCTGAGGAATTCTCCCGTCCAGCGGTACAGGAATCCTAAAAACGGGCGATCGCCGGTAAAAGCATCCGCGAATCCCTTCGGCCCCTGCGTAATCTCAAACCATAGCATTGACCAATCGTCCCAGTAAAACCCGAGCCGTTTGATCAAGGGCATGAAGGCTGACAGACTTAGGATCAGCAGAAAAAAATAACCGAAAAGATCGGATCGTAAAAAAGAATATAACTTTGCCGCGGAACGATGCTGATTTGAATTCACGAAAAAGACCTTTCGCCATATTCTAAGATTTCTTCCGCTAAAATTTTACCATTTTCTTGCGGCGGCGGATGTTCGGTCTGGCTCAAACCCGCGTGATGTCATGAGATTTTTGACCGCCTTGACAAGACGGTACAAAAACGGTAATATTGTAACTGTTGATGCGGGGTAGAGCAGAGGCAGCTCGTCGGGCTCATAACCCGGAGGTCGTACGTTCGAATCGTGCCCCCGCTACTGGCAGAAAACTTCCTGAGAAACGGAAGTTTTTTATTTTTTGATTAAGAACGGAGGATTTTCTCCGTCTTTTTTTCTTTGGCAAACTTGACGACGATTTTATCCAAGCAACGATTTTTTTATGATCGGATTGTCAATCTCTTCGGTCCGGGCGCCGTAAATAACGCCGATGATTTTTTTCGTTGGATATGATATTGGGCACTCAGGCAAAAAAGGTTCTGAAGTCAGTCCTGTTTTTGAGCTTGTCGGTCAGATGCGAGCGAATATTCTTTCCGAGCCAATACGTTGACATTAGCCAGCCGATTTCCTCCTTCAAAGCAGGTTCGGCTGCACGGATAATTTAAGCTTCTCGCCTGAGGTTTGCCGGATTTTTCCGGCTGCGCGGCGATATACGCGTCGATCGGACTTTTTGCCGCTCAGTTATGCTCATGACCTGCGCTCGTGATTTCAGGCGCGCTGTTCGGGTATTTCCACATTTTTTGCTCTTGATTGATTTGAGATTTTCAGCTCGCAAACAGTGCCGATTCAGCCCCCTGCTTTCTCTTCTTGAGGCGCAATTTTGCGCAACCTATGAAAATAAAAACGCCGCCGATAAAATTTCCGGCGGCGTTTTTGGCGATTGAATTACCCCGACATGTCGGAATTCAACCGTGACGTCGGGTTTTAGGGATTCGACCGGCTTTTCCCGGTAAAAAACGATACGACCGCAACGAGAATAACGGCTCCGATGATTGATGGAACGAGCGCCATTCCTGCCAGCGCCGGACCCCAGGAGCCCAGAAGCGACTGACCGATTGCGGATCCGACAAGGCCCGCGATAATATTCGCGATAAGACCCATCGAATTTCCTTTATTCGTGATAGCGCTGGCAATTGCGCCGATAATTGCGCCTACGATTAACGACCAAATTAAACCAATCATTTTTTATTCTCCCTTCCTGATAAAAGCGTAAGTATTTTATACAGCATTTCTGGTCACTTGTCAAACCGTAATTGACTACAAAGTGAGTATTTGCTCAATTTAGAAAAATTGACAAGGCTGTTTTTATCGTACCTTGATATGAATTGATTGAGGAAACCGGTTCAATTGATTTTTGTTTATTCGAGGCTTTATTATAACGACTCAAGCTAAAGTGTTGGCGGATGCTTTGGATTGGTTTCGAGATTCGACTTTGTTTGCCGAATTCGGTCTGGCGGTGAAGATTTTTCATGAGAATCTTGGAAGGGGCGCGCTGAATTCCCTTCTTTTTTAATTAGCGGATTATAATATATAAAGCTTTTGCTGTAGTTGTAGAAGGATTCCATCTCGAAGTTTTTATATAAAATGGGAGGATTAGATTATGAATAGCGTATTGTTTCCGTTTTGGCTTTGGTTATTAATCGTCCTGATTATTATCCTGATCGTGCTTTGGCTTCTTTTCCGACCCGAATCGAAAGATCAGAAAGATTTTTCGTCGCGATCGGGGGCGGAATCATCTTTCATCTCGCCGGAGGCTAAGTCGATCCCTGAGTCGGTTCCCGCTGCTGAGAAGGCTGAGCCCGACTTCAAGTCCGCTCCGGATCCCGAACCGTATACTGCCGGAATTCTTCATGTCCAGGACGAGGGTGACGACGATGAGCCGATTGAAGAAGGCTCGGAACCGGTTGCGGAGATTGCGGACGAAGCGGCGGATGAAGGTATTGTGGATAAGGTCGTTTCGGAGGAAACCAGTGCGGAGGATAATTTACGGATTATCGAGGGAATCGGTCCGAAAATTGAATCAGTGCTTAAAAGTGCTGGCGTTCGAACGTTGCGGCAACTTTCGGAAATGAGCGCGGATTCGATTCAAGCGATTTTGACGGCAAATAATTTACGCTTAGCGAATCCGGAAACTTGGCCCGAGCAAGCTCGTTTGGCCGCGGATGGCGATATGGAAGCTTTGGAAGCGCTGCAGGACAAACTGAAAGGCGGACGAGTCGTTTAGCGCGTTTTTATTTTCTCATGGCAAAGATGATTTTGTCGGTACGTGCTGAGGATTTTTTGGCAAATCAGGCGTATTTTTGTTGGAATAAAGATAAACGTCGGAAATTTTGACACAGATAATAAAAAGGAAAGGTTTATAAAAAAGCCTTTCCTTTTTTTACGTTTCTTATTTTTTCGCCGTTACTTCAAGATAACGCGCGCGTCTACAACCTTTAATCCTTTTCCTTCTTCGTAAAGCATGATTGGATTGGCGTCGGTTTCGGCGATCTCGTCTTTCAAATCTAAGATCATCTGCGAGTAGAGCGAAATCGTCCGCGCCATGGCTTCGCGATCGCGCGGCATTTCGCCGCGCGCGCCGGCGAGTATCTTGGCGCCGCGGATGTCGGATTGCATCTTGAGAGCTTCGTTATGGGTTACAGGGGAGACGGCAAAGGTGACGTCTTTCAGAACCTCGACGAAAATACCGCCGAGCCCGAACATGACGGTCGGACCGAAAGCGGTGTCGTTAATTGAACCGAGGATAACTTCCGTTCCGAGGTCTTCCATCTTTTGGATGCAGACGCCAAGAATTCGCGCGTCGGCTTTATATTCTTTCGCGTTAGCGAGAATCTTTTTATACCATTCGCGAACCATATCGTCGTCTTTGATATTGACTTTGACGCCCTTCGCGTCCGATTTATGGAGGATATCCGGCGATACGATTTTCATGACAATCGGATAGCCGATCGCATTGGCTTCACGGACGGCTTCTTCTTCGTTCGTGGCCAATTCGCTGCGCGCAACCGACATTCCGTACAGCCTGAACAGTTCCTTGGCTTCAACTTCGGTCAGCGCGTTGCGGCCGTCTTTTCGGGCGCCGTCGAGGAGAGCTTTCACAGCGGCGCGGTCAACGTTGATTTTGTCAACGGTGCTGTTGGCTGCTTTTTCGGCCAGAAGACGTCCGTACTTGCGTAAGCCGCCGATCGCGGCAATGGCGCGGTCCGGATCGTCGTATGCCGGAATACCATGTTCCATTAGCCAGCGCATTGCTTTGGCGCAGCGTTCTCCGCCGACGAAGGAGACGGTAACAGGTTTCGTTTTGATCGCCTCGCCGGCGCTTTGAACCGCTTCATAGACTCCCTGAGCGATTTCCATCGGATCGGTCACCGCGGTTTCGCAGTACAATACGGTTAGGCCGTCGACCCAATCCTGCGGCAAGCCGAAAGCGATACATTTCTTATATCCCTCGAGTCCTGCGCCGCCGGTAATATCGACCGGATTCTTAGCGGAGCCGAAGTCAGGCATATAATCTTTGAATGCGGTTTGAAGTTCGGGCGGGGTAAACTTTAGCGGAATCCCGTGCCGTTCAGCTGAGTCGGTTGCTAAAACGCCGACGCCGCCGCCATTCGTTACGATTAACAAATTGTCGCCCTGCATCGCCGGCTGGAGTTCGAAGGCCAGCGTCAAGTCGAATAGGTTGTTGAGGCTCGAAGCCTGGATGACGCCGGATTGTTCAAAAGCGTTTCCGTATACCGCGGCGGCCCCGGCGAGCGATCCGGTATGAGAAGCGGCAGCGGCCGCTCCATGCGCCGAAACGCCGGATTTCAAAGCGATAATCGGTTTTTTTGAATTACGGCATATGTCCATGAATCGGCGTCCGTCTTTCAGCCCCTCGATATAGAGCGAGATGCAATTAACTGCCGGGTCGTCCTGCAGCCACTCGATGATGTCCGCAAAATCGACGTCTGCCATGTTGCCGAGCGAAACGAGTTTATCGAACCCAACGCCGCGCAGATAGGTTCCCATATCAAGGGCAATTAATAACGCGCCGGACTGGCTGATAAGCGATCCGTTTCCTTCGAGAGGGAGCATGGTTGCAAAAGAGGCGTTGCATTTGTCCGAGTTGGAAAGCGTTCCGATAATGTTCGGCCCAAGAAGGCGCATTCCGTATTTATGCGCAGCTTCAACCAATTTTCGTTCGGTTTCCTGATCGCCGACTTCGCCGAATCCGGATGTGATTACGCTGACTCCCTTTACGCCTGCCTGAC
Source organism: Flexilinea sp. (assembly GCA_034430295.1). GTDB lineage: Bacteria > Chloroflexota > Anaerolineae > Anaerolineales > Anaerolineaceae > Flexilinea. Next base: position 55,065 of record DAOUFC010000039.1, read on the forward strand.
CGCATTCTTCGACGGCGTTTAATACAAATTTGGCGGGGATTGTAATGACTGCCAGATCGACTTTGTCTTTTAGATCAAGGATCGACTTATATACCTTGACGCCCAGGATCTCATCTAATTTCAGGTTGATCGGATAAATATCACCGGTGTATTTTCCGTTCAGTAACGCTTCGACGACGGAGAAACCGATTTTGCCGGGTGTGGCGGACGCACCGATGACAGCTACGCTTTTTGGCCGAAAAAGACCATCCAAAACTTTATTACTCACTTTTTATACCTCTCTTGAAATAGATTTTTTGCTCGAGAATCTGCCGTAGGTGAGCGTGTCGTTCGGATTCGACCATAACTCCGGTCTCAATCCCACGCGCCCCGGTTTATCGGCGATCGATGATAGACGAGCTATCTGATAAGGACATGCAACCTTCTGTAAAAGTATATCACAGTAAAGGAAATTTTTATAGGATGAAATGGTCAATATTTTCGCAACCGTAGAGGCGGATGCGCTGCCTGTGCGTTATGGGAATAAGGAAGTATATTGGCGTGGAAGCAGCGGCGTTCTCCCAAGAAACCCTCTGCTCCCACTCAGCATACTTAAAGTCTGTGAACCGAAAGCTTCCGCTTGCTGCGGCGCTAAAACGCATCGAGAAAGGCTGAAGCCTGACCGAGAGGCATGTTTACCTGCCCGAGATAGTCGATCACAATTCGTCGATGGCGGGGAATCGTTTTCAGTCTTCCTCAGCGTTTGCGTCGATCGCTGCCGATCGGTTCAAAAGTTTTAATAACAGGTTCTGAATTCGTTCTACCATCTCCGCCTGGTCTAGCTCGGCGCCGTCCATGATCCGCGCGTTATCGTAAATCTGACGGATCATTTCTTTTGAGAGCTGATCGTCCTGAAGTTCCATGATTTTTGCGATGAGCGCATGATCCGGGTTGATTTCGAGAACTTTTTTCATCTCCGGCAGGTCCTGATTCATCAGGTGATACATCTTCTGCATCTCGGGCGAAATCGCTCCGGCGGCGTTGACGAGACGGGCCGGCGAATTAATCAAGCGCTTTGTCTCTCGGATAGATTCGACCGCGTCGCCGAGCACGGCGGCGAATTTTTCGGTAATCGGCGTCGAAACTTCGTTCCCTTCCTTTTCGCTTTTTTCCTCGTCCGTTTGGTTTTCTTTGTCTGTTCCGGAGTCCGCTTTATCGCTCTCGTTCGAGCCTTCGGTCGCGGCGTTGGCGAATTTAAGGTCCTTGAACTCGCCGAGCTGGGTGACGACGAAGGGGTCGAACGGCTCCGGCATCAGTAAAACGTCGATACCATCCTGTTTGAGCATCTCAAGATGCGGACTTTTTCGCAGCGTTTCGATATGATCGCCGATTAAGTAGAAAATTTTCGTTTGATTTTCCTTCATTTCGGAAACGTACGTTTCGAGCGATATGTAATCGTCCCCGTGATTCAGCGTTCGATAGCGCAGCAGCGGAATCAAGCTTTCTTTCGCGTCCGCTTCGGTTACGATCCCTTCGCAGATGAACGGAGCGAAATTTTTCCAGAATTTAACGTAAGTTTCCGGATCGTCAACGCCCATTTTTTTGAACATTTCAGTAACTTTTCCGGTTAATATTTTCCGCAGCGTCAGGATGACGCGATTCGCCTGCATTGTTTCGCGCGTCACGTTTAATGGGATATCTTCCGAGTCGATGACGCCCTGAATGAAGCGATAGTAACGCGGGAGCAAATCGGTACAATAATTTTGTATCAGAACTTTTCGCGCATATAGTTGCAGTCCGTCCTCTTGACGAAGGGAAAACATCGTCCGCTCGGGCTTAGACGGAATGAACATGAGCGCGTACATTTGAAACGGTGCGTCGATCGACAGGTGCAGCTTTGTCAGCGGTTTTTCGAAATCCATCGTAAATGACTGGTAGAACTTTTCGTAATCTTCAGCGCTGACTTCGTTGGGCGACTTCCGCCAAAGCGTTCCTTCCGCATTCGCGCGTTCAGTCGACTCGCCGATATATATCGGATAAGGAATATAATTTGAGTGTTTGCGAATGATTTCGCGTAGTTTGTATTCTTCGGTATATTCGAGCGCATCCTCTTTGAGCCGGATGATAATTTCGGTTCCGCGCGATGTTTTCGCGCTGGGTTCGATCGTGAATGTCCCGCTGCCGCTTGAGGACCATTTCATCGCCTCTTCTCCAGGCCGGAACGATTTAGAAACGACGTCGATCGATTCCGCGACCATGAAGGCGGCATAGAATCCGACGCCAAATTGGCCGATCAGGTCGTTTGCGGCTGCACAACCCTGTTCTTTCGTCGCTTCGAGGAAGCTGCGCGCTCCGGATCTTGCGATCGTCCCGAGATTTTCTTCGAGCTCCTGCGCGTTCATGCCGATCCCCGTATCCGTTATAATCAGCGTTTTCGCGTCTTTATTGGCGCTGATCCGAATCATGGGTTCGACGTCCGGATCGACAACGTCATGATTCGTCAGCATTTCAAAATTCAGCCGCGTGATCGCGTCCGACGCGTTTGAAACGACTTCGCGAAGAAAGACGTCGCGGTCGGAATAGAGCGAGTTAATCAGGATGTCTAAAAGTTGTCTGGTTTCTGCTTTGAAAGGTTTTTGATTGCTGGATGCCATTGCTGCCTCGTTTGTTAAGTGTTGCGTTTTTCAAACATGTTTATTATAAGAGCAGGATGTTGGCTTTTTATAAGAATTTGGCGATTCTTATAAAAGTCTAACGGTCTATCCGGAAGCGTGAGGCTTCGGTTTGAACGTGACGGATAGCGACCAATTTTTCGCCGAAAATTTGTCAATTCGGAAAGTCGTGGTAAAATTGCTTTTGTTAACGGCCCATTAGCTCAATTGGCAGAGCAGCTGACTCTTAATCAGCGTGTTCTGGGTTCGAGTCCCAGATGGGTCACTCAATTGATTCCCCGCGAATCCCGTTCCATGTACTGACGAAAAGCTGTTTTTTCGGAAACGGCGTTTTTCGGGTAAACGAAACTATAATTATCATGATTGAAATCCATCGACCGATTCTTAAATCAGCCCGGGAAAGGAAGGGAATATGACGTTGGCCGCGGTAAGGGAATATCTTAATTCTTTCGGCCTCGGCGATCGAATTCGGATCGTCGCCGAATCGAGCGCTACGGTCGAGCTGGCCGCTGCGGCGTTAGGCTGTGAGCCGAAACAGATCGTCAAGACGCTGACGTTTCTCGTATCAGGCGAACCGATCATGATTCTTTGCCCCGGTCACGTTAAAATTGATAACGTGAAATATAAAGCGCGTTTCGGCGAGAAAGCGCGCATGATTCCGGTGGGCGAGGTCGGAGCGTTTGTCGGGCATGAGGCCGGCGGCGTTTGCCCGTTCGCCGTTAAGGACTCCGTCAGAATTTTTTTTGACGAGTCGCTGCGTGAAAACGACCGGATGTATCCGGCGGCGGGCGACGATCACAGCGGCGTCGAATTAAACTTATCGGAGCTGACCGCGTGCGCGCGTCCGGACGGCTGGGTTGACGTTTGCAGGAAGATTTGAGCGGACTGCGGGCGGCTTTATGAAAATAAGAGGCAGCGGATGAAATTATTCGGATTCCTGGAAGCGCCGTCGTCTTACGTGGCAGGGAAACGGTTAAAGGGATTCCCGCGTTATCACGAATTGTTAGACCGTTTCTTTCCGGTTTTTTTTAGGGTTAACTTACTGACAATCCTCGGCTTTATCCCATTGTTTGTCGGGTTTCAGGCTGCGGTTGAAAGCGCTGATCCTGTATTGATGTTGGTTGTTTGCGCGTTGGGCGGTGCGGTTGCCGGCCCTTTTTTTGCTTGCTTGGTCGACTCGATTTACCGCGCGCTGCGGGATGCGCCGGGAGGATGGTTCGAAAATTACCGACGCGCCTGGCGTCAGAACTGGCGCGTCTCGATCTTTCCGGGCATGATTTTCTCGTCGCTTTTAGGCGGATATGGACTGGCAGTGATTTTCCTGTACTCCGGACGGGTCGGTGGCTGGGGAACGATTGCGCTGATCGCGCTGAGTTTGTTGTTCTTTACGATGTTCTTTTCGATTTATTGGCCGTTGCTGACGCTGATAGATCAGCCGAACGCAATGAGGATTCGAAACTGTTTAGCTTTTCTTATGAAATCGTTTTGGAAACTGGCCGGCATTAGCGTTCTTCAAATTGGTTACTGGCTCTTGATGATTCTGTTTTTCCCGTTGACGTTGTTGGCCGTGCCTTTTTTAGGCTTTTGGTTTATTCTTTTTTTAGCGAATTTCCTGGTCTATGATTCCGTCAACGAGACGTTCGAAATCGAGGCGCAAATCGCGGAGCATTATCCTGAGCAGGCGGCAATATACGATCTGGAGTAGGGAACGACGCGATCTCTATTCGTTTTCTAGTTTTAAGGATGCTTGCCCGGCGTGGGCTCCCGGTCGGTCGCTGATGAACTTAACGAAGAACCGGCAATCCGTCTGAATATAAGCGGATCGCCGATTCAGTTCGAGCCTGATTTTGGATTAGAGCGGTTCTAAAAATCGTCTAATTTGTCGTAGTTGTCCATGTATTCGAAATCCGGGTCCGGATCGTCGCTTGAATCCCGGTCCGGATTATACGCTGATTCTTCTGAGGAGAAGAAATCTCCGAAATCGTCGTCGTCTGCGTCGTTGTTGATTAGTTCGTCTTCATTTTCGGTCCGACCGATTTCGGTCAGCGCTTTTTTATATGCGGCGATCAGGTTCCCGGTATGAATCGAAGTGGCCAGTCCGCTGATCAGGACGCGGGATTTCCCGCAGGATTCTATATCGAATTGGTTCAAATAAATCGCCGGGTTACGAAATTTGAGCGCATCTTCGCCAATTTGTTTTATTTTTTCGAGATATGCTAAATTTTCTTCGACGGCCGTATCGATTTCGCCGCGCAGGACGATATCTCCGTGACCTTGGATAATATTCTCCAATCCCAATGCGGCGATTTTTTGAATTGTCGCAACGCTGTCGTCGTGCGAGCCGCCGGAAAGCTGCGGAACGGCGAGGAAGCTATCGCCGGCGAAAAGAATTCGATCTTCTTCAACGAATACACTGATTCCATCGTCGCTATGACCCGGTGTCAGCATGACGATGATATTTTTTTTCCCGACTTTCAAGGTCAATTCGCCGATATCGAAGGTCAGGTGCGGAATTATTATTTTTGAATCAGCAAATTCAGAATTCGTTTTTTTTGTTTCCTCGAGCGCTTGGAATCCGTTGGTTTTCAGGTTCTCGGCGCATTTGGTATGGGCAATAATCGTCGCGCCGGGAAAAAAACAATTTCCCCAGGCATGATCGGAATGGGAATGAGTATTGATCAGATAGCGAACCGGCAAACCTAATTCTTCCGTCACAAATTCCCGAATAGCTTTCGCTTCATCGGGATAAACCAGCGTATCTACCACGATTGCCCATTGCGGTCCGGTAATGACGCCAGCCGTGACTTGCGCGTAGTCTTCGCTCTGAAACCAGTAAACGTTGTCGGATATCCGTTCTCGGCGCATTCCTTATGCGATGTCCCCAATTCTTTGATAGTGTCTGTTTGGGAAGGCGTTTTGCGTCCTTCCGATTGTAAATATACAGTCTACCATCTAATGTTGAAAAAGGATTCTCTTTCCCGCATTAATGATTATTTATAGCGGGGAATTCTTTGACTGAAAAAAGAAAAAAGAGTACGCGAACGTTCGTTCGCGTACTCTTTCAGATTGTGTTTGGTACAAATTCGATTAATTGAGATATTGGTCGACGTTTTCGATCGTTACGAGAACGAACGGGATAACCGGTTCTTTATCGAATTCGCGCCCTTCAATCGAAGCTTTGATAACTTCGATACCGGCTGATAACTGCCCGACGCCGTCCTGGAGAACGGTCGCGCCTAATTCACCGTTCTTGACCATCTGGAGCGGGTTCTGGTTCCCATCAACGCCAACGCAGATGATATCGCTGCGTCCGGCGTCGTTTGCGGCGCGCTGGGCGGCCGAAGACATATCGTCGTTATCGGCGATAATGGCGACGAGTTCCGATCCATATTGAGCGATTGCGTCAGTTGTCGCGTTGGCGCATTTATCGCCGGACCACTGCGTATCCGGTTCGCCGACCATTTCAAATTCCGGATGCTTGTCCATGATTTCCTTGATGCCCTGACCGCGTTCTAACTGCGCGGAATTGCCGAGGACGCCGGTGCAGTGGACGTATTTCCCGCCGTCCGGGACGTTTTCGAGAACCCAGTTCGCCAGCATGCGTCCGGCCTCGACGTCGTTGGAACCGCAGTAGGCAATGGCTTTTTCATCTGTGCTAACCGTTTTCGAGTTGACAACGATGACCTTAATACCCGCGTCGACAAGTTTCGTCACGGCTGGATCGGAAGCTTCGGCTTCAGCGGGGAGGATGATGACGTAGTCGGCGCTTTTGGTGATACATTCGTCAGCGCGGTCGATCTGTTTATTCGGGTCGGTTTCGCCATCCAAAATCCCGGTCCAACTGTCGATAACGCCGTCTTTCTTCATCTGCTCTAAGGTCGTTTCAGCGTAAGAGTTGATCGGCGCATGGAACGGATCCGTCAAGTTTTTCGAAATATAACCGACAACGATTTTTCCATCGCCATTGACATCTCCAACGCGCGCGGCGGGGGCATCCGCCTTGCTGTCCGTTGTCGCGTTGTCGGCAGCCGGTTTTTCGGTTTTACCGCAGGCAACAAGCACAAACGCCAACACAAAAATCAAAAGACAAACAATAAATTTCTTAGACATACTAACTTTAAACCTTTCTGATTATTGATTCTTTTTATTCATCAGCATATCGAGCAGCACAGCCCCGATGATGACGCAGCCTTTTACGATCGACTGATAATAGGACGAAACGCCAATCAGGTTCATGCCGTTATAGATAAAGCCGATGATAAAAATACCCATTAATACGCCGGGGATTGTCGCAATCCCACCGGCGAATGAAGTTCCGCCGAGTACGCAGGCGGCAACCGCGTCCGTCTCGTAGCCGATCCCGATATTAGATTGGGCTGACCCGGTTTTCGCGGTAAAAATAATCGCAGCAATCCCGGCCAGCAAACCGCTTACGGTATAAACGCCGACTTTGGTTTTAAACTCGCTGACGCCGGACGCGATTGCGGCGTTGACGTTTCCGCCGACAGCGAAGATATAACGTCCGAAAACGGTCCAATGTAATAGCAGGTACATAACGATTGTTACGACGAACAGCATAACAATCGGGACGGGGATGCTGAGCAGTTTATTTGAGTAGATTCCTTTGAATTCCATGCTGGTCAAGGAAATCGCCTTGCCGGAACTGATCACCTGCGACAAGCCGCGGATAACCAACTGGGTCGATAAGGTTACGACGAATGGAAACATGTTGAATTTCGCGATCAGGATCCCGTTCAAGCATCCGAAAGCGGTAGATACCGCCAACGCGATCAAACAGGACAGCCAGATATTCAAGTTCATATTCGTAATGGTTTGACCTAAAACGCAGCTGGTAAGAGCCAACTGGGCGCCGACTGAAAGGTCGATACCGCCGGTTGTAATCGCTAAACACATCCCATAGGCGATCATACCGTTGATGGAAACTTGAGCGGCGACGTTGATAAAATTATTTTTTGTCGCAAAACTCGGTTCCATGATTCCGATCGCAACCATCATGATGATCAGGACTACCCCGATTCCGTAATTCCCCATGAACCGCTTTAATGCATCGTTATTTTTTCTTGAAATTTTTATGTTCTCGATCATAGTATTATCCCGAAACTCCGCCAAAGGCTTTCGCTAAGATGTCTTTTTCAGTTACCGATTCGGAAAGGATTTCCGAGCGCAGAACTTCTCCGCCGATTCGACCTTCATGATAAACCAGAATACGGTCGCTCATGCTCATCACTTCGGGAAGTTCCGACGATATCATGATGACCGCCATACCCTTCGCCGCGAATTGGCACATCAGCGAATGAATTTCAGCTTTCGCGCCAACGTCGACGCCGCGGGTAGGCTCATCCAAAATAAGCAGCTTGGGGCTAGCCATAATCCATTTCGAGATGACGACTTTCTGCTGATTGCCGCCGCTAAGCGAATAGGCTGTGTGCTCAATGCTGGCCGCCTTAACCGTCAGCTTTTTCGCGACGTCTTCGCATTCGCGTTTTTCGCGCGTTTGGTCAATTAATAGGTGTGGCTGATGTTTCGGGAGATTCGGAAGCGAGATATTTTCCCGAAGGGACCGCAGTAAACAAAGTCCGAAATTTTTTCGATCCTCGTTAACCATGCAGATCCCTTTGTCGATTGCGTCCGCGGGCGATTTAATTCGGATTTCTTTCCCGTTCAGGAATATTTTTCCGGATTCGTACGGATCAAGGCCGAAAATTGCGCGCATCGTTTCGCTTCGTCCGGATCCGACCAAACCGGAAATCCCCAATATTTCGCCGGCGCGAACCTTAAAGTTGATATTCGAGAATCCTTTTCCGCTTAGATCCCGCGCTTCGAAGACAACATCGCCGATTTCACAATCAATTTTCGGGAAGACGTTTTCGACTTTTCGTCCAACCATCATTTCGATTAAGTCATGACGCGAAACATCGGCTATGGGCTTCGATCCGATATACATCCCATCGCGGAAAACGGAAACTCGATCGCAGATTTCGAAGATTTCGTTCATCCGATGTGAAATATAGATAATCGCTACGCCTTTGGATTTCAGGTCGTTGATGACGCGGAAAAGGTGCGCTGTTTCCTCGCTGTCGAGCGAAGAGGTCGGTTCATCCATGATAATCAAGCGCGCGTCGGATGAAACGGCCTTGATAATTTCGATCATCTGAACCTGGGCCAGCGTCAGTTCTTTAATCAACGTCGTCGATTCGTACGGGAAGGAGAATTGGCGAAGAATCTCATTCGCACGATCATTTTGTTTCTTTTTATTGAGGAAAATTCCGCAGACCGTATCTTCCCGCTTTAGAAAGATATTATCCGCGATCGAAAGATGCGGTTCCGGATTCAGCTCCTGATGGATCATTGCGATTCCTGCTTTAATCGCGTCTACCGGCCCTTTCGCTTGATAGGGTCTCCCCTCGAACGTCATGCTGCCGCTATCCTGTTTATAAAGACCGATAACGATTTTCATCAAAGTCGATTTTCCGGCGCCGTTTTCCCCCATCAGCGCGTGAACTTCTCCGGGCTTTATTTTCAGTTCGACGCCTTTTAACGCTTGGGTGCCGCCGAACGCTTTACTGATATCTTTACAAACAAGAACATATTCGTTGTCGTTAGAAGCCAACGTGTTACCTCCTTATTTTTAACATAATAACCAAAACTATCTTTAAAGCTGTCTCCTTAGTCGAGGTTATAACTCCTTTCTATCAGGCGTCCGTTTTATACGAACGTTTCTGACCGATTAAAACGAAATTACGGCTTGATTTTGGGTGAATCTGCTCGTTGTGTTTTCGTTGAATTGAATCCGTCCAATTCAAGCATTTCGGTCTTTTACGATTTGAGTAAAGAACCGTTTCTCTTTCATCAATTTTAGAGGCTAAAATTTTTGCTGTCAAGAATCCAATCAATTTCGTTTGCGGCGCGTTATCAATTCATTCGGCTTCAAGCATCAAAAGGAACTTAGGTGTTTCTGCGAAGCGGGATTGGTTGTAGATTTTTGTGAGATGAGCTGCTTTTCCTTTTTATTTTTAGTGAGGGTGGGTATACTAAATCGTATATATTTTTGAAGTATCTTATTTGATACATCCGTTCTATCGAAAAGGAGTTTCCATGTGCGCTCGAGACGATTTTTCTGAATTCAAAGTTGATCAGAGCGATGGCTCGATATCGTCAATCGACGCTGTCGTCGCCGGTTTGATCTGTTTGGATTTTACGCCGGTTTTCGATAACCCGGAAGGAAGCCGGATTACGGAAATTTTTCGTCCGGCGAATACGGTTATTGTAAAACAGGCCGTTCTGAACCCCGGCGGCTGCGTTTCGAATACTGGTTTGGCCATGTCCCGTTTTGGCGCGAGAACCGCGCTGATCGCGAAAATTGGTCGGGACGAATTCGGCGAGCAGATTCGAAAAAGGATCGCGCATTTCACCGCCTCCGATCATTTTATCGAATGCGACGAGGGGACGGCGTACTCGGTTGTATTAGCGCCGCGGGGGATCGATCGATTTTTTTTGCATTATCCGGCGGGAAACGATTCGTTTTGCGCGGGCGATATCGATTATGAACTTGTATCGCGAGCGAAACTTTTTCATTTCGGCTATCCGACGATCATGAAACGGATGTATGAAAATGACGGCGAGGAGCTGGTTCGGTTGATGAGCCGTGTTAAGGCGCTGGGGGTGACGACTTCTCTCGACAGCTGCGGAATTGATCCGTTTGCCCCAAACGGTCAGCTTGACTGGAGATCAATATTGGCCCGCGCTGTTCCTTATACTGATATTTTTATGCCAAGCGCGGAAGAACTCTGCTACATGCTGAATAAAGAACGCCTAAACGATTGGCACAAGCGCGCGAACGGCGCGGATGTTTGTAAAATCCTGACCGAGGCGGATGTCCGCCCCTTGGCGGAAATATTACTTGACTTCGGCGCAGCTGTCGTATGCGTTAAGTGCGGCGAAAAGGGGATGTATTTAGCGACGGCGGATTCGGATCGGATTGAGAAGGTCGGATCGGCGCTGAAGCCTGTTTTGTCCGCATGGCGGGATATTCGGTATTTTGAAGCGAGCTATCGGCCTGATCGGGTGCTGTCGTCAGTCGGCGCGGGCGACGTCAGCATCGCCGCGTTCCTGACGCAGCTTTTGCGCGGATCAGATTGGCGCTCATGTCTGCGGAGCGCGGTCGCTGCCGGTGCGGCCTGCGTTGAATCCTACAGTGTTCTCGACGATTTGCCTTCGTTGTCCGATCTTGACGAGCGAATTGCGAGGGGCTGGGCGAAAAATCTTTCGTAACTTAACAAAAAAGGCGGAAAGTCTTTTTCTTTAGGAACGTTTCCGCCTTTGTTTCCTGAGACCCTTTTTTAGATACAGGTATAGCAGCCGTCAACGATAACGTCGCTTCCGCTCGTATAACCGGAAGCGGGGCTTGCCAGATACAACACCGGCGGGATCAATTCTTCCGGGTTCCCCATGCGGTGCATCGGGATCAACGGCATCCAGGCGTCCTTGAGCTCCTGCGGCGTATCGACGGACATTGGCGTGGCGATATAACCGGGGCTAAGGCTGTTAACGCGGACACCAGTTTCCGCCCACTCGGCCGCTAAGGATCGCGTCATGTGGATGACGGCGGCTTTTGACGCGTTATATGAGCATTGCCACTGCGGAACGTTGCAGATGGTTCCCGACATTGACGCCATATTAATGATGCTGCCCTTGATTTTGTTCTCGATCATGATTTTTCCAGCGGCGCGGCAGACGATAAATTCGCCGGTCAGGTTGCAGTCGATGACCTGGCGGAATTCTTCAATCGTAGTGTCGAAGGTGGCCTGATGCATGCAGATTCCCGCGTTATTGAATACGATGTCGATCGAACCCGACCGCTTCATGATTTCGGACAACGCGGCGTCGACGTCTTTTTCGATTGTCACGTCGCAGCGAAGATAATAAGCTTTTCCGCCCGTTTCTTCGATTAATCGGATCGTTTCGTCCGCGCCGCTTCGGCTTAAGATAACGATCTCAGCGCCGGCCTTGGCTAATCCGACTGCGACGACCTGACCGATGCCCCTGCCTCCGCCGGTCACGATAGCGACTTTCCCTTTTAATCCGAACAGCTCATCTAAATATGACATAAGCAGATCCTTCCGACTCCTAAAACTTTATTTTATTCCTGAATATTAACAATAACTTTCATTGTCGATTCACGGTTTTCTTCGATATATTGGTACGCGTCCGAAAATTGCTTGAACGGGAACGACTTTGAAACGAGCGGCTGCAATTTGACTTTTCCTGATTGGACTAACTCGATCGCAGTGACATAATCTTCGCGGCGGTACATCATACTGCTGTTAATATCGAGTTCATGGTCGTTGGCGACCGCCAGATCGATTGACGCCATGGACGCGAAGACGGCGACCAGGATAATCATGCTTCCTTTGCGGGCGTATTGAATCGCCTGTCCCATCGTTACGTTATTCCCGGCGCAATCGTAAATAACGTCGGCTTTATCAGGCCCGTAGGTTTTCGCGATTGCTTCCCCAAGGTTCTCGGCTTTGGTATTGATGCAATGATCAATTCCGCATTCCGCGGCTTTTTTCAGCCGAAAATCGCTGATGTCGGTAATCATGACTTCCGCTGCGCCCAGCCCTTTGGCAGTCTGGGCGACAAGGTTCCCGATCGGTCCGGCCCCGAGGACGACGATTTTCATGCCGCTGATGTCGCCGGCGCGGCGTATCGCGTGGACGGCGACGGCTAACGGTTCGATCATGGCGCCTTCGACAAGGCTGACTTTTTCCGGCAGCGCGATCACCCGCGCGGCGTCGGTAACGAAGAACTGCGACGCCATCCCGGTCGTCTGGAACCCCATCACCTTGAGTTCTTCGCAAAGGTTGTATTTCCCGTGCCGGCAGGGATGACATTTTCCGCAGGTTACCTGCGGCTGAACCGTGACTTTTTGACCGGGCTTGAACGCCGCGACGTCTTTCCCGACGGAAACGATCTCCCCAGAAACTTCGTGTCCTTGTGTAACGGGGTATGAAGTAAAGGGGTGTTCGCCGTGGAATACGTGAATATCTGATCCGCAGATGCCGATATGCGTTATTTTGATCAGAACTTCGTCGTCCTTTATTTCCGGGATCGGAATTTCGCGGAATTCAATTTTTCCCGGCTTGGTCATAACTTGTTGAAGCATGGCTGCCTACCTTTCTCATAAAATATGCTCAGAAGAGAAAAATGATTTCCAAACGGTCAGAAATTTTTCGCTTCTTTTGCGGTTTGGAAACGCCTGTAATATGCATTATATTGAGGTTTTCGGGCGGTGTCAATTTATGACGGATACCGTCTCAGGATGAGTTTACTTCCGTGGTGAAGTTTTGGCTAAAAATTTGGATTGCAAAAGAAAAAAACACGCTGAATACGTGTTCTCATCTGCACCTCCAGGGAGATTCGAACTCCCGTTTTAACCTTGAAAGGGTTGCGTCC
>DAOUFC010000040.1:0-10924 GCA_034430295.1 Flexilinea sp.
GCAGACCAGCGCTACGCCGAAGTTGCCCGCTTTTCCGGGCTTCAGGGAAACTCTACGGAAGAACTTGTCACTGCCTTAATCGAGAAAGTCCGCTACCTGAACCGGACGCTGGGAATTCCGGAGACGCTGAAAGAAACCGGAATCGATGAAAGCGAATTCCTGAAAGTGCTTCAGAAGATGTCGGAAAACGCTTTCGAGGATCAGTGTACCGGCGCAAACCCGCGTTACCCGCTGATCAGCGAATTGGCCGATATTTACCGACGAGCGTATTACGGAGATTTTGTCTAATTCCGCTCAGGAGCAGCCTTTCCAGCCCGCTAATGAAAACTGCGGGCTGTTTTTTTCTCCGATTTCGCCAACTTCCGGCGTTCTTCCTGTATACTAATATTTCGGTTCAACCTGTCGTAAAGATTACTAAAACGCGTTTCGAAAGGCCACCTGACAACTCATGCTGACATTAGACAATATCTATAAAGCCGGGCATCGACTCAAAAAGATCATCCGCCGAACCGATTTAATTCCGGCGCTTTCGCTTAGCGGAGAGAATCAGATTTTTCTTAAACCGGAGAATCTTCAAGTCACCGGATCATTCAAAATTCGCGGATCATACTATAAAGTATCTTGCCTGAGCGACGAGGAAAAGGCGCGCGGAATTATTGCCAGCTCCGCCGGGAACCATGCGCAAGGCGTCGCGGTCGCCGCCACGCGGCACGGCGTCAAAGCGCGGATATTTGTCCCCAGCGCCGCGCCGCTCTCCAAGATTGAAGCCACGAAACGTTACGGCGCCGAAGTCTGCCTCGTCGACGGCGTTTACGACGACGCGTATAACGCCGCGATCCGCGCGGTCGAAGAAACGGGCGCGATTTTCATCCATCCGTTCAATGACGTCGACGTCGTCGCCGGGCAGGGAACAATCGGCCTTGAAATCATCGACCAACTGCACGACGTCGACGCCGTCATCGTGCCGATCGGCGGCGGCGGCCTCGCCGCCGGAGTCGCTTTCACGATCAAAAAGCTGAACCCGGATGTCCGCGTATACGGGGTTCAGGCCGAAGGCGCCGCCGCGATGTTCAATTCAGTTCATGGACATACCCTCTCCGGAATAGACAAAGTCTCGACGTTCGCCGACGGGATCGCCGTCAAGCAGCCTGGCGGAATTACGTACGAACTATGCGAAAAATATCTGGACGACGTCGTTACAATCAACGATGATGAAATCGCCACCGCGATTTTAAAACTCATGGAAGACGAGAAAGTCATCGCCGAAGGCGCGGGCGCGATCAGCGTCGCGGCGCTCCTTTTCAACAAAATACCCGAAAAAGGAAAGAAAATCGTTCCGATCGTTTCCGGCGGAAATATCGACGTAACAATTCTGTCGAGAGTCATCACGCGCGGACTGCTGACAACCGGGCGGATTTCCGATCTCTGCCTCGAGCTGATCGATAAGCCGGGCCAGCTCAAAGAAGTCGCCGAAATTATCGCCGACCGCGGCGCGAACGTGACGAAAGTTAACCATGAACACGGCGGGGAACATACCGATATCAACGGCTGTTACCTGCGGCTGACGCTCGAAACGCGCAACCATGAGCACTTTGCCGAGATTCGTGACGCCCTAAGCTGCGCCGGATATACGTTTCATGAATAGGGATAGCGTAAAGGAAGATTCAAGGAAGCGGTTCAGGCATCGTCCGAACCGCCCTTTTTATTTTGTAAATCCTTCATCCTGGAAAAAAATCGACGATTCCCACGCGCAACGACCGGCTTCATCATATCTGCGCCGTCGATCAGCGCGTTTCTTAACAAAGATAAAAACGGACGCAGGCAAAGTTTCAACATCGCAACGAAGAACTGAACATAAATTTCGCGTTACACCTCAATAGCCACATTCCTATAAATAAAAAAGCCCCGTCCGAATCGGGCGAGGCTGACAGACTCAATCCGCAAAAAACTTAAGCGCTCGGCTTCCAATATCCTTCGTGCAGCGCCAAAAAATCGGCTTCAAGCTCCAAAATCGGGCCCAAAATCTCCATCGGCTTTTGTCCGCAGGCGATCACAGCCCGTGACGGAAGGTCGAGCGTCGGATTCCGCGGATCATCGCCGGTAACGCGTTTCAGTTCCGACTCGCGGCAAATATAAACCGTGCGGCCTAAATTTCCCCAATACATCGCGCCGGTACACATCGAGCAAGCCTCGGCCACGTTATACATCGTCATTTTCGACAGCTCGTCTTTGGTATATACTTGCGACGCGCGGCGCATCAATTCAGTTTCCGCATGCGCCGTACAGTTTCCGTTCCCAGTAACTTCCTCATTCCCCTGTTCCATCAGGATCCGCCCCTGTTCGTCCGCCAACAGACAGCCGAACGGATGGTTCCCTTTTTCCTTCGACTCTTTTGCGATTTCGATCGCACGCCGCAACAAGGCAGCCTCAAACGGCTTCAGGTCGCTTAATTTCGTTTCTTTCACTTCCCATTCGATAACTTTCGTAACTTTCATTCCTTTTTTTACCCCTGTTTTTCTTCGCTTCTTTTTCCGCTCATCGCAACCGCGATTTCGTCGATCGGCGGATTCTGACCGCTGAAAAAACCGACCGCCTCACCCTCGAACATAACCGCGATCCGATCAGAAATTTGTAAAATTTCGGCCAGGTCCGTAGAAATCAGCAAGACGCCGCAGCCGCGATCGCGCGCTTCGATAATGCAGTTATGAATATATTGCGCCGCGCCGATATCCAAGCCGCGAATCGGATGAACCGCGATCAACAGATCCGGATTCCGTTCCAGCTCGCGCGCCAAAATAACTTTCTGCTGATTGCCGCCCGAAAGCTGCCCGGCCGGCTGATCGACCGAAAAACAGCGCACGTCATATTTTTCACGCATTTTCCCTGCATGGTCGGCGATCGCTTTCTTATTCAGACATAATCCGCCCAAACAGGTAAATTCCGACGTCGCCTCGGACTTCAGCAGCAAATTCTCACAAATCGACATCGACCCAATCAGCCCCATCTTATTCCGATCTTCCGGTACGTGCGAAATATTATGCTCAATAAAATGAATCGGCGCAAACAACCCGATCGTTTCCCCACCGAAACGGACTTCGCCGGAATCAGGCGCGATGATTCCGGTCACGAGCTTGGCCAGCTCGCTCTGACCGTTCCCATCAACGCCGGCAACGCCGAGAATTTCTCCATGACGAATCGCCAACGATAAATTCCGCAAGCCGTTATGCTTTGAGGACGGATTAAAATTAACGTTATGAAGCGACAGGACCGGCGTCTGGCTTTCGGGAATCGTCTTTTTCTCATAAGTGCAATCGATTAGTCGCCTCCCGACCATCATCGTCGCCAGACCCGTCTCGTCCGCCTCGCCGCGGTTAACCGTCGCGACGACCTCGCCGCGGCGCAATACCATAATCCGGTCGCTGATCTCCATTACCTCGCGCATTTTATGCGAAATGAAGATAACCGCTTTTCCTTCCGCCGTCAGACGGCGGATAATATTGAATAATCTGACCGTTTCCTCATCCGTCAGAACCGCCGTCGGTTCATCGAGGATCAGAACCTCGCTGCCGCGCCAAAGCGTCTTGATAATTTCAACGCGCTGCTGGGCGCCGACAGAAATTTCTTTAATCTTCCGATCGAATTCGATCTCAAGTCCGTATCGGTCCGAAAGCGCCTGAATCTCAGCGCGCGTTTTCGCTTCGTTGATAACGATCGATTTATCGGCCGTCTCTCCTAAAATAATATTTTGAAAAACTGAGAACGCTTCAACCAACATGAAATGCTGATGAACCATGCCGATACCGAGGCTGACCGCGTCGGCAGGCGAAGATAACCTCGCCTGCCGTCCATTCATACGAATTTCGCCGGCGGTCGGATGATACAACCCGCACAGAACATTCATCAGCGTTGACTTTCCGGCGCCGTTTTCGCCCAAAAGCGTCAGGACTTCGCCGCGATTTAACGTCAGACTGACGTCCCTGATCGCAGTAAATGACCCGAATTCCTTGGTAATATGATTCATCTCCAATAACGGTGCGTTGGTCTGGCTCATGTTCTCCCTCCGGTTCCCATTCGCGTTAAGCCTTAGTTTCTTATTTCAATTCGTAATCGATCGTGATCGCGCCTTCGTAAAGCTGATCGTAGGCTTTCATAAACGATTCTTCAAGATCTTTCATCGATTCGCCGATCAACCCGATCGATAATACGCCTTGCTTAACGCCCGCTTCGACGACCTCGTTACCGAACGTTCCCGACTGCGTCTTTTCGAGGCCCAACCCGATCAACGCGACATTGTCGGTAATAATACTGGTCAGGATGCGTTCCGGATTCTGGTCAAGCGATTCGCCCGGCTGAGCGATTCCCCAGCGGTTCTCAAATTCAGACAACCCCTCGCGAACGCCGACATCAACCGCGCTCGCCGTCCCGAAGAAAACATCAACATCGTTCGTCGATACCATCGACATCGCGATTTCTTTTCCTTTCGCCGTGTCGTCCCAGCTGTTCGCCCAGCTGACGGAGACTTCCGCCTCCGGATTGGCGTAAGCGACACCCTGACGGAAACCGTTGATCGCCTGTTTCGCAGTCGTAATTTCCATTCCGCCGACAAAACCGACTTTACCGGTCTGGGTCTTCATGCCAGCCAGAACGCCGGCAAGAAAGCCCATCTGCGTATTGTCGGCCTTAACCGACATGACGTTATCCGCTTTCGCGTCTCCATTGAGAATCAGGAAGTTCGTGTTCGGAAAGCTCGGCGCAACCTCCATAACGGCGTCAGTGAATTCGTTTCCGGGAGCAAATACCAGATCAAAGCCCATATTCGCATATTCGGTAAAAATCGTCACGTAATCCGTCTGAGCAACGTTTTCGGAATAAGCGGTTTCAAAACCGTATTTTTCGGCCGCGCCGGTCATCCCCGCATAGCAGGCGCTGTTCCAACCGCCGTCGGCAATCGGCGTATTCGCAATCATCGCCACACGCCAGACTTTTTCGCCGTCCGCTTCCGCGCCGGCCTCAGCCGTCGGCGCAGCCTTCGGGCCGCAGCCGACGGCCAGTACCAAGACCACAAGAAGGACAAAAACTAAATAAATATACCGCTTCATAATAACCTCTTTACTATATCGTTTCTTATCAGGAAAGCTTCTTTACTTTCCTTCCCGAGCGTACGGTTGCCCGTTCGCTTTCGGTTCGTTCGATTGCTTGTTCGACATAAGCAAAACAAAGATCGTCATCAAATACGGCAGCATTGACAAAAGCTGATAAGGAATATCGCGGAAAAGAACCTGGAAACGGAGTTGAACCGCGTCGGCGAGACCGAAAAGGAGCGTCGCTAACAAGACGCCCGCGCCCGTCCAGTTTCCAAAAATAACCGCAGATAAGGCAATAAAGCCGCGTCCGGCGACGACGCCTTCAGCGTACGCGCCGATATAACAAGTCGTCAGATACGCGCCGCCCATGCCGGCAAAAAAACCGCAGATAATACACGAAAGATATTTCGTCTTCGTCACGTTGACGCCCATCGATTCCGCCGCGCGCGGATATTCCCCGACGGCCAGATAATTCAACCCGGGTTTCGTCCGACGGAAAAACCAAAGCGTAACCAAAACCAGAAACAACGCAAAGTAGGAAACCGGATGCGCCTTGAACAGGATCGGACCGACAAACGGAATTTCCGACAGGATCGGAACAGAAAGGTTCCCGATCGTCGCTCCTTTCATCAGCGTCGTCTTCACGCCGAACATCGTCCGCGACAAGAACGTCGAAAGCGCCGGCGCTAAAATATTCAGCGCCATGCCGTTAATCGTCTGGCCCGAGCGGAGCGAAATCGTCGAAAAAGCGTAAATCAGATTCAGCGCGACCCCCGCCAGCGATCCGGCGAAAAGACCTAAGAACGGATTCCCGCTTAGATAACCGACGATAAACCCGACTCCGGCGCCGATCGTCATGATCCCGTCCAGTCCGATGTTGACCATTCCGGCCTTTTCCGAATAAAGCTCGCCTAAACCGGCGAGGAGGAGCGGCGTCGCCATCCGGATCATCGAAACCAGCAAATTCTCCAAAAACGCGAAGTTTAAAATTGTTTCCATCGCTTCTACGCTCCCTTCTCTTTTTTCGCGAACCGCGCGGTAAATTTCTGGAATTCAGGAAGGCTGACGAGTCCGGTCGCCGCGACGGCGAAGATAATGATAATCGCTTGAACAACGTCGACGATCGCCGAAGGAATTCCCGCCCCGACCTGCATCGTGTTCGCGCCGACGCGCAGAACGGCGAATAAATAGGCGACAAAACCGGTCCCGACCGGGTTCAGCTGGCCAATCAGCGCAATCGCAACGCCGTCAAAACCGAACCCCGCGCCGAACCCGCCCATCAGGCGGTAAGAAACGCCTAAAATTTCGACCGCGCCGCCGAGACCCGCGATCGCGCCTGAGGCGAGAAACGAAAGGATCGTCATGCGTTTGATCGGCAACCCGTTAACCCGCGCCGCGATCGGGTTGCTCCCGACGACGCGCAAACGGAATCCGCCCGACGTATAATACAGGAAATAATAAACGAAAATCAGCGTCACCAGCGCAATCACGATGCCGAGATGAACGCGCGTCGGCGGCAGGATCCGCGCTAAACGGTCTGCCTGTTCGACGGCCGCCGTTTGCGGAATGTTGGCTTCCATCAGCGGCCCGGCGAAAAGATAACTCATGAACAGCAGCGCAATATAGTTCAGCAGAATCCCGATAATCATCTCGTTCAAGTTTCGATACGCCTTGAGAAAACCCGGAATCGCGCCCCAGAGCGCTCCCGCAATCATCCCGCCAAATAAACTCAATATCGTATTCGCCGGACCCGAAAACGGGATTACCAGCGTTGAAAGCCAGTTCGAAACAATCGCCCCGGCGATGAATTGACCCTCAATACCGAGATTCAGCATACCGCACTGATACGAGAAGACGGCCGCCAGCCCGGTAAAGATCAACGGCGTCACCTTGACGATCGTTTCACCGATCGACGGCAAGCTTCCGAACGCGCCGCGGAATAAGTAACCGTACGCGACGACAGGGTCTTTTCCGATGACGAGGATCAGGATCGCGCCGGTCGCCATCGCCAACAAAATTGAGAAAACTGAAACACCGATTCGTATCAACGTACGCGCGATTTTCATAATTCACTCCGCTGCCATATTGTTTGACAACCATATCTTAACATAAATAGAGTCATTCAAAAACCCGAGAATGTTTATCAATCAGCAGTAACAAATGTAATAAGTTTCTTATGACTTAATAAAACCGACAGGCAATTACAAAAAAAAGCCCCTCCAATTTTAAGAAGGGGACATCGGTGAAAAAGAAATGTTCAATTACAATAACCGTCTATGAATCGCGGGATTCCTCCTTCGTCAGCGTAACCGCAAAATTCAGTATCGTTTTCGTTTTCGTATCCCACTGATGAACGGTATGATTTTCTGCGTTCACATACGCAAATTTCAGATCAGGCCGGACAAATTCGGAAACGATCTGATCCGTATTGCGGAGTTTCGAATCGGCGAAGATATAATCTTCGATCCAACCGAGCGCCGGGCCATCAAACTGATTTGAAGAAAGCGAGTCATCCTCATTGCAGCCGACGCCGTTTGCGAGCTGGATTCGTCCGTCAAGGATGACGCTGCTGCACTGAAACGCCGCCGGGACATCGCCGAAAGCGCAAAGCTGGCCGTTGTAAACCGACGGATGAACGAACTCGTCGATGCGCCCTATCTGATATTGAAAAAGCAGGTCGTTATCCGCCGGCTTTTTCCGCAGCTCCATTTTCGTCCGGTTCACGGTCGGCTCGTAGCTCGCGCCGATATAAAACGGGACGTCCTTCAGCGTTTCCGCCAGCTTTTGACCGTCTTCGCCGAAGAATGCCGCGCGGGTTCAGCCCATTCGTCAGCTTCCTACGCAAATGCCGCCCGCCCGAAAATCAGACAGTAGAAGACGGCGACAGGGAACAGCAAAATACGTCTTGTTTTCAAATTACGCATTTCAATTGATCCTCCTAACGAACGTAAACGACAAAGCGAGCGCATCCATAAATGATTTCGCCCGCTTTGTCAATTCTAAGTACAGATCACCTACTTAGCGTCAACATCCTCTGTATCACGATAATATCGTAACCCAAGTTCGAATCCCGGTCGATGAGTCCAGGTATTTACAGGGGAAAAACTTTCCGTATTTGAGAAGTTTGTAAAATCCCCATACGTATACGTTTGCTGAATAGCATAACGCAAACAACATCAAAATAACACAATAAAGCAGCTTTTTCGTAGTAAACATCCATATATTTCTAAGAAAAAGCGACTTCTTTTGATATTATTTTACGCGGTTATCCCAGGACGGATATCAATCTTCTATAATATATTTTTTCATTTGATGACAAAAAACCATCATTTTTATCATCAAATGAATTTATTGCGAAATAAGCGGCGATTTTCCCGAGACACTCTACTGATACGCTTTTTTCTTGGCGGCGGCGATAAAGCCGCGGAAAAGCGGGTGGGCCCGGTTCGGACGGCTCTTAAACTCGGGATGGAACTGAACCCCGACGAAGAAAGGATGATCCGGCAGTTCGACCGTCTCCACGATCCTTCCGTCCGGCGACACGCCGCTGACAACCATTCCGTCTTTGGTCAGCATGTCGCGGTAATCATTGTTGAACTCATAGCGATGGCGATGACGCTCGGAAATTTCTTCAACGCCGTAACACGCGTACATTTTCGAATCCGGAGCGATCCGGCAGGGATACGCGCCCAGGCGCATCGTTCCGCCTTTCGCCGTCGTTTCATTCTGATCCGGCATGAAGTCGATTACCGGATGAGGCGTTCGTTCGGCGAATTCAGTAGAGTTCGCGCCCTCCAGACCGCAAACGTTGCGCGCGTATTCGATCACCGCGATCTGCATCCCCAGGCAAATCCCGAAATAAGGAATATTATTTTCGCGCGCGTACCGCGCCGACGTAATTTTCCCCTCGATCCCGCGTCCGCCGAAGCCGCCGGGAATAATCAGCCCGTCGCAGCCGGTAAAAATCCTTTTAGCGGAGTCGGGCGTAACCGTCTCGGAATCGACCCACTCGATCTTGACTTTAACGCCGTTCTCGTACCCGCCGTGCTTGAGCGCTTCCATGACGGATAAATACGCGTCGTGAAGCTTAACATATTTTCCGACGAGCGCGATTTTAACCTCCTGCTTACAATCGGCGATCCGCCCCATCATGCGTTCCCAGTCGCTCATGTCGATAAACGTCGGCGAAATCTTCAGTTCGCGGCAGACGATTTCTGAAAAATGCGCCTTTTCCAACATCATCGGCGCTTCATAAAGAACCGAAACGGTATCATTCTCAATCACGCAGTCCTGCTTAACGTTGCAGAACATCGAAATCTTCTGCTTAATCCCGTATTCGATCGGCTGGTCGCAGCGCAAAACGATAATCCGCGGATTAATCCCCATGCTCTGGAGCTCTTTAACCGAGTGCTGCGTCGGTTTCGACTTCTGTTCCCCCGAACCGGAAAGATACGGAACAAGCGTAACGTGAATAAAGAGGACGTTATCCGGCCCCTGTTCCAGCCCGATCTGGCGGATCGCTTCAATAAACGGCTGACTCTCCATGTCTCCGACCGTACCGCCTATCTCCGTAATCACGATATCCGCTTCGGACATTTTCCCGACCGAGTAAATAAAATTCTTGATTTCATCCGTGATATGGGGGATGACCTGAATCGTCTGGCCGAGATATTCGCCGTTCCGTTCCTTATTTAATACGTTCCAATAAACTTTCCCGGTCGTCAGGTTCGAAAAATGGTTCAAATTTTCGTCGATAAAGCGTTCATAGTGACCGAGATCAAGGTCCGTTTCCGCGCCGTCGTCGGTTACGAAGACTTCGCCATGCTGAAACGGGCTGATCGTTCCCGGATCAACGTTGATATACGGGTCGAGCTTCTGCGCCATGACTTTCATCCCGCGCGCTTTCAACAAACGCCCTAAAGACGCGGCGGTAATTCCTTTTCCAAGCCCGGATACGACTCCGCCGGTTACAAAAATATATTTTGTCATCTTTGAACCCTCTTCTTCAAGAATAATCCGTCCGATTTTATCATTTGACCCGTTCAATTATAGCTGAAAAAGCAGGGCTGCGATAACGTCGCCGGACTTAACGAGACGCCGGGCGGATCAGGTCATAAATATACAGCCGCTCTCCGCATTTTCGAACACGGTCCGTTTCCATACCGCAGCTGACATACCGGGCGCATTTATCCCGATCGTCGGTTTCCAGAATAACCGGAACACCTAACTTCTCCGCTTCTTCAATAACGTAATTCATCATGCGCCGCATATGGCCTTTTTTCTGATATTCGGAACGGACAACAAGCATTCCAACTTTGAGATAATCGCGTTTCGCTTTCCGCATCCGCGTTTCAAGCGTTCCGCCGTCGCGAAAAAACGTCTCTCCAAACCGAATCAGATTTCGCCATCCGCCAAGCGCTTTTTTCATGGCGAATATCATGCGGATACCCTCCGAAAACCGCATAGACGGGCCTTTTCGTCCGGTATACATCAGGAATCCCTCCCGATTTTCGCTCGTCGCATATAAAAGTCCGCTGCGATAGCCGGCTTGAACGATACCGTCCATGTAAGTAAACATTTTTTCCCGATCCGTCAGGAATACCAACAGCCCGCGATCCTCCGGATTATATTCGTAATCAAAGTATGCGTCGGTAATTTGTCGGGATATCTCCTTAAGCTCGGTTTCCGTTAATTCTTGCAATCGAATCATGATCTCTCCTTTCCAATAAGTTAGCATCATATAACTTGCAACGATTGTAAATTATAGCAGGAAGTCAGACCGAATCGGCATGACGATCCTTTTGAACCGCTGTCTTTTCCGATTCATCCCGAGAAAAGCG
>DAOUFC010000041.1:0-53809 GCA_034430295.1 Flexilinea sp.
ATCCTGATGAATGTGAGCAGCTATACGCAAATGATCATTAAAGGTCTCGTTCTGCTTTTCGCGGTCGGATTTGACTGTCTCCAAAAAAGAAAATCACACTACTAACAGGAATCCTTCAGAACGATTCGCCCGCTCCAATCCGTCTTTAATAATCCGTTTCAAAAAAATTTACGGATTGGAACGGGCGACAAAAAGTTCGGGATTGCGGGCGGCAGATTATTCAACACAAAATAAACTCGCAAAGACAATTAATTTACGGATATACTTGAAAAACCTCGGCGATCGAAGCCTGGGAACAGGCTCCCGCTATCGAAAGCGCCCGCTTCCGGCTATGCGCCCGGCGTCACAATAATTTTTCCCCGTTTTCGATAGGAAGAATCCGTAAAAATTTTTACGCTTTCGGATAACGGTATCCGGTCCGTAATAACCTGATCCATATTAATCGCGTCAGCCTGCAACAAACGAATCACCCGACCGGCGACAAGCGGATTAATAAACGACGCGGTTAACGTCAGCTCTTTTTTAAATAAATCGTCGAACGGGAATATATCCATGCGTTCACCTTGCGGCGCTAAACCAAAAAGCATAATCGTCGCCTGTCGGGAAGCCAGACGCAGCGCCAATTCCATTGTGACCTTCAAGCCCACACACTCAATGACGCTTGATACCGATTCCGGATGATCTTTCCGATAAGCGGCTAAGGACGCTTCGTCCGTCCCGTACGCCGCGGCGGCGCCTAACGAAACGGCTTTCTGCCGTTTAGCGGCATCCAGCTCAAACACAACGACCTTCGCCGCGCCGGCTTTCAACGCCAACATCAGCATCATTTGTCCGATTGAACCCGCTCCGATAACTAAAACGACGGATCCCGGCCGAATACCGGAACGGTCTATCCCATGCAAGCAACACGAAACAGGCTCCATCATCGCTGCAACCTCAAACGGCAGAGAATCGGGAATCTTATATACCGCACGCGCGTTCACAAGCGATTTTTCAGCGAAACCGCCTGGTTTCGTCGTTCCGTACCCGGTCATCTGCTCGCAGAAATGAACGCTGCCTTCACGGCAGGGTTCGCAAACGCCGCAATAAAGATTGGGATCGATACTGACATGATCGCCGATTGAAACATGACGGACATTCTCGCCGGCAGCGGAAACGACCCCGGCATATTCATGCCCCATAATCAGCGGATACTCGTTCGTGAACGCGCCGCCCTGCCCTTCGAACAGGTGAATATCCGTTCCGCAGACGCCGCAAGCCCTCACATCGACAACAACCTCGTCCGAACCGGGAATCGGATCCGGCAGATCCCGGATTTCCAATTTTCGCGGTCCCGTTAAAACTAAAGCTTTCATAAAACACCTCGACTCATTTCACTTCATTAGAAAAAAATCATTTATCCGCTATCGCTTCCGCCAAATTCCCAATTTCTCTGCCTCACGAACTAATTCCTCCCGAAAATCCGGATGGCTGATTGAAATTAACGCTTCGGCGCGTTCCCATGAACTCAGGCCTTTCAACTTCGCTTTCCCATATTCAATAACGACATAGTGAACTGTCGTTCGCGGATCGGTCACGATTGACCCGGGCAGCAATGCCGGCACAATTCGGGAATAAATCCGCCCGGATTTATCGCAATAAGTCGAAGAGAGGCAAATAAAACTTTTCCCATTTCGCGAATGACTCGCGCCGATTACAAAATCGAGCTGACCTCCCGGGCCGCTGATCTGACGTCCGGCCATCGATTCAGCATTAACCTGACCGAATAAATCAATCTCGATCGCGTTATTGATCGAGATAAACTGATCGTTTTGAGCGATAACGTACGGATCGTTGACATAATCGACCGGCGCAATCATCAGCTCCGGGTTATTATCGATAAACGAATAGAGTTCGGCCGAACCGGCGGCGAAAGTATAAACCTGCTTTCCGGGGTCGGTCGTTTTTCTTCTTCCGTTGATCTTCCCCGCTAACGCTAATTCCATCAAACTGTCGACATACATTTCCGAATGGATCCCTAAATCGGTCAAACTGGATTCAGCAAGCATCAGCCCGACCGCGCTCGGCATACTGCCGACACCCAGCTGCAGGCACGCCCCGTCCGAAATTTCCGTCATGATTTCCGCCGCGACTTTCCGATCGATCTCCGTCGGTTCTTTCGTTCCCAGCGTCGGAAGCGCGCGATCCGATTCGACGATCCGATCGACGGCGGAAATATGAATCGCTTCGTCATATTTTCCCAACGCCCGCGGCATATTTCGATTAACTTCCAATACAACGGTTTTCGCCTTACGGCAAATCTCCGCAGTTGCCCCGCAGGACGGACCGAAATTGAAAAAGCCGAACCGATCCATCGGGCAGACGGTTATAAAAGCGACATCAACCGATTCGATTTCTTGCCGATAAAATAGCGGCAATTCCATAAAACGCAGCGGGATATGAAAATACGCTTCCGTCTTTGAAAGTCTCCGGTCGAGGGCGCTGTAATAATAACTGTTAAAAGTGAAGGCCGATTTGCCGGCTGCCTGATTCGCTTCCATGACGTACGGCGTATGAAGGCTGAGCAGCCCGCGCAACTTAACATCATCCAATTCATGGGCGCGCTCCGCCAACGCCCGGTCGCAAGCCTCCGGCATTGCGACATTGAAACAGTAATCGATCCAATCCCCGGACTTGACGACCTTGACCGCTTCCTGAGCGGAAACTAATTTCGACTCGTATTCTTTCTGAAAATTGCGCATCAATTAAAAATTCCCCCTCGCATAAGATCTAATCAAATCTGAAATGGATTTCAAGCTCCCGTTCAGCACGTTTCTGAAGATCTACCGCTCCGCGAGTTCCTTTAGATAACGGTATTTTTCCTTCGCCGCGATCGACGCCCGTTCGTATAGCTCGCTTGCCTTCGCCGCGTCGCGCAGCTTAAGAGATTGATAGCGAACTTCCTGATCCATGAAGTCTTCGAGCATCTTCGCCGGTTCCTTAGAATCGAGCCGGAACGGATTTTCCCCCTTCGACGCCAGTTCCGGATTAAACCGGTACAAGTTCCAATAGCCGGACTCGGCCGCTAATTTCGCCTCTTTCAACGAATTTCCCATACCCGTTTTGATCCCATGATTAATACACGGCGCATAAGCGATAATCAACGATGGGCCTTTATAAGCCTCTGCCTCTGCCAGGACCCTGATCGCATGATTCATATCTGCGCCTAATGAGATTTGAGCGACGTAGATATATCCATAGGTCATCGCGATCAAACCTAAATCCTTCTTAGGCGTCACCTTTCCTCCGGCGGAAAACTGACCGACCGCGCCCAGCTGACTTGCCTTCGACATCTGGCCGCCGGTATTCGAGTACAATTCCGTATCTAAAACGATACAGTTAATATCCTCATTTTGCGACAACACATGATCCAAACCGCCGAAACCAATATCGTACGCCCATCCGTCTCCGCCGACCATCCACATCGATTTCTTCGATAAGTATTCCTGGTTATCCAAAATTTCCAACCGCGCTTTTTCGATCGGATCATCCCCAAACGTCAAAGCGCTCAACGCTGAAACGACGCGATCACGCCGGGCCATCGTCCCATTCCCCTCGGCCTGATTCTCGATCCAATCGGTTAGAACTGCCTTAATTTCGTCGCCGACCTCAGCGCAGCTAAGGAGCGTCTCGATCCAGGCGGCGATCTTTCGGCGCTGGTCCCGGATCGCAAGAAGCATCCCGTAGGAAAATTCGGCATTATTCTCGAAAACCGAATTTGACCAAGCCGGGCCGAATCCGGCATTGTTGACCGTATACGGGGAAACCGGCATCGCTGCGCCCCATGCCTGGGTGCAGCCGGTTGCGTTGGCGATAATCATCCGCTCGCCGAACAGCTGCGTCAGCAACTTGACATACGCCGTCTCGCCGCAGCCGGCGCACGCACCTGAAAATTCTAAAAGCGGCTGTTCGAACTGGCTGCCTTTGATCGTATGGCGGTCAAACGGATTTTCCTTCGCCGACAACTTCATCATCGCTTCCCAATGCGCCGGTTCCGCTTGCGATTCCGCTAACGGTTTGAATCGCAGCGCTTTTTCTTTCGCCGGACAGGTATTAATGCAAACGCCGCAGCCCTGGCAATCAAGCGCGCTGACCTGCATTCGGTATCGGTACGCCGCCAATCCTTTGCCTTTCGCCTGCGCAAGGCGGATCGTTTCAGGAACGCTTTCCGCCTCTTCTTCCGTTAATAAAAACGGGCGGATCGCCGCATGCGGACAGACAGCGGAACATTGATTGCATTGAATACATTTTTCCGCGTCCCATTCGGGAATATGCGTCGCGATACCCCGTTTCTCGTATTTGGACGTTCCAAGCGGAATCGTCCCGTTTACGACCGATTCGAAAGCGCTGACCGGAATTCTGTCGCCTTTCTGCTTATTTGAGGGAATAAGAATTTGTCTAACGTATTCGGGCGCCTCGATTTCGGGTTTCGCGTCTGCGATTGAATCCGCTTCGTCGGATAAAACCGCCAACCTGAGCGCTTCCGCGCCCATATCGACAGCCTGAAGATTCCTTTGGACAACCGCTTCGCCTTTCTTTCCGTAACTTTTTCGCGCCGCGTCTTTCATGAATTCTTTCGCAACCGAGTAATCGATAACGCCGGTTAGATAAAAGAAAGCCGATTGCAGAATTGTATTCGTTCGATTTCCCAGTTCCAACTCCGCCGCGATCTTCGACGCATCGATCGCGTAAAGGCGAATTCCGTTTTCCCGAATATATTCGCGAACGACTTTCGGAAGTTCGCGCGACAATTCGGCGTCGTCCCAAGGACAATTCAATAACAACGTCCCGCCCGGCTTAAGTTCCTGAACAAGATCGAATTTCTTGATATATGACGGTTCGTGGCAGGCAACAAAATCGGCGTTTTCAAGGATCGTATAATGAGATCGGATCGGATTCTTCCCGAAGCGGAGATGTGATTTCGTGATACCGCCGGATTTCTTCGCGTCATATTCAAAATACGCCTGAACATAGAGATCGGTATGCTCGCCGATAATCTTGATCGCATTTTTATTCGCGCCGACCGTTCCGTCCGAGCCGACGCCCCAGAATTTACACTGCAGCGTTCCGTCGGAAGGGAGCCGGTAATCGGAGGGAGATAAGGACAGGAAAGTCACGTCGTCAGTAATACCGACGGTAAAAAACTTCTTCGGATTCGCCGCGCGCGCGTTATCGAAACAGCTGTAAATCATGTCGGGCGTAACGTTCTTCGAAGAAAGCCCGTACCGCCCTGAAAAAATCTCAACTTGACGGCGCGGTTCATGTTCCGCCAAGGCAGCGCAAACGTCCAAATATAAAGGTTCCCCCGCCGCGCCCGGTTCTTTCGTCCGATCGAGAACCGTTACATGCCGGCAGGCTGCGGGCAGTTCAGCGATAAAGCGATCCGTCGAAAACGGCCGGTATAAACGCGCCTGAATAAAACCGAGTTTTTCGCCCTTCGCGTTCAAATCATCGACGACTTCACGGACAATCCCGGAAACCGATCCCATCGCGACGATAACATGGTCCGCGTCTGGCGCACCGTAATAATTGAAGAGCCGGTAATCAGTCCCGAAATCGCGGTTGAGCGCGTCCAGATACGATAGAACGATTTCCGGAAGCCGATCGTAATAACGGTTGATCGCTTCGCGATGCTGAAAGAAGGTATCCGGGTTTTCGACTGCCGAACGCTGATCCGGGCGTTCCGGATTCATCCCGCGCTTCCGAAACGCGCGCAGCGCGTCACGATCTAAATTTGCCGCCAGCCAATCGTAATCGAGAACGCGGATTTTCAAGATTTCATGGGATGTCCGAAAGCCGTCGAAAAAATGAATAAACGGGATCCTTCCCCGGATCGCCGACAAATGCGCGATCGCCGCGAAGTCCATACATTCTTGCGCATTCGCGCTTGCCAACTCCGCAAAACCGGTCGTCCGCGCCATCATAACATCGCTGTGATCGCCGAAAATCGAAAGCGAATGTGTTCCGATTGTCCGTGCCGCGACATGAATAACGGCGGGCAACAACTGCCCCGCCATCCGATACATCGGAGGGATCATCAGCATCAACCCTTGTGAAGACGAAAACGCCGTCGCCAACGCGCCCGCTTCCAACGCGCCGTGCAGCGCGCCGGCTGCGCCGATTTCGGATTCCAACTCCCGAACGGTAACGACCTGTCCAAAGAGGTTTTTCTTTCCCGCAGCAGCCCAGGCATCCATATGCTCCGCCATCGGACTGGACGGCGTAATCGGATAAATTGTACTGACATCCGAAAAAGCGTAAGCGATATGCGCCGCCGCCTCGTTCCCATCCATCGTTCGATACTTCATTCCCATCCGATATCCTCCCTTTTTATCATCAGAAAACATAAGTTTTCTATCAACGTTCTAAAATATTCTCCTTCCATCCGACAAGCCAAAAATCAGAACTTTTTTATTCATCTATGCGAATTCCAAGCCGTCCGCGAATAAATACTCGCCTTGAGCTCAGAATAGTCGGTCTCCCCGCTGAAAATCAACCGTCTCAATTCGTAAACGGTTCGAGGCGACCGGTTTCATTAAGCGAGACGCAACCGCGACATCGTCGCTCATCAGCCATAAATCCCGATCATGCCGATCGATAATGACCGGCATGCGCGAATGATAACGCGCCGCGGCTTCGTTAGGTTCGGTCGTAATAATCGCGGCGGAATAGACTTCGTTCCCGTTCGCATCCATCCAATATTCCCAAATCGCGCCGAACGTAAAAATCGGCTGGTCTGCCAGCGAAAAACGATATGGGATTTTTCGCCCGCTGACCGCGCTCCACTCAAAATAAGACGTCGCCGGGATTAAGGCACGACGGCGGCGAAACGCGTTGCGAAACGCCGGCCGCTCCATAATCGTTTCAGCGCGCGCATTAAACGTCTTCCGAGCGATCGAAACGTCTTTCGCCCAAGGCGGAATTAGCCCCCAATAATAAAAATCAAGCGCGCGTTTCAGCGCGTCAGTCAGGATCGGAACGGCGCCGCCTGGATGAAACTGATCCGACGGTTCGAATTCGGGAGGAAGCATTAACAGACTCAGTTCTCCTGCTAATTCGTCCAGCTGCGCCGTCAATGAAAAACGTCCGCACATAAAACTGTTTCAGTTTTCCAAAAATCGATCCAACAGAAACCGCTTGATCGCTTTGACCGTTCCAGCCCGATCGTCGCGGGAAACGCTGTGACCGGATATTTCCGAATGATACTCGGCCCAATTCGGATGCGCATCAAGCTGCGACTTGGCGATCTCGCGCGAAACGATCGCACCCAACGCCGGATTTCCGGTTACCAATAACGCCGGCAACGTGATTTTTACGCTGTGTTCCTGCCAATCGCGCGCCAGAAACGGGATAACCGCCAACGCTTCAAACGACGCCTGCTGTTTCGCCTTTGCCCAAGCGCGGTAATCCGCTTCAATCCAATTCGGATTCCAAGAACGGATATTCGCGACCAGTTCGTCGTACGACAGGGAATGATACACCTTCAGGTCATTCTCAAACGTCGCGAAAGCGTTCGCGATCGACGCTTCCGTCACCAAAGCGGGATCAAACCAGGGCGGATCAATCAGAACCAAACCCCGGAACAGATCCCCGAACTGTCCGCCCAAATACGCCGTAATTGCCGCGCCCATCGAATGTCCGATGATAACCGAGCCGGCAATTCCCAGTTCATGGACGAGCGCCACAACGTCGTTCGCCATCGCGGCAACGCGATAGTCGCCGTCCGGCGTCGGGCTTGAATATCCATGTCCGCGCATATCCGGAAAGACGACGTCGTAAGAAAAAGCCAATTCAGCGACGAGCGAATTCCAGATCATACCGTTGTCGGTCAGCCCATGGATCAGGAGTACCGGCGGAAGATCGCCGCCCGTCCGTTGGTACGCGATACGGACCGAACCGGAATGAATGCTGCCGCGAAGCAGTTTCATCGTTTAATCGCCTTTCGAAATCTTGATTCCGGAACTCGTTCCGATCCGTGTTGCGCCTGCCTCGATCATAGCTTTTGCGTCCGCCGCGCTGCGAACGCCGCCGGACGCCTTTACCTCGACCATTTCTCCAACCCATTTCTTCATATTGCGGACGTCGTCAACCGTCGCCCCGCCGGTTGAAAATCCGGTCGACGTTTTGACAAAGTCCGCGCCGCAAGCTTTCGAAATCAAGCAGGCGATTTTCTTTTCTTCCTCAGTTAATAAACAAGTCTCGATAATAACTTTAACTAACGCGCCGCTGAAATGCGCCGTGTTGACAACGGCTAAAATATCTTTCGCGACCATACGGTAATCGCGGCTTTTCAGCGCGCCGATATTAATAACCATATCGATTTCGACCGCGCCGTTTTCGACCGCGCAGCTCGTCTCAAACGCTTTCGCCTCCGGAATCATCGCGCCTAACGGAAACCCAACCACACTGCAAACAGCGACCGACGATCCGCGCAGCAGTTCGGCGCACAGACGCACCCAACAGCTGTTTACACAGACGGACGCGAAACGATTTTCACGCGCCTCGTTACAAAGATTGACAATCTGATCCACAGTCGCGTCAGACTTTAAGATCGTATGATCGATCATGCTCGCCATTTTCGCCGCTTCGCCGTATTCCGCTTCGTTCTCAGCGCTGCTGACAATCACGTCAATCACCTCATCGTCGTCATCCATTGTGATCAATACATGAGAATCCTCAAAATCAGCCAATAAGAAGTTCGGACGCGCCTCGCTCTCGCCGTATAAATCGAATTCGTCATCCCTTAAATCGTTACCGTCAAAATAATCGTCCGTCGATTCCGGACGCTCGAATTTTTCGCAATGCTTTTTCTTGTGATCGTTTTTCATAATTTCCTCCGTCATAATCAAGATTGCGCCTCAGATCGTTTATTTCTATCGACTATTATAGCTTATCACCCCCTCTTTTCGTTTGATTTTCTAAGCGTATTTTCCTGCCGTTCGGCGGGAATCCGATTTCAGGCGGCTCAGCCACAATCGTTTCTCGCAACGAGCCGCGAGCCCGGATTAAAACATCGGCGGAAGCCGAAAATCTTTACAGCGCGTCTCAGAAATGTTATAGTTAGAATATGAATAAAAAGGAAGATTTCAAAATAGTCGCGATCGGCGGTGGTCACGGCTTGGCGACATCCTTGCGCGGATTAAAAAAAATCGCGTCAAAGCTGACCGCGATCGTGACAGTCGCGGATGATGGCGGCTCATCCGGAGCGCTGCGGCGCGATATTGGGATTCTGCCCCCCGGTGATATCCGAAGCTGCTTGGCCGCGCTTTCCGACGACGAAGAATTTCTGACGCAGATTCTTCAATACCGCTTTCCGGCGGAATCAAGCGTCGGCGGGCATAATCTGGGCAACCTGCTCCTCACCGCGCTCGCCAATATCACCGGTTCGTTCGAAGGCGGAATCGGCGAACTGAGCCGCTTGCTTTCGATTCACGGAAACGTCATGCCGTCAACGCTGACCGATATCAACTTAGTCGCCGAAATCGAGACCGAAAACGACGGTATCCCCTGTATCGAAAGAGTCTTCGGCGAATCAATGATTCCCGAACGAAACGGACGGATCGTCGATCTTAGTATTGAACCGGCTGACGCCGCCGCGAATCCTACCGCGCTGCGCGAGATATTGAGCGCCGACTTAATCGCGCTTGGACCCGGCTCTCTCTTCACCAGCGTCCTCCCTAACCTGAAAGTCCGCGGCATTTATCAGGCGATTCTCGCCGCTCATGGGAAAACATTTTATATTAGCAACGTATGTACGCAACCGGGGGAGACGGACGATTTTACCTGCTATGACCATGCGCGAATCATCCGCGACGCGCTCCCGGGCGCCGTCCTCGACGGTATCATTTGTAACAACAATCACGAGCCGACGCTGTCCGGACCGGCGCAGTGGGTTAAAATAGAAGAGCGTCTATTAAGTGAATTCATCGTTTTTCAAGGGGATCTTATTGATGACAAATACCCATGGCGGCACGATCCCGATAAACTCGCCGCGAGCATTGTCGCAGCTTATCATAAATCGACCGCAAATGAAAAATGAGGGATCACTTTCTCACGAGCAGAAATCAATAGCAATAGGTTCAATGGAGGATCACAAATGAGTAAGATTCAAGTCGGTATCAACGGGTTTGGCCGTATCGGACGCCAAGTTCTGAAATCTTTGATCGAAAATTACAACGAAAACTTGGAAGTTGTCGCAATTAACGATCTCTTCGATATCAAAACGAACGCGCATCTCTTCAAATATGACTCAACCTACGGTCGTTTTCATGGCGACGTCGCCGTCGACGGAACCGATCTCGTCATTAACGGTAAGAAACTCCGCGTCTTCGCCGAAAAAGATCCGGGGAACCTCCCCTGGAAAGATTTAGGCGTCGATATTGTTATCGAATCCACCGGCATTTTCACCGACGCGATCGGCGATCCTGAAAAAGGGAAACCGGGCGCAAACGTTCATATCACGAAAGGCGGCGCGAAGAAAGTTATTATTTCGGCTCCGGCGAAAAACGAAGATATTACGATCGTTATGGGCGTCAATGATGATAAATATGATCCCGCCAAACATCATGTCGTTTCCAACGCTTCCTGCACGACCAACTGCTTAGCGCCGGCAGCGAAAGTTGTCAACGAGGCCTATGGAATTGAATACGGTTTAATGACGACGATTCATAGCTACACGAACGATCAGGTCATCCTTGACCAGGGTCACAAAAAAGAAATGCGCCGTTCCCGCGCCGCCGGTTTGAATATCATCCCGACGACGACCGGCGCAGCCAAAGCCGTCGCGCTCGTTATTCCGGAACTGAAAGGCCGTTTCGACGGTTATTCGCTCCGCGTTCCGACCCCGACCGTTTCTGTCGTCGACTTCGTCTGCATGACCAGGAAGAAGACCTCGAAAGAAGAACTCAACGCGCTCTTCACCGAGGCCGCCAACGGGAAACTCAAGGGCATCCTCGGCGTATCGACCGGTCAATATGATAATCCGCTCGTTTCGAGCGACTTCCGCGGCGATCCGCGCTCGTCGATCGTCGACCTGCAGTATAACGCGGTCATGGACGGGAACTTCGTCAAAGTCGTTACCTGGTACGATAACGAATGGGGTTATTCAAACCGCGCTTGCGACTTGGCCTTGATGATGGCGAAAGATCTCTAAGCCGTTTCAGTCAAACTGATCCAAACCATAAAGACGATCGGTACTGGTTCCTGACCGGTCCGATCGTTTTTGATAAAACTGAAGGAGATTACCGTATGTTCAATAAAAAAACCGTTCGTGATATCGACGTGAAAGGGAAAAAGGTACTCGTCCGCGTCGATTTTAACGTCCCGCTTAAAGGCGGAAAGGTCGGCGACGATACAAGAATCCGCGGAGCCTTGCCGACGATTCAATACCTTCTCGATCAGGGCGCGGCTGTCATCCTCTGTTCCCACTTGGGCCGTCCGAAAGGCCAATTCAATCTCGATTACTCGCTTAAACCCGTCGCCGATTATTTAGCGACGCTGATCCCGAATAGAGTTACCTTTGCCGCGGATTGTATTAATGAACCGGCGGAAAAAGCCGTCGCCGAACTAAAACCCGGAGACGTCCTCGTTCTCGAAAACACCCGCTTTTATAAAGAGGAAGAGAAAAACGATCCTGAGTTCGCCGCGAAATTAGCCGCCTTGGCCGATATTTACGTGAACGACGCGTTCGGGACAGCCCACCGCGCTCACGCTTCAACCGAAGGCGTCACACATTCAAAGCCCGGAGTCGCCGGATTCCTGCTCGAAAAGGAAATTCAATACCTGTCGTCCGCGGTCGAGAACCCGAAACGGCCGTTCGTCGCGATCCTTGGCGGCGCGAAAATTTCCGATAAAATCGGCGTTATAAAAAATCTGCTTTCCAAAGCCGATAAAGTTCTGATCGGCGGCGGCATGGCGAATACGTTCTTCAAGGCGCAGGGTTTCGACATGGCGGATTCACTCGTTCAAGACGAGGCGCTCGATACGGCGAAAGAAATTCTCGGCGCCGGATCGGAAAAGCTCGTCCTCCCGGTCGATCTTGTCATCGCGGATAAATTCGCTAACGAAGCCGAGACAAAAATCATCCCAACCGGAAACATGCCCGCCGGCTGGCGCGCTCTCGACATAGGCCCCGAAACTGTAAAAGCGTTCGCAAAATTCATCGCTGAAGCCGGAACGGTCGTCTGGAACGGTCCGATGGGCGTATTCGAAATGCCGAAGTTCGCGAAAGGGACCTTCGAAGTCGCCGATGCCGTCGCGAACAGCAGCGCGATTTCAATCATCGGCGGCGGGGATTCGGTCGCCGCGATTCAGGAATCGGGTCTAGCCAATAAAGTGACCCATATTTCAACCGGCGGCGGAGCCTCGTTAGAGATGCTCGAAGGATTGATCTTACCCGGCGTCGCCGCGCTCGAAGATAAGTAAAGCTAAAAATAAGTATTGAAAGCCCGGTTTTCCCGGGCTTTTTTATTCAGATATCAAACAATTTAAAAAAAGCCAATCGTCCCAAGTTCAAAAGACCAAGTCCCACAAAAATTAAGGTTTCACAACAAAGTCAGTCTCCACCCCAGGGGCTGGAACCAACTCAGGTTTCGTCGAATAAACGGGGCCAGCGGGAGAAAAAGTCGAGGGTCCGGATCCGTTACCATTTTCGTTCGAAGAATCGGAATTGTCCCCCCAATTATGCCCCTCGGAGGCGAACAACGCGGAATGGGTAGATTCTAATTGAATCGCCGCGTTTCGCGCCTGATTAAACTGATAGTAGGGAATCAAAGCTCTATAAACGTTGCAATCCCTGCCCTTCGGATAAACGAGAACGATCGACGGGTAGGAATCATACGCATATTCGGCGTTATCCGTCAACGCGGAGTAATAAAAATCGAATGGACCACAATGAATCCGCCCGTCAATCCAACTGCACGGGTATCGCGTTTCGTCAACGCCGTTTCCGCCATCCCATTTTTGACGATAATCAACGACCTTAACAACCCATTCCCGCTCGTCTGCTGAAAATGGCGGTTCAATAACCGCGATTGATCCTAAGATCCGATTCGGGATTGCCACGTCGTCAGTTTTAAGACGCCGACCGTAAAAACTGGTCAACTTGCCCATCTCACCGTTTGGAAGCCATAATCGACAATCCGCATCCGGCGTTGGGACAGTCGGAGATGGAGCGGCAGTAAACGTTGCAATCGCTGTCGACTTCGCAGTCGAAAGGGAAACCGCCGCCGCAGTCGCAGTTGGAACTGCCTTACGCACGCTTTCAGTCATAACCTGCCGCATCGAAGCTACCGTTTCCCGCGAGTTAGAAGCATGCGTCATAGCAGCTCCGGTTGTTTGATAAATCACATCGCGATCCATTGTGGCTGCAGCCTTTTTGACTTGAGCCGCATTTCCACGCGCCCCTGGTTCTAACGTCCTGGTCAACACAGATTCAACCGTATCTGTGGAAAATTCAAAGCCAATCATGGGTTCCGGCTGGTTCAAAGAGTGTGAAAAATAAATAGAAAGGAATCCGAAAAGCAAAGCGCCGGCGCCCAGACAAACTTTCTGCCACAGCGTGTTTTTCCGATTTACAGGCGGCTTATCATTCAAATCGCTTCCGTCATTCAAGAGTTTTCCGCTGTCGTCCGCCGATCGAGTACTTGCTCCAATGAATAAATCCGGCCGGGTCACCGTTTTCCCTTTGGCGTGATTCGCAATCGATTGCAACCCAAGCCCATCCAAATCACGCAAAAAATCTTTCGCCATCGAATACCGATTTTCAGGATTTTTCGCTAACGCGCGATCGAAAAATCGTTTTACGGACGGATTCAGCTCCGGGACATACATGCGCGGATCCGGGAATGGTTCGACCACTTGTTTCGTTAAGACTTCTATCGGTGTCGCGCCTTGGAACGGTTTTCGACCGGTAATCAGTTCATAAAATACGACCGACAGCGCGTATTCGTCCGCACGACGATCGATTGACCTCCCCCAACCTTGTTCAGGAGCCATATATTCCGGCGTTCCGATTCCGATTCCGGTAGCGGTCAAATTCGTTTGATCCTCAGACGATTCGATCCATTTCGCGATTCCGAAATCCATCAGCATGACGCGACCATCCTCGGTGAACATGATATTCGATGGTTTCACGTCCCGATGAAGCAAGCCCTGCCGATGAATATATGCTAAGGCATTGACAATCGGACGGATCAACTTAACAGCGTTTTCGACCGACATCGGTTTCCGTACAGTTTTGAGCGTCAAACCTTCCAAAAATTCCATCACCAAATACGGAGCGCCGTCAGACTCACCGTAATCCAACACTTTAACGATATTGGCATGATTCAACTGAGCCAGGACTTTCGCCTCACGTTTAAAACGTAAGAACGCGCGATCGAGCGTATCCGGAGAAAACGCGCCGGTACGAATAATTTTTATCGCGACATCGCGGTTGAGCTCGGGATCAAACGCTTTATAAACGACCGCCATCCCGCCCTGACCGATGCGTTCTTGTATGACGTAACGACCGAAAGAATAACCTGAATTTAATATCATGAGTTTAACAGAGGTTCATAAAAAGTTATGACGATGATTAAAGCCACAGGTGTTTTTGTATTTGATATGATATTTGATTTTGAGAAAAACGAACAAATTGTTTTTCGTCATTTCAATATTATGCTTATTATACTTGAATAATGGCGAATTGTGAAAAGTTTGAATCATATTAGCCAAACAAATCGAATTTCATTAAATAAATATAAAATTTCTGTCAAATCTTGGGTAGTTTATTATCCTCAAATTTCCGACCGTATAATTTTAGTCAAGAAAGTATACGGCGCAACCGTATCGAAATTCCACATTGTTGTCCATATAAAATGAAGGAGTCAAGAATGAAAAAAATTGTAATTTTGTTGTTGGCAATGTTAACCGTTTTGTCAATCGGAGTGAGCGCATTCGCTCAAGGAAGACCGGATACGCAAAAGCCTGTTTCGATATCAGATGTGCCTATTATAAATAACAGCGTATCAATCCCAACAGGCGGTGGTCTAATTACCTACATGCATCCGACCCAGATGATCGGAACTGTTCGCTATTGCGTCGAAGAAATCCAGCATCTGACCGGTTTAATCAACGAGGCAATCTGCCTCGGCGACAACGTATCCTATGATGCGAAGATGGCTGAAATGGCGTCATTGATCATGCAGGCGAACAGCGCCATGTCGGATTCCGGTATTCCTAACCGACTCAATTTATGGAACGTGTACAACCAACTGCGCCAGCGCAAAGGCGACGGCTGCAATTCCGGAACGGATCCGTTGTCCCATGCCGATTGGGCACGAGAGGAATTAGACCGCGTCGGACAACAGATCGGTTCAATCGAATTTGACCACTGCCCGTATGGCGATCAGAAAGTTTGGACGGCCGGGAACTGGTATTATGGTTACTATCTGGTTGATAGTGATGGTGATCCGATTCTGGTCGATGGCAAACTCCAATACATTTGGTATCTTCAGAACCACGACCTCACTTGGGAAGTCTCCCATTGCGCTCAAAACGGAACGATCCATTGGGATCCAACCGAGGGAGCTTATGATGACGACTACTACGATGTAAACGGTAACCCAAGATAATTTCATACCTGAGTTAAAGAACAGCGGTTGGTTCATGAAACCAGCCGTTGTTTTTGTTTCTTTTGGGAACATCATCCCGAACAAGGATAAGTCCGTTAAAAATTTTATTTACTTTACTTCAGCATATTTACCGGCGATCAATCACTTTTTGATCGCACGTTATTTTTTTATAAGGAAAATAACAAGATAAAGACAACAGGCTAGATCTTGATTCTCAATTGGGATATACACAACACCTACAATCTCGGATCTGTAGTTGCAATTGAATGGATTGCTTTTACGAAAGCTATTAAAACCTTTTTAAAGTTTCACATAACTGATTGAAACAATAAAAACAGCATCGGAGAATCATTCCACATCCGACGCTGTTTTTACAACCCTTCAACTCTTTAATATAACCCGATATT
Organism: Flexilinea sp.; assembly: GCA_034430295.1. Classification (GTDB taxonomy): domain Bacteria; phylum Chloroflexota; class Anaerolineae; order Anaerolineales; family Anaerolineaceae; genus Flexilinea. The sequence goes on from DAOUFC010000041.1 coordinate 16,061, forward strand.
TATATTTGAAATATCCCAAACAGAATACCCGTTGAATTCGGTCGAATAGCCTTCCACTTTCATATTATCGTAAAAACCAATACCTAACGAAAGCCCTCCCGAATCCGCACAATCTGATAAATCTAATTTGGAAATAAATCGGTCGTTCAGATAGAAAAGTCCCAAATCGCCGTTCGCGACAATACGTAATGAGTTTGTAAAATTCGGTGTTATCCGTAATAATGAACCGCCAAAAGTACCGCTTGCGATCTCTTTGTTATTATCTGAACCGGCACGAACAAGAAATTTCCATGTCTTATCTGAAAATATCATCAACTGCGCAAAATGTTCATTGTTAATAAATCTGAATATTACGCCAAAATCCCAATCATGAAACGATACTGCATAAGGACTTTCCATTTTGACATCAAGAATAAAATCTTGAATATCTAAAATATTTCCGTCGGAAAATATTTGGATATAGTTTCCCGCAACATGATCAATTTTACCCGCAGCAGGAACCCGAATTCTATCCGAAACCTCCTTAATGGCAGGCAAATTCCTTTCAAACGCGTCGAGGAACGGATCGAATCCCTGCTTCGCGGCGGCGGACAGCGCCGCCTCGATTTCGCCGATACTTCGTGTCGGTGTCGGTGGGACAGGCGTTTTCGTCGGAACGCGCTTCGGCGTCGGTGGGACAGGCGTTTTTGTCGGAACGCGCGTCGGCGTCGGCGGAACATACGCGGATACAGTCTCGGTTCTCGCTGTATTAATCGAACTCTCGGTCATCGTCAGCTCCATCGCGTCGACTGTCCGCCTTGCGTCCGTAGCCTGCAGCATGGCCGCATCGGACGTCCGCTGCGCCAGCGCTTTTTCCATTTCGGCAGCCTGGGCGATCGCAGCGTTCAGAGTTTCCTGAGCAGAAATTTTCTCAGCCTCCGTCGTTTGTAATGCCAGCGCCGTATCCGTTTCCGCGGCTTGCGTGATGGCGGCATTCAACGTTTTTTCCACAGAAACTTTCTCAGCTTGGGAAGTCTGTTGGATCATGAATTCCAACCGATCGCGCGTTGCTTGAGCCGCTTTCGTTTCCTGACCGAATAGAGAAGCTTCAGTTTTAGAGAACATCGTCGCTTCGGGGCCAATCAATTCACGGTCGGGATACGTCTCGATTGTAGTACACCCGTTATTAAGCAAATTAAACAATCCCACCGCAACCAAGGCGCAAATCAAACCCGCCGTTATTCCCATAAACACAACCGATCGCCGTTTCCTGTTTCGATTCTCGATCTTCGACTCAGTCATAGGCGCAGGCGCAACCGCGGACGACGTATTTTTTCTATCCGACGCCGAACCCTTTTTCTCGACTGGCTGATCGGAACCTTTAGCGGAAGCCTCCGCAGCCTGGCGAATTTTTTGAAGGTCGCTCTTTCCAATCAGAACTGAACTCCTCGTCCCGCCGGAACCGCTATGATCGCCGGCGACAAGCTGAACGCCTGTTTTCGCCTCTTTCGCGCGGCTTGTCATCGACTGCAGCGCTAACCCGTCAAGGTCGCGCAGATAATCTTTCATCTCGCCGTACCGGTCTTCCGGCTTTTTTGCCAGCGCCCGATCAAAAAAGCGCTTAACGGACTCATTTAGATCCGGAACGAACTCGCGCGGATCCGGAACAGGTTCGTTCGCCTGTTGCATCAAAACCGCTAACGCCGTATCGCCGCGAAATGGCTTCCGCCCAGTAATCAGCTCATAAAATACGATCGAAAGCGAATATTCGTCCGCGCGTCCGTCTGTCTTTTTTCCTAACCCCTGTTCAGGAGACATATATTCGGGCGTCCCAATCCCGACCCCGGTTCCCGTCAATCCCTGCTGGTTATCCTCTTCTTCAAGCCATTTCGCGATCCCGAAATCCGTCAGCAGCACGCGTTCATTTTTCGTAATCATAATATTCGACGGCTTAACATCCCGATGCAGCATCCCTTCGTTATGAACATAATTCAAAGCATCGGCAATCGGACGGAGTAAGCGAACGGCAGTTTCAACCCGCAACGGTTTTTTCACTTCCTTCAGCGTCACCCCTTCAAGGTATTCCATGACCAGATACGGTGCGCCCTCATATTCCCCGAAGTCGAGTACTTTTACAATATTCGAATGATCCAACCGCGCTAAAGCGCGTGCTTCACGCTCGAACCGCTCACGTACTTGACCGAAAATATTCGCGGCGAAAGCGTTCGCTTGAATCAACTTGATCGCAACGACACGATCCAACTTCGGATCGTGAGCCTGATAAACGACCGCCATCCCGCCGCGGCCGCACTCTCTGATAATTTCGTACCGGCCAATATTTTGCATAAAAACCCAACTAAAACTGAAATCCTGAAAAAGAAGTATTTCCCAAACTTAGAAGCAAACTCCGACCTAAGATCACTGTAAGAATACTTAGGACGATTGCGATTAAAGCGAAAAAAATTGCAAAGGCGCGAATCAATCGATTCTGGTCGATCCCAAAAGCGGCAAAGATTAAGGTCATCAAAGCAAACGAGGCAGGGATAACCGGGGCAGCGGCAATCGTGGCGGTCCAACCGAAAAATACGCCGAAAACCTCGCCGCCTCTGACAGAACCCAATCCGATTCCAAGATAACCTAAAAACATGCTTAAGAGGATCAGCGGAACCGAAACCAGCTGCGTCGATGATAAAGCGCAAAAAACATATTCAAACGAAATATATCTGCCTAAAATTCGATCAGAAGTCGCGGAGATTATCCAGGAAACAAGAAGAGACAGCAGGATTGACCCGAGCATTAACCCGATCCATACCGCCAAGTTGGTATTTTTCGTAAAAAGGAACGTCAGAATAAGCCCGGAAATCGGAAAGATCGCGAAAAACGCGAAGGCGAGTTCCATTTTCCGATTCCGTACCACCCACTTCGCCAGCGAAAAAGGCGAAAGCAGATGGCGAAACACAAACGAAAGATCAGTCAAAAGACTGTCCATTTTAACCTCCTTCGGATAGCGACATCACCTATTCGGCTTCGTTAGGATCAACCAACCGCATCCCACGCTTGCTCACCACACGGACGCAATCGACGTTCGGGGAATACTTCCTGAGGACGTCAAGAAGCTGTTTTTTGACAACATGGCAGCGATTCCGATCCGAATCGCCGTAATATTCAAGGTCCGGCCAAATAAACCGATGAATTTCCTCATAGGAATAAAGCCTGCCCGGATCCTGGCAAAGGATCTCTAATAACCGGAAACAATTCGGACTCAGCGGCGGAGAAATCAGCGTATTCTCGATCCATACGTTTCCGGTTCGATTATCCAAGATGATCCCCAGCGAAAATTGCGGCGACGTTCCAGTCAGCGTAACGTCGGAGTCCTGAAAAAGAAAATAATATTTTCCGATAATCGAGATCCGATCGTTCGCGTATAACAACGTTTCTTTTTCGATTTTCTTCCCGTTGAGAAACGTCCCGTTGCGGCTGTTCAAGTCCGTAAGTGTATATTGATCCCCGCGCCGGCGGATTAACGCGTGACGGCGCGACACTTTTTGGTCATTAAGGATCAAATTGACATCCGGGCTCCTCCCAAAGAGAAAATCCTGATCCGACAAACAAATTTTATTTTTTTCCGAATCAAACAGAAAAGCAAAATCATTTAACTGCATACGTTACCTTACTCACCTAATGCGTTTTCAAATGAAGCGATTACCGGCTGTTGATAACCCATCATCCGAGACAAACAACCGTTCCGCTTCAATCCGTCTTGTTCTTATCCGAATCCGTCTTCCAGGTAAAATGCTCGCCGCAGAACGGGACGAACAACAACGTGGACTGCCCGATCTCAATCTTACTATACGCCATGATTGGAAGCTGGTTCATACAGGGCTGCCCATCTACAAACGGCAGAATATTCCCATAGGAACCGGCGCCGAAAATGAACTCATTATGACGGTCGTCATACGCGATCGACGCGACTGCATCCGTTCGCGAAATATTCATGTCGCTTAGATTAACTTGATATTTATTCGATGACGATCGCCCGATCAGGTTCCGTCCGGCTAAAATTCGGAAATCTTTCCCTTTATCGGGGCCTTCGATACAAACCAGCCACCCGGCAACCGGACCGATTTTATACTCTTCTTTATTATAGAAAGCGATCGTTTGGCCGTCGTTGTCTGAATCATTTTTTCGGTCGGCAATCTCACTGAACATCGCATCTGTTGGCAGAGACGAGGGAAGATCTGAAGAAAAACCAAACCCACTGTCATCGTATGAAACCGGGACCGTTAACGCTTCGCTGTTCTCAAAGGCCATCGAATCAGCGTTACAGTTCGGACATTGGTCAAACACATCATTATTATAAAAGTGACCATTCTGACATTGTACGATACCCATCATGTACTCCTTAGAAATTAAACAAAATTAGCAGAACCAGTAAGATAATCGCTCCAAGCGATCCGACAAGTATGTAATCGATCACCGAAAACGCCCCGACGGCTTCGATCGGTTTGCTGCGGTTTTCTTTCCCGGCCGGGTCAGCCTCGCCGATATCGAAATCGTCTTTATTTTGAACGAGAAATTCGTCGTTATCTTCAAAAGGAAACGGATCGAAAACGCTTCTCGATTCCGCCGCGCCGCTTTGTTCCGGGATCAATTCCAAGGACGCAGCGAGAAGATTATTTTTTCGCGAGCTTGGCCGCGCGCTGCGGCTGAGATTCGAATCCATCTCATCCGGGTTTATTGGCCGAGCCTGAAGCTGGCTCCGGGGCAAAGACGGCTCGCTCAACAGCTGTTGTTGGCCTTGCCGCACGGCCAGATTCTCAACAAGCGCCGGGACTGACGCGAGATCCGGCGCCATCTGTCGGGAAACGCCCATCCGTAACGATCGCTTCAACGCTTCCGCGAATTCCGCCGCATTTGCGTAACGTTTCGACGAATCAACCGCCAAACCCTTGAGCAGAACCGCTTCCTGGGCCGGACTGATCGACGGGTTGACGGTCGTCGGACGGATCAGCTGGTCATCGAGTTTCCGAGACAACGCGTCGAGCGGTGTTTTCCCAATCAGCGCATAATACATCGACCCAGCAACCGCGTAAATATCGGACCAGGGACCTTGCCTGCCGGTCGACGAATATTGCTCCGGCGGAGCAAACCCGGGTTTCAAAATTGTCGTCATCGCTTTCCCCTTCGATTGAACGTAAAAACGCGCCGCGCCGAAATCGAGGAGTTTTACCGTCCCATCCTTCCGAATATAAATATTATCCGGACTGATATCGCGATGGATGAGTCCTTTGCTATGGATAAAAGAGATCGCTTTTAGGACCGGCTCGAAAATCCCGACGACGTCAGGATACAATAGCCTCCCATTCATGCGTTTAACGTAATCCTTAAGCGATACCCCGTCAATAAATTCCATGACAAAATAACCGGTATTGTTTTCGTAGAAGAAGCGATGAATTGAGACGATATGTTTCTGGTTTCGAAACGACGCTAAAAGCTCCGCTTCTTCTTTGAACTTTTTTAAGCCGTATCTGAAGATATCTTCGTCCTTGGATGAATTCGGCTGAACATTCGTCTTAAGGCCTGATTCCTGACGAACGACGAGATGGGAAGGAAAAAATTCCTTGATCGCGAACTTTTCGCCGGTTTGAAGATCAAGCGCGAGATAAGTAATCCCAAACCCACCCTGCCCCAACGTTTTCCCGACGATATAGCGACCGGATAGAATTGTTCCCGGCATCAGCGATACACCGTAGCTCAGATCCCGGCCTTTTCCTGTCCGATTATCAAACCCGCAAACCGGACAGGGCCCGTCGTTTTGTTTTTTCGCGAAACAGTTGAAACAGACTTTATCCAGCATCATCGATCCTCATTCGCTCATCCTACAACGCAGCCGTCATCCGCAGGCAGACTTAAAAATACAGCTGCGTTTTATCATCCGAGCCCATCGAAGTTCCCGATCTGACCAGATGAACACGATAGGTCGTCTTTCCGATCAACAGAATATCGCCGTCTTTCAAGCGCGCGCGGGTTTGAATTCGATTCCCGTTTAAAACGACGCCATTACTGGACGCCATATCTTCGATGTAAAGCGTCCCATTAACATACGCCAACTTGAAATGAACTTTTGAAATACTCCCGTCGCCGTTCAAACCAATTACGCCCTCGGCTGCGCGCCGTCCGAACGTTTTTTCCTCGCCATTCGAAATCGATTCCCGAATTGGCGCTTCCATCCGGTTCCGATCCATATTCTCAAACGAAATGTTGCAGCTTGAGCGTGACTGTTCCTCAAAACTGCCGAAGCCGTTGTTCGGGAGATAATCCGGAACCGAATCCGTCATTGTCGGCGGCAAATCGTCGATAGCCTCATTCCAATCATCTTCGTCCACACGCGTGGAACGACCCTTTCCCGAAAATAAAATCGCCGCGGCGATCGCCAGAATCAGCAGCCCGCCGATAATCCCGACCAGGATCTTATTCTGAATTTCATACCCTAAAATAACAGTCGATTGATTGAACCAACCGTTGCCTGACATGCCGTCCGGCGACATTAAAGTCGCTGCGGCCGTCGCTGTCGCTGCCGCCGATTGCGCCGTAGCTGTCGTCGCTAAAATCGCCCGCGCCGTCCGTGCGATCGAAGTCTGGGTCGATTCAAATTCCGCCGTCGCCGTCTGCATAGACGATGTCTGAGTCGCTTCAAATTCCGCTGTCGCTGTCTGCGCGATCGAAGCCTGGGTCGCTTCAAATTCTGCTGTCGCCGTTTGCGCGACAGCCGTCAGCTCATGAAAATAATTCACAACGTCGTCATATAAGCCGCGAATTCTGGCGTTTTTCTTTACCGCCGAGGCAGTTTCAGATCCGCGCGTTCCGAATCGAAGCGTCAGCGTATACGAATCTTCCGGATTAACGTTCAGCCCGGTATAATCCGACTGAAGCGCGCCGGTCAGAACATAAGATCGCAACATCTCAACGATAATATTCTCGGCGACTTTTTTATTCTCGTCGTTATAATCTCGCGCGCGTTGAGTCGTTCCATTCGAAATATCCGTGAATTCCCGAATTAATTTTACATTTTCGGCCGGCGTAATATTATATTGGTCGTTATGGACAACAGCGAAAACCGGGATCCCGTATTCCCGAAGCTCGTTCTTTAAGTTTAACTTCGAAATCGTATTTTCGGTATATTCCGAACCGTCGCTAATCAGAATGATCGCCTGATATTCCCGAATCCGGTCCTCCTGGCGCTTGGAGAGGAATTTAATCCCTTCCGAAAGCGCGGCGAAATAATCCGAATGATCGGCGTCATGGAGAATCGTTTTCGGATTCTCCTGCGGATTGTACGCGCTTTCGACGCGCTCGCCGAACGGCATGACGAAATATGTCCGTGCGCGCGCTTCGCCGAGATCGTTCCCGTCCATGAACCGTTCGATAATTTGCTTCGCACGGGAACGTTCAAGAAAGTAGTTATTTTTCTTTTTATCGACGAGGAAAAGAATCGTTACCGGATAATCGCTGTTCTTCCCCAACTGTTCAAATTGAACGTTCTGAAGCGGGGAGTTATCGACCGTCGCGAACGGTTCCGTCGCGTCGACGATATGCGTCGAATCGGTAAAATAGATTTGAACGTTATTCGAAGAGTAAAAAATATTTCCGATCCGAAGAACGTCTTTATTCGCCTGAAAACCGCTGAATAACGCCGCAAGCAACAGGACAACGACAAGGTACAACAACCGTTTTTTCATGGCACACTCCAACTATTTACTGAATCATGACCGCGATAGCCGACAAATTATCGTTGTCGGACTTTATTCGGCGCACGACGCGCAACAGCATAAAATCGACCCAATCTTTCGGCTCCGCCGATTTCAACAGATCGATTTCCATTTCCGTTTCAAATAAATATTCCCAAAAACCGTCGGAACAGAGCAGGAAGGCATCGCCGGGTTCGACGTCAACGGTTGGATAGCTTTGAAGCTGAATATTCTCGCTCGCCCCGATCGCACGGATCAGACGGCTGCGATCCGGATGGAACCGGATATCGCCGTAACTGACCGCACCGGAGGCGTACGCTGTATACGCGACCGAGTGATCGGCGGTCCGCTGGAATAATTCGCCGTTTCGAAAGTAATACAGGCGCGAATCGCCGATGTTCGCGAAATGCAGCGCGTTGTCTTTCAGAACCGCGCTGACGAGCGTCGTCCGCGGCCCGTTTTCAGCAAAGATATGGGCGTTGATCGCCTGATAAGCGTCGCCGAACGGATTCTCGCTCAGATCGTCGAAAGTCAGCGCCGTAATCGCTTTGACGGCATACTGCGACGCCTGTTCGCCGCGCGCGTGCCCGCCTAACCCGTCCGCCAGCGCCCAAACGCCCGACGTTTCGTCAGCGGTAAAATCGATCGCGTCTTCGTTCGGCGTATGCGCGCCCGGATTCGTATATAAGAAAGTCTTCGTTTTCATCTCGGCCTCCTAATCGCAGAAAATGACTTCAGCGGTGAAATTATCCTGCTTGGGCGCGTTTTTCTTCAAGATCATGCGCTTCAACGCGTCCGCGCATGCCTGTGCGCCCCGCTGACTCATCGCCACCAGCAGTTCTTTCTCCGTCAGCCGACCGCTGACGCCGTCCGTACAAAGCAGCAGCCGGTCTCCCGATTGAAGCTTGAGCTCGGTCAGATTGCGGTCAACCTCGCGCAGTTCCCGACGGCCGATATTCGCCGTCAACCCCTGCAGCGACGGCTCGGCCATCAGCTGCTCCCGCGTTATCTCCCGATACATAAAGCGCAGATAAAGATCGTTCAAACGGTTATGTTCTTTATTCAGCTGGTAAATCCGCCCTTTTCGGAAAAGATAAATCGCGCTGTCGCCGACACTGACCCAGTACATGCTGTTGCGGTAGATGTAAACGCAGAGCAGCGTCGTCCCGCCCTTCTGTTTATCTGTTTCGTAAATATCATGATTCGTTTCCATAACCAGCGCCAACATCTGGCGCGGGATATCGCCCGAAGGAGAGAATTTTACGAACGATTTCCGAAACTTCTGGATCGCGCGTTCGCTGATTGATTTTCCGTTTTTAAGTCCGCCCATGCCATCGGCGACGATCGCCAAAATTCCGCGTTTCGCGACCAGCTCCGGATCGGAAATATCCGAAAAACCGAACGAATCCTCCTGATAATCGCGCCGGCCCTGATGCTGCATGTTTCCGAAGCTGAAATTCAGGAACGAACTCATCGAGCCGATTTCCATCGTTTTCGGATCGGCCGTGATCCAGTCCTCCAGCCGCAGCGTACGCCGCTCTTGCGGCTGTGCGCCCGGTGCGGCAGACGATACCGGTCGCCGGCGCGCAGGCCTGGAAGCGCGCCGTTTCAGCCGCTTCAGGAACAACCAAGCGGATAAAACGGAGAGAAACCCCGCTCCGATAAACAGGAGAAGAACAAGTAGCGGCTCAGGTGGACCAGGTGGATCAGGTGTAGCATTGGCGGAGGTCTCAACGGGAATCACAGTAGGATATCTCGTCGGGAGGATCGCCGTTTTTGTAGGCGGAACTGACGTTATCGTATTCGTCGGACGCGGAGTAATTATTATGGCATGCGTCATCGTCGGGATCTGCGTCGTCAGAAGATCCATTGAAGTAGCTTCTTCCAGTTTGGAATCGGACATATGTGTATCCTCAGAACCGATCGCCCCTGCCACAAATGAAACACCGGACTCAGTGGCAGTTTTGCTTTGTATGATGGTCTGTTCGATCGCGAAATAAGCGGTGCTGGTTGATTGTGCGGTCTTGATTTCGACTAAGGGCTGCGTTTCCGGCGCCGTTACTTGTGATGTCGCCAACGATTCAGGGCTAACCGACTGCGTCATATCCGTAACACTTTGAGGATCTTCAGGTGTGTCAGACGAATCCCTCACTGCTATAGCGGTTAGAAATCTTTGCTCCGTTGGTTCCGCTGGCGGATTATATACAGATGTTGATGATTCGGATCCTAAATTTCCGAGTTTAAAATTTGAATCTTGATCGATTGGCGTAATTTTAATTTCGGGTATTTCCCCGGCCCGAGGCGATTGAAGGGGACTGGAAGCTTTAAGAACCGGATCTAAATTATCATAAGCTTTCGCGTCCGGATGAAGTTCGTCAATTTTTTTCGCAATTTCTACGACGAAATATCGATATGCTACTCCGGAGGCCCAATCTTCAACACTGAAATAATTAGGATAATAATCACGAAGGCAACGACTGTATATATCGATTATGTACCAATATTCTTGCTCTGGACCGCGTTGAAATTGACTTAATATTTTCCATCTAATTCGGTCTCTTTTATAGGTATTTATTCCGTCTCGATTTTCCCAAATTAACTTGTTAACATCGATCCGATTCAGAAATGCATCTTGAATTCCATCGGGTGTTCTTTTGTCCTCAGGTAAGAATCCACGCACAATCTTTAAACATTCCTCATCACCTTCGTTAATAATGTTGGACAAATTTTGACAAAATGTATTTACAGAAGGATCACACGCACTGATGATATCCTGAAGAAATTGCGGGAGTTCCTGCGCATCGACAACATGTACTGATCTAAAACCAAACACAATCCCAAGAATTAACAAAATTGCTATCCAATATTTTCGTCCGCAATTCATCTCGCTCCCCATAAATCTCCTTTCGCTCAGCCGTCGGCTCGATCGGATTCGCCGTTTACGAAACGCGAAAACCGACGCGTTTCGACCCGAGATTAATAACGTCGTTCCGGTTCAGCGTCTTCGCCGTTTTCGGCGCGATCTTCTTTCCGTTTACGTACGTCCCGTACGTCGACCCCAGATCCATAATCTGGTACGCGCCGCGGCTGGAACTGAACCGGATCGCACAGTGCGTCTTGCTGATCCCCTTGACGTAGTTGCGCATGACTAAATTGCAGTCGCGCGAACGGCCGATCGTCAGCGTGTCGCGCGAAAGCGGAATCGACTTGCCGGCGTAATCGCCCTCCAACCCGATCAGGCGCGAAGCGGCCATTCCATGCGGCGCGGCGCTGCGGCCGTCGCTGAAAAGATCTGTTTGCTGATCCGAAAACGGATCACGGTCTGGACGGCGCGAACGATAAGCGCCCGAGCGGCGCGGCTGGTCAAAGCCGGCCGATTTTTCACCATCTCCGAAAATATCCGCGTCTCGGTCGTCAAATGAAAACGAATCGCTTCTCGCGCGGCGATGCTGCGTGCGGCCGCGCGCCTTCGAACGGTCGTAAATAATCATCCCGATCAGAATCGCCAGACCGATCAAGGCAACTGTTACCACCGTCTTATTCTCTTCCCAAAACGTAGGCGGTTTCTTAATTCCGATCCAAAGAAGGAATTTATTAAACCCATCCTTCAATAAATTCGAAGCGCCGTCGGCGACCATTTGTGTACCGATCTTGCCTATAGTGTCCGATATTCCGTCAAAAAGATCGACCCCCTCCAGAATTTCCAATTGCGGCGCGAAATCGAACGCAAATACCGCCGAAACCGAAATCAGCAGAACGGCAGCCGCCAATAAAATAACCCACAATTTCTTTTTCATCAGAATCCTCCAATGTTGCTGATCCTCTTTTGAACCCTGCGTGAATAGTTAAAGCTTGAAAAGAATATGCCTTGATACGCGGTAAAACCGTTACCCAAAACGCTAAAAATATTATAGGCGGAATGATTTAAAAAAATTAAATAAAATTTAGGCAATTCAAAGTCATTCCCTGTTAAAAGACAGGCAAAGCTGAAAAAGAATGTAAACTTATTATGAAAGAGCGGCCTGCCCCCTCATAATAATTATCATACAAGCAGCTTTTTTATCAAACGCGGAGCGACCGTAAAAATCATTGATAATCTCTTAGCGTTATGACGAATTTTAACGACCTTTGCATGAACTGTTTTGAAGAGCGGCATGGCAAAAATCCATGCCCGAGCTGCGGCGTTCCGCTTCGGAAGATGTCCGGGAACTGCATCTCGCTTCAGCCCGGGACGATCTTATCCGGAAAATACCTGGTTGGGAAAATCCTCGGTCAAGGCGGGTTCGGGATAACCTACCTCGGATTTGACTTGAATTTAAAATCAAAAATCGCAATTAAAGAATACTTCCTGAACGGATTCGTTACCCGAAAAGACGGGAAAGTAATTCCGTTGAACCGCCAGTATCTCGAAACGTTTCGCGAAGGGGTCGAACTTTTCTATCACGAGGCGGAAAGCCTGGCAAAATTTCGTTCGAACCCGGTTATCGTTAACGTTTACGATTTTTTCCGTGAAAACGGAACCGCCTATATCGTTCTGGAATATATAACCGGGACGCCGCTGAGCGCTTATTTATTAAAGCGCGGCGGAAAAATCGAGTACACCGAGACGCTGAAGATCCTGACGCCGGTCATGGACGCGCTATCCGCGCTGCATGAGGCGAACCTGCTTCATCGCGATATTTCGCCGGATAATATTCTCTTAGCCGCCGACGGACGGATCCGCCTGATCGACTTCGGCGCGGCGATGCCGACGATGAAAGGCAACCGCGAAAACCTGCCAACAGTTTTAAAAACCGGATACGCGCCGATCGAACAATATACGCTGACCGGGAAACAAGGACCCTGGACCGACCTTTATGCGCTTGCCGCGACGTTTTACCTTTGCATCACCGGCGAATCGGTCCCCGGATCGACAGACAGAATGACGGACGATCCACTGATGAATCCCGCCGGAAAAGGCGTCTCGCTCCCGGCTCCTTCCGATCACGCGATCATGAAGTCTTTATCCGTCCAGGCGGAAGGACGATTCCGATCCGTATCCGATTTTCGCGCCGCTTTAGAACAATCCGAAGCATTGAACGGCCCACAGGAGCCTCATCCAGCCGCGCCCAAACAACCCAAACCGGAAAAAGCCCCGGGGGGAAAATGCAAAAAAAAACAAAACGCCTTCGAAAAAACAGCCTTGGAATCATTCCTTTCGGAACCCGTTTATCCGTTTAGGTATCCTCTGCGCCGTTTACCTGGCGCTCGCGAACGGTCTGAACGTTCTGATCGGAAACCGGCTCGAATTCGTATTTTTTCCGGTGATCCCCGAATTAAAGCCGGCCGCGACGTCCACAGCCGTTCAAGCCGCGCCGGGCACGGGACATTTCACCGATACAGCGATCGCGGTTAAGTCGACTGAAACGGTCGCGCTCAAAGCGACCGGAACAAGTCTTCCGACCGAAGATCCAACGTCCGCGCCGATTAAAATTGAAACCGCGCTCGCGCGGACGCTCAATTCGGATCGCGAAACGGTAAACCCGGCTGATACCGAAACGACGCTCCCGCCGCCGCGGTCCGATGAACCAACTTTTACCGTGACGGCTCGGCGCGTCGAGAACCGCGTCCGACAGATTGACAAAATGACCGAAGTCAACATCGTCGCAGGATCGACGGAATTTTGGATCGATATCCGCGAAGTCTCGGCTCAGCAATATATCAACTACGCTATCCAGACCGGAAAAATCGGCGGAAAAGCGTCGAATACCGCGAACGATTCTCCGCTGATTCCGATTACGAATGTCTCACGTTCGGAAGCCGCAGGTTACTGCGCCTGGAGCGGCGGACGGCTGCCGACGCTGAGAGAATGGCTGATCGCCGCGAATCCCGGCGCGTCGCTCAATTTTGACGAAAATTTTAAACCGGACGTTAATCTACATGAAATTAATTGCGATAGTCTTCGCGTCAATTCTGTCGATAATTATCAATTCCCGGCCAACCAAAACGGCGTCCATGACATGTACGGAAACGTCTGGGAATGGGTAAACGGCGCGTCCGACGCCGAAATAATCGACCGATATCGCCCCAACAGCGACATTCGGTTCATCGTCGCCGGCGGATCCTGGCGAAGCGAATGTCAGTCGATGCTCGACCCGGCGAGCTTAATCGAAACAGGTTCCGATCGCGATGACGTCGGCTTCCGCTGCGTTCGGGACGATTGAAGCAAACGCGGGATAACATAAATCTGAAGCTGTTCATTCAGAGATGCTGCCCGATCATGACCGATACGTTATCCGGGCCGCCCGATTCGTTGACCCGCCGAATGAGTTCTTCCGCGGCCTGCCGCGGCGGAAACCGCTTAATGATGTCGCAGATTTCCTCCGCGGAGAGAACGCTCCAAAGGCCGTCCGAGCAGAGTAAAATCCGATCGCCGCGTTCCCAGCCGGTTTCGGCGATAAAAGGATCGACGTTCTCCTGCCGGAGCGAAATTGCCATCGTTAGAACGCTGCGCTTGAGATGCGTTTTTGCCTCTTCCTCCGTAATCAGCCCCAACCGAACCTGTTCCGCAACAAGGCTATGATCGCGGCTAATCTGAATTATTTGATCGTCCGTGACAAGGTACGCGCGGCTGTCGCCGACGTTCGCGACGACGACCTTTTCTCCAAGGATCAGCGCAACGACAATCGTACAACCCATCCAGCCATGATCCGAATCCTGTTCGGAAATTTGCCTGATCGCGCAATGAACCGCCGCGATCCCGTCCTGAATCGCGGATTCCGCCGATCTTGTCAGAAGCCCAAGCCGTAACGCCTCGCTGAACGTTTCGACCGCCGTCCGACTGGCGATTTCGCCGCCGTCATAGCCGCCCATTCCATCGGAAACGATCAGCCCCACAGGACGGCGCAGCCAGACGTTCGGTTCGATCAGCCCGATCGCGTCCTGATTTTTCGATTCGGCACGTTTCTGACCGGGGTCGGTCGCGCCACCAATTTCGACATTACGGAATCGTCGTTCGATCATATTCTATTTTCCTCCAAATCCAATTATAAGCATACAGGACAAGCGCTCAATTCAAGAAACTACCTATATTTTTCCATCGAATTAACAGATAATCACGAGGATTTCGGAATACCGCCAATTTATAATTGATATCGAAACAAAATCAATGGAGCACATTATGAAAAAATACATTCCATACTTCGTCGTCCTCTGCGCATTTTTATTGACCGCGGTCATGATCGACGCGAATAATAAGCGCGTAAGAGAATCAACCATATTGGATCACCCGCTCGTCGAAACATATATCCAAAACATCATCAGCACACTGGGGTCAAACCTGTTCGCAGCTATTGTTACACCGACACCGGTCGGGGCGCCATGGGATTCGAATTCGACAATCCTGATTCCGCTCGGTTCCGCTACGCCCGAGCCGCCATTCGACGATCCCGGGTGGGTCGAGACGCTGTTCCCAAACGGTATTGCCATTTCCGATACAGTTTCCGATACCGCCGCGGAGCCTTTCGCCGATCCGAATTGGCTCGAAGAATTTGTACAGGAAGAGTCGATTCTCGCTCAACCAACCGAATTTGCTCCTTAAAAAGCAGCTCTGAAAAAGATAGAATCAAACCGATCAAAACAAAATCTTCTTCAGCCGATCGGATAGACAAACCCGAGCCAACCGAGAACCAATAAATGAAGCGGATAAAAAAGATACGCGGCGTACTGCCAAAATTTTGACGACTTCCCCTTTTCGCCGTTATATAAAAACGTCAGCGGCACCGCCAAATAAACGCCCAACGTGTTAATCAGCACCGTATTAATCCAACTCAAATTCGGCATTTTCAGCGCCATATAAATCAGCTTCCACCGCCCGATCAGGATCACCGGAATCCAGATAGCGGCCTTCTTCGCCGCGGGCAGATCCCGCGTCGAATAAAACGCGAAGATATACAGAATATAAGTCCAGTATCCTTCCATATTCAGCAGATTCGCCAAAACCATCGCAGCCGCGACCGGCAGCAGCGCCAATTTCGGCCGGCTTTCCTTCGCGCGCTCGTAAATCGTCAACGCCCCTAACCCGGTCGCCAGCGTAAAAAGGATATTCAGATCGATCTCGTAAAACGGCGTAATCTCGTCCAGTCCCATCGCACGGTCGATCCCCTGAAAAAAAAGAATATACGGAAGCTGCGCGATTACGGCGAAAACCAATAACCGCGCTAAATATTTTCGGACGTCTTTCGTATATCGGAATCCGAGCGTCAAGCAGAACATAAACAACGGCGCGGCCAGACGGCCAAAATAACTTAACAACAGCGGGAGCGTATCTAAAAAGAAATCCGCGATACAATCGGCGCCTTGCGGATACGCGGAAATCAAGCGTTCCGCAAAAGGTTCGAATACAGATTCAATCGGGAAAATTCGACTGATATGGTCGTAGAACATCGAAGTAAGCGCGATTATTTTCAGTTTATTTGCGTTCATTCATCCTCCGGACAGGACACATCCTGGACGCCCATGCTTATTATATTGCTTATTGATACGGATGAAAAAAGAAACTGCCTATATTTTTTCATCGAATTAACAGACAATATCGATAAATCCGCACTTCTCCAACCGTATAATGATTATTGAAAACGAATACCAGCGGAGCGTCTCATGAAGAAATACATCTCTTACGTCGTTATCTTTTTTACAATTCTGATCATCGCCGTCATGATCGATAAGAAGAACAACCCAATCCCAAAATCCACCCCTGCGGAAATTTCGTTCGGCGACGAAATTATCAGCGGAGTCGCCGGCGCGATAATTTCAAATCTATTTTCCGGTTCCGATACCGCTATGCCGAATTCAAAGGAGCCGCCTGCGGGAAATGAGCCGCAAAACTTGGTTCCCTTGCCAACCGCGCCCCCGTCAGAACAGCCATTTGAGGATCCCAAAGAAATTATTATTGCCGATCCGGCGAATTTCGCCCCGGCGGGATCGGCAACCGGAAACGCGCGTGAACCGATGATTAATATCCCGTTCGAACCGACGCTGCCGTCGCCCGATCCTTATAACCTGATTCGGAACGGTTATTTTTTAATGGATTACGACGGGTGGGAACGGGTCTTGACCGATGAAGGCGGATCGAGCAAGGCAAGTATCGCCGAATCGAAAAACAGCCTCTTCGATCGCGCGCTGCAAATCAATCAAACCGGGCTGGGGAATATTTATTTTACGCAAACCATACCGGTAAATTCAATCAACTTAACTTTTTCCGCAACGTTTGAATCGATTGCAACAAGCGGATTAATATTCGGATTCAGCGGGACCGGATATTCGGCGATCGTTCTCGATTATTACGATCTGTTCAACAATCATCTCGGGTTCACAGCCTTAAGCACCTTAAACGAAAACCCCTTTGCCGGAGGTCCGGCCGTCGGCGCGCCCGAAAAAATTAAAGACACAAATACTTCGCATTATATAAAAATCGATTCAGACCGAGTCAATAAAAATTATTCGATCAATTTAGCGAATGAAATTAATGAAAACCTGCTCGGAATAAACTCCAATGATATTCGGTCAATCGGAATCACGTTAATCGCAGGATCGAATGATAAAGACGCGGAAGCAACACTGACAGTCTCCGATCTCGTGCTGAAATATTATTATTGATCAATCTGATTCGACTGAGCGTTTGAAAAAAACTTACTTACAAAAAGACCGCCGAATCGGCGGTCTTTGATAATTCCTTGCTTTATCCCTGATACGCCGCGCGTAAAACGCGAATCTCTTCCGCGTACCCGGTTAAATCTTCATGCGGCGTCTCCAGATAAAACGGCAGCGCACGCAAAACCGGATGATTCGTG
This sequence comes from Flexilinea sp., assembly GCA_034430295.1. Classification (GTDB taxonomy): domain Bacteria; phylum Chloroflexota; class Anaerolineae; order Anaerolineales; family Anaerolineaceae; genus Flexilinea. The sequence goes on from DAOUFC010000041.1 coordinate 33,618, forward strand.
AACCGGACCAGCGCTTCCAGGCCGATCGTCCCCGCGCCGATTTTCTCGTGCCGGTCCAGATGCGAGTTGAAGGGCTTCATACTGTCGTTCAGGTGAATCGCTTTCAGGCGCTCCAGCCCGATAACTTTATCGAACGCCGTCAAGACACCGTCCAAATCGTTGACGATATCGTATCCGGCCGAATATATATGGCAGCTGTCCATGCACACACCCAGCAGCTCCGGATGATCGACGCGATCGATAATCTCGCGAATCTCTTCAAACGTACGTCCGACCTCGCTTCCCTTTCCCGACATCGTTTCCAGCAGCACCGTCGTCCGCAAGCCGGGATCCAAAACCTGATTCAGATGCGCGACGATCAGCTCGATCCCTTTTTCCGCGCCCTGTCCGACATGACTGCCGGGATGAAAATTATAATAATTGCCCGGGATACCCTCTAAAATCCGTAAATCGTCCTGCATGACCATCAGCGCGAATTCGCGGACCCGTTCGTCCGCCGAGGCCGGGTTCAGCGTGTACGGCGCGTGAGCCAAAATCGGCGCGAAGTCGTTTTCCTTCATCAGCGCGGTCAGTTTCTCCAGGTCGCCGTCAGCCAGCTTTTTCGTCGCGCCGCCGCGGGGGTTGCGCGTAAAAAATTGAAAACAGTTCGCGTCAATCGACAGCGCATCAACGCCCATTTTATAATAACCCTTCGACACCGATAGATGGCAACCGATTTTCATTTTATTCATCGTCATCCTCATTATTTTTCGCCGTGATTCTCGAATTCTTCCCCTTTTTCGCGCCTTGCGGCTGCGGCGGGGTCGGCAGCGTTTCGTCGTACGTGATCTGTTCCTTCGTGAAAATACGCCGGCCGACTTCGGGAATATCAACCAGAACCGTCAAGTTCAACGGAAAAACTTCAACGACTTTCCCTTCTCCCTGCGGCGTCACGACTTTTTTCTTCTTTTTTGGAAGGAGCTTGCGATTTTCAACATACATGTCGTTTTCGTACTCCATGCAGCAGCGCAGCCGCCCGCACATCCCGGTAATTTCCGTCGGCGTCAGCGAGATTCCCTGCGCTTTCGCCATGCGGATCGAGATACTGCTGAAATCGACGAGATGCGCCCGGCAGCAGCTTTCCGTCTTTCCGCATGCGCCGATCCCGCCGATCGCCTTCGCTAAATCGCGCGGCCCCAATTGTTTGATTTCCACGTTGCCGATCGAAAAGGTCGATTGAACGCCGTATCGCAGCGTTTTCAAGTCGACGCGCTCATCCGTCGCCGTCGCGTACGTTAAAAGCATATACGAACGGTCAAAATTGATATCGGCGCCGATAAATTTCACTTCGTCAAATTTTTCGCGTTTCGCCCAATCCCGGCAGTATTCAAGGACCTTCTCCGATACCATCTTATGCGCCTCGTTCAGCGCCAATTCCGCCGCCGTCGCCAAGCGCAGCACGGGTTTCAACGCTTCCGGGCCGTCGTTCGGATAATCGGTCATGACCTTGACGACTTGCCCAATCTGTTTCCCGCGATTCGTTTCAACCAGAACGTATTCCCACGGCTGAATCGACGCTAACGTCGAGGCGTCGAACGAATAAATTCGGCTCCCTTTCGAAAACCGAACGCCGACCGCCACCGGTATAATCGTTGTCATTTACCCTCTGTTCCCGTCCGAAACCGGACGCTTTCGTCTATTTTAATTTATCTTCGCTGTACCAGCGCGATCAAACCGGTCGTCAATCCCAAAATGAATAAAACGATCACGATCAGCCCGACCGGAACCGTCCCGTTCGCCGTTCCCGCCGTCGCGCCGATAAACGTCGGGATAACCAGCGGCGCCGGCTGCGTAAACGTCGCTAAACGCGTCGGCTCGTTCGTCAGGATAAAACGCGCCGCCAGCGTCGGATCGATCGTATTCGTGACGCGCGGCGTCGGCGTCCCGGGTATTTCAACCACCGGCAGATCGCCCAGAAAATCGACATACAGCGTGTATACCCATGCATATCCGCCCGGCCCGCCCGGATATTCGATCAACAGCCAGTTCCCGCCCTCGGTCCGTCCGATCGCCGAAGCCTGCTGCCCGATGACCATCGTCCCGACGCGGTCATACTCCGTTCCCGGGCCGCCGCGGACGTTAATCTGCGGGTTCGACGGATCGTTTTTAACCGTCACGACGACGCCTCGGTCCGTACTCGTAACCGTCGGGATATGCACGGTCGGGATTTGGGCGCTGACGACCGCGGCGAGCACGAAGAAAAGCGCCGGAACGGCCAAAAGGAGGTAACAGCGTCGGGGTTGCAGGAGAATTCGAAATTTTTTCGCGTGGCACAGAATTTTCATACGCCTAATTTTACTATATTTCAAGCGTCGAATCCGCGCAGGATATGCGGGAGATTCACGCGCGATTGAGATAATACCTGTGACCTCGGAACTAATTCTTGATCCTTATTCGCAGTGCGGGACGAATAGAAAAAGACCAACCGAAATTATTATCGGAATTAATTATCGCACCATAATCTTCTAAGACACCTTCATCGTCAACATATGCCACATAACCCGGATGAGCGCCTGGAGAACGCAGCAACCAACGGCTTGTCCACCACGATTCTTTTTGATGCCTATAGTCTGTCGGTATAATCCGTCGGCTATTATTGTCCGGAAAAAACCGCCCGGCCTCATCCAAACTTAGCAGGAAAATAAAGTCAACAGTTTCATTGCCGCCGGACGTTCCATATTGCGAATTATTCGCGTTTTTCACGTCAGAGAGTTGAATCAGCTCACGTTCCTCCGTTGAAAAAGCGCGTTTATAAAACTCGTCATTCAGCCAAGTCCGCAGTGAACAAGTTTCCCATGTAACCCCGTGAAATACATCATGATATTTTTTTAAATCAAGCCCATATCGACTGACCAACAGCATACTGTTGTTTTCAATTTCCATTACTTGCCATTCAATCGCTTCATCGCCATTTGTTAAATCATTATCTTGCTCATAACATCCGAAAGAGACAATATCCCCGAGCGATAGGTCTGATAAATTATTTTTATTCGCCAGAATATCTATGGGTTTGGTATTCGTTTGCAATCGGAAGGCAGGGCGAACAAATAAATTATCGGTTATTACGATTCCATCCAAAAGAGCTGCTCCTTTAGCATCCACAGACATGATTCTTGCCGGATTATTTCCCGTCGTGCGCAGCCACCAATTTCGGTTAGCAACTTCATTACCAATCGACATTTTTGCAGCATAAGCTGTAGGTTGTATCTTTCGCCAATTTGTACTCGGCCTATAAACTGCCAAATCCCTGAAACTCAATAGGAAAACTCTATCAATCGATAACGTATCCAAGGAAGGGACTCTGCTTAGAAGCTCTAATTCGGGATGATCAAAAGCAATTGATAAAAAATCTTTGTTCAACCAACTCCGAATTGTGCTTTTGCGCCAATTAACATACTTATAATAATCATTGAACGGCATTACATCTAACCCATAACGGCTGACCAATAATGGGTTGCCATCAGTCACGTCCAACACCAGCCACTCGATCGCTTCCGCTCCGTTCGACAGGTCGTTATCCTGTTCATAGCGTCCGAATTCGATAATATCGCCGACCTTGACATCGGCGTACGGATTCAGATTCTCAGCCGTCGCCGTCGCCGCCGCGGCGGACTGCGTTTCCTGCGCACAGATCATCGCCCGCTGCGTTTCCGCGACCTCCGTCGATCTCAGCGCGCTTTCCGCGGTCATCGTTATCTCCGCGACAGCAGCCTGCAGCGTAGATTCCTGCGCGATCCGATCCGCTGCCAACGTTTGCGCCGCCTGCGTCTGCGCTTGCAGCAGCGCCGTCTGCGTTTCCGCGAAACCGCGCTCAATCGCCGCTAACGTTTCCCTTGCTGTTTCCGCCGTTTCTTCTTGCGCGATCCGCGCCGCATCCATCATTTGCTGTGATTGATGGCGAGCGTAGGTCGCCTGCACCATCGCTGCTTCCGCAGTTCGGAATGCAACGTTCGCTCGCTCTTCCGCCGACAGCTTATCCAAATTCAGCCGTTCTTCCGTTTCCCGCCGCATCTGCGCGACAAAGGTCTCTGCCGCTTGCGTCCGGGTGATCGGGAAAGCGGTCTGCGTTTCAGCGACGCTTCTTTCGATCGCCGTCGCCGTCCCGTCTACTGCCCTCGCATCCTCATCGACCGCAGGACTTATCCAACCGCGCAGCAAGAAAATCCCCGCGAGTACGGCTGCCGCCGCCAACGGGATCAGCCAGGCTTTACCTCGTTTTCGATCCGAACGTGAGCGCTCCGTCTCAACCGCTTCCGCCGCCGCCTCGACCTTCCGAAAATCGGTTTTTCCGAACCGGATCGAGCTGTCCGTCGTCCGCTCCGATTGCGCCATCATTTGAATCCCGGTCTGTTCGCCCGTCTCTTGTAATGATTTTGCCGTCTGAGACGATCTCGTCGTCGAAGACGACTGAGCCAGCGACTGTAAGCGCAGCCCGTCCAGATCGCGCACATAATCCGCCATCGCCGGATAGCGGTCTTCCGGTTTTTTCGCCATCGCCCGATCCAGAAAGCGCTTGACCGATTCGCTGATTTCCGGGACGACCGCCCGCGGATCGGGAATCGGCTCGCTGACCTGATTCATCAGCACGTCCAACGGCGTATCGCCGCCGTAAGGCTTCTTCCCCGTAATCAGCTCGTAAAACACGATCGTCAGCGAATACATATCCGACCGTTCGTCGATCCGCTTTCCCCGTCCCTGTTCCGGAGCCATATATTCCGGCGTCCCGATTCCGATCCCCGTGCCCGTCAGCGTATACAGATCCCCTTCGTCTTCCATCCACTTCGCGATCCCGAAATCGGTCAGGATCACGCGTTCTTCTTTTGTAATCATGATATTCGACGGCTTGACGTCGCGATGCAGCAGCCCGTTCCGATGCACATACTCCAGCGCTTCCGCGACCGGACGGATCAGACGCGCCGCCGTCTCGACCCGCAGCGGCTTCCGCACCTCTTTCAGCGTCACCCCCTCCAGATAATCCATGACCAGATACGGCGCTCCTGCATGTTCTCCGAAGTCATGAATCTTGACAATATTCGGATGGTCGAGCCGCGCCAGCGCTTTCGCTTCCCGTTCGAACCGTTCGCGGATATGACCGAACGCCTCAGCCGAAAAAGCGGTATTCCGGATCAGCTTGATCGCCACCGTCCGTTCCAGCCTCGGATCGAACGCTTTATAAACGATCGCCATTCCCCCGCGCCCGATCTCCCGCTCAATTTCATACCTTCCGATCATCCTGATGTTTTCGTCCGTCATGTCTGCCTGTTCTCCCGGCTGTTCGTCTTGATTGCTGTATTTTTCGAGATAGCGCCATACGCGAGCGCGTAAAATGCTGGACCGCAGGCATCCTTTTGCCGCAATGTTAATCCTATCAAAATCGATCCTGTTTTTTCTGTTAAATCAATGTAATTTCATCTTCAGACCGCTGCGCGGCCGCTCCGCATTTTACCCGCAAGCTTCAAGTTCGTCCGACGCAAACTCGGTTAGAATATCCATAACGATTCAGCGAGCAGCGAAGGAGCATACAGCGATGAAATTCGAATCGATTCATAAAGTCCCCGGCTTCAGAATCGGCCACGCCGAAGATAAGGCAGCCTTGACCGGCTGCACCGTGATCCTCTGCGACGACGGGACGATCGGCGGAGTCGATCAGCGCGGCGGCGCGCCCGGCACGCGCGAAACCGATTTGCTGCGCCCGATGCATCTCGTTGAAACGGTCAACGCCGTCCTCTTAGCCGGCGGATCCGCGTTCGGACTGGACGCCGCCGCCGGGATTATGCGCTACTGTGAAGATAACGGGAAAGGGTTCCCGGTCGGGCCGACGCGCGTTCCGATCGTACCCGGCGCGGTCTTGATGGATTTAACCGTAGGCGATTACCGCGTCCGCCCTGACGCGGCGATGGGATACGCCGCCTGCCAGGCGGCGGCGAACGACGAACCGGCTCAGGGAAACGCCGGCGCGGGAACCGGTGCGACCGTCGGAAAAATCCTCGGAATGGGTCGATGCATGAAAGGCGGAATCGGCCACGCCGCGCTCGATCTGAGCGGCGGACTTTGGATCGGCGCGATTATCGCCGTTAACGCGCTCGGCGACGTCGTCGATCCCGAAAACGGAAAGATTATCGCCGGCGCGCGGACGATTACGAAAGGACCGCTTCGGATCGGCGAACCCGGCTACTTCGCCGATTCGGTTTCGTTCATGCGCTCCGCGATCGGCCAGCAGGCGCTCGCCATGGCGTCCAAATCGAATACCGTCATCGGCGCCGTCCTGACGAACGCCAAATTAAGCAAGAATGAAGCGAATAAACTGGCGCAATGCGCTCAGAACGGCTTGGCGCTGACGATCCGCCCGGCGCATACCATGTTCGACGGCGACACAATTTTCGCGCTCGCATCGCATAAGAAATCGGCAAATATTCATACGCTGTCCGCCTACGCGCCGGAAGTCGTCGCGCGCGCGATCCTGAACGCGGTCAACTTCGCCGAATCAGTCCCGAAAATTCCGGCGCGAAGGAACGCGAACGCAGAGACCGACTCCGCCTGATCATATCCTTCGGCGCTGATCCTATACGAAATTTCGAAGAACAAGTATAATTAGAATCTGCGCGGTTCGAAACCGAACGCGCAGTATATTATCGTGAATACCGCGAAATAAAAAACGCCATGAATTCTTAAAAAAATAAAATTCGTGGTTGAAAAACGCCGAAAAAAATTGTAAGATACATTCATATGATAATCTCCAAACGGTCGGAGGGACAACTTGAACATGGATAATGACATAATTGATGTCGAACTTGACGACGATTCTTACAGCGCGGTCGACCGGCTTATCGATATTGCTCGAAAGAAATCCTTCGCGACGATCGACGATATTCTTCAGGTTTTCCCGGAAGCCGAACAAAACGTCGATCAGCTGGAAGAAGCTTTTTCCGCGCTCCAGAGCGCCGGAATCTCGTATATAGAGGACCCGACCGGAGAAGACGAGATCAGCTCCGAAGAGTTAGAGCTGCTCGACGAGGAACTCGAAACCGCGTCGAATTTATATCAGGACGACCTCGCGAATATCGATACCGACGATACGATCGGGCTCTACCTGAAAGAAGTCAGCCGCGTTTCGCTCCTCAGCGCGGACGAAGAAGTCGAATTAGCCCAGCGGATCGAACGCGGACGGATCGCCCGCGAAGAACTCGCTCATATCAGCGTATCCGGGAACCGCCGCGACGAACTTCGAAAAAGCATCGAAGACAGCTGGGGCGCGCGGGAACATCTCATCACCGCCAACTCGCGTCTCGTTATCAGCGTTGCGAAAAAATACATGGGGCGCGGCGTACCTTTCCTGGATCTGATTCAGGAAGGCAATATCGGACTGATCCGCGCGACCAAGAAATTTGACTATCGCCGCGGCCATAAATTCAGCACGTACGCGACCTGGTGGATTCGTCAGGCGGTGACCCGCGCGATCGCCGACCAGGGACGAACAATCCGCGTTCCCGTTCATATGGGCGACCAGATCAATAAACTTTTACGCGTCCAGCATCAGCTGACCCAGAAACTCGGGCGCGATCCGTCGATCGAAGAAATCGCCGAAACGCTCGAAGTCCCGACGAAAAAGGTGGAGAACATGATCCAGGTCGCGCGCCGTCCGTTATCGCTCGAAACGCCGACCGATGATGAGGAAGATTCCGTGCTTGGCGATTTTATTGAAGACGAAGAAGCGCCGGCTCCCGCCGAAACCGCAACGTATAACCTGCTGCGCGAGCATCTTGAATCGGTCTTAAAAGACCTTCCGCCGCGGGAAGTCCGCATCCTTCAATTACGCTACGGACTCCTCGACGGTCAGGCGTACACGCTTGAAGAAGTCGGTCGGAAAATGGGCGTGACGCGGGAACGCGTCCGTCAGATCGAAGCGCAGGCGTTAACCCGGCTCCGCCAACCGCAAATCAGAAAAATCCTGCGCGATTACCTCGGCGACTGAACGATCAGAATAAAATAAAAATCGGCTCAAATAAACGATGAGCCGGTTTTTTATTCGATCGCTTCCGACCTATTACCGATTTTATTCAACCGTAACAATTCCCGCGTCGTTCAGCCCGAATCCGGATCATTTCCTTTTAGACGATCCTGCCCTATAATTAGGAACGGTCGGGAATTACAGGCGCGCGATTTCAGGATAACCGTCGTGGAAAAGAAAAGCTTATCGAACTACGTTTCATTTATCGACAAACTCATCGCAAACGGGAATTTTGAACCCGCGTATCATCACGCCTGCTACCTGCTGACGCAATTCCCGAAATTCGCGACCCTCTATCGCCAAATCGGGCGGATTCAGATTGAACTCAAACATTTTGACCAAGCGATCGATATCTACTTGCGCCAGGCGGCGATAAATCCCGGCGACTGGCAGGTTTTCTTTACGCTCGCAATCCTCAATCATCGGAAAGAACGCTCTGATCCCGCCGCGCGTTACATCGCTTATGCCTACCTGCTACACCCGACAAACCGCGATATCAGCCGTCTTTATCGCCGGCTGAAGCCGGATAAAGACGATCGGCTCAGGCAGGATCTTCATCTTTTCAGGGAAGCCGCCAGAAGCGGAAAGGGAAACGATGAAATCAGCGACCCGGCAATTAAGCTCCTCGCAGCGCTGCGGTTAGCAGTAAACTCCGAACGCCAAGCCAAAAACCTACGCGAAATCAACGAGTCCATACTGCGCAAGCTCCCATACTGCAAACAGGCTCTTATGACACTGATCGGAATCTACGCCAAAGAAAACGACCTGACGCGCTTTCAGCGCTGCGCGGATCGATTAAGCGAACTCGACCCCGAACGGAGCTTCGCGCCGGATGAAAGTAATTCTTTCACGGCTGAGAAGAAAAACATCGCGCTGACTTATTTCGATTGGACCGGCTATCCGAATACGCGCGTCCGTTCCATTTGGCAGCACGCGCAGTCGCGTTATATCCCGATTGAAGCCGACCGTGTCGCCGACTTTCTCGACCTGATTCCGATTCCGATAGACTTCGTCGTAACCGGCCATTCGGATAAACCGGCGACAGACCCGAAACCCCGCCAATTCTTTCGGCAAGACGATTGGAAAAGCCTGGGTTCAACGTCCGAAGAAGACGACCTTTTCTTCCAACAAGATTATTTCCAAAACCAGTCCGCTCAGTTGTCCGAGCTTTTATCCGCGCCGCTGTCGGAAGCGGAAATTCCGTCAGAAGCGGAAAAATTGAAAACGACGAAAAAGGAAAACAGCGCCCAGATCTTAGACGACGCTTTCGACTTTCTCGAGAAGATCGTAACCGAAGGATTCGCGCCCGGAGAAGAAGACCCGATCGCGCGGGCGTTCGGTTCGAGTTCAAGTTCCCAACCGGATCCGAACCGAGATTCCGTTCAGGTTCATCATGCGAACGCAGTTGCGGAGTCGCGTCAGCCCGAGCCGATAAACGAATCGCCGAACGGCGAAGCGACGCCGGGAACGGACGGCGAGCCGGATATCCGAGCGGACAACATTGAAACGAAAGCCGACAGCCCGATCGCGGAAGCCGCCGACAGCAACGGAAACGGCGAAAACCGCGCCCGCGACGCCTGGACGACGTTCAGCCGCGGAGAACGTTCCGAAGCGATCGAGAAGTACCGCTTCCTGATCCGGGAAGGGATCGAAACGGATCAGGTCCGCAGCGATTTACAAACGTTAAGCCTGGTCTTTCCCGAAGAAAGCGCTCTGTCCGAGCTGATTCAATCGCTCGATGAACAAAACAAATTAACCATGAAGGAGTAAGAATTGATGGAAAGAACTTTTGTATGCATTAAGCCCGACGGCGTCCAACGCGCATTAATCGGCGAAATCGTAAAGCGATTCGAAAATCGCGGGCTGATTCTCGCCGCCGCGAAATTCATGAACGTTCCGCGGGAACTCGCCGAAAAACATTACGCGGAACACGTCGGCAAACCTTTTTATAACGGACTCGTCAGCTATATCACGTCCGGGCCGGTTTTCGCGATGGTCTGGGAAGGCGAAGAAGCGATCCGAGCCGTTCGCCAAACCGTCGGCGCGACGCGGCCGATCGACGCCGCGCCGGGAACGATTCGTCATGATCTGGCGGCGAAAATGGACCGGAACCTGATCCACGCTTCCGACTCGCCTGAATCGGCGCAACGCGAAATCGATATCTGGTTCCGGCCTGACGAACTCGTCGAATGGAGGAGCATTACGCATCCCTGGGTTTTCGGACGCAACTCCTAAACCGGCAGGTGAATCCCGCCGCTCGCACCCCGTTCGCTGCGGGCGGCGTAAATCGAATCCGCCGGAACTTCAACGACCGCGGGCGTAACGATCGGAACAACGAGCAGCTGCGCGATCGCCTGACCCTTTTCGATCCGGATCGGCGTATTCGTCGGATTCGCCGTCTTAACGCGGATTTCGCCTTGATACCCTGCGTCGACGACACCTCCGCCCAGGAGGTAATTACTCCGGCTCTTCGAAAGGATCAGCCCGACCCAGCCCTTTTCTAAATCAAAGCAGACGCCGGTTCCGATCACGGCGAACCCGTTCGCGGGGATCACCGCGTCATCGGCGGCGTAAAGGTCCAGTCCTGCGTCTTGCGGATGATTCCTTGTCGGAAGCGTCGCGCCCGGGGTTAATTTAGCGAATCTAATCTTGTTCATGCGTACCTCTCCGATTGGATACTCATGCCCCATTATAAAGGAGCGCGACGCGATCAAGCCTTTTTTCGGTAATTGTCATAAATTCATGATCCGGGCCGCACTTGAACGACAATCATACAGTACAGTTAACCGCGATGAAAGACGGATTCCGCTTTACTACGATTATCATGATTACGACGACCGAGACGATCGGTCGCGTTTCAGGTTTAATCGTTTGAGGCAAACGAAAAATCCAACCCCCTGAAAAAAAGAAAAACTGCCTCAGCGGCAGTTTTTTTCAATCGATTCACGAAACAGGAGCCCTCTCACATCTATGGAAAACGTTCAATCCCCGCAGCATACGATCGTCATGAAATTCGGCGGAACCTCAGTCGGCAGTTATGAGTCGATGAAATCCACGGTCGAATTAATTGTCGATACCAGACAACGTTACCCGAATCTCGTCGTCGTGACGTCGGCAATTTCCGGCGCGACGAACCGATTAATCCAAAGCGCGGTTGACGCCGCGAACGGCGATATTACGACTGCCGAAAAAACGGTTCATGAACTGACCGAGCGCCACCACAAATTGATCGATAAGTTCGTCGACGATCCAAACCAATGGCTTGAACTGAAGATGCAGATTAATCGCTTATTGAACGATTTTTCCGGGCTTTGCAACGCTATACGTATCCTGGGCGAACTTTCGCCGCGCGCGCTGGACGCGGTTTCGAGCTTGGGCGAACGCCTGGCGGTCCGCGTTCTGTCCGCGGCGGTAAATGCCGCCGGATGCCCTTCGACGTACGTCGAGTCGTCCCAACTCATCATCACCGACGAAGTTTTTCAAAACGCACTGCCGAATATGGCGCGGACCAAAGTGCGCTGTAAAAAAGTTCTCGTCCCGATCCTCGACGCCGGGAAAGTTCCGATCGTAACCGGTTTTATGGGAGCGACCGAGACCGGCGCGATTACAACGCTCGGACGCGGCGGGTCGGACTACTCAGCTTCGATCGTCGCCGTCGGGCTGGAAGCGGACGAAGTCTGGATCTGGACGGACGTTACCGGCGTCATGACGACCGACCCGCGAATCATTCCCGAAGCGCGGACAATCCCGATCCTTTCGTTCAACGAAGTATCCGAAATGGCGTTTTACGGCGCGAAAGTGCTTCATCCGCGTTCAATCCGGCCTTGCGTCGAAAACGGAATCCGGATGCGAATTTGCAACACGTTTCATCCTGAATTGGTCGGGACGATTCTTGTCAACGACGTCGATCCCGCGGACGAAGGCAAGATTAAAGCGGTCACATCTTCAAACGATTATCAGCTGGTTACCGTTTCCGGATCTTCAATGGACGGCGTCATGGAAATATCTTCGAAAATCTTCGCCGGATTCAGCCAAAACGGGATCACGATCCCGATGGTTATCGAAAGCTCCTCGGAACAGTCATTTTGTATTCCCGTTTCGGTTAAAGAAGTCGGAAAAGTCCGCGGCGTCCTTGAGAGAGCGCTCGAGTCCGAAATCCGCCGCGGCGATATTCAATCGATCGAAGTTTCCGACCCTGTCGATATCCTGACCGTCATTTCGTCAGGATTGAAAAAGAACCCGACCGCGATCGCGAAAGTTTTCGCGATCTTAGTAGAAAACGGAATCCGTCTGCGCGCGATGTCTTACGGCGCGTCGGACGTTTCCTTGAACCTGATCGTCAATTCGCAGGATACGAAAAAAGCGATCCAGGCGATCCATGAGCAGATTTCTTAATAAACCTATTTCGAGAAAGGTCAATTCAACATGATCAATAAAATCCCCGTATCCGTTTTAGCCGCGACCGGCTCCGTCGGGCAGCGGTTTATCAGCCTGTTAGCCGACCATCCCTGGTTCGAAGTCGTCGAAATAACCGCTTCCGATCGATCCGTCGGTCTGCGTTATGAAGAAGCCTGCCATTGGCTGCTGCCGCAGCCGATGCCTGAGTTCGTCAGGAAGATGGTCTTGCTCCCGACCGAAGCCTCAGCATTAAAAAAATCGGCGATCGCTTTTTCGGCACTTCCCGCGGATATCGCGAAAACGGTCGAATTGGACGCCGCGAAAGCCGGGATTTACGTCTGTTCAAACGCGTCGGCGTACCGAAAAGACCCGCTCGTTCCGATCCTCGTCCCTGAAGCGAACCCGGACCATATCCGTATCCTCGACGTTCAACAGAAAGAATACGGTTGGCGCGGCGGGATTATTACCAACCCCAACTGCACCACAACCGGATTCGTCGTTCCGCTGACGGCGATCGACCGTAAATTCAGCGTTGAACGCGCGATCGTTTTCTCCATGCAAGCCATTTCAGGAGCAGGCTATCCGGGCGTAGCCTCGATGGATATTTTAGATAACGTCATTCCGTATATCGGCGGCGAAGAAGAAAAACTCGAATTCGAACCGGCGAAAATCATGGGAAAATTCGACGGCGCGCGAATTCATCAGCATCCGTTCAAAGTCTCGGCGCATACCAACCGCGTCGCCGTTGTCGACGCCCACACAATCTGCCTCTCGTTCGAATTGAAAGAAAAAGGCTCCGTTGACGCGCTGATCGACGCGCTCGAGTCTTTTGAATTCAGCGATCTGCTGAAAGGACTGCCGTCCTTGCCTGAAAAAGCGATCGTCTACCATCGGGAAGCGAACCGCCCTCAGCCCCGTTTTGATCGGAATTTGTATCACGGTATGGCTTCTCATGTCGGACGCCTACGCCCCTGTTCAATCTTCGATTACCGAATGGTCACGCTTTCGCATAACACAATCAAAGGCGCCGCCGGCGGATCGATCGTCAACGCCGAATTATTAGCGCGGACGAAGTTCGGAAAATAAAGCTGAAAAGGAAACCAAAACTCATGAAAAACGTAAAAATCGGGATCATCGGGTTCGGAAACGTCGGACAGGGCTTCGCGCAGGCGATCCATCAAAAACGAGAATTCCTGCGCGAAAGCTACGGAATCAATCCGCTGATCACGGCGGTCTGCGATACTTTCAAAGGTTCGCTCTATAATTCCGACGGACTTGATCTAAATCTGCTCGCGAAACCCGGCGTCGACTTCGCCGAATTCAAAACGGAAGAAAAAACGAGCTGGGACGCGTCCGAAATGATCGCCAACGCTGAAAGCGACGTCATTCTCGAACTGAGCGTCGTTAATCTCCAAACCGGCGAACCGGCCGTCAGCTATATTACCCAGGCGCTCAACGCCGGAAAATCGGTCATCACCAGCAATAAGGGACCCATCGCTCTCAAGTACCGTTCGCTCCGAGCCCTGGCGCAGCAGAACAACGTTAAACTCGGGGTTGAAGCGACCGTCATGAGCGGGACGCCCGCAGTCCGGCTCGGGAAAGAAATCCTGGAAGCGAGCGGAATCCGTTCTGTTCGCGGTATCCTGAACGGGACATGCAACTTTATCCTTTCAGAAATGAAAACCGGATCGGCTTTCAAAGACGCGCTCGCGTCAGCGCAAAAACTCGGATACGCCGAAGCCGATCCGACGAACGACGTCGAGGGGTTCGATACGGCGGCAAAAGTATCGATCCTATCGGAAGTTTTCTTCGGCGAACGCGTCGTTCCAGCCGATATTCCCTGCGAAGGGATCAGTGATTTGACGCTGCAGGATATCGAGAAAGCGACCGAGGTAAAAAGCGTATGGAAATTACTCGGAACGATCGACGGTTCGACGCTGCCGCCGAAAATTTCGGTTAAACCGGTCATGCTCCCGGAAAGCGACCCGCTCGCGGGCGTCAACGGAGCGATGAACGCAATTCAATTTCAAACCGAGCTGCTCGGGCAGGTTACGCTGATCGGCGCCGGCGCCGGCCGGCTCGAAACCGCCGCCGGATTAATGCAGGATTTGATTCTCTTTTTCAAAGAGGAATAAATCGTTGCGAAAAAAACGGGGCCGTATCAAATTCTTAGGCGATAGAAAAAAGGCCAGCCATCTTTTTGCTGACAACATGCCGCCGCTAATTCGTCGTCGGCTTTAGGCGATTTCAGCGCTTTGCAGTATAATATGGCTGGTCAAAGGGAGTAGTCAGCGCGATCTTTTCGCGCGATGCAGTCAACATACTGGAAATCATCCTGGCTTCATCTGAAACGACGAGACTTATCCGTTATCAGCGCAGCTGTCGGGTAAGTCTCTTTATTTAACGGGACAATAAAAATAGGGAGAAAATAACAAGATGAATCTTTGGGAATTGTTCGTAATCGCCGTCGGCGTTTCGATAGACGCGTTTGCCGTATCGGTTTGTAAAGGATTGTCGATCGGGAAACCGCGCCCGAAACACGCGCTTATCGTCGGCGCGTATTTCGGCGGATTCCAGATGCTGATGCCGCTGATCGGCTACATAATCGGACAGCAATTCTACAAATTAATCGCCGCTTTGGATCATTGGGTCGCGTTCGGGTTACTGCTGCTGATCGGCGGGAAAATGATCCTTGAAGCGCGGGACGGCTGCGAACGCGTCAGCAGTTCGTTTTCACTGAATGAGATGATCCCGTTAGCAATCGCAACAAGTATCGACGCACTTGTGATCGGACTGACGTTCGCCATGATTAACGTCCGAATCGTTCCGGCGATAACGTTTATCGGGGTCACGACGTTTACGATCGCCGCAACAGGTTTATTTCTCGGTTATAAAATCGGAACGCGTTTTCATTCCAAGGCGGAAATCGCCGGCGGAATCGCGCTGATCCTGATCGGCGTTAATATCCTCCAGGAACATCTGCGCGGATTCGCCTAACCGACGATAAACCCTCTCCGAGGCTATCCCAAAAACAGCGTTCGCAGCGCGGGCAGCCACAATCCCCGATCGAACAGGATCGGAAACGCAGCCGTTATCCGATCGGTCGCACTTCCGAAAGCGAATCCAATCGCCACGCCCAAGACGAACCCGGCGATAATATCCGAAACGTAGTGAACGCCGGTCATAACGCGCGATAAAATCATCGCCAAGGCCCAAATCAAGATCAATGCCGCCGCCCAAAGCGGCAACATATTCCACGCCAGCGCCGCGATCAATCCGCCGCGAACCGCATGTCCCGACGGGAACGCATAAGGATCAAACCGACGGTACACCGTCCCCCAATCCCCGCGCGGACGCGAACGCCGAATCAGCGCCTTCAACCCTAAAACAAAAATTGCCGTCAGAACGATCGCCAAACCCCAATACGCCAGAAGGCGCTGCGCCGGGCCCGACGCAAATAACCAAGCGGCAAGAAGCGCTCCGCAAATGATCCAGGAATCGCCGCTATACGAAAGAAAGGCGAAAAAACGGAAACGAACCGATTTTTCGCCGGGAAGGCGCAACCATCCGGATAAGCGTTCATCCAATTCCGACAAGCGCGCTTGAAAACGACGCAGCCTCATGGCAAGAATTGAATCTGTATCAATCCAGCGTCAAAACGCTCGAGGCCAGCGTCCAACCGGCACAGCCCGATTTCGTCGAGACGCGGATCCAGAAAGTATAGTCCTTTTCGATCGGACCTTCATAGACATTTAGCAACGCCCCGTTTGGCGCGATACATTCGATCGTCTGGTCGATTCCCGGATTACGTAAAATAAAGATCCCTTCCGTCTGACCGGATTGGACAAAACCGTAGGACAGGTTCGGATCGGCCGTCGGCTCCAAAACGGATTCATACACGGACGGCGCCGGCGCCGTCATCGCGCAGCGGAATCCGATCGTCGGGGCGCTTTCCTTCGGGTCCATATGATAACGGTTCGTCAGATGCTCCTTGACAATATTCGAGGCGAAAGAACCGCCGCGAATGACTTTTTCGCTCCCGCTCTCGGGCCCGCTCGGATTTTTCAGCGGACTGACCGCGTAATAGCGCGCGTCATACCAATCCGATACCCACTCCGAAACGTTATCCATCATGTTTGACAATCCGGTCGGGCTATTTCCCGCCGGATATCCGTTCGGGATTTCGGTATCGCCGGGAACGCCGGTCGTATTTGCCTGATAGGGCCGCGGGAGAAGATTTCCCCACGGATATTTCCGGTATCCGTCCAGCCCCATCGCCGCACGCTCCCATTCCGCTTCGGTCGGCAAACGCTTCCCAACGAACTCACAATAATTTTTCGCATCCTCCCAAGTCACGTTGACGACCGGAAAATGCGCATACGCGTCGGAATAATAATTTGTCCGCGTCTGAGAATCGAAAGACGCCGGCTCGGCGCATTTCTCAGCGGCAACACATTTTTTATATTCGCGCACCGGCACTTCGTACCAATCAATATAATACGCATCGAATTGAACCCGATGAAGCGGTTTCGCATCCTCGGAAGCGAAATAATCGGAATCAGGCGCGCCGACCGTATACATTCCGGCGGGAATCAGCGCCATATTTTCTGTGCTGGTCTTAACCTGAGCCGAAACGGATACCGGCGCGATCAGACTCAGCGCAACCGCCAAACCCATGCATAACCGAACGAAAAGAATTTTACGTTTATCAAACGTCATCATATGGTGACTCCTATTTTAAAATATCAATACCCGCCAGCCGTTCGAGAACACGGAAAACGGCTGAATTATCTAAATGACCGTCGCCGATCTCAATCATAGAAGCGTACAGCTGAGCATCCAACGCCGCCGACGGAATCGGGATTCCATAAGCGCGAGCCGTATCGACGACGATCGATAAATCTTTCAGCATCATCGATGACTTGAATCCCGGCGTCAGTTCGCCGTTGAAGATCCGGGCAGGTTTATGATCGAGCGTCCAGCATTGCGCCGCGCCGGCGGAAATCGCCTGCGTCACTTTTTCCGGATCGGCGCCGGATTTCTTCGCAAAAATCAGGAGCTCCGCTAATGCGACCATCTGCGCCGCCACCATAATCTGATTGGCGCATTTCGCGATCTGGCCGCAGCCGCTCAAGCCGATATAGGTAATCTTTTTCGAAAAAGCGTTCAAAACCGGACGCGCAATTTCGAGCGCGCCGGCGTCGCCCCCGACCATGACCGTCAGCGTTCCGTCGATCGCTCCGATTTGACCGCCGCTGACCGGCGCGTCGAGCGCCGTAACTCCGGCTTTCTCCAGTTCAGCCGCTATTTTTCGCGACGATTCCGGCTCGATCGTTGAATTATCGATGAAAATCTGACCCGGCCGAGCGCTTTCAAGAATCCCGTCTTTTCCGAAAACAACACTTTCGACCGCCGCGGAATTCGGCAAATTCGTAAAGATGATATCCGTTTTTTCCGCGACCTCAGACGGACGGCATGCTTCTTCCGCGCCGTCCCGAACGAGTTCATGCACCGATTCGCGGCTGCGGTTATGAACGACGAGCGGAAACCCGGCTTTCAGAATATTTCTCGCCATCGGTTTTCCCATCAAGCCCAACCCGATGTAGCCAATTTTCATAATCGCCTCCTCGCCGCCTCTCATTACATACATACGAATAAATTCCGGCTAAGTTTCACGCCGCATAGTCATATTATAGAACAGCTTCCTCCGACAAGCGGCTTCCGAGCAGAGAATACGGACGTCCTAAGCGCGAAACCAGGCGTCACTTCTTGTTATTTTTACGGAATTATTTCATATTCGTTACATTATAATAACATCAGAATTTCAAAATACGGCCATGGAGGGCAAATGTCATTCTACATTGTTACCGACAGCAACGCGGATTTATCCGTTCATGAGCGTGAAAAATTCAGCGACTTCACGTATCTCAACGTCCCGTTCTTCATAGACGACGTCGAAGGAGATCCGAGTATTTCGAACCATGAATTTTTCGATCGGATGCGCGCCGGCGCAATGACGCGAACCGCTCAGATCAATCCGCCGACCTATATCGCGCTCTATGAAGAGCTGATCGCCAAAGGCGTCCGCGAAATTTTATGCGTCGCCTTTTCAAGCAAACTTTCGGGATTGTACGAATCCGCGGTCAACGCCGGAAATTACGTCATGGAGAAAAATCCCGGCGTCACGATCCTGACCGTCGATACGATTTCGGCGTCGATCGGCATGGGACATCTCGTCAAAATGGCCTGCGGCCTGCGCGATCAGGGCAAATCCGTAACAGAGACGCAAGACTGGCTCGAAGCCAATAAGCACCGCGTCGCCCACTGGTTTACCGTCAACGATCTGAACTACCTGAAACGCGGCGGACGCATTTCCGCCTCGGCCGCCTGGTTCGGAACGGCGCTCAATATCAAGCCGGTGCTGCATGTCGACGAAGCCGGCAGATTAATTCCGGTCGAGAAGAAGATCGGGCGGAACAAAGCCGTTCAACGTCTTATCGATCATTTTAAAGAAACCGCGATCGATATCGAAACGTCAGTCGTCTACGTGCTCCATGCCGATATCTATGAGGAAGCCGCGCAGCTTAAAGCCGCGGTCGAAGCGCAGACAGGCGCCAAAAACGTCGTCTTAGCCGAATTAGGGCCTGTTATCGGAGCGCACGCCGGACCGGGAACGCTCGCCCTTATATTTTTCGGTACGGAACGGTAACCGCTTTCCCGATCTGAATTGCGAGAAATTAAAACGGAAGAGATCAAACAAATTTCGGTTTTTTCCGTTTTAATTCGCAATAATATCGTTTCTGTTGTAAAATAATAATATATTTCAAATTTACCGGAT
This sequence comes from Flexilinea sp., assembly GCA_034430295.1. GTDB lineage: Bacteria > Chloroflexota > Anaerolineae > Anaerolineales > Anaerolineaceae > Flexilinea. Next base: position 52,901 of record DAOUFC010000041.1, read on the forward strand.
CATGGTGATCATACCATACAGGATTCGTTCGAACACAAATGAAATGGAGCGTAACATGTCATTTTATATCATTACCGATAATTGCAGCGACCTGCCGATATCTCGCAACACGACCAACAAAGATTTCCAAATCCTGAGTCTGAGCTTCGTCATCGACGATCAGCCCGGCGACCCCGATATCTCCAACGCTGAATTTTATTCCAGATTACGCGCCGGATCGATGTCGCGAACGAGCCAGATCAACCCGCCTGAATTTGAAGATGTCTTCCGGAGAATTATCGCGCAGAGATATCACGAAATCCTCTACCTGGCGTTCAGCTCCGGGCTTAGCGGCACATATCATTCCAGCACCGTCGCGGCGAAAACGGTCATGGCAGAAAATCCGAACGTCAAGATCGTCACCGTCGACACGCTCGCGGCCGCGCTGGGCGAAGGACTGATCGTCGATAAAGCCGTCGAACGCCGCGACCAGGGCCAATCGATCGACGAAGTCGCGCAATGGGTCGAAAAGAATAAATTAAACGTCGCCCATTGGTTCACAGTTGACGACCTGAACTTCCTTAAACGCGGCGGACGAATCACCGCCGGCGCGGCCTGGTTCGGAACGGCCCTGAAGATCAAACCCGTCCTGCATGTCGACAATAACGGCAAGCTCATCCCAATGGAAAAGAAGATCGGGCGGAAGAAATCGTTGACGCGAATCGCCGAAATTGTCAAGGAAATCGGCGTCAACCCGCAGGATCAGACAATTTATATCGCCCACGGCGACTGCCTTGACGAGGTCGAAGAAATCAAAGAAATGATCACGAAAGAAGCCGGCACGACGAAATTCTTTGTCAATACCCTCGGCCCGGTTATCGGCTCCCATGCCGGCCCCGGAACGATCGCTGTTTTCTTCTTCGCGGATCA
>DAOUFC010000042.1:0-14857 GCA_034430295.1 Flexilinea sp.
TTGTCATCTGTCTACGCCCCGATCGATTATTTTTTCCAGCTGATTCAAATTGATACTTTTCTCGATATGATCGGCGAGTTCGTCAAACGCCGCATCCGCCTGCGAGCGGAATTGCGCGTTTTCAGGCGTGACGCCAAGCGATCGGAGCCAAGCCTGGCGGAAGCGATCGTTGGCGAAAAGCCCGTGAAGGTAGGTTCCGAAGCTTTGGCCGTCCGCTGCCAGGCAGCCGTCACCTTCTTCCGTCGGCGTTATCGCGCTGAACAGCGGCGCAGAATAAGCGGTTATGCCGTGGTGAATTTCGTATCCGCTGATCGTTTCGCCGCTTAATCCGGCGAAGATACCGGTTTGAGCGATGATTTTCCGTTCGACCTGTCGGGTCGTTTTATCGTCGGCGAATTCGGTCTGAACCGGCAGGATTCCAAGACCGGCTTCAGCGTGCGATTCATCGCCGACGCGTTCGCCCATGATTTGGTATCCGCCGCAGATACCGACGACGGGTGTTCCCGCCTGGTGACGCAAGCGGATCGCCGTTTCCATGCCGCTTTGTTTCAGCCATCTAAGGTCGTCCGGCGTGTTTTTTGTCCCGGGAATAAGGATCGCGCGGCAATTTTGAAGATCGTCCGGCTCTTTTGCGTAAATAAGATTAATACCGCGTTCGTATTTCAACGGATCAAAATCATCGAAATTGCTGATATGGGGAAGATGAACGACGCAGATTTTGGCGGCGTCCGCATTGGGGACGACGCCCGGTGAAAAAGCGGCCGCGTCTTCATCAGGGATGCGGTGGTAATTCATCCATGGGATTACGCCTAAGACCGGCGTTCCGAGACTGCGTTCCTCGATGATCCTGACGCCGTCGCTGAAGAGCGTCGGATCGCCGCGGAATTTGTTAACGAGGAAAGCGCGGATACGGCGGCGGTCGGATTCGTCTAATAACCACCAGCTGCCTAACAGCTGCGCGAAGATTCCCCCGCGGTCAATATCCCCGACGAGGATGATCGGGGCTTTCGCATAGCGCGCTACGCGCAGGTTGACGATATCGTTTGAGGCCAGATTCAATTCGGCGATGCTGCCGGCGCCTTCGATAATCACGAGGTCGGCGCTTTCGCGCAGCCGGTCTAAACTATCGGTTACTTTTCCCCATAACGTTTCGCGCATCCGATAATAATCCCGTCCGCGGAACGTACCGATCGCTTGGCCTTGGACAATGATTTGGCTGCAAAAATCGGCTTCCGGTTTTATCAGGATCGGGTTCATGTCGACGGTTGGGAGGATCCCCGCTGCCTGCGCCTGGATCGCTTGAGCGCGTCCGATTTCTCCGCCGTCTGCACAGACGGCGGCGTTGTTGCTCATGTTCTGCGCTTTGAAAGGCGCGACGCGCAGCCCCATGCGTTGAAAGATTCGACAGAGCCCGGCGCTGATCAGGCTTTTCCCGGCGGAGGACATCGTTCCTGCAACCATTAAGCTTTTCGCGTTCACGCCCGATTCTCCCCGGATAACAACGTTTTGGGGATCGGCGGCAGTGTCTGGCGTGTCGCGTAGTCAATCATACGGCGGTCGTAGCGTTCAATATCCCCAACGTTTTCATCAGCATGAATTTTGAGTTGTGCCCAGAGATGCCAGCCGAGCGCGGTTAGCTGCGCATAGGCGGCAAACAAATAAGTTTCCGTTTCCGTCGGCGCGCGGTTTAAATATGGATGCAGGAAAAGGTCCGCTGAGTTCGTTTTCGGCGGAAGATGGCAATATAACGAAGCCAGATCTTCTAACGGGTCGCCGAGCGCGGCGAACTCGAAATCGATCAGGATTGCGCTTCCATCCGGCCGGATCAGGACGTTTTCCGGCAGTGCGTCGCCATGGACCGGGACGTTCGGACGATCGTTCAGGAGCGGTTCCAATCTCCAAAGCGTTTCCATTCGGTCACGCAAATCGGGATTGATCCCGATTTTTCTTGCGCGCCGAATCCGGTCGAAACGACGGGTCCGTTCGAAAATCGTTTCTTTTTTAAGACCCGGAACGGAAAGGCAGTGCAGCTTTCGCAGCGCTGTCAGCGCGGCGGCAATTTCGCCGCCGTTCTGCAGATCCATCGTATGAGTGTCTGTTTCCGCGTGGGAAAGTTTAATCCCGGTATCGGGGTCGATTCGGACGACCCGATCGGCGATCCCGCTTCCGGCAAGCGCGACGTAAATCGCGATTTCGTTCTCGACGGACGCGAACAGGCGGCTCGCAGGTGTCGGGACTCGCAAAAAATAGGCGGCTCCGTCGGCTTCAAAACGATAGTTGCGGTTATTCAAACCGCCGGAGTCTGCGCGGAAATTAAGGATGCTTCCCGGTGAAACGTTCAGAAACACCGCCGCAGCAGCGATCAGCGAAGTATTCATAGCCTTATTATACTCGCGGGATTTTCCGAGCCGCGCCGAAAAAATGAACGGAGTCCCGTTCGGAGACTCCGTTCTGTAATTTTTTTGTAAACTGGTTTACTCGTAGACCAGCTCAGAGATGGCGGGGTCGCTCAGATTTTCAGCGTTGTACCATTTCGCGCCGGTATCAACGATTTCGGATTCGGCTGCTTTTCCCTCGATAGCGTTGACAGCGAGTTCGACAGCTTTAAATCCGATCTGATACGGATCCTGCGTAACGGAGCCGAGGAACCAGCCTCGTTCGACGGCGGTGCGCTGGGTTTTTCCGGCGTCAAAACCGATCGCGATGATATCCTTGAATTTTCCCTTTTCCGGATCGAAATCGGAACCGTCGTTCGACGCGGCGAGGATTCCGCCGGCGGCGTTTTCGTTCGAGCCGTAAATCGCGGCCGGATCAAGCGAAAGGAGCGCTTCGGCGCCGGTCTTCTGATCGGCGGCGGACGTGGTTGCAGGAACGTTAACGACGATCTTCAGCGTTGCGGCGTCGTTGGCGCGGGCGTATTTATCGTGACCTTCAACGGCGGTCATGTCTTCTCCGGCAAGTTCGACAAGTTTGTCAATAAAACCGGTTGTGCGGGACACGATCGATTCGGAAGTCGCGTCCTGGGAGAGAACGGCGACGGTAAGCGGCGCGTCGGCGGTCGCTTCGGCCAGTTTCGCGCTGAAGCGTTCGTCGGCGAAAAGATGTTCGGCGGCGAGAGCGGCGGCGGCTTTATTATTCGTCGAGGCTGTCGCGTAAATCGAACCTTCAGGAGCGCCGGGGACGCCGGAGTCGAAACCGACGACCGGAATACCGGCTTCTTTGAGCGCAACGAGTTGTTCTTTTACCGATTCGGTATCCAGCGCGGCGAGCGCAACGGCGGCCGGTTTTTTATCAATTGCAGATTTCAGCATGTCGACCTGGATCGCGATATCGGATTCGGTCGGAGGCCCGTCGAACGAGATTTCGACGCCGTACTGTTCGGCGGCTGCCTGCGCGCCTTTGTGGACGACCTGCCAGAACTGATGCTGGAAACCTTTGGAGATGATGGCGATATACGGTTTATCCTGCGCGACGGATACCGAAGCGGCGGCAGGTAAAACCAACGCGAGAATTAACAATACGGCTAAAAATTTTTTCATGAGGATTCCTTCCTAATTCTTGAATCCCGACGGACGATGGTTTCATTTTTGTCCGCCGGGTAAACCACAGATTAATCTTTTCCGACGGCGTTCGCTTTTTTGGTTCGATAGATATCGAGGAGAACGGCGAGAATGACGACGAGCCCGGTGAAAAATGTCTGAAAATGACCTTGGAGACCCATCGACATTAAGCCGGTTTTCAGGACGGACATCAGGAACGCGCCGATCAGCGTTCCCGACATGGTTCCGACACCGCCCGACATCGAAGTGCCGCCGATAATGACCGCCGCGATGGCGTTCATTTCCAAACCGTTGCCGGTTCCTGGGATAATCGTCGTATAGGTCGCTGCGTAAACGATAGCGGCAAGCCCGCAGAAGAAACCGCAAACCGTGTAGACGGCGATTTTCCAAAACGATACGTTGACGCCGGAAAGACGGACGGATTCTTCGTTCGATCCGATCGCGTAAGCGTAACGGCCGAAGCGCGTTTTCGTCAGGAGTACCCAAGCGATGATGAAAAATACGAGCATGTATATAATCCCGCTCGGGAAACCGTCGCCAGTTTTATAGAAGATTTGCTTGTACAATCCGTCGATGTCAAAACCCGAAGGGAAACGCTGCGTTTGGACTTTCGTCATAATTGCGCCGAATCCCTGCGTCATCATCATCATTCCGAGCGTAGCGATGAACGGCGGCAGCTTAAGTTTCGCGACCAGCACCCCGTTGATCCAGCCGACGATCGTAGCCAGCAGAACGACGATTCCCAGTACGAGCCAAATATTGACTTCTTTCGTATAAAGGTATCCGCCGATCAGCGCCGACATCATCATATTCGTACCGATCGAGAGATCGATCCCGCCGGTGATAATGATGAACGTGATCCCGAACGCCATGAATCCGACGTAGTAGGTACTGTCGAGGATGCTGACCAGCGTCCCGGTCGAAAAGAAGTTCTTTCCAAAGAGGCAAAAGAAAATATAGAGAATGACTAACGCTGCCGGCGCGAGAATCTGCTGCAGATCGAACTTGCGTTTGAAGTTTTCCATGGCCTTTTCCTTGTTCCTTTTATTATTAATTGCGCCGGGTGGCGTATTTCATGATAATTTCCTGGGAAGCGTCCTCAATATTGAGGATTTTCGTAATTCGTCCTTCGCACATGCAAGCGACGCGGTCGCTCATGCGCAGGATTTCCTGCAATTCCGAACTGATCATGATAATCGACTTCCCTTTTTCGGCGAGAAGCGTCATCAGTTTATAGATTTCGCTTTTCGCGCCGACGTCGATTCCTCGCGTCGGTTCGTCGAAAATCAGGACATCGCAGTTGCGGACGATCCATTTAGTGACGATGACTTTCTGCTGATTGCCGCCGGAAAGGTTACGGATAAGCTGGGAAATTGACGGCGTTTTTATATTGATCTTTTTGACGTACGTTTCGCATGTTTCCCGAACTTTCCGGTCGTCGATAAATCCTTTACGCGTAAAATTTTCGAGGTCGGCGAGAACGGTATTATCCGAAACGGAGAGATCGACCGCAAGTCCGAAGCGTTTACGATCTTCCGATAGATAGCCGATTCCGGCGCGAACGGCGTCGACCGGTGCCTTGATCTTCAGCTTTTTCCCGTCTTTATAAATATCGCCGCTGTCGATCGGATCGGCGCCGAAAATCAGGCGCGCCGTTTCGGTTCGGCCCGCGCCCATGAGACCGGCGAATCCGAGGATCTCGCCCTTGCGGAGGTCGAACGAAACGTCATGAACATCGCGGGAAGTCAAACCGCGGACTTCGAGGACGATGGGCGCGGAATCGGGAATGTTTGATCCGGTTTTCGGCTCGATATAAATGACGCGTCCGACCATGGCTTTAATAATTTCGTCCAGATTCGTTTCTTTCGCAACGAGCGTTTTTACGTATTCACCGTCGCGCATGATCGTGATGCGGTCTGAAATAGCCTGAATTTCGTCCATGCGGTGGGAAATATAGACCATGGTGACGCCATGCGTCTTTAAATCGTTCATGACGTCAAAAAGTTCGATAATTTCGGATTTCGTCAGCGCCGCGGTCGGTTCGTCGAGGATCAGAATTTTCGCGTTGAAAGAGATCGCTTTGACGATCTCGACCATCTGCTGTTTCCCGACGGTCAGGTTCCCGACCTTTTCGGTCGGATCGATTTTCATCTTGAAGCGCTCGAAAAGACGGCGCGTTTTGACGTTGATTTCCTCGTCGGTGACGAAAAATGAATTCCCCTCGCGTCCGATAAAGATATTCTGGGCGGCGGTCAGATGGTTCATCAGGTTGAGTTCCTGATGAACGATAGCGATCCCGGCGGTCTGCGCGTCTTTTGGATTTTTAAAATATACTTTTTCGCCGTTATAAATAATTTCGCCTTCGTCCGCCTGATAAATCCCGGTCAGGACTTTCATCATCGTCGATTTGCCCGCCCCGTTTTCTCCGACCAGCGCGTGGATTTCTCCTTTTCGGAGCTCAAGATGGGATTTTTTTAACGCGTGAACCCCCTGAAAGCGCTTGTCGATCCCTTTCATTTCGAGGATGACCGGATTTTCGATCGTACCGTTTGCTGCGGTTGTGCCGGAATTCACTGAAACACCTCACTTTTCGTTTAATTTCGCTTGTTGCTCATCGGAAATATCGTAACTGTTATGTACATCCTTGAAGTTTAACGTGGCGATTTTTTGCATGCAATGACGAATAAGGTCTAAACTTGTAAAATATTCACATCTATATAAAAAACATGACATTTGTCAATTTTATATAACGAATGTCATGTTTGTTCAAGTAAGCTTGAGAATAACGGGGAAAAGGGACGAATCGGCGCTCTTAGCTCTTTGGTTGACGGTGCGGCTCGGCCTCTGTCGGCGGAATTCGACTATTGCGATAATCGCGGGCCGACATTCCTTTATAGCGTTTAAATGTTTTTGAAAAGTAGCTCAGATCATGGAAACCGCAGGAAAGAGCGATCTCGGTTACCGGATCGGCCGAGACGATTATTTTTTCCGCAGCGCATTCGATTCGGTAGTAGTTCAGATATTCGATCGGCGTTCGGCCGGTAATTTCCCGGAAGGCTCGGCAAAGATATTTCGGCGCCATATTGGCTTCCGCCGCCAGATCCTGCAGCGTGATATTCTGGGCGTAATCTTTTCGGATCCGGCGCAATACTTTTTTGATCTGATCGATTCGGCGCCAATCTTTCGCGTTTGTGGTTTCGGTCTGAACTTGGGGCGTTTCGCTGACGATTGTTCCCATCAGCTGCCATAATAATCCGCAGACGATGAGTTCGTGGCCGAATTTTTTTGTGCGCATTTCCGTCATAACCGTTTCGACGATTGCGGCGGATTTTCCGCCTTTCGGCAGCAAGCGCTGATGGAAGATCGTTTCGGTCAGGACTTTCAGTAACGATTGTTTCCCGATCGTCGACTCTTGAAGGAAGCGCGTGAAATCGAACACGACGCATTCATAAACGCAATCCTGCGGCGACCCCCCGTGGATATATCCGTCGGGAATCAGCGCGGCGTCGCCGGGTTTCAACAGGATCGTCTCTTCATCGACCCGCAGCGAGAAACTTCCTTGCAGGATGTAAAGCAGTTCGTATTCAATATGCCAGTGGAACGGCATCTGGTACCTGGTATGCGAGCTGTCGATGTAGTGATATTCAAGCGGGAAGTCAAACGTGCCGCGGGTTTTACTTTCCTGAACGACGGCAGATTGGATCATCAGGTCCTCCTTGATGCTGACGACGGCAAACGCCTTGCCCTGTTTAGATGTGAATATTATACCATTTCGGGACGTGAAAAACCAAGGATTCCGCGAGAAACTTTATATAATTAAGCTGACGCTTGAATATAAAATTAAAATCATCGTAAAATTGAAACAAAAGATCGAAGGAGTATCCTATGGAACTGAACACGGTGAAGGAACAAATCTGCGACGTCTGTCATAAGATGTGGCTGCTGGGTTGGGTTGCGGCGAACGATGGGAACGTTTCGGCGAAGCTGTCCGACGGACGGATTTTAGCGACGCCGACCGGGATCAGCAAGTCGTTTATCACGCCGGAAAAATTAATTCTGCTGAATGAGAAAGGCGAAGTGTTGGAAGCGGCCGAAGGGTACCGCCCGAGCAGCGAGCTGAAAATGCACTTGCGCTGTTATGCGAAACGGGACGATGTTTTCGCGGTTGTTCACGCCCATCCGCCGGGAGCGACCGGTTTCGCGGTCGCCCATCGCCCGATGGACATGTATAACATGATTGAGGATGTTGCCGTTCTTGGTTCCGTCCCGCTGACGCCGTACGGGACGCCGTCGACGAACGAGGTCCCGGATGCGATCGAGCCATATCTGGATGAGCATGACGCTATGCTGCTGACGAATCACGGCGCGTTGACGGTCGGCGCCGACGTTTATACGGCGTACTACCGGATGGAGTCGCTCGAACTTTGGGCAAAGATTACGATCAACGCCGAGATCTTGGGCGGAAGTAAGGATATTTCGCGCGAAGATATTCAAAAATTGATCGATCTGCGTTCGTTTTACGGCGTAAGCGGCCGTCATCCGGGCTATAAAAAATACAGCTGATTCCCGCGCTCAATCGAGAGGAAAGGAGATACGGAGAATGCTGAAAAACGTACCCGCGATTCTTTCGCCGTCGTTGCTTAAGACGCTGATGGAGATGGGGCATGGCGATGAGTTGGTCATCGGAGACGGGAATTTTCCCGCGGAAAGCGTCGGAAAGTGTTCTGTCGTTATCCGTGCCGACGGTCATGGCGTATCGGAGCTGTTGGACGCGATTCTGACGCTGATGCCGCTGGATCAGTACGCCGATAATCCGGTCGGACTGATGGAAGTCGTTCCCGGGGATCCGACCGTTCCGGCGATTTGGGACGAATATAAACGGATTTTGAAGAAACACGACCCGGACAATTGCGGGATTGAGATGATCGAGCGTTTCGCGTTTTACGAACGGGCGAAGAAAGCCTACGCCGTTGTCGCGAGCGGCGAAACGGCGATTTACGCGAATATTTTGCTTCGGAAAGGCGTCGTAAAATGAACAGCGTCAGGAGCGTATTGGCGTTTGATTTCGGCGCTTCGGGCGGACGGGCGCTCCGCGCCGTTTACGATCCCGCTTCGGAAGCGTTGACGACGGAGGAAATTCACCGTTTTGAAAATGTTCCGGTCCAGGTCGACGGGACGCTTTACTGGAATTTCGACGAACTCTTAACGCATATCCGAACCGGCTTGGCGAAGGCCGGACGCGTCGACAGCCTCAGCGTCGATACCTGGGGCGTCGATTTCGGGCTGTTGGATCGGGACGGAAAGCTGATCGGATCGCCGGTTCACTATCGCGACCGACGAACCGAGGGCGTCGCGGCAAAGGTCGTCGAAACGATCGGCGCGGAGACGCTTTACCGGCGGACGGGGAACCAATTTTTAGATTTAAATACGTTATTTCAGCTTTTCGCCTTGAAACGGGATCGTCCCGACCTCTACGAAAAAACGGCGCAGATTTTATTTATGCCTGATTTGTTTCACTATATGCTGGGAGGACGCGCGGTCAGCGAAGTTACGATCGCGTCAACTTCCCAGGCGCTGAATCCCGAAACGCGGCGTTGGGACAAAGCGACCTGCGACGCGCTTGGATTGGACGTCAGGAAATTTGTGCCGGTGATCGATTCGGGCTCGGTTGTCGGGGAGATTGACGGAATTAAGATTATCGCCGGCGCCGGGCATGATACGCAGTGTGCCGTAGCTGCGATTCCGACCGATCGATCGGATGTCGCTTTCCTGTCCTGCGGGACGTGGAGCGTGTTGGGGACAGAGCTGAGCGAGCCGATCCTGACGAAAGAGAGTCTCTTGTCCGATTTTTCGAACGAGATCGGCGCAAACGGGAAGATTAATTACCTGCAAAATATTATCGGATTATGGTTGATTCAGGAATCGCGCCGCGAATGGCGCCGTCAAGGGCGTAATTATTCGTATAGTGATCTGGATGCGTTGGCGGCGGAGGCTGAACCGTTCCGATCGTTTATCGATCCGGGCGCGCCGGATTTTTTGCCGCCCGGCGATATGCCCGGACGGATTCGTGATTTTTGTCTCCGGACGAACCAGGCGCTTCCCGAGACGCCCGGACAGGTCGCGCGCTGTATTTATGAAAGTTTGGCGCTGCGTTATCGTGTTGCGCTGGAACGGATGGCGAAAGTGACCGGGAAGACTTTCTCCGCGCTGCACTTAATCGGCGGAGGAACGCAGAGTAAGATCCTCTGCCGTCTGACGGCGGATTGCTGCGAACTGCCGGTTATTGCCGGGCCGGTTGAGGCGACGGCGTTAGGCAACATCCTTATTCAGCTGACCACATTGGGCGCTTTCCCGACGATCGACGCCGGACGCGCCGTCGTTGGAAAAGCTGAAACCATTGTTCGGTATGAACCGCGTCCGTCTTCGGATTGGCGCGTCGCTTATGAAAAAATGAAAAGGAGCTTTCAATGAATTATCCGAAAATTGGGATCCGTCCCGTGATCGACGGCCGTTGGGGCGGCGTTCGCGAATCGCTTGAAGCGAAAACGATGAACATGGCGCGGCAAGCGGCGGATTTGATCAGCTCGACGCTGCGTTATCCCGACGGGGAGCCGGTCGAATGTGTAATCGCGAATACGACGATCGGCGGCGGCGCGGAAGCGGCGCTCTGCGCTGACCAGTTCGGACGGGAGAATGTCGTCGCTACGCTGTCGGTAACGCCTTGTTGGTGTTACGGCTCGGAAACGTTCGATATGGATCCGAAGACGATTAAAGCCGTTTGGGGATTTAACGGGACGGAACGTCCCGGCGCGGTTTATCTGGCGGCGGTTATGGCCGCGCATACGCAGCGCGGACTTCCTGCGTTCGCAATTTACGGACGCGACGTTCAAGACGTTGACGACGCGACGATTCCGGAAGATGTTAAGGATAAGATTCTGCGCTTCGCGCGCGCGTCGATCGTCGTCGGTTGGATCCGGAATAAATCGTACGTTAATTTCGGAAGCGTATCGATGGGTATCATGGGATCGTACTGCGACGTATCCATGTTCCAGAAGTCGTTGGGTATTCGCGCCGAATTCGTTGATATGACGGAAATTTTGCGCCGCGTTATGCTCGAGATTTATGATCCGGCGGAGTATGAAAAAGCGCTGAATTGGATCAAGGCAAACTGCAAGGAAGGGTTCGACGTCAACGCCGGGAAAAATTTACCCGACGTCATTCGGCGTTCAAAATATATTCCGGCAGGGCAGGATTGGGAATTTATCGCGAAGATGACACTCGTCATGCGCGATATTCTTTATGGAAATCCGAAATTGGCGGATCTGGGCTGGAAAGAAGAAGCGTTGGGTAAAAACGCGGTCGCCGGCGGGTTCCAAGGTCAACGCAACTGGACCGATTGGCTTCCGAACGCCGATTTCAGCGAGGCGATTCTGGCCTCGTCGTTCGACTGGAATGGGATTAAAGCGCCGACGCCGTTTGCGACTGAGAACGATACGCTGAATGGCGTTTCAATGATCTTCGGATCGCTTCTGACGAATACGGCGCCGTGTTTCCATGACGTTCGAACGTATTGGAGCCCGGAAGCGGCGGAACGCGTTTCAGGGATCGCGCCATCGGGTATCGCGGAAAGCGGTTTTATTCACCTGATCAACTCCGGCGCGACGGCCCTGGACGGAAGCGGCGCGGCGAAAAACGAAAAAGGCGAGAACTGCATGAAGCCGTGGTGGGATGTTTCTGAAAAGGATATCGAGGCGATGCTTGGCGCGACCGATTGGTGCCGGGCGAACTATGAATACTTCCGCGGCGGGGGCTACTCGAGTCATTTTAAATGCGACGCGGAGATGCCGGTTACGTTGCTGCGGTTGAATATCGCCGACGGCCTCGGCTTGACGCTTCAGCTGGCCGAGGGTTATACCGCCGTTCTTCCGGAGAAGATGCACCGCGCGCTCGATCTGCGCACCGATCGGACCTGGCCGACGACCTGGTTCGTCCCGCGTCTGACCGGATGCGGCGCGTTTAAAGACGTTTATTCAGTGATGGCGAATTGGGGCGCGAATCACGGCGTTACGGTTTACGGCCATATTGGCGCAGATCTGATTACATTGGCCGCGATGCTGCGGATTCCGGTCACAATGCATAACGTCGACGCGTCCAGGATCTACCGGCCGCATGCCTGGGCTTCGTTCGGAACGGAAAATCTTGAAGCGGCAGATTTCGCCGCCTGTAAGCATTATGGTTCTCTGTATAATTAATTCACGAGGTTATTCAAGGAGTTGTCAAGATGTCAAATCGAATTGTCTTAAATACGATTTCTTATCATGGTAAAGGCGCGATCTGCGATATATTGCCGGAGCTGCGCGGACGCGGATATAAAAAAGCTTTTGTCTGTACCGATCCTGATCTGATCAAATTCGGCGTTGCGCAGAAAGTTACCGGTTTGTTGGACGAAGGCGGTTTCCCGTACGAAATTTTCTCGGAAATCAAAGCGAATCCGACGATCGAAAACGTTCAAGCGGGCGTCAAGGCGTTCCAGGCCAGCGGCGCGGATTGTATCGTCGCGATCGGCGGCGGGTCGGCGATGGACACCGCCAAGGCAGTCGGGATTATCATCCGTAATCCGGAATTCGCCGATGTGCGCAGTTTGGAAGGCGTTGCGCCGACGAAAAATCACGCGGTTTTTACGATCGCTGTCCCGACGACCGCCGGTACAGCCGCGGAAGTCACGATCAATTACGTCATTACCGATGTTGAGAAAAAGCGCAAATTTGTCTGCGTCGATACGCATGATATCCCGGAAGTCGCCGTCGTCGATCCGGATATGATGGCGACGATGCCGAAAGGACTGACGGCTGCGACCGGCATGGATGCGCTGACGCATGCAATCGAGGGTTATATCACGAAAGCTGCATGGCAGATGACCGACATGTTCCACTTGGAATCGATTCGTCTGACATCGCGCTGGCTGCGTGAAGCGGTCGCGAATACCCCGGCGGGCCGAGAGGGCATGGCTTTAGCGCAGTATATTGCCGGACAGGGCTTTTCGAATGTCGGTTTGGGTATTGTTCATTCGATGGCCCATGGATTGGGCGCGTTGTATGATACGCCGCACGGTATCGCCAACGCCATCCTGTTGCCGACGGTTATGGAATATAACGCGCCGGCGACGGGCGAAAAGTACCGCGCGATCGCTGAGGCGATGGGAGTTGAAGGTACGGCGTCGATGACGATCGAAGCTGCGCGGACGGCTGCGATTGAGGCGGTTCGGAAATTGGCGGAGGACGTTGGAATTCCATCAGATCTGAAGGGAATTCTGAAAGAAGAAGACGTGCAGTTCCTGTCGGAAAGCGCTTATGCCGACGCCTGCCGCCCGGGTAACCCGCGCGATACTTCGGTCGAAGAAATCGCGGCGCTGTATCGGAAGCTGATTTAAAATCAGGTATTTCAGAGCGTGTCCAAAAACGAATTTTATTGTAACTGAAATTACCCGCTTATCTGTCAGTGCATTAATCAACTCCCATTCGACTGCCGGCCGCAGGGGGGCAACGCACTGACTTTGAGTAAGTTTTACCTGGAGGAGGGAATTTATGGCCTCAAATTCCCTCCTCCGTACTATTCGCCCCTGCTTTTTCGGGCCATACGCAAAGGCAGCAGCTTGCCCTACTCTGAATTAGAAAAAATACTTTGGCAATATTCTCAGGAAAATTTTGAATTCCTGACTTTTGAGACAGCCTCCTGAACGCGCTCATTTAGACGTCTCTCTCAATGGTTCCGCATCGGTTTGTCAGATTTGTTCAAACCGAATAGAATACAGTCATGGAAAAAACCGCGCCTAGACGGGCAATTCGAGTTGGTCAAAGTGGTTTGCCGTTCCCGGTTCAGCTTCCCGTCACGCCGGAGTCAAGAGTCGCGCCGGAAGTGTTGGACGGAGATATGGATCAGGCTATGCCGTCTCCGTACGGCGTTCCGCCGCTTGTCGCGATCAACGCGGAAGAAGAATTCCGTTTGCGCGCGATCCTGAAAGAGCGGAAGATCGATGCGCTAATCCATTTTACCCGCCTCGAGAATCTGGCGTCGATTCTTAATTACGGCCTGATGGCGCGGAAGATGATCGAAACGGACGCGCGAATCGGCCGCGTTCAAACGAACCAGCCCGAGCTTCCCTCTGAATGGCAGTCGATGATCGCGCTTAATATTTCTTTTCCCGATTATCGTTTATTCTATCGGATGCAGGAGCAGCGAGGTTACGAGTGGGTCGTATTGGTTTATGACGCTGCGCTGCTGACGCAGCAGTCTTTTTTCAGTTTTATTTTCCCGGCGGCGAATCTGATCCGGACGCCGATTTTTGCGAAAGAGATTGCGCCATGGCTTCAGTCGGTTTCAACGTTCGAGGATTTATTTAAGGATACCGATACGGTACGCCGGCGGCTTCTTCAAATTCCTGACGCTTATCCGACCCATCCGTATTCGGAACTTTTGGTTCCCGGAACGATCGCGAACCAATATCTAAAGGAAGTCCATTTTTACAACGAGTACAAATTCGATCAGTGGTGTTTCCAGAATCAGGGCCTGGCCGGAATTATCGATAAAAACTTATGGCAGGTCGGACTGACGTATTTTTCTCCGCGAATGGATTATGCAAATTGGCGAACGGCTTTGCGATAGTATCAGAACAAAATTGAATCGAGCAGCGTCTTAATCAAAACGAGATTAGAATTGAATCAAATCAAGGCGGTAAAAATGAACAAAAGAATCTTATTGATCCCCCTTTTTATCATGATGCTGGCCGTTTCCGTAACGGCGGTTCCGGCGCAAACGGAGCTTTTAGCGCCCGATCTGGCTCAATCCGCGATTGATTCGCTGGCGATCGTCTGCCAAAATGTGAACGATTATTCGGCTGCGTTGAATTCGGGCGGCTGGGCCGGGTATGGAGATCCGCTCGAATCGTATGAAAAAGCGGCGGCGAATCTTGAATATATGTTAGGAGACGCGGGAAGTGTTTACGTTAATCGATTAAACGAGGTCTTACCGTATTTTACGGCAGATGTCGATGATATCGCTATGGTTGAAGTCGAATGTATCGCGGTAAGGCGCGATCTTCAGAATGCGTTGTTCAATCAAATGAATGAAATTGATTTTCAGTCTCAGCAGGTGAACACGTTTGAGGATTGCGCTGCGTTCGGTTACTTTGTCAATGACGGCGTTTGCTTCCTGAACGGCAATATCGCTTATGACTACGACGGGTACCTGATCGGCCGCTACAATGCCGACTGTTTTGACGAGGGGAACAATTATTATCC
>DAOUFC010000043.1:0-15772 GCA_034430295.1 Flexilinea sp.
ACTGTCAATACGTAATCCTGATCAATTCGCCGCTTTGAAGCGCCTTCGTCGTCGCGAGCGCGATCTGAGCAGAGCGAACACCGTCTGAAACCTGAATTTCCGGCTTCTTCCCGTTCCGGACGCAATCGACGAAGCAGCGCTTTTCCTCTAAGAACGCCGTTTCAAAACGTTCTGGAAAAGCCTCGACACATTCAACGCCGACGCCGCTGTCGGTATACAGTACCGCGCCGTTCTTCGCCGGAATTTGGCCGATTCGAATCGCGCCTTTCGTTCCGACGATTTCGGTTTCGATATGGTAACCGTAAGGTGCGGTTCGGCTGGTATGAATCGTCGCCATCGCCCCATTCGGAAACCGGTACAGCGCGCAGCCGGCTTCCACGTCGCCGAGCGCAGCGATCTCCGGATAACCGAACGTTGAGCCGGTCGCAAATACAGAGTCAGGTTCTGCGCCGATAAACCAACGCATCAAGTCGATATCATGAATCGCCATATCGACGAATATCCCGCCGCTCGTGGCTAAAAATTTCATCGCGCCGGGTAGAAATTTCAGCGGATCCAAGCCGACCGCCTTGACAAGATACGGCGTTCCGATTTTCCCCTCCCGAACCTTGTCCATCGCATATCGGTATGACGGATCGAAACGGCGCATGAAGCCTAATTGGAAAACCAGTTCGGGATGCGCATTGACGGCCTTTTCCGCTGCAAGACATTCGTCGATTGTAACGCCGAGCGGCTTTTCGCAAAACACATGCTTTCCGGCCTCCAACGCTTTTGTCAGCTGAGCGCAGTGAACGCCGGAACTGGTCACGATCGCGACCGCGTCAAAATTTCCCCTCGTGATCATCTCATCATAATCCGTGAACGTATCCTTGACCCCCAGGATTTTACGCGCGTATTCCAGCTCATCGTCAACGATAGAACATACAGCGGTCACTTCCGCGCCGGCGATCTGGTTTGAGAGGTGATTCGCATGAATTTTCCCTAAGCGCCCTAAACCGGCGACCGCAAAACGAACTTTCTCCATATTTTCCTGCCTTTAGTTAGATTAAACCTGTTTCTTATTGTTTGTATCATAATTCAAAATGCAAATTAATGTATACAGCATAAAAGCACATTTTCAAGCCTTATTTAAATCTAAAACAGCCCGTTGCATTCGGGCTGTTTCAATTCAAGTCAATTTCGGATTAGCGGTTATCTCGTCGTCCGCCGCGATCATTGCGGCGATCGCCGCCGTTCCGGCGTCCGTTTCCACGATTTCCATTTCCGCCGCCCGGTTTTTTCGTATCTGCAGCGACTGCTTCCTCAAGCGTCCAGCCCTCTAATACGGCCTGACGGCTCAGACGGATTTTCCCGCTATCGTCGATCCCGGTTACCATGACGGTAATTTCGTCGCCGAGAGAGACAACGTCTTCAACTTTATTGACGCGTTCGCTGTCGAGCTGCGAGATATGAACCATGCCGTCAACGTTGGGCAGGATCTCAACGAAAGCGCCGAAATCGGTAACGCGAACGACTTTCCCGGTGTATAAGTTCCCTGGGACCGCGGTCTCGATCATGCTCAAAATTCGATCACGTGCCGCGTCCGAATTTTCGCCATTTGTCGATGAAATAAATACCAAGCCGTTATCGTCGATATCGATTTTCGTATTCGTTTCGTCCTGAATCGCACGGATATTTTTCCCGCCTGGGCCAATAATCGCGCCGATCTTTTCGACCGGTATCTGAATTGTCGTCATGCGCGGGACGAACGACTTTAGTTCAGGTCGCGGCGCAGCGATTACTTCAATAATCTTGCCGAGGATATGGGCGCGGCCATTATTCGCCTGATGAATTGCGTTGCGCATAATTTCAGGCGTAATCCCGCGAATTTTAATATCCATCTGCAGCGCCGTGATTCCTTTTTCAGTACCGGCAACCTTGAAGTCCATATCGCCCAGATGATCTTCGAGTCCCTGGATATCGCTTAGGATAACGTATTGATCTCCTTCTTTAATCAACCCCATCGCGATTCCGGTTACCGGCGCTTTTATCGGAACACCGGCGTCCATTAACGCCATCGTCGATCCGCAAACTGACGCCATCGAACTCGAACCATTCGACCCGAAAACTTCCGAAACGACGCGAATCGTATAAGGAAATTCAGCTTCGGTCGGGATAACCGGGATCAGCGCGCGTTCGGCCAACGCGCCATGACCGATTTCCCGGCGGCTTTGACCGCCGAGGCGCTTCGTCTCTCCGGTACAAAACGGCGGAAAATTATAATGGTGAATATAACGCTTCGACGTAATCGGCGAAAGCGTATCGATTTCCTGAGCGTCTCTCGGACTGCCGAGCGCGATCGAACTCATGACCTGGGTTTCGCCGCGTGTAAATAAACCGGTTCCGTGAACGCGCGGAAGGCAGCTGACTTCGCCCCAAATCGGACGGATTTCCGATAATCCGCGTCCGTCGGGGCGGATATTCTGATATAAAATCCGATCGCGGACGACTTTTTTATAAGCGCTTTCAAAAGCTTCTTGATAAATTTCTGCCAATTCAGCGTCATCGCCGGAAAGTTCGGCGACCGCTTCGGTTTTTAAATCGCTTAAGCCGTCGGATAATTCGGCTTTTGAATGCGGCGCGTCTAAAAGCGCCGTCATCGCTTCGCGATATTTCGCATACATCTGATCCGCTTTACTGCTGTCGATCGAGAAGCGCTGTACTTCTCGTTTTTCTTTACCGACTTCGGCTGCCATGCGCAGCTGCGCTTCGACTAGCGGCTGAATCGCCTGGTGGCCCAGTTCAAGTGCTTCGATCATATGCTCGTCGCTGATCTGATCCGCGCCGGCCTCAACCATCAAAATCGCGTCGGCGGTTCCGGCGATTCGTAAATCCAATTCGGATTTTTCCATCTCGCTATGTTTCGGATTAATAACGAATTTCCCGTCGATCCGTCCGACGCGAACCGCGCCGATCGGGCCGTTCCAGGGAATATCGGAAATCATCAGAGCGGCGGACGCGGCGTTAATTGCAAGAATGTCCAACTGCGTTTCGTAATCGGTCGACAGACTATATAAAATAACCTGAACTTCATTTCTGATATCGGCGTCAAAAAGCGGGCGTAACGGACGGTCGATCAATCGACTCGTCAGGACGATATCACCGGAAGGGCGTCCTTCGCGGCGGAAAAACGAGCCGGGAATCCGTCCGCCGGCGTACATGCGTTCTTCATATTCGACCGTCAGCGGGAAGAAGTCCTGCCCTTCGCGGACGTCTTTACTCATCGTCGCGGCGCAAAAGACGACCGACTCGCCGCAAGTTACCGTCACGGAACCGCCGGCCTGCAGACCGAGCTTTCCGGTTTCAAACGTAAACGTTTCGCCGCCGACATTCGCGGCAAATTTTTTGGTTTCTGGTTTCATTTTCTTTCCAATTTATTCTTTTTGCCGCGGTCAGGGACTGAAAGAAGATAAGAAACTGAACGATTTTGACGCTTTTCTGATCTTATTTCAATGCCTAACCCTGCGGCTTGGACAACGACAGCGCAGTAACGGTTATAACGATCTATCCGGCTGCGGCTTTGAGAAAAGCGTAGACGAGTTTTTTTCATCTACGCTTTTCAATTCAACATAATTATTATTTCGCGCGCAGCCCTAATTTTTCGTTCAGCGCAACGTAACCGGCGAAGTCCGTTTTCCGAAGATACGCTAGCAGGCGGCGGCGATAGCCAACCATTTTCAACAAACCGCGACGCGAAGATTCATCGTGTTTGTTAAGTTTTAAATGTTCGGTAAGTTCGGCGATCCGAAGCGTCAACATCGCGATCTGCACCTCGGTTGACCCGGTGTCGCCTTCATGTTTGCCATACTTGGCTTGAATTTCCAACTTTTGTTCTTTCGATAATGCCATGACAATGCTCCTCAATGTTTATTGCAAGTCTCCTGCGATCGGAAGCGTTATACGCTGCCGACGGGACTAGTCATCGGAAAAGTATATCATAATTTCGCGTTTCCAAATCACGATCCGTGCAGCAAAAAGTGACCGCCACGGCTTGTGCGAGTAATGTATGTGGATTGACGAGGCAACTGCAACCTGACGGCGCAGAAAAATGGGAAATATCGGAATACAAGACTGCGCATATTATAAAAAAAGCAGCCCCGTTTTACGCGAGGCTGCGTCGATAGCGATTTACGAATCAGCGGCAACTAATTAGGGAACGGAACCTATCGTCCCGTTCCGAACGTCCGCGTCAGGTACGCCGCGCTGATCAGCAGGACGATCAGCGTCATGATTACCGAGCCGGCCGAGCTGTATCCGATCTTGAACGATCCGACGCCGTAGTTATAAATATACTGCGTAATCGTCGCCGTCGAATTCGCCGGCCCGCCCCGCGTCAGGATATTTACCTTATCGAAAAGGCGGATCGAGTCAATCGCGCGCATCAGCACGACCAGCAGAATACCGCCGGAAATATTCGGAAGCGTGATAAAAAAGAACTGCGCGACTGTTCCTGCTCCGTCGATCTGAGCCGCTTCATACTGCTGTTTTGCGACGCCCTGAAGCGACGCGTAAAGGAGCAGGAACGCGAACGGCGTGTACTGCCAAACGTCGATCAGCAAAATACACCAGAACGCCGTCCGAACTTCGTTCAGCCATGCGACCGGCTGAATCGAGAACGCTTGGAGCAGCTTGTTGATAATTCCGTAGTTATTGGAAAGCATGATCCGCCAGATCAGGACGGCCGTAACCGGCGGCAGAATCATTGGCGTCAACAGAAACGTACGCACAAACTTTTGCCAACGGGTCAGATTATGGACAAAAGTCGCGATCAGCAATCCCAGAACCGTTTCAATCACGACCGCGCAAACCATGAATTTCAGCGTATTTCCCAGCGCCTGAAGAAAGTATGGATCCGAAAAAATCCGAACGTAATTTTTCAGCGCGATAACCTTCATCTGATCCGGTTTGATCATGTTCAGGTTCGTAAAACTGAAATAAACCGTAAACGCCAAAGGGAATACCGTCAAGAGCGCCAGTAAAACCATCGACGGTGCTATTAGCGCAAGCGAGAACGCTCGATTTCTTTTCAATACGTTTTCCTTTTCATCTAAGTAAGACTACCATATCGGACCCGGCTGCCGCGGAATTGCCGACCGTGCCGCGAAGCGGGATAATTCGCGCTCCCCTGCTTGTGAATCAAGCTGGGGAGCGCGAAATTCTGACATTCCTATTCCATGATCATTTCAATCTGCGACTGTGCGACGGCTAACGCTTCCTCGACCGTCTTAACGCCGGAAATCGCCGCCGAAAGTTCGGCGCCTAAAGCCGTCTGAACCTCGCCCCAGAGCGGCGTTCGCGGGCGGGCGACCGATTCAAGCGTCGCTTCGAGCAGCGTCGGGAAGTAGGCGTACTTCTCCGTCAGCTCCGGATCGGTCAGAACCGAACGCCGCGTCGGAACGCCGCCGTTCAGCGCACCGGTCTTCTGCGATTCCGCCGAAGTGACGAATTTAAGAAATTCCAACGCTAATTCTTTCTTACCCGAATTCGCCGTAATCCCCAGCAGCCAGTTGCCGATCATACCGGCGTTATTCCGCTTTGCGTCAGCGTCAATCTTCCCCGGAATCGGCGCGTACGCCGCGGAAGCCGTTTCGCCGGAAATATACCAACTCGGCCAGCCAAGCGACATCGCGGCTTTTCCATCGGATACGGCGGCGACGATATCGTTCTTTTCATAGTTGACGCCGTTCGCCAACAGCTCGATATACAGCTCTAAAGCGGCTTTCGCTTCTTCGGAATTGATTGTCACGTTAAAGTTATCGTCAAAAACGCCGCCGCCGAACGCCCAAAGCAGCGGAAGGAAATCGGCGACAATCGGATCGCCTTGCGTCCCGCGAATGACATAACCGATTTCGCTGCCTTCGCTGACTTTTTTCGCGATCTCTAAGACCGTCGCCCAGTCCGTCGGCGCTTCGCTGACGCCGTATTTCTCGAACAGCGATTTATTATAGAAGAACAGGATTACGTTCCCGGAAAATGGCAGCGCGTACTGATCGCCGACGCCGTACGGAACACGTCCTAACGCCAGCGAATTAGGCGTAAAATCATCGTCCGTCTCGTAGCCGAGCTCGGTCAGATTGGCTAAAATTCCGTTCTCGCCGAATTCAGGCATCCACGGGTCGTCGACCATAACCAAATCGAGTTCGCCGACCTCGTTGATCGAATCCAAACCGATCTTTTGTTTCAGATCGGCGCTTTCCAGACCTAAAATTTCAACCTTAACACCATGTTCCGCTTCGAACGCCTCCTTAACCGCGTTCATCGCGTCGACATGCGAACCGCCGCGCGCCGCGACGGTTAACGTTTCCTGCGCTGAGACCGCGCCGAAAACAACACAAAAAAACATAGCCCAAACCAGCAGAATAACCAAACTTTTTTTCATGTTCTTAAAAGATCTCCTTATTTTAAAATTTTTTCCGCGGCAACACGCGGGGATCTATAACCGACGCAACGCTATTCCTTGACTGCCCCGCTTGAGAGCCCGCTGATCAGGTATTTTTGAGCGAAAATAACGAACAATAAAACCGGCAGCAGCGAAATGATTCCGCCCGCCGCGATCAATCCGTATTCGGCTAATTCCTGTTCCGAATTCATCGTCGCCAGCACGAGCGGGATCGTAAAATTTCCCGGTTTCTGAACGAAAATAACGCCGTAAAGATACTCGTTCCAGGATGTCATAAACGACAGGATTGAAACCGAAGCCACGCCGGGCATGACCAGCGGCATAACGATTCTGGTCAGAATCTGCCACTCGGTCGCGCCGTCCAGCATTGCGCTTTCCTCCATTTCGATCGGCAGCGCCTTAAAAAACGTAATCATGAACCAGATGATAAACGTCAGATTGATCAGGATGTACGCCGAGATGATCGGGATCTTGGTCTGAATTAATTTCGCATTGGTCATCATTAAATACAGTGGGATCGCGAAAGCAATCGGCGGGAGAACGCGGATCATGAAGATCCAGAAACCCAGAAAGCCCGACGGCCTGATTCTTAGCCGTACTCTCGACAGCACGTAAGCGACGCCCAAACCCAATACCAGCGAGATCAGGACCGAAATCAGCGTTACCTGCAAACTGTTTAACGTCGCGGTCAGGAAGCCGCGCTCCCGGAACAGACGGATAAAATGATCGGTTGTGAACGAGCGCGGAAGGAGCGGAATTGAGGAACGGAGTTCGCCCTGATCGCGAATCGAAAGCGAGACCATCCAATAAACCGGGAATAACGTCCAGACCATCAAAACAGCAATCACAAGCAGGTTTATTACCGAAAACCGTTTCTTCATCTATCCTCGCGCTAATCTAAAAGTTTCCTGTTAATTCTAACAAAGTAACTATGGACGAATGTAATCAATTATCGGTGCAATAACAAATTATTCGGCCCGAAGAGGCGGAAATGGGCAGAAATAAACGCAACTACAGGATAAAAAAGTTGCCTTCCTCAAAGCCAATTCGGCGCAGGTTATGGGCTGCGAGAGAAATTTAGACCAATCCAAAATATTTTTCAAAAAAACCGCTCAGTTTCTCAATGATATTTTGCTTCTTCTTCTCTCTGCCGCCTGAGAATCGCGAAACCGGCGGCATAATGCTATATTTGAGAAGGTGTTTTCAAGCTGCCTTAATCTTGAATGTGAAATCTAAATTGCCGAGAAGCTCATCATGCTTTAGCGTTAGAGTCGTTTGCGATGAAAATTTTCAGGAAATATGCAAACCGTTTGTAACAACCCAACAAAATCTCGAATCATGGTAATAATTAATATATAATGGTACGAGCCGACAGCGGCTTTATACAGAAAGGATAAACACATGAAAAACAACAAACTCTTATTACTTTTCGGGCTGATTTTGACGCTTCTTGCGTTTGCGGAAGGCGTTTTTGCCTATGATAATATGACCTGCGATAAAGATTCCCTCTTCCCCGGCAGCGGTAACTGCGGATACGACGTTCAGGCATATGATATCGTTTTCGACTGGGATCAGAAAACCGACCTGCTGAAAGGCGACGTAACGCTGAAGATCCGGGCGTTAACCGATCTGACCGCGGTCGCGCTCGATTTCGCCGATAAAAACCTGATCAGCGACGTCACCGTAGAAGGCGCGTCGATTCCATTCGATCATGCAAACAACAACCTTACGCTTGACTTGACTTTATCCAAAGATGAAATCACCGAGGTCCGCGTCGTCTATTCCGGGCCGGTCGAAGACGAATCGCTTTTCACCGGGAAAGGAAAACGGCCCGGAAAGCAGCCTTTCTGTCTCGTGAACGAACCGATTTATGCTGCCAACTGGTTTCCCTGCAACGACTCGCTGACCGACAAAGCGACATTTTCCGTCAGCGTCACCGTCCCGGCGAAGTACGCCGCCGCCGCCAACGGACGCCTGATCGAGGTTATCGACGCGGAAGGAAATTCGATCAGC
Organism: Flexilinea sp.; assembly: GCA_034430295.1. Taxonomy (GTDB): domain Bacteria; phylum Chloroflexota; class Anaerolineae; order Anaerolineales; family Anaerolineaceae; genus Flexilinea. The sequence goes on from DAOUFC010000043.1 coordinate 8,453, forward strand.
GAAATTAACGCCGACGTTTTAGCGAAGCTCTCGGAAGAGTCTGCCGCGTACAAAGAGGCGGCGGATGAGGAAATTCCGCAGATTACGTATCGCTATGAAGCGGTTGAAAAAATGGCGTCCTACCTGTTTACTGTTTGTATCGACGAATTCGATATAACACAGAAAACGATCCTGAACGACGTCGTTCAAACCGATTTTATGGATCGGAAACTTTATGCGAAAAAAGATTTTGAAAAAGGCGCAAACCTGTATGAAGAGATGATCGCCTGTTTTGAGCCGTTGACTGGTCCGTATCCGTATCGCGACGCCGGTTCGATCGTGATCAGCAAGTCGTTCGGCGGCGCGTTGGAGACGCAGACGCGTTCCGTCTATGGTTCGGATATGGTTTTCATCTTGGAAGCCGGTTACGCGCATGAGTTGTCGCATCAATGGATCGGGAACCTGGTCGGCATACGCGATTGGGGCGATCTCTGGATTAAGGAGGGCTTCGCGACCTACGCCGAAGGAAAATGGGAATCCTGCTCCAAGAAGAATTACAGCCGGGAAAAAACGATCCGCGCCGCTTACGAAGCGACGGCGTTTACCGTTTTGAGCTATCAGGAACCGACCATGTACATGCACGATCTGACGCTGAATTTCCCCGAAGATTTGAAACCGGTTACGAAAGCCGAAGCCGAACGGATCGGCGAGATTCTCTGTGAAAAGGAATCGACCGAACAGTTCCGAACGGCGCTCGACGATACTTTCGAGGATGCGGAAACGCTCGAACCTGTCAAAATCGGCGCGGCGATCGGGAAACTTTGCCGTAATTTTGTTCAATATCCGGAAAAGAAACGCCGCCTGTACGCCGAACTCGGCTTCTCGGATGAATTAATCGATGCGAATATCCCGCTTAAAGGCCCGAGATCGATCAGCGCCGATTTTAACGTGATGTATAGTGCGGCGGCTTACGACGGCGGCGCGCTCGTCTATTACCGGCTCGAAGACGAGATCGGCGCGGAAAATTTCGCCCGCTTTATTCGCTCGCTGACGGAACGTTACGCCTATGGTACGATTTCGACGGAGGAATGGATCGCGGTCGCGAACGAAATTTCAGGAAAGGATTTAACCGAAATGATCGAATCCTGGCTGACGTACGAATCGATTCCCGACTATCCCGGCGTTGTAACGATGCGCGATATCATCGAGGGCTTTCAATAAAAATTCGGACGGCTGTATCGGGGCGGGATTTGGTACAATTTTTGCAGGACTGGAATTATTATGAACGGATGGTTCTTTCCCGCCCGAAGGATTTAATATGGGCTTGAGTTTTCTCGACGCGATCGTCTTTCTGATCGTATTATTTGTTTTCATTCTCTATTTAGGCGCGAACGGCGCGTCCAGCCGGGATCGGATTCTGAACGGATCGATCGCGCTCTTTTTGGCGCTGTTCGTCGGATTCGCCGTGCTTTTCCTCGTTCATCGATTTAATCCCGAACGGGTTCCCATTTCATGGCTCAACGACATGCGCCAGGTCGGCGAAGGCTACCGGCTGTTGATGGCGATCGGGTGGCTTGTCCTGAGCGTTCTCCTGACGCGCGCTTTTCCGCGGGCGCTTCCGCTCGCGCTCAGGACGTTCGCCGGGTTGTTTCTGTCGTTTGTTTTGATCCTGTTAGGCGGGAATTTCCTGTTTATTGTTATTTCCGGAGCGTAAATGATACCGATCCTGCGTCTTAGCGAACCTTTTTTTTATTTTATTGTGATCTGTATCGCCGGACTGGCCTGCGTCGCGACGCTGTTCGAGATGCGCTGCGAAAACGGGCGGAGACCCGCCGCCTGGGCAACGCTTCTCGTCAGTGTCGCGGTTATCGCGCTGATCTTTTATCTTTCGTATCGTGATTTGTTAGTTCTTCCGTCCGATTTACGCTTGAACGCCGCGCTTGGGCTTGGGCTGACGGTCTATTTTGCCGCGATCTTCCGGCGGCTTCCCGGCGACCGTATCGACGGTTGGGCGTCGTGGTATTTTGGGGTTATGATTGGGTTTGGCTTGATGCTGTACCTGATCGCCGCTTTCCGTCCGGTCTACCTGCCGGTTTTCGTGCCCGCCGCTTCGTTCCCGGTTCTCGGCCTTGTTGCGATTACGGCGCTGCCGCTGTTTTTTCTGACGTTCGATCAGCGTAACGGCGTGCCATCGCGGTTTGTATTATCCGTTTTCGCGACGCTGGCGTTGTTGGGGCTGTATGCAATTCCGACGCTGACGAGGTAAGGAGGCGTCTGATTTATGAATGAAATGATCAAGCTCGGCAGTCTGTATCGTTGTTTAGTTCCGCTTGTCTGCTGGATCGTCTGCGCTGTTGCGGCGTACGATTTTACAGGAAAAGTTAGAAATCGCGTCCTCCGAATCGGCTTAGCGGTCCTGATCGCGAGCGGTTTAACTGCGCTGATTGCGGTCCTGATCCTTGATCGGCAGGTTTTTGCCTGGCTGGCGACGAATAGCACCGTAATCTGGCGGCTTCGGCGCGCGTTCGCTTTCGAATTTATCGCCGTCTGGATCCTGATCGGCGCGCTGCTGACCGCGGTTCAGCGGAAAGAGGAGCCGCTTTCAATTCGGCTGCCGCTCGGTTTTACCGCTTCGTTCTTCGTGACCCATTTCGTCATCTCGGCGCTGAGATTCTTTTATTAGTCGAAGCGGGATTATTGATGATCGTTAATTTTTAAAGAAGAAATTTAATATGGTAACGCTCCCCGAATCAATCCAGGGTTTCATCGTAGTCGTCCTTTGGCTGACGATTACGCTGTTGGTCATGAAAATCATTTCAAAAACAATTCGAATCTTGTTCCGAATCCTGATCGCGGCGGTCATCGCGCTGATTCTCGTTTATTATTTGGCCCCGATGATCGGGATTCCCGCCGGTTTCGCGTTCTGAACTTCCCGATTATTTCCGGCGAAGGGCGAAGCGGAATCGTAAATGCAGTCAATCTTAGCTTTTACCATTGCATTTACCGTTACAATTTTTTCCTCGTATTCTCGCACCGAAAGTCCGACTCATCCCGTTTCAAGAACCGAATCATCATGTAAACTTAAAGATTGGGAACAATTCGGAGGTAAATCATGACGCAGCCAACCGCAACGCCGGTTCCGAATCCGGCGCTTATTTCGCAAGGGCAATTGAATATCGCGATCTTTTTAGCGGCCGGTCTAACGGTCCTGATTTTCTTCTTTATCAAGATCCTGATCGATTTGCGCAGCTATCGCTATCGTTAAGGATCGAGGGAGAAAAACCGCGATATGGAACAATTTTTTGAGATGATACGTGCGCGCCGCGGCGAAACGCAGCCGGCCGCCTTGGGGTCTGAGCTTTTCCTGATCGTCGGGCTGGGAAATCCGGGTCGGGAATACCGCGAAACGCGTCATAATTTCGGGTTCATGGTCGTCGACCGGCTCTGCGTCCGGCTGAATATTACGCTGGACAAAAGCCAGCACAAAGCGGTCACAGGGACGGGCTCCGTTTCGGGGAAAAAAGCGCTGATCGCTAAGCCTCAGACGTTTATGAACCTGTCGGGACAGTCGATTTCGGCGCTCCTGAAGTATTATAAGATTCCGTTGTCCCGTTTGCTCGTTATCCATGATGATTTGGATTTGCCGTTCGGAACGCTGCGGATGCGTCCCGGCGGCGGCGCCGGCGGCCAGAAAGGGCTGGCATCCGCGATTCAACAGCTGGGTACGCAGCAGTTCGCGCGGCTGCGTTGCGGAATTGATCATCCGAGCGGGCATATCAGCGTATCGGACTACGTCCTCAGTAAATTTCGCAAAGAAGAGGAATCCGAGTTGCCGGCCGTTCTCGATCGCGCCGCCGACGCGGTTATTTCGTTTATCAGCGATGGGATTCAGGATGCGATGACGAAATATAACGGTAAAGCAGGGTAAATTCGGACGATGAACGCGCTTCTCGAAAAGATCCGTTCTACGGCGGCGTTCCGCGATTTCAGCGCCGATCTGAATCTAAGGCGCTCGAAAGGGAGCGTCGGGCTTCTTCGCGCGGCGCGTCCGCCGTTTATTGCCGCCTTAGCGGAGAGCGTTCCGAACGTGATATTTGTGCTGACGGATAAACCGTCGAACGCCAATCTTCTTTTTGACGAGATTCAACTATGGAGCGGCGCGCGTCCGATCGAAAATTTTCCCGCGCCGGATCCGTTGTTTTACGAGCCCGGCGCATGGGATATCGCTATCCGCGCTGACCGTATCCGCGCGTTGACAGCTCTGGCGAAGCTGGCGCTTCCGGGCGGGGCGAAAAGCCAGCCGCGTCCGCTGATCGTCGCGCCGATTCGGTCCTTAATGACCCGGACGATCGATAAAAAATCGTTCGTCAAATCCACGCGGATTCTCCGCGTCAACCAGCAGGTCAGTCCGACGTTGTTGGCGCGGCTTTGGACCGAAATCGGTTACAGCGGCCGCGAAATCGTTCTTGAACCGGGGACTTTTTCGCTGCGCGGCGGTTTGCTGGATGTTTGGCCGTTTACGGAAAAAACGCCGCTCCGGCTCGACTTTTTCGGCGACGAGATCGACGCGATTTATTCCTTCAACCCGGCGACGCAGCGTAATCTTGAAAGGATGGAACGGATTCTTGTTCCCCCGGCGCGTGAGATTTTTCAGCGTCCCGGCGCAAACGGCTTGTTCAACGATGAACAGGACGAAGAATTTTTGATCCCGCTGCGGAACGAGACTCCGGCGTGTTTGTTGGATTATTTACCGGCGGATTCGCTGATTTTATTCGACAACGAGCGCCGTGCTTTTGACCAGGCGGAGGATATAGAAGACAACGCGGAACGTCTCCGCTCCGAATCGATTTCAGACGGACTCCTTCCGGCCGATTTTCCGCTTCCATATCTCTCCATGTCAGAGCTTCGCGACCGGCTCGATTCGTTCGTCGTCCGTGATTTTAACCGCGGCGAGCCTGATACTGAAAACGGTCACGACGATGGGGGAGAGTTTGAGCCGACGGAGCGTTTCGGCGGCCGTTTGAACGATATGATCCAGGCAGCGTTTGCGCATGAGGCGGCCGGCGCTCCGGTCATGATCGTCAGCCGTCAGGCCGAACGTTTGCGGAAATTGGTCGAGTCGTCGCCTTTGATGAAAGAGTCGCTCGCCGGCCCGGAAATTCGGAGCGGTACGATCCGCGAAGGTTTCCGTCTCGGCGAAGGGAAAAATACGCGCGCTTATCTTTGGAGCGATCAGGAAATTTTCGGCTGGGAACGACCGGTTCCGCGCCGAACGGTTCATCAGGCGGTCGAGGCGTCCGAAACCGGGGTCGACGAATTTAAGCCCGGCGGCTGGCTCGTCCATATCGATTACGGCATCGGCCAGTATCAGGGGATCGTTTCGCGGACGATCGACGGCGTGACGAAAGAATTTTTAAAAATTCTTTATGCCGCGGGCGACGAACTCTATGTCCCGGTTCATCAAGCGGATCGCGTTACGAATTATATCTGGCCGGACGGGAACGATCCCGAGCCGACGCGCCTCGGAACGGCCGAATGGCTAAGCGTTAAGCAGCATGTCAGAGAGAAAGTCGTCGAGGTCGCGGAAGAGTTGATTGAGTTGTACGCGAAACGTCAGGTCGTTGAGGGATACGCTTTCCCGGACGACAGCCCGTGGCAGCAGGATCTTGAAGGGGCGTTCCCGTTTTTTGAGACGGAAGACCAAAAGCGCGCGATCGCGGCCGTCAAAGCCGATATGGAACGCGGCCGGCCGATGGACCGTCTGATTTGCGGGGATGTCGGATTCGGAAAAACGGAGGTCGCGCTGCGCGCCGCGTTTAAGGCGGCGACCTCGGGGAAACAGGTCGCGATTTTAGTTCCGACGACCGTCCTGGCACAGCAGCATTTCGAAACTTTTTCGCAGCGTTTCGCCCCGTTCCCGGTCACGGTCCAGATGATTTCCCGTTTTCGGACGGCGCAGCAGCAGAAGAAGATCCTCGCCGACTTAGCGGACGGAAAAATCGACGTCATTATCGGCACACACCGGCTCGTCTCGCACGACGTTAAATTCAAAAATTTGGGCCTGGTCGTTATCGACGAGGAACAGCGGTTCGGCGTCGCGCAAAAAGAATTTCTGAAAAAGCTGCGGACCGAGGTCGACGTGTTGACGATGTCGGCGACGCCGATTCCGCGCACGTTATACATGGCTCTGACCGGCGTCCGCGATATTTCGAGTATTACGACGCCGCCGGACGATCGCGTCTCGGTCATTACGCATGTCGGGCCGTATTCCGAAAAACTCGTTCGTCAGGCAATCCTACGGGAGTTGGAGCGCGAAGGTCAGGTTTTTTACGTTCATAACCGCGTTCAATCGATCCGCGCCGTCTATCAACAGCTGAAAAAACTTGTTCCGGAAGCGCGGATCGGGATCGGTCATGGTCAGCTGCCGGAAAAGGAACTCGCGGCGGTTATGGACGCTTTTTACCGTCATGAAATCGACGTTCTTCTCAGCACCTCGATTATCGAATCCGGTTTAGATGTACCGAACGCGAATACGCTGATCGCCGATCATGCCGACGCGCTGGGACTGGCGCAGCTGTATCAGATTCGCGGTCGGGTCGGACGCAGCACGCAGCGCGCTTACGCTTATTTCTTCCGTACGACAAAAGCGACGGCGGAAGGTTTGGAACGGCTCGAAGTTCTGGCAGAAAATACGCAGCTGGGCGCGGGCTATTCGATCGCGATGCGCGATTTGGAAATGCGCGGCGCGGGTGAAATCCTGGGGCATAAACAAAGCGGCGCGATTGCCGCGATCGGGTTCAGCCTGTATACGCGGATGCTGGCTCAGGCAGTTAAGACGGTTCGTGATCTGAAAGGAATCGAAATCTCGGACGAGGATATCGCGATTACGCGGGAGATGGGGATGCTCTTCGATCCGATAACGGTCGAACTTCCGCTCGATATCGGAATCCCCGATGATTACGTAAGCGATCGTTCGACGCGGATTAAACTGTACCGGCGAATCGCTTCGGTTCATGATCCGATTAAGCTGGAAGCGCTGCACGCCGAGTTCGGCGACCGTTTCGGTCCGGTCCCAGATCCGCTGGAAAACTTATTTTTCCAGATTCGGGTCAAAATCCTGGCGGAACGGATCGGACTGGCAGCGGTTGTGAAAGAAGGATCTTCGATTGTGCTGCGATATCCGGCGCTTCCCGCCGGGGTCGAAACGCGCGGGTTGGAGGATATCGGCCCGGGCGTCCGCGCCGGGAAAAACGCCTATTGGCTGACCGGCCTTGATTGGGCGGATGACGAATGGCGCGAATCGGTTCTGGCGCGGATGGAACGCGTCGCCGTCTTTTTCGG
>DAOUFC010000044.1:0-1531 GCA_034430295.1 Flexilinea sp.
ATCCGTTTTTTTCGTTATCCGTTGGTTGAGTTTTTCAGCAGCCTATCAAAAACGGATAAACGTTCCTTTATGTTTGCCATGACTGACTCGCGCCCGTAAAAAGACGGTTTTGTACGCGGAACCCGCTGCGCTTTAAGATGCGCGAAGATGCGCGAGGAACCCCCGCCTGCCGCTTTCGTCAACAACCTTCATTGCAATACGGGTGTATAAAGTCAGTTTTTTCTTAAGTTGTCGGCGCGCGTCTCCGAAGAACGGCCGTTCTTCAACCAGCGTCATATTTACCTTGCCGGCGATACTTTCTCCGCTGTCCGCTGAGAATTTCAGTTCGGCATCCTCATTTCCGGTCTTTCGGATGTGATCGTTCGCGTATTTGATCGCTCTCTGCGTCATGGCGTCAAAGATAACCTCTGTGCGTTCGAAGATTTCTTTCGCCTTTCTGAGGAACCCGATCACGCGTGATTCATCAAAGTACTGGAATACGCCTATCGCGGTTATCATCGTGGGCAGCGTTTTGTCGATTTTTTCTGCCCATGAAAAATCGAACATATCTCCCGCGATCAGAATCTCATTTTTGCTTTCCCCGAGGACGCTCCTTCTGGCCGAGATGACTTCCGGCAGATCCATTTCATAAAACGTCGCTTCCTCCGGAGGCGCGAGCCTGAAATATGACGTTTCCAGACCGCAGCCTATATTTACGATATTGCATGTCGGGTGCTGTTCGATAAACTCCCTGATCATCTGATCTGTATTGTAGAACCTGCATGCACCGGCCATCTGGAAATACTCATTTGATTTCGACGCGATCGCGTCATACGGTATTTCATTTTTCAGCGAAACAGCTTTTCCATCATAGAAATATTCCGGGAAGCGCTCCGATACATAGATCCTCGCGGTCAGCGGAAAGTACAACGTGTCCGCCACTCCTTTAAATTTATCCATCTTTGCTGTTTCCTCCTTGAAAATACTTTTCAGCCTTTCTTGCCCAAAGGTCTATGCATAGCTTCTGCGGCAGCAGCTTGCACAGGATATGTCTCCGCCTGACCAGCGCCGTATGTATCGACATGTCCTTTCCCGCGTCCGCATCCATGATTGCTTTTTCGACGACATCTTCCGGCTGCGAGAGCCCCTCATATTTCATCGGCTTTCCGTTGATCTCCTTCGGGAGCATACCGGTATCGACCCATCCCGGACATACGGCGGTCACGGTAATTCCTTTCGCTCTCAGCTCCGCGTTAAGCGCGCGCGAATAACAGCGCAGAAAAGCCTTCTCCGCGCAATATAAATTAATATAGGGGAGGGGCGTGAACGCGCCGACGGACGACATGTTGATGATATGGCTCCCGCGCGGCATGTACGGTATGCAAATATTTGAAAGTACGATCGGGGCTGTGCAGTTGACCATAACAGATCTGTTCAACTTGTCATGCTGAAGTCGACGGACGGCATAAAATCCGCCGTGCCGGCGCAGTTGACGAGATACCGGACTTCCGGGTCGCGTAGATGACGCCGCAGTCCGCCGCGCCCTCCTGCA
>DAOUFC010000045.1:0-2683 GCA_034430295.1 Flexilinea sp.
TGCAGACGATGTTCCGCGACGAGGATCGTTTTCCCCGCCGCTTTCCAAAACGAAAGGACCCGGCGCAGCGCGGCGATCGTCTCAAAGTCTAAATTCGACGTCGGCTCGTCCAGGACGTAAATATCCGGCCCGAGTACGCTGACCGATCCGCAGGCGATTTTTTGCTTCTCTCCGTCGGAGAGTTCGAAGATGCTGCGGTCCAACAGATGGGATATCGACAAATCGGCGACCGTCTTTCGGACGCGGGTCAGGATCTCGTCTTCGGCAATTCCTAAATTTTCACAGCCAAACGCCAATTCGCTCGTCGTATCAACGTTAAAAAACTGACTGCGCGGATTCTGGAATACCGAACCGACCGTACGCGCCAAGTCGTAAAGCTCGCTTTTCGCGACGTCTTTCGCCCCGACGTAAATCGTTCCGGTCAGCTCGCCTTCGTAAAAATGGGGGATCAGCCCGTTGACCATCCGCGTCAGCGTCGTCTTTCCGCAGCCGGACTCGCCGCAAACGAGGACGACCTCGCCGGGCCGGATCGTCAGGTTGATATTACGGACGCCCGCGTCTTCCCTGCCGCCGGTATAGGTGAACGAAACGTTTGTAAGTTTGATCATGCGCAAGCGCTCCTTTCCCTATATCTTCTCAAAGATGAATAATAGAATCATAGCGGCGCAGACCGCCATCGTGAAAACGTCCTGGGGCTTGATCCCGATTTCGCAGACGTTCGTCCGGCGGATCGGCGCGCCGAGTCCGCGCGTCAGCGCCGCCGCGGAAAGCTCGTCGCCGATCTTGACGCAGGATACCAGCAGCGGCACCAATCGATACTCGATCATCTTCGCCGGTTTTCTCCCGCCGAAACGAATACCGCGCATGCGCATCGCGTCGCCGATCGCCGTATACTCCTCGGAGACCGTCGGGAAGAAACGGAAAACGACCGACAACGGGATGGAAAGACTCTGCGGTACGCGCATCCGCTCCATCGCGCCCATAAATTCGCTGACCGTCGTCGTATTTACCAGATAGCTCGCCATCGCGATCCCGGGCATGAAGCGGACGGAGAAAAACGACATTGCGACGAGTAAAAAATTAACGACGCCGGTCGTCAGCGGCAGCAAGTACAGCTGCATCAGCGTCGCGCCCCAATAGACGCAAAAATAGATCAGCGCCGCTTTCCATTTCCGTTCGATCAGGAACAGCGCCAACGGGACGAACGTCAAAATCCAGCAGAGGACAGACATCCATCCTCCGCCGGAATCCGCCATGACGACCGTACTGATCGTCACGACCATCAATAATTTCGTCCGCGGATCGAAAATCTTTTGCGCGCTGCCTTTGGACGAAGCGAAAAAATCGGAACGCATCAGGCGATACCGGCGCGGACGAAATGCTTCCTGAGAATCGCCTTTCCGATCAGCGCGCCGACAATCCCGGCAATGAAACCGGCGATCAGGATCGGAATCAGGCTCCAATCCGGAACGTAGCGCATCAGCGCGTTCGCGTATTCTTCGCCATAACCGCCGTTAATCAATTTCGCAAAGTAGGCATCGCGCGTCACGACAATCGGAATCATCGATCCGAAAGCCCACTGGGAAAAAACGGCATGACTGAGGACACCTTTCTTAGCGCTGGCATAGTTTCCGGAACGGAAAATCAAATCGGCGCAGAAACCTGCGATAACCCCGGTTGCCGTAACCCAGTAAACCCCCATGCCCATCATCCCGAGCAGGAAGCCGCACAGCGTCCCCATGATCGTAATCATCCCGAATTTTTTCGTCTTCGTCAGGAAAAGCATAAACGGGATACCGCAAAGCAGCGGCACGATTACCGTCAAAAACGGGATAAAAATCGGAATAAAACCTAACATGCCGGCAGCCATGCTGAGGATAAAAATAATCGCGGTGAATAATCCGACGGTCATTAAGTCTTTCGCGTTCATTCGCTCGTTTTTCATAAGAATTCTCCTTACTTAGTTAAATAGTATTATCTTGATCTAAAAAATAACCGGGAATAAAGCCGTAGTTATTGTAGACATAAAATTAGTCGCCTGACACAAATTTCGCCGGTCTTGTTGCAGCCTGAACCCCAAAATCCCGGGTTCAGGCAATGCCCGCTCGAATGAAATGCTTCTTGAGAATCGCCTTCCCGATCAGCGCGCCGGCAATCCCGGCAGCAAAGCCGAGGATCACCGACGGGATCAAACTCCATTCGGGAAGATAGCGCATCAACGCAGCCGCGTACTCCTCGCCGTAACCGCCGTTAATCAATTTCGCAAAGTAAGCGTCGCGCGCAAAATAGATCGGGATCACTGATCCGAAAGCCCACTGACAAAAAACGGCATGACTGAAAACGCTCTTCTTAGCGCTCGCATAGTTTCCGGAACGGGAAATCAAGTCGGCGCAGAGACCGGCGACGAACCCCGTCGCCGTCACCCAATAAACCCCCATACCCATCAGCCCGAGTATAAAGCCGCACAGCGTCCCCATAAGCGTAATCATCCCGAATTTCTTCGTTTTCGTCAGGAAAAGCATGAACGGAACCCCGGTCAGCAGCGGCACGATAACCGTCAAAAACGGCATAAGAACCGGAATAAAACCCAACATGCTGGCAGCCATGCTGATCACAAAAATAATCGCGGTAAATAATCCGACGGTCATTAAATCTTTCGCGGTAAGAGCGCTTTTTTTCATGG
>DAOUFC010000046.1:0-11348 GCA_034430295.1 Flexilinea sp.
ATTATTCTCTGAGACAATATCACAAACTATTCACAAACAATCCCGAATTTATCACCGCGTTCTTGACAGCCTCATGAATTCGAATATAATTATTGCCGTTGATCCTCGATAGCTCAACGGCAGAGCGGGCGGCTGTTAACCGCTAGGTTCCAGGTTCGAATCCTGGTCGAGGAGCTGAAACACCCGTAAATGCGGGTGTTTTTTTCGTTGATCCCGAAACAGGCTGATACAATTAATCTATTAAAAAGAAGATTAATCGGGCGAGAATGCGCCGCTGAATCGGAGGAATGAACAATGAAAAAAACAAGCTGCAAACTGATATATGGACTCGCGTTGACGTTGATCCTGACGTTGGCGAACCTCCTCCCGGCCTTCGCACAAGACGCCGGCAGCGCGATCAACCCGCTGACAGGATTAAAGGTTGATCATCCCGAGCTTCTTTCCTTTCCGCCGGCGCTCGTTCCGATCGCAAAATATCCTGATAAATATCGCCCCGCCGCCGGATTAACATCCGCCGCATGGGTTTTCGAATTTTACGATCAAGGCGGGATTTCGCGTCCTTTCGCCCTCTTTTACGGGCAAATTCCGACAGCAGCACCGGAATCAGAACCGTCGCTCGGGCCAATCGCGGGCGCGCTCTACGGCGTCGAAGACCTGAGAAATCATTACGGCGCAATATTAATCAGCGCGGGAAATCGAAATGGCGTCATTGCCGACGGGCTGTACAACGTTCAATACTGGTATGGCGAAAGCGGAAAAGATCTCTTTCCGAAATTACCGCTGGCGACGTTTGAAACTTACCTTAAAAATTGGCGCGCGAAGATTCAATCTCCAAATCCGGATTTACTGACGCTGCCGTTTTCATACGGGCCTCCGGGAGCCGGTCTTCGGGCTCTCAGCCTTCGGGTCCGCTATGCGGAGACGAACCAGGTTCTATGGGAGTATGATCCGGCAACCGGGCTTTATAACCGTTCTCAAAACGCGATTTCAAATCGGGAAATTCTTCCGGACACGGACGCGTTAACCGGTCGTCAAGTCGGCGCACAGAATGTCGTCCTGTTATTTCATGATACCGAAACGCGCAGCGATGGATTTAAACCGATTCTGAACTATATCAAAAGCCGACCGGCGATCGTCTTTCGGGACGGAATCCGCTACGACGTAAGCTGGACGACGATCGGCGGGAATTCCGAACGAACGACAACGCGTTTTCGTCCAATTCGCTTCGTAAACGCGGACGGAAGTCCATTTCCGCTCAAGCCGGGTCAAAGCTGGATCCATCTGATTCGCGTCGGGAACCAGCTCAGCGAAGTCGATTCGCCGGCGTCGTCCGAAACGCGCGGCGGCTCAGGTCATTGGTTTCTGCCGTATATCGAGGCCAAACGATAAGTGGACGAGAAAAAATTTACGCGGTTCGTTCAACGTTGATTCGCCGCGGCGATCCCGACAACAAATAAATCAAGCGCGATTAATGGATCCGATTGGGATGATTTGACGGTTCTGTCAATCGCAACTAACTCGCCGTAAAGCGAACGCAGCCGGCCCATCGTGAATGCGCGCGCCTGGGTAGCCAGCTTATTCGCGACGAAATCAACCTGCCCCAATTCTTTTCCAATCCGGCGTCCGTCGCCGCCTTCATCAAGGATCTCGCGCGCCTGCAGGAGGAGGCGGAACTGGCGCGTTATCATCGCCAACAGCCCGGGTATGTCCTGTTCATCTGCCAATTGGTGGAGCTTGGAAAGCGATGATTTCGCGTTCCCGGCAACGAGCTCGTCAATCATCGAAAAAATATTAACCGACACATTCGCGGAAACGAGTTCGCTAACGTCGCTCTCATCGATCGGGCGTTTAAAATCTACGTACAGGAGCAATTTATCCAGTGCCTGACGGATCTCGCCGGTATCGTTTCCGAGCATCCCAATCAGCAGCCGGACCGCGCCAGGTTCAATCTCGCCGCCCAACTCAGCCGTTTTCGCAGTAATCCAAGATCGCATTCCGTTCAGATCAGGCCGCGCGTGCGTCTCGATCACGGCATAATCCGGATGATCCGCGACCCATTTCCGCAGGAACGATTTCACCGGCAGCGCAACCCAATCTTTCCGCTCAAACGAATCCGGAATAACCGGAATCAAACAGGTCGTTTCCGGAATTGAACCAAGCAGTTCGGTAAAGCGTTTATTCCCGTCGCGTCCGCCCGCCATCGACAGCGGATTGGTCAGAACGACGATGCGCCGGTCGGCTATAAACGGTATCGCGTAAACCGCGTTCGAAAAAGCTTCTTCGCAGACGCTTTTCCCGTCAAGAACCTGAAAATTCAGTTCCGCCATCCCGGTCGCGCGCTGATCCGCTTCAATTCCGGTTAAGATCGTCCGAATCGTTTCCTCATCGTCGCCATGAAGAATTCGGACGGAAGGTTGATTTGCCATGACGCGCCGTTATCCCGCCGTCTTTTCCGAAATAACGCGAACGAAAAAAGCGTCCTGACCCAATACGGTCGTCTGGTAAATTCCGTCGACCGCCAATCCGCGTACATCCGCGTTGGTCGTTACGCGCCGCTGCGCGGCGAAACCGAGCTTCGGACCGGTACGGCTGATCAACGCGGCGCTCAGCGCCAACACGTCGAAACGGCGAAACCGATCCTTCGCGTTTTTCGTTCCTGAAAAAATAATGATTGCCGCCAGCGCGCAGAGAGCTCCGGTTACCGCCAGATTCGTTCCGCAGTTTTTCGAAAGCGCCAAATCCTTCTCTCCAGCGTTTAGCCGGCTCAGCGCGATATCGAAAGCGTCGCGGACTTCTTCAATCGCAGCCGGCCCGATAAGGATGAAGCCGAACGGCGTCGACAATCCGGAAATTTTCCGTCTTTGAAAACGTTCGCTTAGAACTGCGATTGTCGCGTGTTCCAATGCGTGGATTTTCGGCGTCCTGAAAAGATTCCAAAAATTAAGCGTACTCATCTCGACGTTTCGAATCGTTTCGTTCATCATTTACTCCTTTATATCCGACATCGCCGGATCTTTCAATCAGCCGGACGCATGTCCGGATTCGGTTCAGCCGACTGGGCAGCGGATAAAGCTTCTTTCAGCGTTCGCGCCTGGATTATCTCAATTCCGGGCGGGAATTTATCCTGCTTCCGATGGACGCGCGGAACAATCGCTTTCGTAAAGCCCAGCTTTCGCGCCTCGTTTATCCGCGCGCTTAATTTCTGAATTCCGCGCAGCTCGCCCGATAGGCCGATCTCGCCTATCAAAACCGTGTCTGCCCGAAGCGGAACGCCGCAGACCGACGAAAAAATCGCCCCGGCGACCGCTAAGTCCGCGGCCGGTTCGTTGATCCGAAGGCCGTTGACAACGTTGACGAAGATATCCTGATCGCCCAGTTTCAGCCCAACGCGCCGCGTCAAAACGGCCGTAATCAGGAACAGCCGATTAATATCGACGCCGATCGGCGTTCGCCGCGGATTCCCGTATGAGCTCGGGTTTGTCAGCGCTTGAATTTCGACCAGGAGCGGCCGCGTCCCTTCCATTGTCACCGCGATCGCCGAGCCTGAAGCGTTGACCATCCGTTCGCTCAGGAACAGCTCGGACGGATTCGTTACTTCGTTTAATCCGCTTTCAATCATCTCAAAAACGCCGACTTCCGACGTCGCGCCGTAGCGGTTTTTAACCGAACGCAATAAGCGCAGCGTCTGGAAGCGGTCGCCTTCCAAGTAAAGTACGGTATCGACAATATGTTCCAAGACGCGCGGGCCGGCGATCATCCCTTCTTTCGTGACATGGCCGATCACGAAAACCGTCAGCCCGGTCGTCTTCGCCAACTCGCGCAGCTTTCCGGTACATTCGCGGACCTGAATCAGCGATCCCGCCGTCGATTCCAACGCCGGAAGTTGGATCGTTTGGATCGAATCAATAATCAGGAAGCCGGGCTTAAACTCGGCGACGGCGTCCAGGACCAATTCAAGATTCGTTTCCGTATAGAGAAGGAGCCGCTCGGAAAGGTCGCGGAATTTCGGCGCTAATTCGACGATCCGCTCAGCGCGCATCTTAATTTGACGTTCCGATTCCTCGCCGGATACATAGAGAACGGTCGCGGCTCCGGCTAAATAGATCGCCGTCTGAAGCAAGAGCGTCGATTTCCCGATTCCGGGATCGCCGCCGATCAGGATCAGCGAGCCCGGGACAATACCGCCTCCGAGAACCTGAGCGAGTTCGCCGATTCCCGGATCGATCCGCTTTTCAGCCGTTAAATCGATATCGCGGAGTCGAACCGGTTCCGTTTTGCGGAATACCGGATGCGTCAGGCGATCCGAGGCGGAAGGCGCGGCGACGACCTCTTCGACCATCGTCCCCAATCCGCCGCAGCCCGGACAGCGGCCCAGATATTTCGGACTGGAGCGCGCGCACTGGCTGCATACATAGCGGGTTTGAATCTTCTTCATCAGGTTAATTATAAGACAAACCATAGCCGCACAAACCGGACCGTCCGCGACGTTAACGCCGGAGAACTGGAAATCGGTTCACAGACCGGCCCGCTTAAGAAATTAAGACGGTAAAATTAGACATACAACAAAAAAAGAAACAACCTGCTCAAGGAGGCTGACACCATGCAATTCGGAATGATTTTCTCGTTGATTTTCGCGCTGATTGCGGTCATTTTCGCAGTTCAGAACACGGCGATTGTTCGACTCAACTTCTTTATCTGGCAATTTGACTTACCGTTGGCGATCTTAATGATTTTAGCCCTAACGATCGGCGCTGTTTTCGCCATGATTTTTACGTTGCCGGGATGGTTACGCTGGAAACGCTCGGACCGAATCCATAAAAAAGAGCTGACCGGACTCGAAGATAACCTATCCAAATATCGCGCCGATCTAATCGATACGCAAAACAAGAATAAAGATCTGCGCCAGAAAATTTTAGAATTGGAAGAAGCGAAAGAAACGCTCGAAGCGGCTCAGGCTGACGCCGATCGCGAGATCAAAGACATGCAAAACGCAATCAGCAATGCAAACCTCAGCGTCGCCGAGGCGGAACAGGCGCGTAAGGAGGCGATCGAAGCGCGGGACGAGTTGGACACGGCGTTGAAAAAGATGGAAGAAAAAATGAAGTTCAGCGAACAGAAAGCTGATATCATGCGTACCGTTATCGAGTCCGGTTCCGCAATCAGCGAAATCGCTCCGGCCACGCCCAATTTTACGCCAATGGAGACGGGAAGCGCGTGGGGCGAAGAGCCGACAATCGAATCCGAATCGGCAGCCGCCGAATCGATTACGGATGAAAACGAAACGAATAGCGTCGGTTTTGGGGAAACGGAACCGAAAGAAGAAGGAGAAGAACCGAAGAAACGCTTCGGACTCTGGTAAAAGCGAAACGCGCGGCGCGTTTTTAATCAGCCTTTTGAGGGACGCCGGTACTGAATCGCTTCGGCTACGTCTTCCGCGCGAAGCGTCTCCGAACCAGCCAAATCGGCGATCGTCCGAGCTAATTTTAGGAGTCTATGAAAGGCGCGAGCCGATAATTCAAACCGCTGCATCGCGCGCCGCATCAACGCCTGACCGGCCGCGTCAAGCGCGCAAAATTTTCTGATTTCCGCCGGACGCATTTCGGCATTGCTCACGATCGGAGAACCGAGATAACGCTGTCGCTGAAGTTCGCGCGCCGCCTCAACCCGCGCGCGAATTTTTTCCGACGGTTCGTTCAGTCCGCCATGGGTCAATTTTTGAAAATCGACGCGCGGAACGCTGACATGCAAATCGATCCGATCGAGCATCGGGCCGGAAATTCGATTCTGATATTTCCGAATCGCAAGCGGAGAACAGCTGCAAGCCGTTACCGGATCGCCATAAAATCCACATGGACAGGGATTCATCGCCGCCGCCAACATGAAATTCGCCGGATACGTTACCGATCCGGCGGCGCGCGAAATTGTCACAACTTTATCTTCTAACGGCTGGCGCAGAACTTCAAGCACGCGCAGCCCGAACTCAGGAAATTCGTCTAAAAACAACACACCGCGATGCGCCATCGATATTTCGCCAGGTTTAGGCGGGTTTCCGCCACCGACCAGCCCGATATTCGAAATTGTATGATGCGGCGCGCGAAACGGACGCGTCCGAATCAGCGGCCGCTCGCTCGGAAGAAGATCGGCGATCGAATAAATCCGCGTTACGTCGAGCGCCTCGTCGATCGTCATTCTCGGCAAAATCGAAGGCAGCGCCCGCGCCATCAGCGTCTTCCCGGAACCCGGCGACCCGCTCATTAAAATGTTATGCCCCCCGGCGGCGGCGATCTCAAGCGCGCGTTTGGCGCTTTCCTGGCCTTGGATCTCGGCGAAATCGGTCGCGACGATCGGCTCGTCGTTCGTCAACACCGGCGCTTGCTGCGCCGCGATCGTCGCTTCGCCGTTCAGATGATGGACCAGCTCTGAAAGCGAGGAAACCGGGATGACGGTAATTCCGGGAACGAGCGCCGCTTCTTTCGCGTCGACGGTGGGAACGAAGATGCGCGTAAATCCTTCCGCTTTTGCCCGCGCCGCGATCGGTAAAATACCGCGGACGTGGCGAACCGATCCGTCGAGCGAAAGTTCTCCGATGACGAGGCTATTTGAAAAAGATTCGGGATCGATCATGCCGCCCGCCGCCATACAGCCGACGGCGATAGGCAAGTCGAACGACGGCCCTTCCTTTCGGATATCCGCCGGAGCTAAATTGACCGTAACTTTATAACGCGGATACTCCAGCCCGGAATTCCGGAAGGCGGCGCGAACCCGCTCGCGGCTTTCCTGAACCGCTAAATCGGGCAAACCGACAATAATCGTTTTCGGTAACGACGAAAAAGACGTATCAACCTCAACTTCAATTAACGTCCCGTCCAAATCAGTTAAGGCGCATGAAATGACTTTCGAGAGCATAAAACCGTTCCTTATACTAAAAGCGGGTTCCGCCCAAATCGATAAACACAGGAATTTCCGTAGAGCCGCCCGATTAAGGCGAAACGGCGCGGCGCGGTCTGAAAACAAGTATAATCGGAAACGGGACTGAACGATATGTTGCGCGCTGCGGGGAAATAGAGGGAAAAATACTTTGCGTTTTGCGGGATTTTCCTCTTATAATTATATAGCGCGCGGCATGGAGACCGGTGTAAACGGCTGGGGGGAAGGAAGAACATCTCTTTTATGGAAATTGAACGAAAAATTTACCGAAAGCTGCTGGACTGGAAGCTTGAAGCGAACGGGAGAAAAGCGCTCCTGATCGAAGGGGCGAGGCGCGTTGGAAAATCCACAATCGCGGAAAAATTCGCCCGTGAACAGTACAAATCCCATATTCTGATCGATTTCAATATCGCGCCGAAAAGCGTTAAGGACAATTTTGAAAACCTGAACCGGCCGGATATATTTTTTCAAAATCTTTCGCTTGAATACAACGTCAGGCTTTATCCGAGAGAATCGCTGTTGATTTTCGACGAGATTCAAAAATTCCCGAAAGCGCGGGAAGCGATAAAATATCTCGTCTCTGACGGACGATACGACTATCTTGAGACAGGCTCCTTAATTTCAATTCGTGAAAACGTAGGCGACATTACGATCCCGTCTGAAGAAAGAAAGTTCAAAATGTTTCCACTGGATTTCGAAGAATTCATGGAAGCGATGGGCGAAAAAATCCTATCGGATTATATCCGCGATTGCTACGCGAAACAGGTTCCGCCGGATCAAAAGACCCATGCCAAAGCGATGCGTCTTTTTCGGGAATACCTGTTGACGGGAGGAATGCCTCAAAGCGTCGTCGCTTACATCGAAAACGGACGCGACTTCTACGCCGCTGACCTTGAAAAACGGGATATCCTGGAACTGTACCGTGACGATATTAAAAAGGCGTCGGCAAAATACAATTCGCGCGTGTCCGCGCTTTTCGAAAATATCCCAGGATATCTTTCGACCCATGAAAAGAAAATCGTGATCCGGAGGATCGCGAACGACGCGCGCTATTCGCAGTATGACGAACCGTTTTTCTGGCTTGGAGATTCGATGATCTGTAACCTTTGTTATAAATGCAACGATCCGAACGTCGGATTCGCGCTGAGTAAAAACGATACGGCGGTAAAGTGCTATATGGGAGATACCGGCCTGCTGGTAAGTCTGGCTTTCAGCGAAAACGAAATATCGAACCGGCGGTTATACAAGGCAATCATGGACGGGAAGCTGGCGCTGAACGAAGGGATGATCTATGAAAATATGATCGCACAGATGATCGCGGCCAAAGGCAGAACGCCGTATTTTTATTCCCGCTACAACAGTGAAAAGCACCGCAACGATATCGAGATCGATTTTTTACTGTCCAACGAAAGCAAGACCCGTTTCAAAATCTTTCCGATTGAAGTAAAGTCTTCGAAGAACTATTCGACCACGTCGTTGGATCATTTCAAAAAGCTGTTTCCCCAACGGATCGCGCAGTCCTATTTAATTCATCCGAAGAGCTTCGTGAAAGAAAAAGACGTAATAAAAATCCCGCCTTATATGTTTTTCTGTCTTTTCGATTCGTCTTCGGATTCTCCGGAATGAACGCCGCTTTTTCCAGCGGCGGCGCGGTCTGAAAACAAGTATAATCGGAAACGGGGCGGATTCGTTCGTCCCGAAAATCGAAACGCGCTGAGGTTTTAATCCATGAAAATAATGGTCGTCGCCGGAACTCGCCCGGAACTCATCAAAATGGTCCCCGTCGTCGCACGGCTGCGCGAGACGCCGGCGGTCGAGACCATCTTTTGCGTCAGCGGGCAGCATCGAGAAATGGCGGACCGCGTTTTAGACGTTTTCGCGATGAAAGCCGATTATGATCTGCGCCTGATGAGCGAGAATCAGACGCTCAGCAGTCTCAGCGCGGCGATCCTGACCGGAATTCAGCCGGTTCTGGACGAGCTGAAACCGGATTGGCTCCTCGTTCAGGGAGATACGACGACGGTCATGGCGGCGGCATTGGCGGCGTTTTATAACCGCGTCCGCGTCGGGCATGTTGAAGCAGGTCTGCGCAGCTTCCAAAAATGGGCGCCGTTTCCGGAGGAAATCAACCGCCGCATCGCCGGGACGATCGCCGATCTCCATTTCGCTCCGACCGCAGGCGCGCGCGCCAACCTTCTCGCCGAAGGCGTCCCGCCCAAAACGATCCACGTTACCGGCAACACGGTGATTGACGCGCTGCTTTGGGCGGCGCGGCTCCCTTTCGATCCGACGCGGTCGCCGCTCGCTGAAATTCCGTTCGGCGAAAAGGAAATTATTACCGTCACGGCGCATCGGCGCGAAAATTTCGGGAAACCGCTGGAAGCGATCTGCGGTGCCCTGTTGACGCTCGCGGCGCGCTATCGGGATCGGATCCATCTCGTTTTCCCGGTCCATCTGAATCCCAAAGTCCGTTCGATCGTCATTCCAAAGCTCAGCGGCGTCGCTAACATCACGCTGACAGATCCGCTTGATTATCTGAGCATGGTCCAGCTGATCAAACGGTCAAAACTGATCCTGACCGACTCGGGCGGTTTACAGGAAGAAGCGCCCGGCTTGGGCGTTCCCGTTTTCGTTCTGCGTGAGGTAACCGAACGCCCCGAAGGCGTCGCCGCGGGGAACGTCCGGATTGTAGGCTCCGATCCGCGCGTTATCTTGTCGGAAACGGCGCGCGTCTTGGACGACACGTCCGAATACCGCGTCATGGCGGAAGCCGTCAACCCTTACGGCGACGGTCACGCCGCCGAACGGATCGTCAAGCTGATCCTGAACGCTCCAAAAGATCCAAGGCTCGAATGAAAAGCCGAAAACTATCGCTGCAAACCCCCGCTCGCGACAGCATGATCGAAATCACCGATCAGATCCGCGCGCTCGTCCGAGACGCCGGCGTCCGTTCCGGCGCCGTAACCCTCTTCGTTCCTCATACGACCGCGGCGGTAACGATTAACGAAAACGCCGATCCCGATGTTGTCCGCGACATTTTACATGCGATGAATAAAATCGTCCCCTGGAACGACAGCTACGATCATTTCGAAGGCAACAGCGCTGCTCACATTAAGGCTTCGATGTTCGGATTTTCGGAAACGGTCCTGATCGAAAACGGCGATTTGGTTCTCGGAACGTGGCAGGGGATTTATTTCTGCGAATTTGACGGACCGCGGAACCGTTCGCTGATCGTAAAAATCAATCCCGATACCGAAGCGTAAGCGCGGATCAACCGAGTATCGATGTCAAATAGTTTTTTTACCGCGCTGCTGATCTTTCTGACCGTTTCGGACATTGCCGTATTAATCTTTTTCGGAATCGATAAACGAAAAGCCGTCAACAAACAATGGCGAATTCCCGAAAGCGCGCTGCTGAAAGCGGCGCTGATCGGTTCGCTCGGCGCGTGGATCGCGATGCGCGTTTTCCATCATAAGACGCGCAAAGCAAAATTCCGGTTATTGATGCCGCTCTTCATGCTCATCCGGAGCCTGATTCTGATCGCGCTTCTGCGGATCGGCTGATCTATTTTACGTGCCCGGTCAACCCCCGATCATGACTGGAATATTGCCGTGCAGCGCGAGGCGAATAAAGCCGCAGAGGACCAGATGAAGCGGATAATAGACGTAGAAGAACCAGGACATCCCTTTCCAGAGCCCGCGTTCGCCATTATACAGTTTCAGCAGCGGGATCGCCAGCGCGACGAACAGTTGAACGACGCCGTAAAGCGGGTTGATAAAGATTACGTAAATAAGCGCGTAAACGCCTGCCCAGATCATCATGCGCGTCATCTACATCTTAAAATCGCCGCGATGCGCACCGATTTCCATGATGCCTAAGACGGCAATGCTGCTCCAATCAGCGATAAAAGCGACGATTGTACAGCCGATAATCATCAGCATTTTCTGCCAATCCTTGAACGATACATGCTGTTGAATCGCGAGCGCGATCAGCCCCCAGAAAAGCGCCCAGATGACACTCGTCTGGTTAAAGACCGTGGTTCTGAACGGGATAAACGGAATTCCGAACGCGAAATTGTAGGCGAAATGCGAGATGATCGCGAAAACGAACAGCTTGGCGGCGTATTTACGGAAATTACGCGTATGATAATACCCTTCGGCGACGAAAAACCAGAAGACCGGTGCGGCGATCCTGCCGATCATGTGCAGCCCGACAATCCGCCAGCCGGCAGGGTAATTCGGGAAAATAACGCAGATCAAATGATCAAGCGTCATGGCGATCAGCGCGATTGTTTTGATCTGGTTCCCGGTCAGCGATTTTATATTCACAAAGCGGTTCAGTTTTCCTCTTCGTTCTCCTTGTATCCGACGTGCCGTCGTTCGTAGACGGACAGCGTCGACCGAATTATATCCATCCGCGCC
>DAOUFC010000047.1:0-9146 GCA_034430295.1 Flexilinea sp.
TAAGGAAATCGAAGCCGGCGCGGTCGCGCTCCGTAAACGCAGCGGGGAAAATCTCGGCGCGATCCCGGTTGACGAGTTTATCGCTCTGGCGAAAAAAGAAGTCGCCGAAAAAATCTAAGCCGGAAAGACGGAAGAGATTGCCTTAGGATATAAATAGGGCGATTAAAAGATATGAAAAACGGCTGCGGAAGAGATTCTTCCGCAGCCGTTTTATCCAAAAGATATCTCTATCTCACAAACTAAAGCCCGATCCTGCTACTTCCGTTCTTCCCGCGCCGGCTCGGGCAGCGTCTGGCCCATATACCGACTCGACCGCATCGAGTAATCCCGCTCCGGAAATTCAATCAACCGGCTGAATTGAATTTGAACCACCCGCGCTCCCGGCAAAAGGATCACGTCGTGTTTCCCTTCATTCTTCAATTCAAGCGTAATCGTACCCGAAAAACCGGCGTCGATGACCCCTGCCATCATGTGATTAATAAATACCCGTCCTAAACTCGACTTCGTATAAACCTGGCCGCAAACGTCCTTCGGCATGACAATATATTCGCGTGATGAGCCCAAAATCACATCGCCGGGACGCAGCAAAATTCCCGATTCCGGAATCGCGCGCAATTCCCAGAAAAGATCGGATTGATGTTTCCGCCCAAAAACGATCACGCCGTCATTTTCAAGCGGCCAGCGAACCATTCGGCCTAACGTCAGATCCAGCGTATTCGGGTTTACCTGGCGCCGAACCGTTTCAGGATCGGTATCCGACAAATTGAAGTCGATCATGCCGTTTTGAATCAAGTCCCATATCGTCGCGTCATTCAGTACGCTCATCCGTCCGTCCTCTTTTCCGCAATTTTTCCCAACCATTGCTCATAATAGCCGCAGCTGGTAAATTCATGGCAGCCGCCACGATACACGCAATCCGGAACCAGATAATCCATATAAATCGGATCGCAGGCACAGACCGCCGTTTTAACGTCCTCCATCGTCTTACGCGTCGCCGGATCAGCCTTAAAGCACAGCCGCTTGCGCGCCATGTTGATCAGCGCCTGCAAATTCAGGTCCATGACGTGGTTTACCGGCGCGTCCTGACGAACGGCGGCTCGATCCGGGTTGGAACGCTGACTCTTGACATAATGCTCGACGCCGAATTTGTGCCGAACAAGATGAACGCTGACGAAATACGGGACGCCCCAAAGCGCGATCGTAAACGGAAGCGTCCGAGCCGGAGAATGTTCGGAGGCGATTAACTTACGGCGCCACGATTCAGAAGGAATCGCAAATTTTTCAGAACCTTGCGTAATTCGAGCAAGAAATAAACACCTTGACCAGTCTTCTTCGCTCGGATAGCGGATGATTTCAATTCCCACCGGCGGTCTCCTTTCGGTTTTTCAAAGAAATCGTATTTATTATAGCAACAGATCCAAGCCGGGGCAAAACAGATCGGAAACTGATTCCAACCTTGATCCAGCAGAAGAGGACGCTATCATTCATCACGAGAACCCGTTCAATTCCGTTTATAATAAATTTGGACCATAACGAAAAAAATGGGGGAAAATGAGCCAAGGAACCGAATCAGTCACCATCAAAACGCCGATTTCAAAACAGTTGAGCGATATGTTCCTGCTTCTGAAGCCGCATCGTCTCCAATACATCTCCGCGCTGTTCTTGCGCCTGATGGCCAACGTATTCTATACCGCGTTAATTCTGATCATCGGGAAATTCGTCGATACGCTGATGAATCCGGCGGGAAATCTGCAAACGCATTTTTTCATTCTTAAATTAATCGCCGTGATCACGCTGCAAATGCTCTGCACCTATTACGGAATGACTCAGGGAGCTGTCGTCGGAGAGAAAATCGACCGCGCTTTGCGCGATATGTTTTTCGATCGGACCCAACGGTTATCCATGGCGTTTCACGCCGAGTCGAATACCGGGGACCTGATCCAACGCGCGACATCGGATATTGACGAAGGGCGGCGCTTCTTCGCGGATCATCTCACCGGCATCGCGCGCGTCGTATTTCAATATACGACCAATATCTACGCGCTCTGGCGGATTAATCCGACGATCGCGCTGATTTCGCTGATCGTCGGCCCGATCATTCTCTGGTTCGCAATTTTTACGCTTAAAAAAGTCAATTGGATTTACGAAGAATACCAAAACCGCGAGGCGCTGATCACATCGGACGTTCAGGAAAACCTGACAGGAATCCGCGTTATTAAGGCGTTCAACCGCCAGGAATACGAATACGAAAAATTTCAATGCTTACTCGAAGATAAATATAAATCCGGATACGGCGTCGTCATCGCCGAAACCGTCTTTTGGGGCGGAACTGATATTCTCTGCAGTATTCAGATCCTTGTCAGTCTGATTTTCGGCGGGACGCTGGCGATCCGCGGCGAAATCAGCGTCGGAGACTTCATCGCTGCCATGGCCTGCGTCAACCTGATCGTTTGGCCGATCCGCACCATGGGCCAACTGATCGTCCGCGCCTCCCGCGCGATGGTCAGCATGCAGCGCGTCATTACAGTTATCGAAAAAACGGAGGAGCCGCTTGACGAAGGCGACCTCGTCCCGCTCTCGACGCCGCCGCTCGGAAAGATCGAGTTCCAAAACGTTACGTTCGCTTATCCGGGGAACAAACCGATCTTAAAAAATATCACGTTTACCGTCGAAGCGGGTCAGACGGTCGGCATCCTTGGGCTGACCGGATCGGGGAAAACGACGTTGTTCAACCTTTTGCTGCGATATTATGATTGTCAGGAAGGTCAGATCCGCCTCGACGGCATCGATCTGGCGCGCATCCCGCGCAGTTACCTGCGCCGCGAGATCGCCGTCGTCGATCAGGAGCCTTTCCTTTTCGGACGGACAATCGCGGAAAATATCGCGCTCGGAACGGAACGTCCGGTCGGCAGGGAAGAAATCGAAGCTGCCGCTCAGGTTGCTGCCGTTCATGACGCTGTCAGCGAATTTGAAAACGGCTATGAAACAATGGTCGGAGAACGCGGCGTTACCCTTTCCGGCGGTCAGAAACAACGGCTGACGATCGCGCGCGCTCTGCTGCGCGATCCGCAGATCATCCTATTCGACGACGCCACGTCGGCAATCGACGCGACAACTGAGAACCGGATTAACGAAGCACTGGCGCGATCGACGAAGAAGAAAACGATCTTAAGCGTAACTCACCGCGTTCAATCCGTTTTCTCAGCCGACTTAATTCTCGTCATAAAAAACGGACGCCTGATTCAACAGGGAACGCACCAAACATTAGCGCGGACACCGGGATTATATCAGGACATGGTCAACATCCAAGCGCAAATCGAAAACGAACTCGCGGATGAACTTACGGGGGGACGCCAAGAATGAGCGAAAATGTTATCAACCGGTCCGACGCCGTTAACGAAGAATCAAAAAACGTCCTTTGGCGAATCCTCCTGATCGTTCGGCCCTATTGGGGCATCCTTATCGTCACAGTGATCTTAAATCTCGTGGCATCGGTTCTCGACAACCTGATTACGTATATCAACCAACTGATCACAGACGAAGCCGTTATTCCCGGCGATATCGATAAACTCTGGCACTATTTCATAATTCTGACCGCTGTAATCGTTCTTTTAGACATCATCGTCTTCTTTTCGGGCATCTTTGTCGGGAAATGTTCGCTCGAAATGGAGAAAGCTCTGCGCGCTTCGGCCTTTCGGCATCTGCACACGCTGCAGCTCTCCTATTTTTCACGAACGCCGGTCGGCTGGATCCTCTCCCGGATCACGTCGGATACGACGCGGATCACCGACGTTCTGACTTGGGGCACATTCGACGGGACATTCGCCATGATTCACGTCGTCGTCATTCTCGGATTCATGTTCGCCGTTAATTGGAAGTTGGCGCTGGTCGCGTTGGTAATGATCCCGTTCCAAGTTCTCGTCTCATGGGAGATCCGGAAGCGGATTCTCCGGGATCAGCGCGAAACCCGGAAACAGAACTCGATCATGACCGCGTCGCTCAACGAAAATCTGACCGGGATCCGCGTCGTCAAAGCGCTTCGGCTCGAAACGTCAAACTTACGCGATTTCGAAAAAATTACCGAAGCGAAATTTCATGCGTCCTTCTCCGCGACACGCTGGAACGCGATCCTGAACCCTTTAATTCAATTCCTGCTCTTTTTAACGCTGTCGTTCGTCCTCTGGGGAAGTAAGACCCAGTTCGAAATCGGCGGCCTGACGATCGGCGGAATCAAATCGTTTATCTCGTATTTCACGGCGCTTCAGTGGCCGATTCAGGAACTTACGCGCGTTTTCGGCGAAGCGCAGCAGGCGATCGCGTCGGGAGAGCGCTATTTATCGCTGATGGATACCGAAGCCATGATCGTTAATCGCCCCGGCGCGAAAGCGATCGACTCGCTCAAAAAAGAAATTGAATTCAAGAACGTTTCGTTCCACTATGACGACGGCGACCAATCCATGGTCTTGAAGAACGTCGATCTTAGCGCGAAACCCGGCGAAGTCATCGCGCTCGTCGGCTCCACCGGCGGCGGAAAAACGACGCTCGTCAACCTGTTAGCGCGTTTTTACGAACCCACCGCCGGCGTAATCACGATCGGAGGGCGCGATTACCGCGATTTTGAACTCTCCTCCTACCAGTCTAAACTCGGGATCGTTCTCCAAACGCCCCACCTCTTTTCCGGCACGGTTTATGACAATATCCGCTACGGAAAACTCGACGCGAACGAAACCGAAGTTGAAGCCGCCGCGATTCAGGCCGGCGCGGACGAATTTATCCGCGCATTCCCGAACGGCTACAAGGAAGAGGTCGGAGAAGGCGGGAACCTTCTTTCCGTCGGCCAGAAGCAGTTAATCAGTATCGCGCGCGCGATCCTCGCCGATCCGGATCTGTTTATCCTCGACGAAGCGACCAGCTCGGTCGATACGCTGACCGAAAAAACGATTACCGCCAGCCTGGAAAAACTGATGGCCGGACGAACCTCGTTCATCATCGCGCACCGATTATCAACCGTCAAGCGCGCCGACCGGATCGCCGTCATCGAGAACGGCGAAATCGTCGAAACCGGAAGCCACCGCGAGCTGCTCAAAAAGCGCGGACGGTACTTTGAACTCTATTCGCAGCAGTTCCGTCTCGAACGCGAATCGAGCATGATGCAGTCGATCGAACGCTCCTGAGCGCGATACCGAAGCGGATCATCAGCTTTTTTCATCTCAAACGCAGGTGGGGTATAATATCGATAACCAATCAACGAGGTGAAACGAATGAACGGCTTTTCTTGCAAATAACGAGGTTTTTCGGCAGGTCTGCCATCTGCGACGACCCTGCCGTGCCTATGCAAGAAAGCGATCCCTCTGTTCATGAACTATCCCCGCCATAAAAAGGGCGGTGCAGTCCGTTCTTATTAAAGAGCCGAAAGATTTTTGCTTTCTTGCGGCTCTTTTTTCTTTATATCAATTCGCGGAGATTCAACAGCATGACAATGATCAAAATTGAAAATCTGACTTTTGCCTACCCCGGAACGTACCGCAACGTTTTCGAAAATTGCAGCTTTGTCATCGATACCGACTGGAAACTCGGTTTCGTCGGCAGGAACGGGCGCGGAAAGACAACCTTTTTAAACCTGCTGCTAAATAAATACGAATACGGCGGCCGGATCGTCAGTTCGGTAAAATTCGATTATTTCCCCTATCAGGTTCGGGATAAAAGCCGACCGACAGCCGAAATCCTGAACGATATTTGCCCCGCAGCGCAGGGTTGGCAAATTTTACGAGAACTATCCTGGTTAGAAATCGAGGCCGATATCCTCGATCGCCGTTTCGAAACGCTTTCAAACGGCGAACGGACGAAGGCCCTTTTAGCCGCGTTCTTTTTAAATGAAGGACGGTTCCAATTAATCGACGAACCGACGGACCATCTCGATCTCCCCGCGAGAGAAACCGTCGCCGCCTATCTGAAACGGAAAAAAGGATTTATTCTCGTCTCGCATGACCGCGCCTTTTTGGACGGCTGTACGGATCATATCCTGTCGCTGAATAAATCGACAATCGACGTCCAAACCGGGAATTTCTCAAGCTGGCTGAAAAATTTCGAAGAACGGCAGGAGTACGAAACGGCTCAAAACGACCGGCTTCGTAAAGAAATCCGCAGATTAAACGAAGCGGCCCGGCGAACCGCGACCTGGTCGGACCGCGTCGAAGCGACGAAAACGGGGACCGGACCGGTCGATCGCGGTTATATCGGTCATAAGGCTGCCAAGATGATGAAACGCTCAACCGCGATCGGCGCGCGGCGGGAAAAAGCGATCGAAGAAAAATCGGTGTTGTTGAAAAACGTCGAAAGAGCCGATAAGCTAAAAATCAGCCCGCTCGCGCACCATTCGCGAACGCTGGCGCAATTTTCCGAAGCGGCGGTCCGGTATGACGGAGAACCCGTCTGCGCGCCGGTTTCGTTCGAAATCGATCAGGGCGAACGGCTCGCGTTAATCGGAAAGAACGGCGGCGGAAAAAGCAGCCTGCTGAAACTACTATTGGGACAGGTTCCGGCGCATACGGGAACGCTTACCCTCGCGCCGGGACTGGTCATCTCTTACGTTCCGCAGGACCCGGCCGATCTCTCCGGATCGCTGAGCGAATTCACGATCCGACACGGACTCGACGGAATTCTGTTCAACTCGATGCTGAGCAAGCTGGATTTCGACAGAACTCAATATGAAACCGATATCGGGACATACTCGCTTGGGCAAAAGAAGAAGGTTCTGATCGCGAAAAGTCTCTGCGAACAGGCGCACCTGTACGTCTGGGATGAGCCGCTCAATTATGTCGATATTTATTCACGAATGCAGATTGAACAGCTGATCCGGCGTTTTACGCCGACGATGATTTTCGTTGAACACGATCGAGCCTTTCAGGAAGCAGTCACAACGCGGATGGTCGAGATTTAACCTGTTTCTTACTTACTTCAAAAAGGCCGACAGTTCCACATAGGAACAAGCCGGTTTTTTGTTTCGGTACGCCTCGCCCGTTCCCGATTTCCTTC
Organism: Flexilinea sp.; assembly: GCA_034430295.1. Classification (GTDB taxonomy): domain Bacteria; phylum Chloroflexota; class Anaerolineae; order Anaerolineales; family Anaerolineaceae; genus Flexilinea. The sequence continues at coordinate 7,036 of DAOUFC010000047.1, forward strand.
GCTTCCCGAATTATTTCCCGATCATCTACGCTATCCGTATCAACGCAGAAAAACATCCGAATCCGAACTTCATATCAATTTTTTTTGATGGAATATGGACAAAAGCGAGATATTAATGGACAAAAGCGGGAAGCTTCCGTTCACAGAGTTTTTTCAGATTATCCTTCGGATAGGAAACGTTAAAAATAATCAACAACGACTTTGATTCAGCGGTCTGCGCAATCGAATTCGCCCGCGTTAAGACGGCGGGGCGCCGTAAATCGCGGCGGCGAGAAAAGCCCAATCGGATAACTTTCTAAATTTTTAAGCGAGGTGCAGCTATGAAGAAACTTTACATTTTTCTAATCAGTCTATTCGGTTTCGTTTTAAGTTCCGCATGGACAGCTTCCGCTCAGAACGAAACGCCTTGGGGGAAACTTGATATTTACTCCGGCTTCAACGAGGATACCCAAACGGCGGTCGTCATCATCATGAATCCAAGCGACGCCCTGACCGAGGCGATCGTCAACCAAACCCATAATATACGAACGGAGGTTCGCTGCAACGGAGCCGCCGTGACCGGAACGATCCCGAACGTAAAAACCGGAGCGCTGTTCCTGACTTTCGAGCATGACTGCGCGTCGGAACCGAAAACAGGAGCTTTCATCTGGGAAGAAAACGGTTCTGAAAAACGGCTCGAACTCAGGTTCGGAGAAAACGATACCGACGCGGCGACCGTTATCGTTCCGACCGAAAGCGCCGAAAAATCCGAAGGAAAGAAAATTCAAATCGACAGCGACAACGGTCAACGGACGCTGACTTTCAAACGTTACGTTCTGAGCCTATGGGACATGAAAGTTTGGATCGACGGAGCGTATGAAAATATTCCGATGGCGAACGGCGCGCCGGTCAAACCCTTCGATATCGAAGCGGTCTGCGACGGAAAAACCGTCGCTTCGAAAGCCAGCCAGTACGACAAAACTGAAAACGCTTTCGTCTTCCGGGCCGATTGCGTAAGCGATCCGAGCGCGATCTACGTCGTCTACCAGAAAGACGGCAAAAGCGTCCGCGAAGCGATCTACGGCGCCGCGTCCGTATCGACGCCGCCCCTCGGCGGAAATTCGGACTACGTTTTCCGGAACGTCGATCCGTCATACCGCGACGCTTACGACAAACTTCGGGAAAGCGAGCCGATCGCCAACGGGACGCAGAACGAGACCGTCCGCACGATCCAGACGATCTTCAACGAATTCGGATTTGAGCTGCCGCTGACCGGCGGATTCTATAACCAATCGCTGGCTTCGCTGCAAACGATTGAGGAAACGTTCGGCATGGAGAAAACGAATTCGCTTGACGCCGCAACGTTGGAACGGATCCTGATAAACCTGCTTTACTATCGCGCGGCAAAGAACGAAACATCGGAGGAAGAAACCTTCCCGAATACGCCCAATTTTGACGAACTCGAACGGAATTTAAATCTCGGAACCGAAGCAGGAAACCATCTGTATCTGAAAGCCTGCGGGCTCCAGATGGCAGGGGCATACTACAAAGCGTATCAGACGTTCGAGGAAAGCGGCTCGGACGATTACGAGCAGCGGATGGATGCCTGCGCGCAGGATTGGCCCGCCACCGGTCAGATCGACCGCGATCCGAATTTCTACGGGACGAATACCTCGCTGACGTTCCGGATCGGAAAAGACGCCGATACCGCCGTTATTATCAAAATACTGCGCAGGGGCGTAACCGTCTCGACGCTCTTCCTGGGACGCGGCGACACAGTCACGGCGTACCTCGCCGGCGATACACAGTATCAGCTGAAACTCGGCATGGGCGAGAAATGGTACGGGATAAAAGACGCGTTCGGACCCGACGGCTACTATGAAGTCATGACCTACGAAGACGGAACCGATACCGTTTTTCTTGAAGCCGGCGGAATTTACACGCTCAGTATCAACACAACGACGACCACCGAAGGCGACCCGGTCGATTCGGAACGCGTCCCGTACCGCGATTTTTAAAAAAGGTGTTAAACGATGAAAAAACGATTGTTATGCCTTATTCTTTTGCTCTTTGGAGCTGTATTTATCGGCGAAAACGTTTTCGCAGACGCCGATACGGACAATGTAAATATG
>DAOUFC010000048.1:0-7205 GCA_034430295.1 Flexilinea sp.
GATCGCGCTGATCTTGCCGCGGCTGTTCAGCGTTTTTTCGACTTTTCTGCTGCGCCAGTTTTTTCTGACGCTGCCGCGCGATTTGGACGACGCAGCGAAAATAGACGGCTGCGGCTTTTTCGGGATTTATTTTCGGATTTTACTGCCGTTGATTCGGCCGGCGCTGGTTTCGGTCGCGATCCTTTCGGGGCTGACGATTTGGAAGGACCTGCTCTGGCCGCTGATCGTGAACAGTTCGACGGAGCGGTATACGCTTTCGGCGGGGCTGGCGCTGCTGATCGGCGAACATACGACGAATTTTCCTCAGGTGATGGCGGGCAGTCTGATGGCGGTGACGCCGATGATCGTCGCGTTTTTCTTTTTGCAGCGGCAGTTCGTCGAGGGGATCGCGAATACGGGGATTAAGGGATAATTTCCTTATCCCTTTAATCCGCCGCGGGCGACGCCGTTCACGATATTTTTCCGCGTTATCAGGAACAGGATAATCATCGGCAGCACGACGATCGTCGACGCCGCCATCATAATTTCGTTCCGCGCGCCGCCTTCGGTTACGAACGTATACAACCCGAACGGCAGCGTCCGCACGTTTTTCGAATTCGTCGCCAGCATCGGCCACATGAACGAGTTCCAGCTGGCGATCGTATTCAGCAGCACGATCGTATACAGCGAGGGCTTGGCGATCGGGACCATGACGCGCCAGAGGTAGCGCCAGTTCGAGCAGCCGTCGACGCGCGCGGCCTGATACAGCGATTCGGGGATCGAATCGAAGAAATTTTTCAAAATATAGGTATAAAAAATACTCGACGAAAACGGAATAATCAGCGCGATCAGCTTGTTATGAATCCCCATCTGGACGATCGTCCGGTAGTTGGTAATTACGACCATCTCGAAGGGAACCATCATCATCGCCAGCAGCATCCCGAAAATCCGGACGCGGCCGACGAAACGCAGCCGCGAAAAAGCGAACGCCGCCAGGATCGTCGTCAGCGTGCAGATCGAAACGCTGGCGACGGCGGCGATTACCGAATTCAGGAAGTAACGCGCGAACGGCGCGGTTTCGAGCGCGAAGCGGTAGTTTTTAAGCGTGATTTCCGTCGGGATCAGGTTGGGCGGGAAGGCGTTGATCCCGTCGGCGGTCTTGAACGAACCGGTTATCATCCAATAAAACGGGAAAATCATGATCAGCGCGCCGAGGATCAGGAAAAGGTATAAAAGAACGGTCGAAAGCTTGAAAGGTTTCATTTCGATTTCTCCCCGTGAATTTCGCGGTTCCAGCGTTGGATCAGGAATTGAATCCGGGTAAAGATCAGGATCAATCCGAACAGGATGATCGCCGCGGCGGCGGCCCGGCCGTATTTCGGCGGCGTCAGCCCGCGGAACTGATGATAAATATAATAAACGAGCGTGTACAGGTTATGCCCGATTCCCGGACCGGCGAAGAGCGGGAAAAGTTCGTTGAAAACTTTGAAAGCACTGATGGTATTGATGATGACGACGAGCCAGATTGTCGGCGAGAGGAGCGGTACCGTGATTCGGAAGAAGATCCGAAGCGAAGACGCGCCGTCGACTTTCGCCGCCGTATAATAGCGCGGGTCAATATTCTGCAGCCCCGACAGAAGCAGGATAATCGTAAACGGCATCATGCTCCAGATCCCGTAGATGCAGAGCGCCCAGAAATTTGCGTTCGGGTCCTGAAGCCAGTTGACGCTGTTCAGTCCGAACAGGTTCAGGATGAAATTGATGATGCCGCTGCGATAGTTGAACATGTATTTCCATGTCAGACCGACGGCGGTTACCGAGGTAATCAGCGGGAGAAAGTACATCGTCTGGAACAGGCCGCTCAGCTTCGTCTTTTGGTTCAGCAGATTCGCGATGATCAGCGACAGCGCGACCGCGAACGGAATAACGATCAGGACATATTTGAATGTGATCTGAATTGCTTGAATAAAATAGGGATCTTTCAGGATCGACCGGTAATTCGCGAATCCGAAACCGCTGTATTTCCCGGTCAGATGACGGTAATTTTCCTTAAACGAGAGAATAAAAACGTTGACGATCGGGTAAAGCGTGAAGATCGCGACGCCGATCGTAAAGGGCAGGAGATAGAAAAACGGCTCGATACGTTTCTTGAATGGCGGATTTTTTGGATTTTTCGCGTAGAGGTTCATGCTACGTCAGCCTTTCGCCGCTTTCAGCGTCAAAAACAAAGACCCCGCGGGATTTCAGCGCCAGCCCGACCGTTTCGCCGGCGGTCAGCTCCGCGTCGCTGTCGACCAGCGCTCGGACGTCGAAATCGCCGACGCGGATATTTGCAAGCGTGTCTTTTCCGGTTACCGAGAGCGCGGCGACCGACCCGATCAGGACGGTCTCGTCCCGTTCGTCGCTCGGTTCGAAGCTTTCGGCGCGGATGGAAAGATGGATCTTCCGGCCGTCCGCGAGCGCTTCGGCGGCGGGAAGGGCGAGTTCGCGTTCGGTTCCGTCGATTCGGATTTTCCCGTTCCGAACGACGCCGGATAACTTATTGATGACCGGGTTGCCGAGAAAGTCCGCGGTGAATTCGTTAATCGGGTTGCGGTAAATTTCGAGCGGGGCCGCGATCTGCTGAAGATATCCGTCTTTCATCAGGACGATTTGATCCGAGATGCTCATCGCTTCTTCCTGATCATGCGTGACGAAAATCGTCGTGACGCGGGTTTCCTGCTGGATTCGGCGGATTTCTTCGCGCATCTCGATCCGCAGGCGCGCGTCGAGATTGCTCAGCGGTTCGTCGAGGAGGAGCAGCTGCGGATTTTTGACGAGGGCGCGGGCGATCGCGACGCGCGCCTGCTGCCCGCCGGAAAGCTGCGCCGGACGCCGCTTCAACAGGTTATCGACGTAGACCATTTCCGCCAGTTCGGTTGCGCGCCGGATCCGTTCGTTTTTCTTGACGCCCTGAATTTCGAGGGGGAAGCAGATGTTTTCCAGTACGCTCATATGCGGATAAAGCGAGTAATTTTGGAATACGAGTCCGATCCCGCGTTTTTCCGGTTCAAGATCGGTCACGTCGCGGTCGTCGAAGAAGATCCGCCCCGCTGTAACCGGAACAATCCCGGACAGCATGTTTAAAATCGTCGTTTTCCCGCAGCCGGACGGCCCGAGCAGGCACAACAGCTGCCCGGACGGAAGGCGCGCGGAGAAATCGTTCACGGCGATCGTTTCGGCAAATTTTTTGGTTACGTGATCCAGCGTAATATTCATTCAGACAGGCTCCCTTTTCTTTTGGTTTAGCTTAAGGTTGGTCGAGAAATTCCCGAATCGCGGTTCCCTCCGCGTCGCGGAGTTCGATCCCGGTCAGCGCGGCGAGCGTCGGTCCGACGCGGATCAGCGAAGCGCGTTCGATCATGACGCCTGGCTTGATACCGGCCCCGGCGGCGAAGAGCGTCGTCGTTTCGTCGCGTTCGGGGAGGTAGCCGTGACTGGCGACGGAGTAGTAGCGCCCCGGTTTCAGGTATGGGGTAAATAAATCGACGCCGGCGAGCGTCGCGTCGAACGCGGTCGGCTCTTTCCCTTCGACGACGAAGTCGAGCGGCCCGACGAGTCCGTATTTCGCTTCCGCTTCATCTTTCGTCAGCACGACGCCGATCGGATTCTCCGGATCGTCTTTCAGCGTCAGCAGAAAGCGGTAAACCTTCTCGCGCAGCGCGCCGTCGTCCGGGTTTTTCAGCTGGATCCAGCCTGACATCGAGGCGGAATGGCAGTACGCCTGATAATCGACGAGCCGATCTTCAGCGTCGGTCTCGATAAATCCATGATTGCGGAGGAGAAGGTTCATATTGACGGTGCGGCGGATATCGGCCTGACCGTGATCGCCGAGGATGACGAAAGCGGTTCGATCGAAATCGCCGCAGCGCCTGACCGTTTCGACGAGGACGCCGAATTCTTCGTCATGTTTTTTCAGCTGCGCTTTGACGAAATCGTTATCGATACCGTTTTGATGGCGAACGGTATCGAGATCGCACATTTTGACGAACATCAGGTCGGGCTGGCCAAAGTCGCGGATGATATCCGGGGCGAGCGCCATCGTGAAGAGATCGAGGTTTCGATCTTTTCCTTTTAAGAAGCGTCCGTATTTCCAGTAATAAGCGTCGAGGAGGTTCTGCGACGCGTTCCCGGCCAGGAACTGATAAGGATCGTCGCCCTGATAGGAAATCGGAACGATCATCGGCATATTGAAATCGATATCGGCTTTCCCTGTGACCGGCCAGCTGATCGCGCAGGTTGTTTTTCCGGCGCGGCGCGCGGCGTCGAACAGGGTGTCTCCGCGGATATCGGCACGCTGGTTGTACCATGGCGCGCGCGGATTTTCGACGCTGACTTTTTCGTTGTGCGGGATGCCGTGGCCTTTAGCGGTGTCGCCGGTGACGACGGCGACATGGCAGGGATAAGTCAGACTGGGGTAAATCGGTTCGAGGTGGCGGACGACGGAACCGCGCCGGAGGATTTCTCCCATATTCGGGAGGGAGCGGATCTGGTCAAGGTCGAGCGTGCAGAGCGCGTCGATCATGAAGACGAGAAGTTTAACGGGTTTCATAAGGAATAACCTTATCTCAAAGCGTAAAGGATCTCCGTTCCCGGAAATCCGTCGGATACGGAGACCGACGGCTGCGCTTTTGCCGTTGGTTGAACTATGTTTAAAAAGATCAACATCTTAAAAACCATTGAGAATACAGTTTTTGATAAATCTCAGAAAAGCTTGTTGCCGGAGGGGAAGAGATTGCGAGGAATCTCTTCCCCTGTATAAAATTTTTCAAAGCCGATGAATCGGGCCGCTCGCTTTACGCGCCGCGCGGCGATTCATAAACACCGGCGCAGGATCAAAAACGAGTCCCGGTTCTACTCCTGCATTGCGGCGTTGCAGGTTTCCTCCGCGGCGGCGATGGCGTCGGCGGCGCTCATCTGGCCGGTCGCGACTTTTTCCGCCATAGCTTTCAGCTCATTGCGGATCGTGTTCGCGCCGGTGAAGCTCGGGAGCGCGACGGCGTACGATGCCTGCTCGGCGAGCGCGGTCAGAGCGATATTTTCGGCGACGAAAGCTTTATAGGATTCGAGTTCCTGCGTGTCCTTGTACGGCGTAAACGCGTTCAGCGACATCGCCCAGCGTCCGGCGTTTTCGGCGTTCGTAAAGTATTCGACGAAAGCGACGGCGGCTTTATCGGTTTCCTCATCTTTCGCGAATACGAGCGCGGAACGCGTCCAGGCCGGGACCCAGTCGACGCCGCCTTCGGTTAAAGGCATCGGCGCGGCGGCCAGTTCGTCATCGCCCAGATTCAGATACGGCAGTCCGGCGCTCGAACCGACGTAAGAGGCTAACTGTTTCCCGCTCATGTCGTTCGAGAAGTAATTCCCCGTTACCGGAGCCAGGCCGAAGTAGCCTTCCTTGACGCCGTTCGCGAACCATTCGACGCGTTCGGCGAATTCCGGCGTGTTGAAGAGGACGACTTTCTTTTCGAGATCGACGTACGCGCCGCCATTCTGGAGGAGGAGCGTCTGCATCCCGTCGGTCAGCGAATCGAAAGCGAACCCGGGGATCCCGTATTCGGCGAAGATCGCCTTAGCGTTCGCTTCGACTTCGTCCCAGGTCTTCGGGGCGGTCAGTCCGAGCTTATCGTACATGGTTTTGTTGTAGAACAGGATCGGACCGGTCGACTGGACCGCGACGGCGTACAGTCCGCTGTCCTCAAAGCCGGTCGATTCGGCGTAAATACTTTCGGAAACGCGCGCCTGATAATCGGATTCCATGTATTTCGACTGGTCGACGATCAATCCGTCCGGGACGTACTGGGCGGCTTCCGACGCATAGTTGAAAATCAGGTTCGGCCCGGTCCCGGTCGAAACGGCTTCGTAGACCTTGGCGAGGAATCCGTCGTACGGCTGGGGTTCGGCGACGACCGTGATCCCCGGGTTGGCTTCGTTAAATTCGGCGATGATCTCCTGGAGGGTCGCTTCCTGACCTTCGGTGAACGTGTGCCACCAAGTGATTTCGATATCGGCGGCGATGACGGCGCTGAAACTGAGGAGCGCGGCTGCGACGGCGAGTAAAACGAACAAACTTTTCTTCATGCGGTTTCTCCTATAGTCTATGTACTGCGGGGCGGTCGCCCCGGTTCGGACGGTGATGAGAAGATAGATTGTCAATCGTGCGTTTGAGAACAGGACGCCTGCGCAGGTTAATTTTATCACTGAACCTCTCCATCCATGCAATCTTGAACCGGAACGGAATCGATTTCTTGAGGGCTTCAAATGATATATATATGACACAACAAAAAAGATTGAATTATAAAGAACTTGACGACAGATTTTATCTAAATTAAAATTCAACTGACGACACATCCTCTTCCTGCTATAGGAAGAGGGTGGAAATGGGAAGTTTTTGAGGAAAGGAGTAGTTATGAAAAAAAGGTTGAAGGTATTTGTTGTTTTAATTGGCGTGATGGTACTGAGTTTTTTTCTTCCTTACGTTGGCGTAGGCAGGGCTTTCGCGGGACTTTGTAATGGAGACGGATGCGAAGGACTGAATCCATTTACAATGCAATGCAGCTCATATATTTCAAGTTTAGATATAACTGCAGAAAGCGGGAGGATCGAAACTAAAAGCTCAACCGATTGCAATTCAAAATGGGCGCGATTGACGAATAATTCGGGGGCTAATCGATTCCTAGCGGCTTCAATTCGTTATGGAGGGAGCAACTACGATTTAAGTCAAAGCGTATCAACACCTGGAAAGGTTGGCGCGGGAGCTGTGGTCTATACACCGATGACAGCACCTCGCATTAAACCAGCTCGTGGCTGTGGCCGCGTCAGCAATTATGGTCCTATCTCAACACCTGTAGATAATATAGATCAGTATTGTAATGGCGTGAGTCAGTATTAATTCAGAATATTCGTGAGGAACTATGAAGAAAAAATTAATTCTAAATTTTACGATTATTATATCTATTCTATTTGCCTGCGCGTTGGTTGAATCTGCTCGTGGCGACGATCCGTTTCAGTATGCTTTACCAACGCCGCCGCCTGGATTCCCGAAACCGGACGATAAACCGCTTGTCTCACAAACAAAGAACGGGATTACGGTTGACGTGATTGATCTGAAAAGATCTGTTGAAAAACGGGAAGGCGAATATGGAAAAGAAGTGGATAAACAGGTGATCTACTTGGATGTCTGCTAT
>DAOUFC010000049.1:0-8732 GCA_034430295.1 Flexilinea sp.
CGAACGTGCCGCCGATGACGTTTGACGAGATGCAAGCCGCGATTAAAACCGGAACCAAGCGTTTAGGCGTTTTACGCATGGACGTCGACAGTCTCGGCGAAGTTTTTCAATCCGGATTCGCCGGGATCGCGACGCTGACGCGGATTTCGGCGCTGAGTTTTCAGCTTTCGTTATTCTTTGAAGGACATTTGAAATGGCTTTCCGAGCAGCGCGAGCATATTTATACGGTCTATACCGGCGGGGACGACGTTTTCCTCGTCGGTCCGTGGCAGGAGATTTTGGCGCTCGCCGAAGCGATTCAGGAACGTTTCAAGGCGTTTACGGTCGGGAACCCGCTCTTTCATATCAGCGGCGGAATGTCGTTTATTCATGGGAAATACCCGATCGCGCAGGCGGCCGACGACGCGAAAGAGGCGGAAGATTTAGCGAAAGGGATCGACGAAGGGAAGAACGCGTTTGCGTTTTTGGGCGAAGCGTATAAATGGGACGAATTCGTCAAGATTCGAGAGAAAAAGGAGTTGCTGACCGGATTAGGGGACGATCTGCCGTCGAGCCTGCTTCAAACGCTGCAGCAGTTGGACGCGCAGCAAGCGGAAGCGCAGCAACTTTCTGACCGAAAGCCGAAATTCGGCCGTTGGATCTGGATGGGCGAATATCAGCTGCACCGGATGGCGGAACAGTATCAAAAGCAGCCGCAAGTCAAAGCCGTCGTCGATCAGATTCGCGCTGAACTTAATGAGTCATATTATCAGGATTTACACCGGTGGGCGAAAGCCGCCCGCTGGGCGCAGTTGGCAACAAGAAAAGAATAAAGGAGTCAAAATATGCCACATAATCATCGGAACAACCAGCCAAGAACCACTTCGGAGCCGCCAGCGTCGTCGTTTTCCACTGGTGATAAAACGACACTCGAGGCGATTTTTACCGCCGATCCGAACGGTGAAAAATTGGTCACCTATGCGAAGCAGGTTGGAAAAAAGTTATTTGACGAAGGACTGTCCCGAAACCAAATTCGTAATATATTCAGCGAATCGCGGAAAATTGAATTTTCATGGGATTCGGTCGGCGAAGCGGCCTCGTTGCGGCGATTGACGTTGCTGAAGCCGAAATTAGCTTATCAGGCGGCGAAAGAAAAAAAGCCGGTCTTAAAATATTTCGGCGACGTTCTTTCGGAAGCGATCGATTCCGTCTCGAAGTCGGCGGATAAGACGAAGAGTTTTAATATTTTCATGGAATTATTCGAAGCGATTTTAGCGTATCACCGCAGCTACGGTGGAAAATAAACAGGAAAAACGGGAAAGACGGAGGAAATAAAGATGGGAACTATCCGACTGGCAGGTCGAATTATTCTTAATTGCGAAATTGAAACGGTAACCGGGCTGCATATCGCCAACAAAGGCGGGAATCTCGAGATCGGCGGCGTCGATAACCCGGTCATTCGCGACGTGCTGACGCAGCGGCCGTATATCCCCGGATCGAGCCTGCGCGGAAAGCTGCGCTCGCAGCTGGAGCGGAAACTGAACGCTGCTCAAAATAAATCGGTCGACAAGGCGAAAATCCACATGTGCGAAAAGACAGACAATCCTTGCTGCGTTTGCCGATTATTCGGCGTTCCGGCCAGTTCCGATTTCGGTTCGCCGACGCGCTTGCTGGTCCGCGATGTTGCGATGACCGAAGAATCGGTCGAGCGGTTGAATAAAGCATTTACGGATCAGCAGTTTACCGAGCTGAAATGGGAAGTCGCGATCGACCGTGTGACCGCGATGGCGAATCCGCGCAATATCGAGCGCGTTCCCGCCGGTACAGTTTTCGGCCCGGCGGAACTCGTTTTTTCGATTTTCGAAGCGGAAGATTTGGAGCTGCTTAAAGTTTTGTGCGACGGGCTTCAGCTCGTCGAGGACGATTATCTCGGCGGCGGCGGATCGCGCGGAAACGGGAAAATCCGCTTCAAAAATTTGAAGTTTGCGCTTCGAACGACGGAAAATTACAGCGAACTGAAACCGGTTGAGGAATACGCGGCGCTGGCCGATTTCGAAAAAGGTCTGGATCGGTTAATCGGAGAGATCAAAGCCGCGTTGAAATTCTGAGGAGCGAGCGATGAAGCTGGATATCTATCATCTAAGCGGCTCCGGGTTCCATTTTGGACGTCACGGCCGCGGGCAGGAAAACTGCGCGGTCGTTTTTCCTTCGGACAGCGTCTTTTCCGCGCTGGCCGCGCACGCGGCGCAGTTTTTCCCGCCGGAACGTTTTCAGGATTGGCTCGCGCCGTTCGTCGGTGGCTCGCCGCCTTTCGTTTTGACCTCGATGTTTCCGCGCGCCGGAGCGATCCGATTTTTCCCCAAGCCGCAGCTCCCGATCGGAACAGGGGCGGAGAGAAGCGGGAATCGTTCGCTGAAAAGCATTCGCAAAATCGCCTACGTTTCCGAAGCGGTCTTCCGATCCCTGATTTCCGGAGCGGCTCTCGCGCCGCTGATCTCGGATGATTGCCTTTTCCAGGGCGGAAGCGTCCTGATTTCCGCGGCGGAACGTTCGGCGTTGCCGGCGGGCGTCGGCGAAACCGGTCGGATTTGGGAGATGACGACGCGTCCGCGCGTTACCGTATCCCGGACGGACATGATGTCGGACTTGTTTCACCTGGCGGAAATGCGTTTTGCGCGGGACTGCGGCCTTTGGTTCGGGGTCAGATGGCTGACGGAGCCGACGGATTCCGCGCGCTCGGAGCTCGAAGCGCTGATCGCTGAGTTGGGAGAAAGCGGGATCGGCGCGGAACGGAGTATCGGTCTGGGTCAGTTCAAGTTGTCGGCGGAAGGCTCGATCGAATTCATAGACGGCGAATCGAACGCGGATCAGGCTTTTATAACGCTGAGCCGGTTTATTCCGAAAGCGTCCGAGTTAAAATGCTTTCAGTCTCAGAGAGCCGCATACGCGATCGAGTCGGTCGGCGGCTGGGTTTCCATGCCGGGAAAAGCGGCCGAGCGGCGGCGAGCGATCCGAATGATTTCCGAAGGCGCTTGTCTGTCATTCGGCGGGCTGACGGAGCCGATCGGGCGGATCGTCGACGTTCAGCCGGATTACGGCGGAACGCGGCCGATCGGCCATCCGGTATACCGCAGCGGGTACGCGCTCAGCGTCGCCTGCGCGCTGCCGGCGGAGGGATAGGGTGATGACGACATATAAATTTACGCTGCAAACGCTGACACCGCTTCATATCGGGAATGGCGAGGAACTTCGGAAGGATTTCGATTACGCCGTATTCGGCGAAGGAACTTGGCGTCTAAATACTGACCTGATTTGGGATAAAAAATACAAAGAAGGCGGGAACCCGATTCCGGGAAAACTATTAACCGAAAAAGATTTTCGGGAAAGCCGTTGGTTTCGTTATGTCGTCAAGGGGAAACCACGTTCAGGTAAAACCGACGCCCGGTTAAAAGCGTGTATAAAAGATGTGTACGACTGCCCGTACATTCCCGGTTCGTCGGTCAAAGGCGCGATTCGGACCGCATTAGGGAAAAAAGAGATCGCTGCACAGGATCCTTTATTTGCTAAATTATCAGGATCTTTCAATCCTCGCTCGTTAAAAAGCAATAATAAGGTTAATGGGATGATTTTTGGAGAGGATCCTTATACAGATATTTTACGGGTATTTAGGATATCGGATTTGCACTTTCAAAAAAATGACCGTCAAGCAGGGTATGGATTAAAAATTGTTAATTCAACCGCGATTTCCCGCAAGAAAGTCAATTCAAGAAGTGTTCCGATCGAATTGGAAGCTATCGATTCTGAATTGAAATTTGAAGGCACAATTACGATCGATGATTATCTCCTAATGAGCGAATTCAGGACCCGAAAGGATTTTTTTGATGATTGGATTGAAAAAATTAAAAATATTGGTTTTTACCGGCTGTTGTTTTTGAAAAAATGGTTTTGTACTGAGTCAGTATATCCTGTCTCAAAATGTCAAAATATAATATTGCAAATAAAAGATCTTATCAAATATAAAAATAGGTCTGATTTGAAAAACCAGCTTTATACACTGATCCAAATCGGCGGCGGTACGGGATGGGACGGAATTACATACGGTGATTTAATGCAAAATAAAAAAGATTCGAAGTTATTATTTCCTTCGTCGAAAAAAGTTGTTCAGGATCCAGCGGCGGGATGGGAACCGACGTCGCTGTTGGGCTGGTGCTTATTGTTGTTTGAGAAAACGGAGGGTTCAAAATGACCGAAGCGAAAAAACCATTAAAACTGATTTCATTTTTAGGAAAAAGGTTGCTTCCGGAAACGATCTATGATTGGAACGCAAGCGAGAAAAAATCATCATTCGCAACGATGGCGTGTGTTGACTTTCTGAAACCGAATAAGGTCATCTTGTTTTTAACAAAAGAAGCGCGAGAAGCTTGTTTCGAACGAATAAAAGCGGAGTTGGAAGCACAAGGCGTACTCTGCGAAACCAGAGATATTCCGGTTGGAAAAGATGAAAACGAGCTTTGGGATATATTCAACGCATTGACCGATGCTGTCGATGAAGGCGAGGACGTCGCAATGGATGTAACGAACGGTTTGCGATCATTGCCTATTCTTGCACTGTTGACAGCCGTTTTCATGAAATCGGCGCGTTCAGTAAATATTACGCATATTTTGTATGGCGCATATGACTTAGGGTTAGAGAAAACGCCGATCTTTGACCTGTCTGAAATGTTGAACCTGCTGGATTGGAGTATCGCGGCCGACCGCTTCATCCGTTCGGGCGATTCTACAGACATGGCGGAATTATTGAAAGAACGCGGCGAAGAGATCAAGAAAAAAAGCAAATATGATAAAAACGTTATTGATCAAGTCAAACCGTTCTTGAATACTGCGAAGAGTCTGAAAGCCATTACCGACGCGCTCGTTGTCCTTCGCCCTTATCATGCAATGATTGAGATTGCCGAACTCGATAAAAATATAAAAAGCATTGAAAAAACAAGAGCTTTTGAAAAAAGGATGGCGCCACTGTATCGCTTACTTGAGAAAATTGACCGTTCGTATTCCGAGCTTGAGAACCCCGCGCCGGAAAGCGGCGGCGCCGACGAAATCGCGAATACCCTCGAACAGGAACGGAAGCTGATTTTCTGGTACCGCGATCATGGCTACTGGGTTCAGGCGATCTCTTTAGCGCGTGAGTGGCTGGTCAGTTGGGTCATGTATCGTGAAGGAGAGTTAGACTTCCTCGATAAGGATTTGCGCGATGATCTGACAAAGAGAATTAATCTATTTACGCATGATAAGGCGCAATGGAGCGGATCTGATTATATTTCCAAGCATACTGACGGAAAAGAATTTACTGATCTTTGGAACGAGATCGTGGATATCCGCAACGATATTGATCATGCCGGAAAGAATCTTCAGCCGAAAGAAGCCGATAACCTGATTAAGAGGGCGAAGGAACAATTTAAAATTCTGGCAAAAATCAAGGTCAGACCGTAGCGAGGCGCAGCGAACATGATCCTTCTCAATTTTTCACATCCGATTTCCGCGGAACAGCAGGCGGCGATCGAAGCGCTGACCGGGCAGGCGGTCGAACGGCTGGTCGATATTCCGGTTCAGTTCGATAACGACGCGCCGTTTTTAGATCAGGTTCTCGAACTTTCGGCGCGGATCCCGCTCGATTCGGTCGCGCTTCAGACGGAACCGATCCTTATCAATCTGCCCTCGCTGAATTATATCGCGGCCGGGCTGCTCGTCTGGCTGAACGGGAAGATGGGTTATTTCCCGGCGATTGTGCGCATGCGCAGCCGCACGGATCGGACGCCGTTCGTCTACGAAGTCGCCGAGATAATTAACCTTCAGGCGCTGCGCGAGCGGGCGCGGAAAGAGCGGTAGGCGGTGGGCGGGGAACTGCTGTCGACAGCGCTGCCGCTGCGGTACTGCGGGACGGCGGAGGAGCTTGCGGAACGGCCGCTGCCGCGTTGGTGGGGACGCGCGGTTCAGGCCGTATTCCTGAGCCGGATTCGCGCGGCGGATCCCGATCTTTCCGCCGCGCTGCATGAACCGGACCGGGCCCGTCCGTATACCGTTTCGAGCCTGATCGGTTATCGTGCGCCGGAAAACCTGAGCGGCGGAGACGCGCTGACGATCCGGCTGACGGCGCTGACGGCGGAAGTCGGAGATATGCTGAACCGGCTGATTGAAAGCGAAAACGGATTCGCTCCCGGCTCGCGGGTCGTCCTCGATCGTCTCCCGTTCGAAATTCTTCCGGGCGGCGGCGCGGATTTGATCGAAAGCTGTTCGTACGCCGATTTGATCGCCGCCGGAATCGCTCAGGCGGAACATCCGCAGATCGATTTACGGCTTTATTCCCCGACGCTTTTTAAAAGCGACGGCAGGACGCAGCCGCTCCCGATCCCCGGGTTGGTATTCCGCTCGCTGCTGGAACGCTGGAACGCGTTCGCGCCGCTGACGTTCCCGGAAGATACGGTACGGTATGCGGAGGAATGTCTGGCGATTTCGGGTTTTTCGATCCGATCGTTCCCGGCGGCGTTGGGCGAAAACGCGCTTCGGATCGGCGCGGTCGGGAAAGTCCGCTATCGCGCGCTGAATCCGGATCGTTATTGGGTCAGTATTCTTCACGCGCTGGCGCGCTTTTCCCGTTTTTCGGGGATCGGCGCGGGAACGGCCTACGGGTTAGGCCAGTCGGGCGCGATCTTGAAACGGACAGCGAAGACGCCGTAACGTTTCGTAAACCGCACGTTGACAACTGAATAAAAAATAATCGTAAAAACAACCGCGTGAGAGCCGTAAAAAATCGCGGCGGACGCTTCTGATCGCGGAATGTCGGTCGGATGGGATTAAGGTATGAATTTTGTCAAACCGCGGGCGCGCTCGTTCGGGTTCGCCCGCGGTCCTGTCTTGATTTTGAGTGAGGAAAATATGCAGCCGATTTATATACTCGAACAAGGCGCGAGAGTCAGGATGAGGAATCAATGTATTCTCGTTGAGAAAAACGCCGGAGAGGGACCCGCGGAAACGGTTCAGTTCCCGATCGGGACAATTTCCCAGATCGTTTTATTCGGAAATATCAGCTTAACAACGCCCGCGATCGGACTCCTTCTCGAACGGGACGTCGACGTCGTATTTTTATCCGAGACCGGAAAATTTCGCGGCCGGCTGACGTCGAGTTCGGGTGCGCAGGTTTCGCTCCGCCGAGCTCAGTACCGGGTTCTTGACGATCCGAACTGCGTATTGAAAATCGCGGCGAAATTTATCGAAGCTAAGCTGACGCATCAGAAAGCGCTTCTTCAGCGGCATAACCGCGATCTCGGATCGGCGGCGATCGTCAAATCGATTCAAGTCATTGATGAGATGGCGAATAAATTGACTCAGAAAGAGAATATGAACAGCCTTCGCGGACTGGAAGGGAAAGCGGCCGCGGCGTATTTTGAAGGTTACCGTCAGCTTTTCGATCCGAAATGGAAATTTGAACGGCGCGCGAAACGTCCGAGTCCGGACGCGATTAACGCCATGCTGTCTTTTGGGTACACGCTTTTAGCGCAGATAGCCGCCGGCGCGGTTGAAGTCGTCGGCTTGGATCCGTATCTTGGGTTTTTACATTCGCACACCTACAATCGCCAATCGCTCGGGCTGGATATTATGGAAGAGTTCCGTCCGGTTGTCGACGGTATTGTCCTTTGGTGCGTCCGGGGGAATCAGATCATTCCGGAGGATTTTAACGCGACGGACGATCCGGTTTATCCGATTATCCTGAACGCGGACGCCCGGAAAAAATTTATCCAGGCGTTTGAAACCCGGATGAAATCCAGCTTTACTCATCCGGTGACGAAAACCCGCTTGTCCATGAAACAATGCGTTATTGAACAGACGCGGCAGCTCAGCCGCTGGCTTCTTTCCGCTTCCGATTCGTTCGTCTTTCAGCCGATGGGGTTCCGATGAATTCAGACCGGCGTACTTTCTACGTTATGGCGTACGATATCGGCGATAACCGCCGCCGTCTGAAGGTCGCGAAACTGCTGGACTCGTTAGGCTTCCGCGTACAGGGCAGCGTTTTTGAAGGATATTTAACCGCCCGCGAATTTGAGCGGCTGATTCGGGCGCTGACGAGAGTCGTCGATGCTGACGCGGACAGTTTACGGCTGTATCCGCTTTGCGAAAGCTGCCGGCTGAAAATAACGGCGATTGGGGTCGGGAAAATAACCGAACCGCCGGATTCCGTCGTAATTATCTGATCGGATTTGCGTACCCCCCTGCCGAAATTGAGACGTTCGATCGGTTTTTTATCGAGGGGTACGCGAGCGCCCCTGAGGAAATTTGAAATTCGGTTATACTTAAAGAAATTGATAATTTTGAAAACCGGCAGATTTGTGTTGCTATACGTTTGAAAACCAAATATGTTGGTGTATTAAAAAAGAAATGCCCCTGTGGGCATTAAGACAACCGATCTATAGATAGTGGTTCACAATCCGCGTACACCTCGGTATTAAAAAAGAAATGCCCCAGTGGGCATTAAGACGGTTCGAGATTTCGACATCGAAGCCAGTACTGGTTATCTGTATTAAAAAAGAAATGCCCCAGTGGGCATTAAGACCCCGCCTGTTCATCTTCCGATTCCGCGTAAAACACTTCTCGGGTATTAAAAAAGAAATGCCCCAGTGGGCATTAAGACAAACCAAGACGAGCTGTCACTATATTCGCGTTTACTATAATGCGTATTAAAAAAGAAATGCCCCAGTGGG
>DAOUFC010000050.1:0-19062 GCA_034430295.1 Flexilinea sp.
GACGCAGCGGGCAATATTGCCTGGGAACCTGCGGACTGGAGCAAGGCGGAGAATGGATTATCCGTAACGAATACGTATGTTCCGCCGGTTGCACCGGTTACGGGTACGAAGGTTTGGGGACGCGGACCGTCTCCGCGCCCGACGATCTGGCTGAAGCTGTACCGGCAGGTGAGCGGAGGCGCGGTGGAGGAAGTGCCGGCGGCGGAAGCGCCGCTACGGGAACTTCCGGACGGGACGACGGAAGCGACGTGGCCCGACCTGCCGGTCGCGACGCTGCGCGGGGAACCGTACGTATACACGGTGAAGGAAGTAACGGCGGCGGGCGCGGCGTATACGCCTTCGGGATATGTGAAGACGGAGAGCGGGCTGACGGTAACGAACGCGAAGCTGAGCCGGTTGAAAGTGAACCTGATTACGACGCCGCAGACGTCGGAGCAGTTTGGAATTGAGGTCGGGAACGAAACGGACGTACGTCCGTCGCACCGGTTGGACTATGACGGGAATGATACGAATGTACCGTCGTCGTTCACGGAAGACAACCTGAATCCGACGCCGTACCGGATCAATATACCGAAGCTGGATCCGGAAGTATGGGCGGTGGAAGGGATCACATGTTTGATGAGGCCGTTGGACAGCGCGGACGCGACGCAGGATGAACCGCTGCGGATCGTACCGAAGCTGGATCTATACGGACAGCTGACGGGCGAGTTCACGATACCGGAGATGCCGGTGGAGAAGGATATCGATTGTACGTATCAGCTGAGGAACAAGACGGCGGGACGGATCATCGTGAAGAACGTGACGTATCCGAACGTGGCGATGGCAGGGATCCCGATGTACAACTACCGCGGGGACGGCGTCGGATATAGTCCGTTCGCGCTGTCGGCGACGATGACGCCGAACGCGCAGGACGTCGTACCGGGGACATACACGATCCGGCAGCAGAACGTAGATGGGTGGGTGACGATCGACATGATCGTGACGAGTTCGATCTTTGGGCGGCGTCCGGCGAAATTCGGCGGAGATGGACGCGTCACCGGGGCTCCATACGGTACTGATCCGGTGGGATTTACGGCGACGGGTTGGGAATCGATCCGGACGGTGGAAGTGCTGCCGAAAGAAGAAGTGACGGTGACGTACGTAAACGTACCGCCGAACACGATCATGCTGAAGAAAGAGACGATCCCATCCGGTGTAACGGACAAATTCGAGTTTGCCGGGATTCTGTCGGGGATGATCGGCGACGGGGAATACCTGATCCGAACGAACGTGGTAGCTGACGGGAAACAGCATCAGGCGATCGAGATCCTGGGCGACGGCTGGACGAAGCATACGGTCTTCTGCGTTGAGAAAGGAACGGTCGGACAGACGGAAACGCGGCCGGAATTCTATACGATGTCGGCGTACTACGGGCTGGATGCGGGAGAAGTGATTCTGTGTACGTTCGTGAACCGGAAGTGGGGACACGACGAATTCCCGGATGAGTATGACGAGGCGATCGCGGCGCATACGGACCGGCCTGACGGGATGCCGCGGACGGGATACGCGCCGGGCAAGGTGACGGCGCTGCCGGCGCAGAGCGCGGCGAAACTGTACAGCGCGTCGGAGCTGAAGCTGACGGTGCCGGAACTTGGGGTGACGATGCCGATTGTGGGCGTCCCGAACGTGAAAGGCGAATGGGACGTGACGTGGCTGAATCACCAGGCGGGGTACCTGCACGGGAGCGCGTTCCCAACAACGGAAGGGAACAGCGTGATCACTGCGCACGTATGGGACGCGCACAACAACCCGGGACCGTTCGCGAACTTGAAGACGCTGAGCTACGGCGACAAGATAGAGATCGCGGCGTACGGAAAAACGTACGAGTATGAAGTGCGGGAATCGAAGCAGGTCTCGGAATCGAACGTCGAGACGGTGATGGCTCCGAAGACGGGGACGTGGATAACGCTGCTGACATGCGAAGATTACAGCGAGCAGACGAATGATTACCGTTACCGGCGTGTGGTCGAGGCCGTATTAGTGGATGTGAAATAGAATAAAAACCGAACTGATAAAAGGGAGCCGCAGTAATGCGGTTCCCTTTATTTTAATCTGAGTAAGCTCGATGATTCGATTGTTGGATTTCTAACAGAATATGGATGCAGATTCGGTTACGATGATTCTGAAAAATTTGAGCGCGCGCGGCGCGGCGATCGGTTTATACAGCGGGTTAATTAAACGATTGGCTTGGACGTTCTTATTCCGCGTCAGCGCAGCGTCATAAGGAGAGATGAAAATGAAAAGGAATATCAAAGGCAACGTCAACTGGATCGGTTATATTGATTGGGAGTTGGATTCGTTTCACGGCGACGATTATTCGATTTCGAACGGTTCGAGCCAGAACGCGTATTTAATCGAAGAGGAAAAAACGGTTCTGATCGATACTGTTTGGCTTCCGCATCGATTCGAATTTATCGAAAATCTTGAGGCTGAAATCGATCTTGAGAAGATTGATTATATAGTTGTTAACCATGGCGAGGTCGATCATTCCGGCGCGCTGGTTCCATTGATGGATAAAATTCCGAATACGCCGATTTACTGCACGGCGAACGCCGTCAAAAGTCTCGAAGGTCAATATGGACGGCGCGGATGGAATTTTCGCGTCGTTAAAACCGGCGACAGCGTTGACATCGGTAACGGGAAAAAACTGATTTTTATCGAAATGCGCATGCTGCACTGGCCGGATTCGATGGCGACGTATATGACCGGCGAGAATATCCTGTTTTCGAATGACGCTTTCGGACAGCATTACGCAGTCGAAGAGCTTTTCAACGATAAGGCAGATCCTTTTTTACTGATGCGCGAGGCGATGAAGTATTACGCGAATATTTTGAATCCGTTTTCGCCCTTGGTCAGTAAGAAGATACAGGAAATCGTCGGATTGAATCTGCCGATTGATATAATTGCCCCGAGTCATGGCGCGATTTGGCGCGATAACCCGCTGCAGATTGTCGAGAAGTATGCCGAATGGGCAAAGGCTTATCAGGAAAACCAAGTTACGGTTGTGTACGATACGATGTGGGACGGAACGGCGAAAATCGCTCATGAAATCGCGCGGAAGATTTCGATCCATTATCCGGATACGATCGTCAAAGTTTATAATATTTCGAAATCGGATAAGAATGAAGTCATGACCGAGATTTTCAAGTCGAAGGCGATTGCGCTTGGTTCTCCTACGGTTGGGAATAGCGTTCTCTCGAGCGTTGCCGGATGGATTGAGTTTATGCGACAGCTCAAATTCAGGAACAAAAAAGCGGCCGTATTTGGCTGTTACGGATGGAGCGGCGAGAGCGTCAAAATATTGAAAGAGAAGGTATCCGAGGCGGGTTTCGAAGTTGTCGGTGAGAGCGTCCGCGCGCAATGGAATCCGAACGCGGATGATTTAGCGGCTGTTCCGGCGTTAGTCGCGGCCCTGATCGGCGCAAGCGTATAATCGAAGGATTAATTGGTTGGGAGGCCGGCCCGTGTCCTTAACGCGGCGCCGGCTTCCTTGATTTTCAATGAAAGCGGCGACAAAAGCGCGAAGAGGCCGGTTCGGTATATTCTCACCTTTTTCGTCGATTTCCTTGCAAATTTTGAAAATTTGGTATAATTCTAGGCGTTAAGGGAATATATCCTTGAGACGCCAACATAGCTCAGCTGGTAGAGCAGACGATTCGTAATCGTCAGGTCAAGAGTTCGAATCTCTTTGTTGGCTCTTTTTTTTTATCTTAACGCTTTATCTTCGCAGGTTCCCGGGCGAGGTTTGAAATCCAAAAGAAAAACACCTCGGGTGGGAGGTGTTTTTCCTTGCAATGGTTTGGGTTTACCGATAAGGAAATCGGGAACCTGCGAATTAATCCTCCTCGAGGAGTGTCTGATGATCGTCAATCCAATTTTCCAATTGAATTGATTTATTCTGAACAAGCGGTTTTTTAGACAGTCCGAGCGAGTTTGCATAGCGGTACAAATTAAACTCATCTCCGTTGAAGACGTTCATGTCGACGCCGTTTGATTCGACGCCGAAGAGGCGTCCGTTTCCGGTCGTTTTATATTGCCAGAAACGCCAACGCGGCCATGAACCGATTTTCGGCGTCCGCGACTTCGTATAATACCAGGCGATCCAAAGCTCTTTCGTCGATAGGAATTGGCTGAGCGGCGTGAGGCGCTGGATTCCGGACAAGTTCGTATACAACATAGGGAAAATCCCTAATTCTTTTTTTACCGTATTGATGAAGTCATATACATGGCGCACACAGGTATCGTGATCAGGTAATGAGGGATAACCGTTGACGCCTGGACTTTCAAAATCGAAAACGGGCCGGAGTTCCCCCGGGTCGTTTTTAAGCAGGCTGGCGAAATATCGCGCCTGTTCTTTCGTTGATTTCGACCCGTCGCGCATGTCGAAGAAATGATACGCGCCGCGTAAAATCCCAGCGTCGCGGGCGTTCGCCCAGTTCTGTTGGAATTTTTTGTCGTGCCAGACGTTTTGGCTGGCCTTGATAAACGTAAACGACGCTCCGGCTTTTTTCATTTTACGGAAATCGATGGTTCCTTGCCAAAAACTTACGTCTGTTCCGAACGCGCGTCGTAATGCCATTTAGGTCGTTCCTTTCTTTCAGTCTGCCGTTATTGTTGCAAGAACCATACCGCTAAAACAAATCTTAAAAAAATAAAGAATCTGATATGATTCTTTATTATACAACGACTTTTGATTTTCGTGTAGGATAATCGGGTCAAATATTAAATTTCGTCCCCATTTTCGCCATCTTCCGCTTCGTCCGAAAAACTCATAAACGGAATTTCGCCTCCGGTCGCCATCGCTCGAATCTCACCCTCGATTTCGGCGCAAAGTTCCGGGTTCGCGCGTAGGAATTCCTTGGCGTTTTCGCGCCCCTGCCCGAGGCGCAGGTCGTTGTAGGAGTAGAAAGCGCCGCGTTTGGTCACGATTTCGAGATTTGTTCCGAGATCGATAATATCGCCTACCTTGGAGATCCCCTCATTGTACATAATATCGAATTCGGCGGAAGTAAACGGCGGCGCGACTTTATTTTTAATGACGCGGACGCGGACGCGCGATCCGATGATGTCGGTGCCGTTTTTGATTGAATTAATCCGACGGATATCGAGGCGAACCGAAGCGTAGAATTTCATCGCTAAACCGCCGGGCGTCGTTTCCGGATTGCCGAACATGACGCCGATCTTCTGTCGCAGCTGGTTGGTAAAGATGACGGAGGTTTTTGTTTGGTTGATCGCGCCGGAAAGTTTCCGAAGCGCCTGCGACATGAGCCGCGCCTGAACGCCCATTGAGGAATCGCCCATATCGCCTTCGATCTCGGAACGGGGAACGAGCGCTGCGATTGAATCGACAACGACTACGTCTACCGCGCCGGAACGTACGAGCGTTTCCGTGATTTCCAACGCCTGTTCGCCGGTGTCCGGCTGGGAGACGTAGAGGTCGTTGATATTAACGCCGATTTTCTGCGCGTAGACTGGGTCGAGCGCGTGTTCCATGTCGATGAAAGCGGCGGTGCCTCCTTGCCGTTGGGCCTCGGCGACAATATGCAGGCAGAGGGTCGTCTTTCCGGAGGATTCGGGTCCGAAAATTTCGGTCATCCGCGCGCGCGGGATTCCGCCAACGCCGAGCGCTAAATCAAGGGAGAGCGATCCGGTCGGGATCGCTTCGATTTGCATGTGCTTAGCTTCGCCAAGCCGCATGATCGAACCTTCTCCGTAGCGTTTTGAAATATCGGTGATCGCTTTGTCAAGCAGGGTGCGTTTGGCGAATTGATCCAGGTCCTGCGTGTTGTTAATTGTCTTTTCTGAGCTTTTCCTTGCCATTCGTTCGTCCTCCGGGGCGTCTTTTTCAATCGTCGGGTTGATGAACCCTGTGAAATATTATAGTACGAATGTTCGGTCCGCGCAACAGGCGCGCAATCGGTTTATTAATGATATCAAGAAATCATGATACGAAATGATGCGGCGGCCGAATAGGTTCTTTTCATTGCGATTGAATTTTAAACAATCAAGCGGTTAAATTTGTTTTTTCCGCATCTTACGGAAAGCTTCGGGCAGCATTTGCACGCCGATCGCCAGCAGCAGGATACCGCCTTTGATCGTATCGTTGATTAGCGGATTCAGGCCGAGCGCCGTGATGATTTTATCAATGATCGTGAAAGACATTGCGCCGAAGAAGACGCCGGAGAGGCGCCCTTTTCCGCCTGACATGCTGATTTCACCGATGACTACGCCCGCAATCGCATAGAGTTCGTAATTCTTTCCGCTGGTTGCCGGATCGACTGAACCAACGTTGGCGACATATAGAAATGTCGCGAATCCGACCAAGATTCCGCCGATCACGTACACAATGACTCTTGATTGCCAGATATTGATCCCGGAAAGATGCGCGGCTTTTTCGTTCGATCCGATCGCGTAAACGCGTTTCCCGAATTTCGTGTTTGTCGTCATGTACGACATCAGGATAACGATAAGGATAAAAATAATCACTAAATATGGAATTTGAAGCGCGGGTACGGACGCGTTGCCGATTTTCCATAAATTTTTCCATTGATCCAGTTTCGCGTTGAGCTGATAAATTGTCCATTTATTAGAGTTCATGACGGTTTGCGCGATGGATCGGAACATCAGCATCGTCGCGAGCGTAACGATAAAGGCGGGCATCTTTAGCCGCCCGATCAGGAACCCATTGAAAAAGCCTAATAAGCCGCCAAAACCGATACCGAACAGCAGCGAAAGCATGATGCTGTTTGTTCCGTTGAATACCATGACTGTCAGACCGCCGATCAGCGCTAATTGTGACCCGACCGAAAGGTCGATGTCCCCGGTCAGGATAATTAATCCCATCGAAAGCGCGATGATACCGATGACAGCGCTGTGCCGCGGAATATTCATCAGACTGACCCAGGTTGTCGCGGAACCGTTGATGATTAGGAAAACGGTTAAGATAACGAGGAAGATTAGAACATAATTATATTTGTTCCAGATTTTGTTGTAGGAAATTTTTTTTGTTTTCATTCATCAGCCTTTTCATTTGATAAAGCGCGCATTGCCTGCGTAGCGTGGATCATGACGGTTTGTTCGGTTATTTCGGAATGATCTAAAATTGCTTGGATCGCTCCGTGATAAAAAACGACGCAGCGATCGGCAACTTTTTGGATTTCCGGGATTTCGAGCGTGTTGACGATAATCGTTTTGCCGCTTTTTGAAAGCTCAAGAATGAGCTTATAGATTTCGGTTTTTGCGCCGACGTCAATTCCCTGCGTCGGATTATCCAGCAATAGAATCTCCGCGTTCGTATTCAGCCAGCGCGCGAGGATGACTTTCTGTTGGTTCCCGCCGCTTAGACTCGTGATCAGGTCGCCGTAATCGTTCGCTTTTATATTCAGTAATCGCTGGTAGTCTAAAAACTTGGCGGTTTCGTTCTCCTTCACGATAAGTTGGCTACGGTTATTTAAAGTGTGTTCCGCGATGTAAGTGTTTTCGAGAAGATTCATGTCGGGAAAAACTGAATTTTCCTTCCGATTCGAGGCTAACATTCCGACTCGATTCCGCATTGCGTTTTGGATCGTATCGTTATGGGTGATTTCCTTTCCGAAAATACGAAGCTTGCCGCCGGTCGCGGATTTTACTCCGAAAATTGTTTGGAGAAGATCGCTCGCTCCGGATCCCTGGAGCCCGGTAAATCCGATGACTTCGCCTTGTCTGATGCTAAGCGTGATGTTTCTGAATCCGATTCCGGAATAATTTTCGAGCTCTACGATCGGTTCCCCTAAAGTTCTTGCCTGATATATTTCGTTATTTGCGTAACTTTCTCCGACCATCAACCGGGCGATTTCTTCCGGATTCGTATCGGATAATTTTCCGCTTTTAATGAAATGAGAATTCCTTAAAACTGTATAGCTTTGGGCGATTCGAAAAATTTCGGGCATTTTGTGGGAAATGAAAATAAAGGTTTTCCCGATTTGTCTTAATCGTTCGATGATTTTGAAAAGATGATCAATCTCATCATTGTTCAACGCGGTCGTCGGTTCGTCTAAAATCAAAAGTTTTGCGTCGGCGAAAAGTGATTTAGCGATTTCGAGAAGCTGTTTCCGACTTGTATCGAGATCGCCGACCAGCGCTGTCGGATCCATATCGACGCCTAAGCGGTTGAATAATTCTTCCGTCCGAGCGATCATCTCCTTTTTCCGAACCACTCCCAAAGGATTTACCAGTTCTTTATTTAGAAAGAGATTTTCATAAACGCATAGGTTATTGATAACCGTCAGTTCCTGATGAACAAAGGCGATTCCGGCCTTTTCCGCGGATTTGATCGATTGGTGAAGAAGCTCTTCGCCGTCAAATTCGATCGTTCCGCTGTCTCGTAAGTAGACGCCGCCTAAAATATTCATTAACGTCGATTTTCCGGCGCCATTTTCTCCTAAGAGCGCGTGAACTTCTCCCTTTTCAACGGTAAGATCGACGTTGTTCAGTACGTTTACGCCAAAAAAAGATTTCGTGATGTTGCTCATTTTTAGAAGAGGCATGCTTTTCCCTTACCTTTGCGCTTGTACGAATCTCGCAGTATCAGTCGGATACTGCGAGATTCAAAATTCAGCTATTTAATTCCGGGGTTGCGTTCGAGGTTAGAAGCCTTGGAATTCGGCGACGTTCGAGGCATCGACGACATGGACAGGAATGACATGCTCGGTTTCAAAGGCGGTTCCGGCAAAGTGGTCGACCATGTCTTGAACCGCGGTTTTAATCATTGCGGGATCGTATGTGACTGAGAACAAATCGAAATTCGAAATGATTTCGGGAAATGCCGGATTGTCATGTTCTCCTTTTAACACGAGATACATTTCGTTAAGTCCGGAAGACGACGCGAAGCTGACTATAGCGTCGTAAAAAGCTTCCTTTTTCGTTTCTTCGATTTCAGTGCCGCTTAGAGCTTCGAGAATACCCATCCCGAGTTCGTCGTCGTGCGTGAAGATGAATTTGTATTTCGCTAAATCTTCAACTGTTTTGCTGTTAATCCAGTCGATGAAGATTTGCTTGCCGGTCGATCGGCTCCATCCCGTCGAATCGGAAAATTCGATCGTTTCGATCTGTTCGTCGGTCCATCCGGCGTCCTTTAGTCCGGCGATGAATCCGTCGTTGCGCATAACGGGAACGGAGGAGGTATCGCCGATCATGACGTAAATTTGGTCGCCGGGCTTCAGCCCTTTTTCGACAAAGCGTTTGGCGGTTTCGTTCCCGATTCCGAAGTTATCGCCTTTTACGTTTGTGATGACTTTCGATTGGACGATATCCGAGTCGATGATACGATCGAACATGATAAACGGAATATCCTGCATCGCGACATTCACAAGAGAGGATTCCATCGTATTATCGTAAGGGAGAATCACGATCCCGTCGGGAACCGAACGCGCGGCGAGCAGATCGTCAATCTGTTCCTGCTGGTTTTTCGGATCGGTCGCGGCTAAAACGGTGACGTTGTAACCTTTTGCGTTGAGTTCCTCGGCTTTTTCGTTTGCGTAATTCAGTACCGCGCCGGTCCAGCCGTGATCCGCGCTGGGGACCAGTACGGCGATCGATTCGCCTTCCGCAAACGCCCAACTGAACAGGCTAAAAGCGAATAACATGACGACAAATAGCACAAACAACTTTTTCATATTTTTTATCCTTTTTCCCTCTTTTTTATATTTCGACCCATTCCGAGTCGTTTCCCGCGCTTTTGATCACCGCGTGAATGAATTTCACGCCGTTCAGCCCGTCTTTCGCTTTTTGGAAATCGAGTTCGTTATCCGTCGGTTCCTGGCCGGCTTTTAGCTTAAGGATGGTGCTGATGATGTTTCTGTAATTGTTTGCGAATGCGATATAGTAACCTTCCGGATGCCCTGCCGGGACACGGCCGGTCGCGCCGGCTTTTTCGCTGATGTAACCGCTGCTGCGCGAGAGGATTCGCGTCGCTTCGTTTCGCGGCGTATATTTCAGGTAGTCAGGCGATTCCTCTTCCCATTCGATACTGCCTTCGGTTCCGAAAATCCGGACGGCTAAACCGTTCTTGTGTCCTGATGCTACCTGCGAACACCAATATCCGCCGTTTATACCGTTTTCGTATTCAACCAAAATGTTGGCGTTCAGATCTAATTCATGGCCGTAGCGGTTTACCGTCGCTGACAGACGTTTAATTTTCAGCCCGGTGAGATAATGAACCATGTTCTCCATATGCGAGCCGATATCGCCGGTACAGTTCGAGATCCCGGAAACCGCCGGATCCATGCGCCAGGTTGAAAAGTTGCTTCCGCCCTCTTTCGCTTTTTCCGCGACTTGATCCAACAGCCAGTCCTGAGCGTATTCCGCGTTAATCGTTAAAATTTCACCGATTTTCCCGTCCGCGATCATTTCGCGAGCGACCTTGACCATGGCGTACCCCGTGTAAGTATAGGTAACGCCGAAGACGAGTTTTTTATCTTCGGCCGTTTTTACCAGGTCTTTCGCCTGTTCGATCGTGAAACATAACGGTTTTTCACAAACGACGTTGAAGCCGGCTTCAAGGAACGCTTTGGAGATTTCGTAATGGGTATTGTTCGGCGTCGTAATAACTACGAAATCGACTTTATCGGCGCGCGCGGCTTCCGTTTTCGCCATTGTCTTAAAGTCGGGGTATATGCGCGAGGGGTCGATCCGCCAGGTTTCGCCGGTTTCCCGGTTCAATTCCGGATTGGTTGAGAAACAACCGGCGACGAGCGCCGCGCGGCCGTCGAATCCGATCGCTTTCCTGTGAACGTCGCCGATGAATGCGCGGTTATGGCCTCCGATCATGCCGTAAGTTAAGGTGGTTTTCATCCTGTTTCCTCCGGATCAGTTTGCAATCGCTTCGTCGAATTTGACGTTCGATTTGCGGAAATTTATTTTCTTGACAAAAGCCGCCGCTTCGGTAGCCCCGAAGATCCGATCCATGCCGCTGTCTTCCCATTCGACCGAAAGCGGTCCGTCGTAGTCGAATTCGTTTAAGACGCGAATGATTTCTTCGAAATTAACGTCTCCGTGACCGAGCGAGCGGAAATTCCAGCCGCGCCGCGAATCGCCAAAATCGATATGCGATCCGAGGAGTCCGGTGCGTCCGTCCAGCGTGACCGCGACATCTTTCATATGGACATGAAATACATGTTTAATAAAGTCCCGCAGGAAAAGATGCGGTTGAATTCCTTGCCATAATAAATGACTCGGATCGAAATTCAGCCCGAATTCCGGATATTCCTTGAATTTATCTAACAATTTTTCAGTTGAATAATAATCGAAAGCGATTTCGCCGGGATGGACTTCGAGCGCGAATTTAACGTCGTATTTCCGAAATTCTTCTAAAATCGGAGCCCAGCGCTCGACGATTTCATCGAATCCCGCCTCGATCATGGTATCGGTTGTCTGCGGGAATGAGTAAAGATATTTCCAAATCGGTGAACCTGTGAACCCCGTGACGACATGGACGCCTAAATCACCGGCGATTTTAGCGAGCTTTTTCATCGTTTCGGTTCCCCACGCTCGAATCGCCTCCGGATTTCCGGCGAGGTTCGGCGGCGCGAAGTTATCGAGACGCGGATCGGGCGCGTCGCCGACGCATTGTCCAATAATATGCGCGGCTAACGCTTTGCATTGCAAATTGTATTTTTTTAACGTGTCCTGAATAAATTGAATATAAGTACGGTCGGAATAAGCTTTTTCGATATCGAAGCTATTTCCCCACGCTGCGATTTCGATCCCGTCATAGCCCATGGCTGCGGCTGTTTTACAAAGTTCCTCGAACGGTAAATCAGCCCATTGGGCCGTACAGAGCGTTACGATTCTTTCTCCCATAAAATCTCCTTTTTATTTTCGGGCGATTGCTCGTGCTGAACCGATACTCGGTTGTATATAAATATATTAAGCGAACAGGCTTGTCGTCCTATCGGTATGATCCTGATTCAAAGATCATTCTGTCATAAAAATTTTTATTTCTATTCCGAAGGGATTCAAAAGCGGATTCGGATCTGATCCCTTTCCATGCCGGACTGCATACAGCTGAAAAAAAGCGAATAAATATATTTTTTGCGCCGAACCCTCCTTAATCTTAAAAGTTTATGTCTTGTTTGCCATTTTAAACGCTAATTTTACCATAGGTCTTTTTTTGATCTATGGGCGCGCTTTTCTTGCGCTCGTGATATCCGGCTTACCTACACGGCGCGCTTCACGGGAGAAAACGAATAAGCGTAGTCGATCTTCTCCGTCTTCACGCCGCTATCCCGTTCCTCGAGCTTTTCGCGTCCGATCGCGAGCATCAGCTTAATCCGGTTTTCCTGATTGACCCGCGTCGCGCCGGGGTCGTAGTCGATTGCGACGATATTCGCTTCCGGGTAATTTTCGCGGATTGATCGGATCATGCCTTTCCCGACAATATGATTCGGGAGGCAGCCGAACGGCTGGGCACAGACGATATTTTCATATCCGGATTCAATCAACTCCAACATCTCCGCCGTCAGCAGCCAACCTTCGCCCATCTTGCAGCCATGGCCGATATAAGGCGCGACGATTTTTTTCAGATGCGCGTAGCTGGCCGGGGCGATATAGCGTCTTGACGTTCTAAGGACGCTCAGAAGATCGTCTTCAAATTGGCGCAGATAGTTGAACATGACGTTGACGGCGATTTTTTTTAGTCCGCTCCCGCCGTAAAGCTCAATATCTTCCAGCCGATTATCAACCTTGAACAGCAGGAAGGAGAGAATTCCGGGGACATTGACTTCGCAGCCTTGATCGAACAGGAATTTTTCGAGATTGTTATTCGCCAGCGGCGAGTATTTTACGTAGATTTCGCCGACGATCCCGACACGGACTTTTTTCCGTTCGGCGATTTGGATATTCTCGAAAGATTCAAGAATACGCGCCATCAGAGTCCGGATCGATTTCCGATCGACGGCGCCGCCTTTCTCGAATAGTTCGCTGATCGTCGCTACCCAATGGTTGACCAGATTTTCAGACTCGCCGTAATTTACTTCGTAAGGGCGGGTCTGGTTGTTCAGCAGGGTCAGACAGTCGCCGAAGATCAGCGCGGCGAACGCCTGGCGCAGCATCGGAAGCGTCAGTTTAAAGCCCGAATTTTTCTCCATCCCTGACAGGTTCAGCGATATGACCGGAATATGCCCCATGCCGGCGTTGACGAGCGCTTTTCGCAGCAGGTGGATATAATTCGAAGCGCGGCAGCCGCCGCCGGTCTGCGACATGACGAGCGCGACTTTATTCAAATCATATTTCCCGCTTTTTAATGCGCTGATCATCTGCCCGATCGTCAGCAGCGCCGGATAACAAGTATCGTTATGAACATATTTGATGCCCTGGCTGCAGACGTCGGGATCCGCGTTGGTCAGCAGTTCGACGTTATAGCCGTTACGGCGAAATACGTTGACGAGGAAACGGAAATGAATATCGAGCATATTCGGGATCAGGATCGTATAATCCTTTTTCATTTCCTTCGTGAATTCGATTCGTTCGCTTTTTTTTGTCATTCTTTCAGACATGATAAACTCCGGTTTTCTGCCGCGCGGCGGCGAATAAAGAGCGGATTCGGATCTTTACGGCGCCGAGGTTGGTAATTTCGTCGATTTTAATTTGCGTATAGATTTTGTCGCCGGCTTCCAGGATCGAGCGGACTTCATCCGTCGTAATCGCGTCGACGCCGCAGCCGAAGGATACGAGCTGGATCAGATTCAAATTCGGATCATCGGCGTCGGCGGTAAATTTTGCCGCGGCGTAGAGGCGCGCGTGATAGGTCCACTGATTCAGAACCGCGGTCGGGAATTTTTCATAGCGGCGCATCAGACAGTCGTCTGACAACACGACCGCGCCTTCTTCGGCGATGAAGCGGTCGATCCCATGATTGATTTCGTTATCAAGGTGATACGGCCGTCCGCTCAGGATAATCGCGGGTAAATTTTCTTCGCGCGCCAGCTCGAGGAGTGTCTCACCTTTGTCGTTGACGGCGTTCAGGTATGCCGCCAGCTCGGCATAGGCGTTTTTCGCAGCACGTTCGACGTCCTTCAGCGAGACCGGCCCGAATTCGCGTTCCAGAATGGGCTGAATTTTCCTCGGGAAATCTTTCGGGCGGTGAATTCCGACGTAATCGTTGATGAATTTCGTTTCGGCGAGTCGTTTGATGTTGCTGCGGATAACTTCCGGATAGTAGGCGACAACCGGGCAGTTATAGTGATTATCGCTGAGGCGCTCGTCCGTGTTGTACGTCATGCACGGATAGAAGATCGCGTCCACCTTTTTATCCAAAAGAGCTTCAATATGCCCGTGAACGATTTTTGCCGGATAGCAGGCGGTATCGGATGGGATGGAATGTTGTCCGTTCAAGTAGAGCGTTCGGTTCGAGGGCGGCGAAATCTTGATTCCAAAGCCGAGCGTCGAAAAAAAGGAATGCCAGAAGGGGAGGAGTTCGTACATATTCAGGACAAGCGGGATCCCGATCGTTTCGCGGCGGACGCCGTTAACGTCGCCGTATTCGCGAAGCAGCGTTTTCTTAAATTCATAAATATTGTGTTTCGGTTTATCAGACTTGGACCGTACCGGGCGGTCGCACTGGTTCCCGCCGATGAAACGGCGGTTGCCGTCAAAGGTATTGATTGTCAGACGGCAGCGATTGGTACAGATATTACAGACGGTCGCGCGGACGGAATGGGTAAAGTCCTCCAATCCGTCGCGGTTCATGATTGTTGATTCGATCCGCCCTTCATCCGACGCGCGTTCTTTCGCGTACAGCGCCGCGCCCATCGCTCCCATCAGCCCGGACAGCCCGGGACGAACGACGTTTCGCCGGATTTCCTGTTCAAAGGCGCGCAGCACGGCGTCGTTCAGGAATGTTCCGCCCTGAACGACGATATGGTCGCCGAGAGATTCGGTATCGCGGACGCGGATAACTTTATATAAGGCGTTCTTAACGACGCTTATCGATAATCCGGCGGAAATATTTTCGATTGCCGCGCCGTCTTTTTGCGCCTGTTTTACCGATGAATTCATGAATACAGTACAGCGCGAGCCGAGATCGACCGGCTGGTCGGCGAGTAAGCCCAATTCGGCGAAATCTTCGATCGATTTTCCGAGCGCGCCGGCGAACGTCTGTAAGAATGAGCCGCAGCCGGAGGAGCAGGCCTCGTTCAGGAAGATATTATCGATCGCGCCGTTGCGAATCTTGAAACATTTGATGTCCTGTCCGCCGATATCGATAATGAAATCGACATCGGGGTCGTATTTTTTAGCGGCGGTGAAATGGGCGATGGTTTCGACGATCCCGTAATCGGTATGGAAAGCGTTCTTGATGATTTCTTCGCCGTATCCGGTCGTCGCTGATGCGATGATTTGGATCCCCGGAAATTTTTCGTACGCTTCTTCGAGAAAGTTTTTAACGAGCGGAACGGGATTCCCGCTGTTCGGGAGGTATTTCGCGAAAGAAACTTCCTCGTTTTCGTTCAAAACGACGGCTTTCAACGTTGTCGATCCGGCGTCGATCCCGATATAGGCGCGTTTCGAATCTGTCAGCGGCGCGTCCGTCCGCTCGGCGTTTTGATGGTGCCGTTTTCGGAAAGCGCGGTATTCGTCTTGATTTCGGAAGAGCGGCGGCAGGCTGATATAGTCTCGGTTCCCGCCTAGCAGCCGGATCTTGCGGATCGTGTCTTCGAGGATGAGCGCGTCGTCGTTGTTAACGAGCGCCGCTCCGAGCGCGACGTAATAAAGCGAATTTTCGGGGTTGACTCCTTCGCGTTTCAGCGCGGCGTCGAACGCGTTTCGCAGCTCGGATAGAAACGTCAGCGGGCCGCCCAGATAAAGAATGTTCCCGTCGAATTCGCGCCCTTGGGCCAGTCCAGCGATTGTCTGGTTGACGACGGCGGCGAAGATCGACGCGCAGATATCTTCCTTATTCGCGCCCTGGTTCAAAAGCGGCTGAATATCCGATTTGGCGAATACGCCGCAGCGGGAAGCGATCGTGTAGATCTTTTGATGATTGACGGCGGCTTCGTTCATTTCAGTCGGGGTCATCGCCAGCAGCGTCCCCATCTGGTCGATAAACGCGCCCGTTCCGCCGGCGCAGCTGCCGTTCATGCGTACTTCCATGACGCCGCTCAGGAACAGAATTTTCGCGTCTTCCCCGCCCAATTCGATTACGATTTCCGCGTCGGGCTGAAAGGCCCTGACGGCGGCTTTGGTTGCGAAAACTTCCTGAACGAAAGGGATTTTAACCTGTTCGGCGAACCCCATCCCCGCTGATCCTGCGATACTCAGCTGGGCGAATTTTTCTTTCGGGAATGAGCGCGCGATGTCGCTCAGCATGGCGATAACCTTGTCCTCGATTTGAGAAAAATGACGTTCGTATTTTTTGTATACGATTTGCCCTTTCGTATCCAAGACAACACTTTTAAGTGTCGTTGAGCCGACATCCAATCCGATTTTTAACAAATTCCAAAACTCCTTCAAAAACCGAAACGAAGCGAGCGGATCCGGCCGGCTTACCCCGATTGTTCCTGACCTTCGTAATTCGGAAAAGAAAAATTCGCTTTCCTATAACTTTGAAAAATCATACTCTTTTTCGTTTGGAAATTGCGGAAATGATGACAAATCAGGGCGCTGCGACCGCTTTGTCGCGTTCGCAGGGCATGGAGCGATTGATAAGACCTGATTATTTTATTTATTGGTTATAATTGTTTTAAAGGTCTGGCAGCTCGCCGATCGGGCAATTAAGGAGGAAGTTCTGATGGTGAAGAGAGCGCCGTTCCATCTTATTTTAATTTTATTTTTTTTCTCATGGGCGGCGGCCGGCTGCTCGTTCGGTTCGCCGAATTTATTAAATAGCGATTCGAATCCGACCGACGCGTTATCTACGATATCGGCGGCTTTGATTGGTACGAGCGTTCAAGAAACGGTAGCGGCGCTTGTCCCGGACGCGGCTGAAACGGAGCCGCCCGATCCGGTCGCGACCTTTGTCGCGCGGACGCTGACGGCGTTGACCCCGACCGGGACGGATAAGCGCATGTCACGGGAAATAATTACCGCGGTATACCAGACGGTTGAAGCTTTGAAACCGGCGGCGACCGAAGCGGTCAGTCCGGAATGGCTGACTGCGACAGCGATGAATAAGACGATCGCGGCGTATGATCGGATTTTGACGTCAACCGCGGCGCCGGAAAAACAGGGCTTGTCTACAGCCGCGCTGCCGCACGAGGCGACGCCGCCCTGCGACGTTATGACATTCGTTGCGGATATGTCGGTTCCGGACGGGACGGTCCTGAATCCTGGTGAAGCTTTCAGAAAAACCTGGCGGATTAAAAATGGCGGCACCTGCGCCTGGACGACGGCGTATCAGTTCGTTTTTACCAAGGGAGACCGTATCGGCGCGCCCGAGGCGGTTTCGTTGCCGTTTCCAGTTAATCCCGGTGAATCGGTCGATATCTCAGTCGATATGACCGCGCCGATGAATTCGGGAACTTACCGCGGCCACTGGATGTTGAAGAATCCGAACGGCAGGCTCATCGGATTAGATCGAAGCTGGGAAAACGGCGTTTGGGTCGATATCCGCGTCGGCGCGGGCGGCTCGCTTCCGCTCAGCTGTAAACATTTCCGTACCGCTTTCTTAGCCGGCGGGTCAGGGGAGATTCGTTTCTCGATCGGCGTTCAAAATACCGGTACTACGACTTGGGTAAAGTCCGCCGTCCAGCTGGTTCATCTTTATGGCGATTTGGATAATTTTATCGGCAAGAATCGCCGCTATGCTTTGCCGACCGACGTGCAGCCGGGCCAATCGGTCGAATTTATCGGATTGAACTGTTCTTCCGGCTGCGCGTCTTATTTTTATGATAGTCAAAGTTCGGATACATGGGCGATCGTAAGCAATTCCGATACGATCTGTACTTTTAACGGTTTGGGTAATCGGGTTGAGCTGTCTCCGTAAACGCTTGTGTCAGGCATGACGGCGCGGTTTGCGTTCCGTCCTAAAGTTTTATCTCAGCGATAGAATACGGAACTTTGCGGATGGGCTTTACCGGGAGGGAAAAAGATGAAAAAAATTTGTTTGCTGTTAGCCGTCGTTTTGTTTATTTTGTTCTGCTCGCTGAATTTCGGATTTAGCGCGGCGCCGGCGTTGGCCGTTCAATCGGTGCAGGATCTCGTCGCGACGAGCCTCCAACAGACGATCGAGGCGCTGATCACACCGACGCCGGCGGTATCGGTTAAAGAGATCAAGATCGCGATTATCGTTAACGAAACGCTCGATACGTTCCGGACGGGGACGCCGACGCCGCTCCCGAAACCGGGGAATATCGAAACCGCCGTCTACGCGACGCTGGCGGCGCTGGAGCCGACGGCGACGCTTTCGGCGGAGGACGTCGAAATCGCGGCGGCGGTCAGCGGCACGGTTCAGGCGTTGCTCCCGACCGCCATGGCGTCCGTGTCGCTGATGCAGACGGTCGAGGCGTACCGCGCGAAGATAACCGCGATTGCGTTGACGCCGGAGCCTCCGCCTGCAGCCCCGGCCGTCCCGACGGCGCTTCCGCCCGCAGCATCGGTTCCGACGGCGCAGGAAATCCCGGACCCGGTCGGCTGCGAAGATGCGAAGCTTGTCAGCCATGTTTCGATTCCGGACGGGACGACGCTTCTTCCCGCCCAGCCGTTTAAGAAGACCTGGCGGATTCAGAATTCGGGCAGCTGCGCCTCTCCCTGGACGCCGTCGCATCAGCTCGTTTATTCTCGCGGCGAACGCATGAACGGCCTTTGGGGCGTCCATCTTACTAAGAACGTCGGCCGCGGCGAAACGGTCGATATATCGGTCGATCTGACCGCGCCTTCGGCTCCGGGCGAATACAGCGGAATTTGGATGATGCGCGGCCGGACGGTGCGCGGCCGGACGGGCCGGCCGCTGCGGATCGGCGTGACCCACGCCCCCTACCAGCGGATCCTGGCGAGCATGTCGGCCGAGGGCGTGGACCTGGTTCTGGCCGGGCACACCCACGGCGGCCAGCT
>DAOUFC010000051.1:0-5961 GCA_034430295.1 Flexilinea sp.
ATTTCTTGATCGGGCGATGGCGAAGAGGCCGGAAGATCGGTATCCGACGATGAAAGATTACCTGCGCGACTTGGACGGGCTGCGGCTGCAGTCGCTTGCGCAGGCCTCCGGCGGAAATATGAGTACGGCTGAGATTCGAACGCGGCCGGAAGGCGGAGCCGGCACCGGCAGTTCGGTCCGGTTCGGAGAGACGGATTTTCAGCGGGTTCGCGAAGCGGCGAACGATGCGGAGACGCCCCGGGAGGTTTCGGATGAAACAGCCGGGAGCGGAAAGCGCCAGAGAAAGATCGAGATTTACGCCGCTGGCGCAGTGATGCTGGTGATTGTTGTTGCGTTCATACTGATACGCGGAGACCGGGGAAAAACCTCGCTATCGATGACTCCAACGACGACGCTATTCAGCGGACAAACGGAGAATATTATAGCCGCCACACCGCAAACAACGACACGTCCGACGGCAGATATGCGGGGAACGGAAGAAGCAAACGCCATGGGAACGGCGTCGGTAGCGGCTGGAATGACATCTACGGCGATCTCGTTGCGTATTCAACAGACGCATGCCGCAGCTGTAGAGAAAACATCGTTGGTTCTGGCTCAACAAGCAACCGAACTTGCGGCTGTATCGGCGGAACTGACGGAAAGCGCGGCGCGTAAGGTTGCGGCGTTGGAGACCCAGGTTGTTTCACTCGGAAAGACGGCTACTTTTGCCGTGGCGCAAACCATTGCGGAATCTGACATGCAGCGGCAGATTACAGCTGCAGCGGAATCAACCCGACAACATGAGCAGGCGTTTGCCGTGGCTGCGAGCGCAACGGCGGCGCTTATGAATCCGTTTGATGGGGCAGAGGTTGGAGACATTATCAAGTTCGGACGATATGAACAGGATAATAATCTCGGAAACGGAGCTGAATTGATCGAATGGGAAATTTTGGCTATCGAAAACGGACAGGCATTAATCGTCAGTCGATATGGCTTAGACGCGAAGTCTTATCATGACATTTATACCGGAATAACATGGGAACGTTGTACGCTTCGATCTTGGCTGAACGACAGTTTTTATTTTGAGGCGTTCAATGATTGGGAGCAACGACGGATTCTGGAAGTTAATTTAATGAACGAATCAAATTTGACATATGGAACGAGCGGCGGAAACGTGACGACTGACCGCGTCTTCCTGTTGAGCTTGTCCGATGCGAAGCGGTATTTTAACGGCGACGGCGATCGCGTTTTGAATGCGACGGCTTATGCAAAAGCGAATGACGTTTTTATCAGTAAAGATAACGGCAGAACATTTTGGTGGTTACGCACGCCGGGTCAAACGCAGCTATTCGCGACGGGAATAAAATCGTTTGGAACGCCGGATTATAACGGCGTGAACGTTCAATTTTATCAAGGCGCGGTACGTCCTGCGATTTACGTATCGCTCGAATTGAATTGACGACTTTTATCTGACCGGGTTTTGCCGATTAAGTCTTTCCTGAAGGAAGCTGTCTGCGACTGCAATCATCCGTTGTCCTTGGATGATCTTGAAGCCGGAAACGATTTGTAAATTATCATCGACTTAAGGTAAAGGTGTGAATCCATGAGCGACGGTATCGAAAGAATCGGGCGGTACGAAATTGAGCGCGAGATCGGGCGCGGCGGGATGGCGGTCGTTTATCAGGCGCGCGACCCGTGGCTGGAGCGTACCGTCGCGCTGAAGCTGATTCGGAAAGGAGCGTTCCCACCGGAGCAGCTGGCCTTGATGATGGAGCGCTTCCGGCGCGAGGCGAGAGCGCTGGCGAAATTAAATCACGCAAATATCGTTAAAGTCATGGATTACGGCGAGTATAAGGGCGCGCCGTATCTGGTCATGGAGTATATCGACGGGACGACGCTGAAGAGCGTGAAAAAGCCGTTGCAGGTGGATACGGCGGTACGGCTGATCCGGCCGATCGCGGAGGCGCTCGAATACGTTCATGGGCAAGGACTGCTGCACCGGGACGTGAAACCGTCGAATATCATGCTGGCAAAAGATCGACGCGTCATTTTGACCGATTTCGGGATCGCGAAATGGATCGAGAATGGCGAAACCCAAGCGACGCTGACGGGGACTGGGATCGGGATCGGGACGCCGGAATATATGGCTCCGGAGCAGGGGCGCGGGCAGCGGGTTGATGGGCGAACGGATCTATATGCGTTGACAGTTGTATTTTACGAGCTGGTTACCGGACGAAAGCCGTTTCGCGGCGATACGCCGGTTGAAGTTCTGTTAAAACAGGCAAACGATCCGATCCCTGATCCGCGCAAAATTAATCCGAATTTGCCTGTTTCAGCTATGAGATTTTTTGATCGGGCGATGGCGAAGAATCCTGCCGGACGTTATGCGACGATAAAAGATTACCTGCGCGATTTAGACAGTCTTCGGCTTCAGTCGTTACCAAATGCGAATGGGTTTGCGGACGATATTCGGATTCTCGGTCCGACGCCTTCCGGATCGGGACGTTCGCTCAAGTTTAGCCGAACGGATTCGCGCAGTTCCCGAAAAAGCCATTTCTCCGGCAGGTCACGATCGAAACCCCGTCCGACTGGCCAACGTTGGCGTGAACGTAAATTGATTGCCATTGCCGTCTGCGTATTTTTTGCGTTTGTTCTGTTTGTCATGACGCTTAAACGAAGTTCTGACGCTCCGGCGCCAACGTTGACGGCTCAACCAGACGCGTCAGATACGATTGCCGGAGCAGGAGCTGAAGCGGTAGGAATCGTTGTCTTACCGACGGAATCTGACCCGGATTTGGTTGTTTCTACCCTTATGCCGGTTGCGGTTGAA
Source organism: Flexilinea sp. (assembly GCA_034430295.1). GTDB lineage: Bacteria > Chloroflexota > Anaerolineae > Anaerolineales > Anaerolineaceae > Flexilinea. The sequence goes on from DAOUFC010000051.1 coordinate 2,810, forward strand.
ACGGCCCGACCGGCGATCGGACCGACGAGCCGCCCTTATTCAAATTTGAAAAGCGGTGACCGGATCCTCTTCGGCCGCTATGAGCAGGACAACAACTTATCCAACGGACCGGAACCGATCGAATGGACGACGTTAGAAATCAGCGGCGGGACCGCGTTATTGCTCAGCCGCTTTGTGTTGGACGAGAAAAAATACGACGAATATCAGGATCGCCAAGACGCGGATATTTCATGGGAAAGTTCTGATATTCGGGCTTGGCTTAACGGCGATTTTTATGAAACTGCGTTCAATGGTTCGGAAAAATCGTTTATTCAGCCGGTCCGAATTAACCGGAACGATCAACTTAAACTGGTCGATAATCCGGGAACAGACCGGGATAACTACGTTTTCTTATTGAATTGGGCGGAATTAGCCTATTACGTCGGATTGCGTGTTATGGACGCTGCTCATCCGACCGCTTACACGGTCTCCCGCGGTATTCATCTGAGTAACGACGGTTTTTCGGACTGGTGGCTCCGCTCAACCGATTTCAGCCGCAGCTATCAGGTCGGCGGCGTTTGTACGATTGACAAGTTCAGCCATAGCGGCGTTTCGTTGTCGGAAAAAACTTGCGGCGTTCGTCCGGTTATCAAGCTTCGGATGACGGATGAAATTACTACGGTGTCAAGCGAAGCGTCCGCCCTGAGCGATCTCCTTATCGGCGACTTGGTTCAATTCGGCAGCTTGGAGCAGGATGGCAACAGTGCAAACGGGCCTGAGCCGATCGATTGGCAAGTGTTGGATCTTACGGATGGTTATGCGCTGCTCCTAAGTAAATATCTTTTAGCCCGCGGCAGTATGGATGAGAGCTGCGAGCCGTATACCTGGAAACAGAGTATGCTGCGTAATTGGCTGAACGGACCGTTTTATAGCGAAGTCTTTTCCGATTTAGAAAAAAGCCGGATCCGGTTGGCCCGATTGGATAATTGGGATAAAACGCTGCCGGGATCGAAAAGCGATTTTGAAACGGATGATTATGTCTTCTTGTTAAGCCCATCGGAATTTGAAAATCTCGTAAAGGGAGATTTCCGTTTCGGACGGCTGGCGCCGGCGCTCCAGCGTGAATATGACTTTATCGGACCTGACCCCGCGGAATGGTGGCTGCGGCCTTTGGGGACGGTTTTATCGGGTTCGAACCACGTTTTTTCGGATGGATCGGTGGTAAATCAGTGTTTTTCGTATTGCTGCGAAGGATTTTACTTTGTTCGTCCGGCGATCCGAATCAGTCTGGAACCGGTTCATCCGTAAATTTTGTTTATTGTCCGAAAAAGGAGAGAATTAAGCTATGACGAATGACAACATGCCAGTCGTCAGGTATCCCATTATTGATTGGGATGTCGGGCGCGGCGGACACGAACGGGACACATTATTTACATTATGTTACATTCTTTATCGACTCTCTGTGACTCTATGGGCGTTTTAGCTGCGTAAAATGACATTCGTTGCTTGAATCGAGTGACAAAAGTTACTAAGATAAGCGTTTACTTCCATTGCCAATTGATTATAATTAATTACATGATGTTTCGGTGGAAAACGCCGCTCTAAACGATAACCAAAAAAAGGAGTAGATGAATGAAAAAATCGTTAGTTTTGATGCTTGCTGTCTTAGCGCTCGTTTCGCTGGTATCAGGGGTTGCTGCCGCTGACGTTACGCTTGTCATGGGTTCATGGCGCGCGGACGATGTCGACGCGATGAACGAGCTGTTCGCCGCGTATGAAGCTGCGTCAGGCGTGAAAATTGAATTCAAGCCGACCAACCCGACGGACTACAACGCGACTTTACGCACGCAGCTGGAAGCCGGGACCGCGCCGGATCTGATGTACGCTCGTTCTTACGCGACCGGCGCCGATCTTTACAAAAGCGGATTTTTCGCGAAAGTGAATGATCTGAAGGGATTGGACACGGCGTTTTCGCTCGACTATCTTGCCCCCTGGACGGCTGACGGGGACGTTTTCGCGGTTCCGATTCAGGCCGTCAACGCCGCGGTTTATTATAATAAAGACATTTTTGCCGAACTTGGATTGGAAATCCCGACGACCTTTGAAGAGCTTCTTGACGTCGCTCAAAAGCTTCAGGACGCCGGTTATGTCCCGTTCGCCAACGGCATCGCCGATAACTGGGATATTCTCGAATGCCTGTTCCTGGGCATGGTTCCGAGTTGGGTCGGCGGGTCCGACGTCCGCGCGCAATACGAAAGCGGGGAGAAGCCGATGAACGATGAGGTTTGGGTAAAGGCCTACGCCGATCTGGCAAAGCTTGCCCCGTTCTTCCCGAAGGGTTTTGAGTCTGTTACCTATAACGACAGCCAGGCGCTGTTTGCGACGGGAAAAGCGGCGATGTTCGCCGATGGCTCCTGGAATATCAGCGTGTATGACGACGCCGATTTTGATCTCGGTTTCTTCGCGATTCCGGCGCCCGCCGGAATGGAAACGCGGATGCAGTTCCATCCGGACGCCGCTATCGCGATGAACCCGGCGACGAAATACCCCGAAGAAGCGCAGGCTTTCCTTGAATGGCTCTGCTCTCAGGATGGGACGGATACCCTCGCGAAATACCTGCCTGCCGGTTTCTTCCCTTACACGCTGAATAAAGTCGAGCTCGGCGATGCTCGCGCGAAAGAAATGCTTGCGCTCGGCGACGGAAAAGAGAACGACGCCCGTTTCGTCTGGCCGAAGATGATCGACCTGTATACCCCGATGCTGGAAGCCTGCAACGGCGTTTTGAAAGGTTCGATGGAACCTCAGGCCGCGGCTGACAGCGTCCAGGCCGCCTGGGAAGCGCTGACGGCGAAGTAAGATTTTTCCGAAGCGTGATTTATAAAGAAGAGGCTGCGCTGGACAGTCATGTATGACGTCGCCGCGCGGCCTTTTTCTATCGATAGTTCATGGATAAAAAAGGGAGATACGATATGGCTCAATCGGCGGGTTCCCGACGCAGAAGAATTTTCCGGGGCGGTTCGGATATTAATCCGAGCTGGCACTACTGGATGATTTATTTGCTGCCGGGGATACTGATTTATATCTTTTTCATGGCATGGCAGTTGATCGATTCTATTCGGGTTTCGTTTTATCAGACGAACGATGGGATCCGCCAATTCGTGGGTTTTTCGAAC
>DAOUFC010000052.1:0-93886 GCA_034430295.1 Flexilinea sp.
GCCCGCGCCCTCATCGTGGCCGGCCCGGTTTCCGAGACCGTGGGCTGGGTCGTGGTCATCGGCGGAATCGCCACCTGCGTGTTCGCCTTCCTCGCCAGGTCTTGCGCCACGGCGATCCGCACGTCCTTTATCTTGCTTCAACATTGTTTTTACTTGTTGACCTTTTTCATCATAACACAATAAACCCAACTATAATATCCCTCATGAAACCCGTTCAAAAGTCTCTCGATCCGCGCCTGATAATCCTCATCGCCGCGATCGCCGTTGCCGGGACCGTCCTGATCGCGCTCCCCTTCCTGATTACGACGCCGAGCGCAGCCCCGGTCGCTTATTCTCCGACGGCAACATCCGCGGCGGAGGAAAACCTCCCGACCGTCGCCGCGCCGGCGCAAACCGCTACGCCGGCCGTTCAACCGACGCCCACGCCGGAAACCGTCGCCGCGATCGACTATTTCCGCGCTAACGCCGATAAAGAACGCTATATCCAATGGATTCGCGAAATTTCCGGCGACGTCGAAGTCACGATCGAAGGAAAACCGACGCGGATTATGACGCGCTACAGCTACGCCATGTTCGGCGGGAAAGAAAATGCCAAGGGCTTCGAATACATGCTCGAACGGATCCGTCAATGGATCCCGGCGGAAAATATCGCGATCGAACCGTTCCAATATGTCGACGGCATGGGCGCAAACACCTGGCAGAATATCGTGCTGACGTTCCCGGGAAAATCGCTCCCGGAAGAGCAGGTCATCCTCTCGGCGCACTACGACTCCGTCGTCGTCTTCATGGGCGATTCGTTCGAAGCCGCCCCCGGCGCGAACGATAACGGGACCGGCGTCGCGTCTTTATTCGAACTGCTGCCTCTGCTGCCGAAAATGCAGTTCGAACGCACGCTGAAAATCATCTTTTTCAGCGGCGAAGAAAATTTCCAGGAAGGGGCCGCCGGTTACGTCAGACAGCATAAAGACGACAACATTATCGGCGTTATCAATCTCGACATGTACGGGACCGACCGGGACGGCGACCGCTGTTTCGAAATGTACGTCGGGAAGCTGGACGGTTCGCTCGGAATCGCCAACTTGATTATCGACGTCATCGACCGCTATGATCTGAATTTGACGTATGACGTCCTGACGACGAACGCCTATGATAAGGCTGACCACAGACCGTTCTGGGAAAGCGGTATTCCCGCGGTAACGCTGATGGAAAACTTCCTGACCGATTCGACGCTTTGGGGCGGCGGATGTGTCGGAATGGATCGAACCGACTGCTGGCATCTGCCCTGCGACACATATGAGAAAATCAACGTCGATTACGCGTTCGATGTCGGTCTGGCGGGTATTTTTACCGCGCTTGAGCTCGCCGGCGCGAACCCCGTCGTCGTCGGAAATTAATCGCGAATGATTTTCCGACGCCCAACCTTTTGAGAGGCAGGCTTAACCTCCGCGGTATGATTAATAAAGAAAGGATCGTGCCATGGAACCGTCAAACTTTTCGTCTTCAAAACCCGCGAACCGGATAGCGTTCGCGTCAGCTTTCGTCAGCGCGCTGATTGTGGCCGCGCTTTTCGCGAAAATCGGCGTCTTTCCGTTCGGGAACCTGACGCTTCTGATGAGCGATTTGGATTCGATTTACGCCGAATTCTTCGCGGAGCTGCGCCTTGTTTTTCTCGGAAAAGCCGATCCGTTTTATTCGTTCCATGCCGGAATCGGCATGAATACGCTGGCGATGTACGTTTTTTATTGTTCGTCGCCGTTTAACCTGATCCTCGCCGCGATTCCGGAAGCGTATTTCCTCGATGGGATTACGCTCCTGACGATTCTGAAAATCGCTGCCGCCGCGTTTACGATGACTTTTTTCCTGCTGCGCCGCTGCCGGAACGGGATGCTGCGCAATTATTGGGCGTTCCTTTTCGGCGTTTGCTACGCGCTCTCCGCTTACGCGGTCGGCTATTCCTTCTCGCTGATTTGGCTCGACGGGATGGTCTTCCTTCCGCTTGTAACCGCCGCGATCGATCGCCTCGTCGCGCAGGACCGGATTGCACGGCTGATCCTGGCTTACGCGCTCCTCTTTCTATCCGGCTTTTATATCGGTTATATGGCGGGATTATTTTCCGCGATTTATTTTATCGCGCGGCTGATCGCCCGCCCGGAAGCGGAACGTCTCCGTCGATCGGCGTTCCGCCTGTGCCTGAAATTCGTTTTCGCCGTTCTGATCGCCGCCGCGATGAATATGGCGCTGATCTTACCGACCGCTTACGTTCTCGCCAACAACATGGGACTTTTCGGGCAGAGCGCGCCCGGCTTCGGCGTTCTCTTCGAGCTCATCGATCTGCCTTGGAAAGCCTTTAACGGCGCATTCGACGGCTATAAGGACAGCCTGCCGTTCCTGTATGCGGGAATGCTGCCGCTCCTGACGGCCGCCGTCTTTTTCAGTTCCAAATCGATTTCCACTAAACGGAAAGCGATCGGCGGGTTCGTACTATTACTCCTGATCCTCGCTTTTCATCTGGCTCCGCTGAATTTTATCTGGCACGCCTTCGATCACCCGTCCTGGTTCCCGTTCCGGTACGCTTTCGTCTTTCCGTTCGCGTTGATCTGGCTCGCCGCCGTCGGAATCACGACGCGAAACGACGCGACGGACAGCACGGCGTCAGGAATAACGTTTTGGGCGGCAGGCCTGATCGGATACCTCGTCTTAATGATGAAACTCGCGCCGGAACGCGTCAACGCCGAATTTTTCTATCGGAACCTGACGCTGATCCTGCTGACCGGCGCGTGCGTCCTGGCGATCCGGACGGCTCCCGATCGCGGCTTCCTGAAATTCGCCCTGACGCTGATCGTGATCGCCGATCTGGGATTCAACGCGTTTAGCACCTTATCGCATTACCAAGCGCAATATACGCTCCGCGGCGATTACAAACGATTCCACGACCGTTATAACCTTGATTTAATCGAACGTCATCCGAAAAACGGCGAATTTTATCGAATTGAAACCGATTCCGTTCGGACCTACAACGACGGGATGGCGCTCGGGATTCCCGGGATCGGTCAATTCAGCTCCGTCTCGTCTGTCGCTCAGACTGCTCTCTTAAAAAACCTGGGCTACGATTGTTACGCGACTTGGTGCTTATATCGCGGGGAAAATCCTTTCGCCGACAGCCTGCTCGGAATTCGTTACCTCTTGGGCGATCAGAACCAAAAAATTTACGCGGCCGTTTCAACGACCGTCGGCGAGAACCCCGACGCGTTCCCGCTCGTATTTTGGGTCGGCGATCCGTCGTCCTTCCCAATCGCGAACACGGACGGACCGATTCGCTATCATCAGTCGTTCGCCCAGGCAATCGACACTGAAGCCGGAGAACTCTACGAAGCCGTCTCGGTCCCGTCCGGGAAAGCGACAAACCTAAGCCGCGACGCATCCGATCCGAGCGGCGAACGTTGGCTGAAAATCGATACGGAAGCGGAAGCGGAAATGAGTTACGCGATCCGGCTGGACCGGAAAGGGATTTACCTGATCTACCTGCCGAATATCAGCCTGAATTATGACGTCGAGATTAACGGCGAGCCGAAATACAGCGCTCAGGAGTCGGTTACGCCGTTCCTGAGCGCCGTCAGCGCGAAAGCGAACGAAACGCTGACGATCGATTTCCGCGTTAAAAACGCCGACGCATATATCGACGATGTTCAAATTTATCGGCTTAACCGAACCGCCCTTTCCGCGCTAAGCGAAACGATCCGCAAATCGGCGCCGAAATTTACCTTCGACGGACGCCGCTCTTTCACGATTCAGCTCGAAGCGGCGGATACGGCGCGGACGCTGATGACGACAATTCCGTTCGACCGCGGCTGGAACGTTACGCTGGTCAACGCCGCGATCGAGCCGATCGCCGTCGAGGGATTCCTCGCCGTCCCGATCTCCGCCGGCCGCGGCGGCGTCCTGCGTCTGACGTTTGAACCGCCGCTGCTTTGGATAGGAACCGTAACGAGTCTTTCCGGAGGGCTTATCTTTATTATCATCGCGATCTTCAGCGCGGCGCGGCGGAAGCCCGCCTACGAAAGCGCCGAACCGGTTATTGACGAACCGTCATAATCAGATCGCAAGCCGCTAATTCGCGGTACAAATCGTCGGCATTGACTCGGCCGGTATGCGCGACAAATAAAACGACGTCGATCGCCACGCCGCGTTTCAAACGCTGAATCTCAAAGCGAACGATCCGCAGATTATGCGTGTTCAGGATTTTCTCAATCTCATTAATCGCGTTTTCCTCATCTTTGACGCGCAGGTTGATCGTTTCCAGTTCCTTGATCCCGAACAGCGACCCGAAGCGCCGTCCGCACAGCTGGATTGTGAGTACGAGGATGGTCGACAAGATGCCGACCCAGATCAAACCTGATCCGATCGCCATCCCAATCCCGGCCGTCGCCCAAATTCCCGCCGCCGTCGTCAATCCGCTGATAGACTGGTTCCGAACAAAAATCAACCCCGCACCGAGAAAACCGATACCGGTAATGATACCGGAAGCCAATTTCGACGGATCAACCTGATATCCCGGAGTCCCCGCCAAATCCATGAACCCGTATTTTGATGTGATCATGACGAGCGCTCCGGTCAGACAAACCAGCGTATGGGTCCGGACGCCGGCCTCTTTATAACGGCGGTCGCGTTCAAACCCGATCAATCCGCCGCAAAATGCCGACAAACAAACGCGCAAAAACCAATCAACATCAGGCGAAAGCGATAATAACCAATCGATATGTTCCAAAACAACCCCTCCGAACTTACAAAATTCGATTATCCAATTTTACATGGTTACGTTTTTTTTGGAAGATCTTAAGGGCGCGAATTTGAAACAGACCGCCGCCTAACTCACTTTCCGTCCCGGATTTTACGCTGCGCAAACATCAAGGCAGCGATCGTCTTAACGTCCTCCATCTCGCCGGATTCAGCCCGGCGATACGCCTCGTCGATCGGCAGAGCAATCGTCTTTAGAAACTCGTCCTCATCCTGCGGCAGCGGACTTTTCCTCAGGCCGCGCGCCAAAAAGACATGAATATACTCCGTGCAATACCCCGGCGTCATATAAAAGCCGCCGATCCGTTCGATCGAATCCGCGTCATAGCCCGTCTCTTCGCGGCATTCGCGTCTCGCGCCTTCGAGCGCATCTTCTGCTCCCGCCTCGCCGTTCAATACGCCCGCCGGAAGTTCCAACAGCGTCGCTTCCGCGCCCATACGGAACTGTTCGACAAACAATATCCGGCCGTCGTTCGTGACCGGAACGATAACGACCGCCGGAACATGCGTCACCAGATCGTAATTCCTGACCTTTCCGTTTGGAAGCTCCACTTTTAACGCATAAACGTCGAAGACATGCGCGCCGTACTTTTTTTCCCGACCGATAATTTTCGTTCCCATTGTTTTTTTAAATCTCCTGATCTAAGAATAATAAATTATTTATCCTCGCCGGATCCGTCCGCGGCCGTCGCGCCAGAATCCAGTTTCATCCGCAGTTTTAATAAGTTCGAATTCGGCGCCTGCGCCTCTTCGCTGTCGCCGTCCGATTCCTCGATCCGCCAGATCTCGTTATCCTCGGCTTCTAAAATCATGCGGCGCAACTCGTCTTCGTCGTCCCAAATCGACGTTCGTTTATCTTGACTCATTCCGACCCTCCCTATTTCCAGCGGAATAAACTTGAAAAAATATTTTTGACCGCGGTTGAAAACTTAATCCATGCGTCGCTCGTCCGAAGCGCGTCAATCCGCTCAATCCAACGCTTCTCGAAATCATTTCCGCTCCGCCGTCGACCGCGGAACCAGGAACGCAGCCGGCTCGGACGGGATTTCCCATTTGCCTTTTTGCCGGGATCGGCGGGTGTCTCCGATTTGCGCGGATTGGCCGCCTCGCGCTTGCGCCGGTAATGCGTAATTGCCGCGCAGAGATGCGCCCCGCACAAAATAATAAACGCAGCCACGAAAATAAACAATAATAATAAAATAATCACGGTTACCGAGCCGTAAATCGCGTCGTACTTGTTGAACGGGCTGATCAGGAACGCGGAAAAAATACGTGTGAAGATCGCCATGATCCCGATCGCCGACAGCGAGCTGATCCGCGCAGCCTCCCGATCGACCGCTGTCGCCGGGATAAAACGGTAAAACATGTACAAAATCAGATAAAACAGCAGCAGCGGCAGCATATGATGGAACAGAAAACCGAAAAGCCAGCGAATCACACCGTAGCGTAAAATCGGGATCATCCGCTCCCAATCAAACAAATCGTTCAACAATGAAACGATCAGAATCGCCCCTAAAATCAAGCCGGTAAAAAGAATCCCGAAAATCGCCAGCGCGCGGTTGATCAAGACGCCGCGCCCGCGCGACTCAGGCCAGGCGTTATGAACGTTCTTGATAATCGATGAAAAAGCCCCTGATCCGGACCAGAGGAACGTCAAAGCAGCCGTAATCGAGGTCGATGCGCGGTTCTCGAAAATTCCTTGAATATTCTCGACGATAATCGTATGAATTCCCGGTCCGAACGTCTCGAAAAGACTGTAAAAAAAATTTTGAACCGCGGTTACGTCGACGAAGTAAGAGAAAAAAACGACGAGGAATAAGAGCAAGGGAAAAAGAGAAAAAAGCGAATAATAAGAGATCGCCGCCGCGGCTTGCGGAACGTCCGCCCGGCCGATTGAAGTAATCATGTCCACGATTACAGTCAGAAAAGCGTCTTTTCGGACCGTTCCCCGTTTGGAGCGTTCGGTCGGGTCCGATTTTCGCTTCGGATCGAGCGCTTCAGGTCTCCTATCATCCGTCATGATCGCAATCCCATATGAATAAATTATATCGAAGAAGTCGGCATGCGAATGGGTTGAATCTCGGGGAATAACGGATAGCGCTGCGCCGGGTTAAATTTTCCCCGTTTTAATTTCAAGACCGCGCCGGGATAATCGTTTCAGGTCGGCCGTATTCAGTTTCGTCGTTCCCTGAACGAAAAGCGTTTTGAGCTTTGGAAGCTTCTGAACGTACTTACCGCCCGCGCCCGAGACCCGGTTGCAATAGCTTAAATCGAGCGTCTCCAAGTTGACCAGATCCGGAAGGAACTGCAGCCCTTCCCCGGTGACGTCGCAGGAACTGATATTCAAGTAGCGCAGCTGCGGCAGCGCCGAAAGCGCGCGCAGCCCGCGGTTCGTCAGCCTGCGATTTTCAGCCAGATGCAGATAACGTAAGGCGCATACCGGTTCGAGCTCCCGCATCAGCGCGAGGAAATCGTCGTCAGCGATCGCTTGAACGCGGACGCCTAACGCCTGGTCGGCGGGAATAAAAAAGACGCCCGGGCCCGCATCGAACGGACGCCAATCGAGCCAGAAATCGGTCAAACCGTCAAGCGGCAACGTAAACAAACAGATCGGGAAACGCGTTTCAACGCGGTACTCAGCTTGCGTCATAAAAAAATTATACCCGATCGCGCGTTTGATTTGGATAAGGCGGCGCGAACAATCGGATTCGCCGCGCTTTTTGCGTTTTTACGTGAATTCATGGTAGAATTTCCGTGTCTTAAAACGACAGCCTTGGGATATGGTGCAATGGCAGCACACCGGACTTTGAATCCGTGGATCTTGGTTCGAATCCAGGTATCCCAACTTCATCTCGATAAGGGGAGAACTGCGCCCCGCGTCCGACCGGATTCGGTCGGTTTTTTTTATCGCTTCAATCGCAAGCCGTTCAGATAATAAAGAAAACAAGATTCCCAATCTTTGGAACCTTGTTTTCCTCTTTATTCCGTATTCGATCGCGCTTTATCCGTTCACGACCTGAAGCGCGATCTTCACCGTCTCTCCGTCGAATCCGTCTTCGGCCGATACCCAGCCGTCCGACAGCGCGCCGCTTTCGATTGAAGCCGCCAGCGTCTCCGCCGCGATATACGCCGCGTTTTCCTGAATCGCTTCCGCTAACTCAGCGGACGCTTCATAACGGATCGCGATCCGATCCGAAACTTCAAAATCGGAAGCCTTCCGCAGGTCCTGAACCCGACGGATAAACTCGCGCGCCAGACCTTCGCGGATCAACGCAGGCGTCAGCGCCGTAACCAACGCCGCGATATTTGATCCTTCCGAAGCGACGACAAATCCTTCATGCGCGTTAGCGCGAACGTCAACCTCGTCCGGCTGAATTTCAATCGTCTCACCCTCGAGCGTTACAGCTACCGGCTTGCCGCCTAAAAGGGCGCGTCCGGCGCTCATCGGATCAAGCTTCAAGATTTCGGCGCGGATCGCCGGGAAACGCTTACCGTATTTTTGGCCGAGCTGCTTCGGGAGCGGAGCGAGCGTAAACGTCATCGCTTCCGACGCCGCGTCCAGCAGGCGCACCGTCTTAACGTTCAGTTCTTCCGCCAGAACGTCGGCATATTTTTCAACCGTCTGGCGCATTTCGCCCCGTCCGACCGAAAAAGCGCATTCCGCCAACGGCTGGCGGACCTTGATATTCGCTTTGTTCCGCGCCGAATGGCCCAGCGACGCCAGATCGATCGCCAGCTTCATTTCCGCGTTCAGCGTCTCGTCAATCCGATCGGCTTCAACCGCCGGCCAATCCACCATATGAACCGAGGGAACCGCATCCACGTCAACCGAACAGACCAAATTCCGATATATTTCGTCGGCAATAAACGGCATCGCCGGCGCGATCAGTTTCGCCAACGTTACCAACGCCGTATACAGCGTCGTATACGCCGCGTTTTTATCCGCATCGGTTTCTCCTTTCCAGAAACGGCGGCGCGAACGGCGCAAATACCAGTTCGAAAGCGTCTCGACAAACGCCGAAATCGGACGCGTCGCGGCGTTTACATCGTAATTTTCATAAGCGTCGGTAATATCGCGGACAAGCGCGTTCAGCGACGATAAGAGCCAGCGGTCCAGCTCGGACGGAACGAACGGAACGTTCCGATCCGGTTTCCAACCGTCCAGGTTCGCGTATAAAACGAAAAACGAATACGTATTCCAAAGCTGGAGCGTAAACGTCCGCAGGACTTCATTCACTAAATTCGAAGAGAAACGCCGTTCCTGACCCATCGGGCTCGAAGTAAATAAATACCAGCGAATCGCGTCGACGCCGTTCGCGGCAATCACGTCCCACGGATTGACAATATTTCCCAGACGCTTCGACATCTTCTGACCTTTTTCATCCAGAATCAGGCCCAAACAGATAACGTTCTTGAAGACATTGCTGTTTTTATACAGCGTCCCGATCGCGTGCAGCGAATAGAACCAGCCGCGCGTCTGATCAATCGCTTCGCAAATATAATCGGCCGGGAACTGATCTTCAAATTCCTGTCGGTTCGACTGAGGATATCCCCATTGGGCGTACGGCATCGCCCCCGAATCGAACCAAACGTCGATCAGCTCAGGAACGCGCCGCATCTCGCCGCCGCATTTCGGGCACGGAAGCGAAATATGATCTACGTACGGGCGATGGAGCTCCAATCCGCAGCAATCTTTTCCCGATTTTCGGCTCAGCTCTTCGCGCGATCCTATACAGTCGGCATGACCGCACGCGTCGCACTTCCAAATCGGCAGCGGCGTCCCCCAGTAACGGTTCCGCCCCAACGCCCAGTCAATATTATTCTCAAGCCAATTCCCGAAACGGCCGTGTTTAATATGCCCCGGATACCAGTTGATCTTTTCGTTGAGTTCGACGAGGCGGTCCTTAAATTGGCTCGTTCGGATATACCAGGTCGGTCGGGCGTAATACAGAAGCGGCGTATCGCATCGCCAACAGAACGGGTACGAATGGCGGATTTTTCCCTGTCGGAAGAGGATCCCGCGCGCGTCAAGTTCCCTGATAATCGCCGGATCAGCCTTCTTGACGAAAACGCCCGCCCATGGCGTAACTTCAGGGATGAACGCTCCGTCCGCTCCGACCGTTTGGATAAGCGGGATATCGTTCTCTCTGGCGACGTCCATATCTTCCGCGCCGAACGCCGGCGCAATATGAACCAAACCGGTACCGTCTTCAGTCGTGACATAATCGCCTCGAATGACGCGGTGAGCCGGTTTTTCCGTCTTGACAAAATCGAAAAGCGGAACGTAATTTTTCCCGTAAAGCGCCGCCCCTTTGAAACGGTCGACGATCCTGACTTCCTCGTCGCCGAAGACTTTTTCAAGCAGCGCTTCGGCCAGAATCAGTTTTTCTGTACCGTCATGGCAACCGCCGGATTCGTCATGACGATGGGCTTTGCGTTCGATCTTGACGTAATCGACATCCGGATGGGCGGCGACCGCCACGTTCGCCGTCAGCGTCCAAGGCGTCGTCGTCCATACCAACAACGACGTATCCGGTTCGTCGGCGAGCTGGAAGCGGATAAAGATCGACGGATCGTCCGTATCTTTATACCCCTGCGCGACCTCGTGATCCGCTAACGGCGTCCCGCAGCGCGGACAATAAGGAACAACCTTGAAACCCTGATATAACAGCCCGCGATCAAAGAAATCTTTCAGAATCGCCCACTCGGATTCGATATACTCGTCTTTATACGTCACGTAAGCGGCGTCAAGATCGACCCAGTAACCGATCCGTTCCGTCAATCGCGCCCAATCCTGAATATAGGTAAAAGCCGATTCTTTGCAGAGCGCATTGAATTTATCAATCCCGTAATCTTCAATCTGCTGCTTATTCGTAAAACCGAGTTTCTTTTCAACTTCGATCTCAACCGGAAGCCCATGCGTATCCCATCCCCCTCGGCGGCTGATGTGGCAGCCCTGCATCGTCCGATAGCGCAGGATAACGTCTTTAACCGATCGTGAAATGACGTGATGGACGCCCGGTTTCCCGTTCGCCGTCGGCGGGCCTTCGTAAAAAACGTATTCCCGTCCGCCTTCGCGGTTGGCGGTCGAGCGTTTAAAAATATTTTCGTCCCGCCAGAACTTTAAGATCCCTTCTTCCATTTCGTTCACGTTGAACTTCGGTGAAACAGGTTTGAACATTCGGCAACCTCCCTAAATTTAACAATAAAAATCCGTCCCCTCAGGGACGGGAATCATTCCGCGCGGTACCACCCTTCTTCCCGCAGTTAGAAAAATAATCCGCGGACGCTCAAAATCCGATAACGAGGATAAAACGTAGCCCCTACTCGCGCTAAATGCGTTCGGTTCGTCGCTGGGAAACGATTTTCGTCCTGCCGCCCGCCCGGCTCACACCAAACCCGGGTCGCTGATCGCGCGCTTCAGGAGTACTCTTTTCCGTTAAATCGCGTATAAGCTGATCTTAACAGATTTATTTAACCATGTTTTCGCCCCGCGGTCAAAAAATTTTCCGGAAGTGATGATGAACGACACAGTCTGAAAAACTTCATGCACAGATTTAAAAAAACAGCCGAAGTATTTGAATCAACATGACAAAACGGGAAACGGTTAAAAAAAGGCCTTACGCAAGGCGGCGAAATCGCAAAAGCATCAGATTTTCTATCAGCCGGCCTCACCCGGAACGATGTTTTTACGTTTCACCATGCCGGTTAACTGGAACGCCCCCGCTATGGATACTACGCGCTTGCCGGCGATTCCGTTCTGCCTGAGGAACGGCTGCTTGCGGCATTGATCCCGCAGAGAATCGTATACGTCGAATCCGCCCTTTTTCACTATGGGTACAGCAACTTTACCCGCAAACATGGACAATAGCCGTTCCGCGGACAATCTCGCGTGCGAAACGGAAAATTGACGTGATAAAGATTAAAGCCTGCTTCATACCGGACAAATATTATGCTGTCGGAGAAGCAACGTCCTCTTTCAACGGCGTCGCGCTTCCGATTTACGACAGGGTGCGCACGATCTGCGATTGCTTCAAATACCGAGCTAAACTGGACCGCGAAACATTCGGTAAATCAATACACGCTTACGTTTCCAATAAAAAAAGAACCTGGAAAATCTTGAAAAGTATGCAAAAAAATCCGGCGTTTACAAGAGCGTCATAACCCTAAGGTGGGTGCAGATGAGACGATACGGAAATGGACGGCTTCTGTAGGAAAAATTAAAATTCGAAAGACGGAATTTGAAACCGTGCTGAATACGATCCAAACATTCTTGTATAGACCGTACTGATCCGTATTGCTCGAAAATCAAATGAAAGAGAAATGGTCTTCTCGCGCGGGAACCAGGTCTTCGGATTAAAAACGCTGATCGCGCATCCCTCCTCATGATATACTAACCCCATGTTCGATTTCGACTTTAAGCCCGCGCTCGGCGCCCTGGCCGCGCTTTCCGTTTCCGACGTTAACCGTCAGGTCAGGAACCTGATCGAATGCGACCCGATTTTGGAAAACTTATCCGTCGAAGGCGAGATATCGAATCTTTCCCGCCCGACCTCGGGTCATATCTACTTTACGCTCAAAGACGCCAAAAGCACGCTGAAATGTGTCATGTGGAAAACGGCGGCGTACCGTTATAAGGACATCTTTAAGGAAGGCAGCTCGGTTATCGCTTCCGGACGTCTCGGCGTCTACGAACCGTCCGGCATCTATCAGCTCTACGCCGAAAAGGTCGAAAACGTCGGGGGTGGGAAACGCTACGAAGAATTTCTTCGGTTGAAAGAAAAACTCGAAGCGGAAGGGCTTTTCGACTCAGAGCGGAAACGCCCGCTCCCCGCTTTTCCGCGTACGGTCGGCGTCGTAACCTCCGCCGGCGGCGCCGCTCTCCAGGATATACTCACCACATTAAAGAAACGCTGGCCGGTGCTGAACGTCCTGATCGCGCCGTCCGCCGTTCAGGGCGTCGAAGCGCCCGCGGAATTAACCGCCGCTTTCAAGCGGCTCGTCAAAGCCAAACCGGACGTGATCCTGATCGGACGCGGCGGCGGATCAATGGAAGATCTTTGGGCTTTCAACGACGAAACGTTCGTCCGAACCGTCGCCGGCTCGCCGATTCCGGTCGTTTCCGGCGTCGGTCACGAAATCGACTTCACGCTGGTTGATTTCGCCGCCGATTTACGCGCGGCTACGCCGACCGCCGCCGCCGTAGCCGCCGTTCCGGACAGGAACGAACTGCTTGAGACGCTCGATACCTTTGTCAGGCGAATGGATCAATCCTGCGGCGACGCGCTCCAGGTCCGTAAAGATCAGCTCGCAGTCCTCAGCGCCCGATTGCAGCGCGCTTCGCCGGCGACGCTCGTCAGCCAGCGGCGGCGCGAATTAAAAACGCTGAGCGACCGGCTCAACCTTGTCATCAGCCATCGCATGAATACGCTCGGAATCCGGCTCGATTCCCTAAGCGCTCGTTTAGCCGCGCTTGATCCCGCCGCCGTACTGAAACGCGGTTACGCGATCGTCAGGGACAGCGACGGCAACGCGGTCACAAGCGCAGCCAAGCTGCGAAATTTCCAACCGATCCGGCTCATATTTAAAGACGGCGAGCGGAACGCGCGGATTGACGATTGAAATTAAGATATACTTACGTCATCAGGAAAATAATTATCTTGGAACTGCAAAAGCTATGAGCAATCTTGAGACTGAATCCTTAACTTTCAACGAAGCGATCGCCCGGCTTCAGGAAATCGTTCAAAAACTTGAGTCGGCCCAGCTACCGTTAGAAGAGACGATAACGCTGTACCAGGAAGGCGTGCAAACCGCCGATCTTTGCGCAGCGCGCCTGAGCGAAGCCGAGCTTAAAATCGAGATGATCCAAGGCGGCGCCCCCGACGGCGAAACGATAGACGAGGACGGCGCGTTTTGAAATACGCAACCGATTTTTTCTCCAACCCGGCGATCATCTCCGCGATGTTAAGTTGGTTCCTGGCTCAGTTCCTGAAACCGGTCGTTAACTTCTTCTTCGAAAAACGGTTTGATTGGCTGCTCGTTTTCCAAAGCGGCGGTATGCCCAGTTCCCACTCGGCGCTGGTGACTTCGGTCGCCTGTACAATCGGCGTTTGGCAAGGATTCAACTCCGCGGCGTTCGGCGCGGCGTTCGCGCTCGTCGTTATCGTTACTTACGACGCGTCGCACGTTCGCTGGCAAGCCGGACTCCAGGCGCAGAAAATCAATCAGCTGCTGCGTGATTTTTTTTCAGGGCAGCAGATCGACGACGAACTTTTAAAAGAAGTTCTCGGTCATACGCCGCGTCAGGTCATCGTCGGCGTCCTGCTCGGTATTTTCGTATCGATGATCGTCTGCAGCATGTTTGGTATTTAGGGGACGTATGACCCGCGCGCGAACCGCGATCCGATTCAGTCTGATCCTATTCCTGTCGGGGACTTTAGCAGGCTGTATCATCCGCCATTCCCCCAATGCCGTCCCGCCTCGTCCGAGCGAGACCGCTACGATCGAAGTTCCGACCGAAACGAGCGCGCCCACAGCGATCGAGACGCCCGCACCGACCGTCGAACAGACGACAGCGCCGACCGAAACGGTCGCGCCGACGCTAAGCGCAGCGCAATGGCGCGAATGGGACATCATCCCGGCCGGGATCAGCGCGAAAATGAAAGAGATTTACGCCGCCGGGCTTGAAGCCGGAAATGATCCGAAGCGTTTCAGTAAAGTCGGCGATTCGAACAGCGTACTGCCTTCTTTCTTCTCTTGTTTTGATTTCGGCGATTTAGGCTACGCGCTTGGCGAATATGAATCGTTGGCGGCGACGATCGATCAGTTTCGCTGGTCCTTCTCCCGCGACTCGCGCGCGGCGGAAAACGGGAAAACCGCTTTCGATCTCGACATGATTCACTGGTATGACGACGATATCTGCTGGCCGTACGAATCGGCGACGACCTGCGAATATCGCCTTTGGCAGCCTTCAATCGCGTTTATATCCTTGGGGTCAAACGACGTTTACATGAAAGTCAGCGATTTCGATAAACACATGCGTTCCCTGGTCGATAAAACGATCGATCGCTTCAATATCGTCCCGATCCTGGTCACCAAAGCCGACGATCTTGACACTGACGGCTCGTTCAACCAGGTTGTCGCGCAGATCGCGCTCGATTATGAATTGCCGCTGTGGAACTTGTGGCGCGCGATGGAACCGCTTCCGAATCACGGACTTCAGACGGACAACGTACATCCAACCGCGAATTCCGTTTCGCTCTGCGATTTTAGCGGCGACGATTTGTCGACGTACGGCTGGACCGTCCGCAACCTGACCGGACTGCAGACGCTCGATCAGGTATACCGTTTATTGAATCAACCCTGAAAAATGAAGGTGCGCTACTACGGCTTGAAAGAAACGCAGGCCGTTTTCCCGCGCATCGGGATCCGTACCCGTCCGTCCGGCTCGATATACCCTTCCGAAACGATCAGCTTGCGGATCATCGCGCCGTCGACGCCGAAACGAGTCCGGATCGCCGCAACCGCCGCGTCGACCGTGTCAAATTTACGGACATGCGCCGTATCGCGGCTTTCAAAACAAACGTCGGCGAAAATCCCCAGCTGAAACAGCGCGGCCTGCAAAAGCGGGAAATCGATCCCGGCGTACGGAGTTTCAGGGCAGAGAAACCCCGCCAACCGCGCGTAAAAATCGTCGGCGTACGGCGCGCGGATCGCCAGAACGACCCGCCGCCGCGTCCGTTCGCGCAGCGCCGCGATCGCCGCGGCGAAATCGTCCCATTCGTACATCGCATGAGAACAGAAAGAAACGTCGAAAATTCCCGCGTCGGTTTCGGGCCAACGGCCCTCGATGACGCTGATTCGACGCGCCGACGCCGGATCGGCCGCGATATTTTCCTTCAGGACGGCGCGCATCCCTGCGGACGGTTCAAGCGCGGTCGCGTTAACGCCCAATCGGGCGAAAAACAGCGACCATTGGCCCGTTCCCGCGCCGATATCCAAAACGGATCGGAGCGACCGGTCCGCGAACAGACGCTTCAGGAATCCGCGCGTTTCGTCGTCGCCTTCCGCCCAGCGCCGATCGATTAAACGGGAATAATCTTTCGCCTTTGAGAGCCAGTAATCTCCTTCGGCCGACGCCGCGCCGCGCCGTTCCCGCACAAATCGATTCCATACGTCTATTGCGTTAATCATTCGAAATCATTAATCCCTGTTCGTCTTTTTGACTAAGACGCGGCTGACAATCCGTCCGGCTCCGCGACATCCGACGCTGGATATTCCCGGTTTAATTTCCACAGCGGTTCTTCTTTTCAAAGCCGCTACGCCGCGCGCAATAATTCTGTGAGGTTAAACAAAATTTCCTCGTAAAACGCCAAATGACAGGCCGCGATCGCGTCCCAACTTAACCGCGCTTCCGCAAACGCCGCGCCGGCTTCGCCCAAACGACGCCGAAGCGCCGCGTCCCGCATCAAACGTTCCAAGCCGTTCCGAAACGCCTCGACGTCATTCGCCGCGACCAGCAGCCCGTTTTCGTCGTCCCGGATCATATCGGGAATCCCGCCGACCGCCGTCGCCAAGATCGCTTTCGCGAACGGAAACGCCGTCGGAATAACGCCGCTCTGCGTCGCCGATAAATAAGGAAGCGCGATAATCTCCGCGCGGCGCATCAGCGCGGCGACTTCCGCGTCGCTGAGGAACCGGTTGATCAACTCGATCTGCGGGTGATTCAGCCGCTCGCGCAGCCCGCTGACATCGCCGCTTCCGGCAATCGTCAGCCCCCAATCCGGATATTTCTCGAAAAGCGGCTCGATCGCTTCCAATAGGATCGGCAGGCCCTTATAAGGCTCAATCCGACCGAAGAAAAGGACGCGCTTGAACGGATTCGGATCGTCCGGCTCAGCCGCGGGCGCGGCCGTATCGCGGAAAAAATCATAAACGCCATGGGGAATAACGCGAATCCGCTCAGGCGCGACGCCCTGAGCGGAAAGCTGAGCCTTCGCCGATTCGGTCAGAACGATAAAACCGTCCGGGAACTTACGGAAAATTCCTTCGGTAACGCGGAAATAAAACGGAACGCCCTCATGATGAATTACGTCATGAACCGTATAGAGGAGCGGAATGCCGCGTTTTTTCAGAAGCGCGCCGACGGCAGGGTTCCATTCCTGCGCGCCGGTAAAATGAACGAGGTCGGGACGGAAACTTTCAATCGCCGTTTGAATCGCTTTCCAGGTCTTCGGCGCGGTAAGTTTTCCGACCGTCCCGATCATTCCCTTTCCGCTGTCAACGAAGAAATGGCGGACATCCTTTTGAAACGCGACGCGCTCGCCGTGATCCGCGCCCGCCGCCGTCAGCGACGCAACCTGACAGATCGGCGCCAATCCTTCGACCAGGCAATCATGAAAATGCAGCATACCGCCGCGCCGCGCCAAACCGACGCAGAAGACCTTTAATCCCGATTTCGCCGTCATATCAATCTCCCTTACCCAAAAATCCGCAGTCCAGATCCGCCTGAACCCGGCGGATCGCGGCAGCTTTAGCGTCCGATTCGATTCCGTTCCGCTCAATCCGCGCCCAAAGCGCACACAGCGGATTGTTCATAACCGGCGTAATTGAAAGCGTTTCACGGCTTAGACGCTCGGCGTCGTCCCAGCGTTCCGCCATGGCGTAACCCTCGACAAACGGGAACCGTTCGACCGGATCATTCGGATAATCCGCTTGCGCGAAAGCTTCGTCGCCCAAACGAGCCGCGCGGTCCCAGTCCTGCCGCTGGCGCGCCAAATCCGCCTGTTCATAGTACCAGCACCAATTTTTCGAAGCCGGCGCGGCGCCGAAGATCGTCCGGTCCAATTCGCGCGCTGCGCCGCCCGTCCGAATCCGCTCGTAATTTGTCAGCCGCGCAGCCGCGCGGTCAATATTGGCGATCGTTTGATTCAAGAGATCAATTTCAGGATCCAAAACGCGGACGCAGCCGGGCGAGCGGTAATAAACGCTGATCGTGTCGGATGTATTGCCGCTGAATCGAGCCGTCAGATATTCCTGTTCAACGCGCCGTCCGGACGCAAAATCGGATAGCGTCCGCGACCGTTTGGTATTCGTATACAGCATAAACGGCATCCGCGCGTCCCGAAGCGCTTCGCCGTCCGCGTAAATCCAGTTTAACGGCGCGGTCAGCGAATTATCCGTACTGAAACGGATCGGCAGCGTATTCGTAACGATCGTCGTATTCGGTTCCATATCCGGAATCCGCCAGCTTAGCTGCCGGAAGAAATCTTTCGTCAGCGTCCAATCGCGCCGGTACGCCGTCGCGTTCAGAAAATGGAACCCGCTCGCCGCCCCGACGATCGCTGACAACACGAATATTCCGAGCGTGCGGCGAAGACGCCGAAAGCGAACGGAATCGGAAAACACGGCCTCGGCCATCCCGCCCCAGACGAGCGCCATCCCCGGAAGAAACGGCAGCGTAAAACGGGAATTCGGAAAGATGAACGATAAATATGAATCTGTCAGCCAGAACGGCTGACCGCCCAGCAGAATCAGCGCCAAACCGACGAGAATCATCCCCAGCCCGACCGAAACACACGGCCGCACGGACGAATCGGAACCGCGGCCCGCCACCCGAACGCGGAACGAGAGAAAAACGCCTGTGATAAGCGAACTCGCGGCGACCGCCGCCCCGAACGTTATCATCGTCCGCAATCCGGTCAGTTCGACGTTCGGAAAGATAAACAGCTGCGCCCAGGCGCCGAAAAGAACCTTCCCGACGTCGCCGCCGACAGCGCTTAAGTACGTCCCCGCCGCAGCGAACGGATCAGATTTGAACCGGCCGATCAGACTGAATTCATAATGCAGCGTTTGGGTCGGGTTGAAAAAAAGACGGTAGACGGCCGCGGCGAGAAAAACGAAAACATACGGAAGCCAGGCTTTCGATAAACGCACGATTCGCTCCCGGATCGTTTCCGGCTCCGGACGCTCCGCCGACAGCGCGATCCAAAACAACACCGGACGGATCAGCTCCAACAGAAAAAAATATTCGGTCGCGAATAAATTCAACGCGGAAAAAATCGCCGCGGCCAAAAACTGCGGTCGGATCGGGCCTTCCCCGCGCAGCGCGCGAATCGAAAGCGTCCAAGACGCGAACTGTATCGTCATTATCAGATACGAAAAACCGAAATTAATCCCGATCGGGATCATCGTAAATCCGGGGTAAACAAAAAAGAACAATCCGGCGACAGCGGGGATCGGCTCATACGCCGATTTCCGCCATACGGTTCGTATCGTCGCGCTGAAGGTCAACGCACAAACGATCCGCATCGCCTGGGCATAGAGCTGAATCTTGAGCGGATTGCCGCCCGTCAAGAGGATGGCCAGATTATGTATCTGCCCGGCAAGCGGACGGCTGAAACTGAAATGACGAACGAGACCGCCGAACCCGACCCCCAGCCGCGTCCAGATCATCGCCCAGTCGTCCCAGTAAATTCCCAGTTTCGGCAGCGCCAAACCATAAGAAAGAAACGCCAAAACGATTAAAAGCAGCGCGTATGCACCGCTGCGCTTCGAAAAATCTTCAAGTAAAGAAAGAATCCGCTTCATTGGCTGAATCTCGAATAAAGGCCTTTCGGATATTCGAGGATCAGGTAATCCTCAAAACGCGTCTCTCGAACCGGCGCGCCGAAAAAATTCCGAACCGTTTCCTCAGAAACATTCATCCACGGCTCTTTTAATCCGACGACGATAAAGTTCGCCTCGGGATCGTCGTACCAGTCGGTTCGATTAAACCAGAAGTAGCGCCGGACTTCGCCGCTCGATCCTTCGTCGGCGCGGATCGCGCGTACGGCGATCCGGTCCTCCGAACTGACAACCGTATGGGTCGCGGTCCAAAAATCCCCGTACCCGCTGAGATATCCCGCATCGCGCAGGAAGGTCGCCAGCCGATCCTGCGGCGTGATCACGCGCGTGCGCGGCGGAAGCCGGAACGTCAGCGCCAGAATCAGAACACAGACGGCGACCGACAGCGTCCGGACCGTCAGACGGCTCCGAACCAAGCGGCGCGATAAAAAACCCGAGACAAACGCCGTCCGAATCAGCAGCACAGCCAAAGCGTACGGGAAAAAAGCGTAATAGCGCAGCGTATTTTCCGAATTCAGGGCGAAACCGCCCAAGACGACCCAAGCGCCGTGGCAAACGATCGCCAGCGACAGAAAAGCCGAAATTTCGTCGGTCGTTTTCTCGCGCCGAAAAAAGCGGAAAAGGTTCAGCACGATCACGGCGGCGCCGATCAGCAGCAGGATCAGTTTCAGCCATGCCGCCGGCGTTCCGATCGAAAAAACCCGCGTCTCGCCGAAATAAGCGCCGAAAAGTTTCATGCAGCCGAAACGGAAATTTCGGAAGTAAAACGAAACGGCCGCTTCACCCGCCCATTTCGCTGAACCGACTCGGCTGTTCAGCGGCGTTGCGCCGATCATGACGTAGATTTTTTCGAGCGCTTTCCCAACGAAAAATGCGCCGGCCGTCCATCCGATCAGGCGCACGTCGCGTCGCGTCGTTTCGGACGGTTCGTTCGCAACCAGCCCCCAGCCAAAATAAACGATCAGCGGCGCGACGAAAAGCGTCGCGATAAACAGATCGCTCGCCGCCGTAAGAACCAACAGAATGCAATAAACGGCCAGCCATCGTTTCGGCATACGCGCTTTTTCCGCCGTCAGTCGAAAAAGAACCGCGATCAAAATCATGAAAATGATGTACGCGCCGACATGCGCGCGTAAATTTTGCAGCGCCGGCAATGCAGGAACAGCGCACAGCGCGGCATAGAAGAACAGCGTCTGCCAAAACGAGCCGTCCGCCAAACCTTCGCGCAGCAGGAAGAATCCGGCCAGGAAAAGCAGCCAACCGCCGAACGCGATCGAAAAAATAACCCCGCGGACCGAGACGCCGAAAAACGCCGCGCCCGGAAGATAGAGCGGGAGCTCGGTAAAAAGGAACGTCGCGCCGGTAAAATTCCAGCCTGAAAGGAAAAAATTTCCACGAAGAAGATCAGACGCTTCAAGATTCAGCGACGCCCAATCCGAATCGATCGGAACCTGAGCGAAGGCGAAAAACAGGTAAACGAAATACGCCCCCGCCAGGAGTGCGAAAATTCCGTATCGAGCGATTTTCCCGGGTAAAAGCTTCATGTCCCTCCGTCTTGACAATTTGACCGGCCCGATTAAACGACAAAGAATCCGGCGAGCAGGAAGAAAGCGCAAATCGGGACGGACGATCCCCATAAGATCTCCGCCGTCCGCTGCAGCTCGTCGGACCGATATAGCCGCACGCCGGCAACAAAGTTTATCGCCCAGGACAGCCCGGACAACGCCGGCAGGATCATCGCGTTTCCGATCGGAACCGGATCGCGCAGCAGTCCGGCAGCAGTCCAACCGAACTGGACAAACTCAGCGCGGCTCAGCCGAAACCCCAGCCACAACGCCAATAGAGCGACCATCAACAGCGAGAGTATCATCGAGAAGCGCAAAATACGGCTGCGGAACGACGTAACGAACCAGTCGGCAGGCTGAATCGTCTGACGTTCCGCCTCAGTCAGAATACCCAGCTGCAGCATGCGTTCATACGCAGTCATGAACAATGCCGGCAGGCGCGGCGAAATCCCGTAAATCGCCGTCGGCGTCCCAATGAAGAGCATCGTCCTTAAGCTCGACGCCATAAATTCGACCTCGTCACCCTCCGCTATATGAACCCCTCCGATATACGCGCCCGGCGTCGGCAAAAACGGCCATGGCACGTCCAGATTCAGTTCAGCCGGCGTACGGATCCAGTTTATTTCGGTCAGCGGAATCGTTTCGCTGCGCAGCCCCCAACGCAGCCGCAAGCTGTTGCGAGTTAATTCGTAGGTCGCGGTGACAAGCGCATAAACGCGGTAAGCGAAAAATCCGATCGGAATGAAAAGCCCGATCGCGATCAGAAACGACAGGAAAAATAACGGACCCGGCTGCTGAGCTGAAAAGAAATTAAAACTGAACGCCATCAATACGATACAAATCACCGTTATCAGCAGGTTCAGCGCAAGCCCTCCGAGCAGAACCGGACGAAATTTCAGCACGTCGCCGCGCTTCGTTCCTTTCGCCGCTTTCGCTTCGTTCGATCCGATCATGTTCCGATCCGTCCGACTTCCTCAGCCGAGAACCTGCCGCAGCGCTGCGCCGACCGCAGCAATCTGACCGCGCGTCATCACGCCGGAAAACGGAATCGCCAGGCCGCGCCGCCCTAAATCGGCGCAGACGGGGAACCGATCGCTCTCATACCCGAACATCGCGCGCATATACGGCTGATCCGTAATCGGCGCGAAATACGGACGAACCGGAATACCGAGCGCGTTTAATTTTCGGATAACGTCCGTCCGATCGAGTTCCGGCGCTAAACGGATAACGAAAACGAACCAACTGTCACGCGTCGTCGTTGCCGCCCGGCCCGGCAGGCTGATCCCATCCAATCCGGATAACTCTTCAAAATACCAGTCGGCAACGCGCTGCCGATTCGCAATCAACTCCCCGATCCGGCTCATCTGAACCGTTCCGATCGCGGCGTTCAGTTCGCTCATCCGATAATTAAAACCGAGATACGTATGTTCCAGCCAGGTATCGCCGCGGGCGCGTCCCTGGTTGCGCATCGCGCTCATTATCAGCGCCAATTCGTCGTCGTCCGTAACGATCATACCGCCTTCGCCGGTTGTGATCTGTTTATTCGGATAAAAAGCGAAAACGCCGACAGAGGCTTCGCGCCCCGCCGGACGGCCTTTATACATCGCGCCCAACGCCTCGCAGGAATCCTCAATTACGGTTAAACCGTAATCGCGCGCTGTCCCGTTCAGCGCGTCGTAATCCGCCGGCTGGCCGAATACGTCGACCGCCAGAATCCCTTTCAACCGACCGCCGGCGCGGCATCCGCGAGCGGGGAGCCATTTTTCAGCGCGCGTTCCCGACGCGTTAAGATCCGCCGCCGCTTCCGCGACGAGCGCCGGATCAATATTCCCGGTCACGGGATCCACATCGACAAAGACCGGCGTGATTCGCTCATAGAGGAGAACGTTCGTCGAAGCGACGAACGAAAACGGCGTCGTAATAACGTAATCGCCGTCGGTCCAGCCGTTCGCCCGGACGCCCAAATGCAGCCCGGCCGTACCTGAATTAACCGCCAGCGCGTGTTTCGCGCCGCAGAATTCGCGAACGGCTTGTTCAAAACGCTGTTGATACGGCCCCATGCTCAGCGCGTTGCTCAGCATAACTTCGCGGACCGCATCCCGTTCCGCGTCGCCGATATCCGGCGAAGACATCGGCACATCAAATTTCATCCGGAAATCCATAAAATCGGCAAACCTGCTTTCTTCATTGATCCGCGGGACCAACCGGTCAATACGGGATCGGTGCGTTCGGATTATACGGCGGCGTCTGCGGCTGGGACGGGTCTAAAATAAATTTTTCTTCCATTCGTACCGCCCCGCGCAGGAACGCGCCTTCTTCCGTCGAGAATCCGACAACGTAAACGTCGCCCCAAACGCGTCCGGTCGAACGGATTTCGAGTTTTTCCGCCGAGATATTGCCGCGGACCGTTCCGGCCACGACGACCGTATTCGCGCGAATATTGTTGCAGGCAACGCGGCCCGTCTCGCCGACAACAATAATCCCCTGAACCTGAATTTCGCCTTCGAAAGTTCCTTCAATTCGGATCCCGCCGCTCCCGCGTAAGTTTCCGCGCCAATTAATCCCGGCGCCCAATATCGAAGTGACCCGTTCGGTAACGGAAGCGGATGGCTGTTGAGCGGCGTTAGCGCCGGACGGATTTCGTCGGAACATGCAGCGAACCTCTCCTTCGTTTCATATTGAGCCTCATCATCGCCAACGGCGGATTGCCGCGCAAATCAAGATCGCCGTTTTCTTCCGCCGCTGATATAGTTTTCATGGTCCCGGCCACGGTTCAGGCGATTTTCCTAAGTTCGTTCGGATCTATCCCGCGCTTTTCGCGCCGCGGCCAGATCGTTCCGGCATAAACCCGCGTCCCGTCCGGAACGTCGTCTTTAACCGTCGCCCCGTTCCCGATCCGAACCCGCCGTCCGACCGTTACGCCGGCGTTAATCGTCGCGCACATCCCGACCTGAGTGAAATCGCCGACCGTAACGCAGCCGCCGCAGGCCGCCCCCGGCGAAAAATTGACGCAGCGTCCGAGATGATTATCATGTGAAAGAATGGCTCCGGCGTTTAGGAGCGTCCCGAACCCGACGCTCGAATCCGAACTGATATACGCGCCGGCGAGAACCTGAACGGCATGATCGAGCGAGACGCTCGGTTCGACGAACGCGCGCGGATGAACGAGCGCCGGCTGGTCGAAGCCCGCTTCAATAAGCCGTTCAAAAACCTGCCAGCGGACGTCCGGATTCCCAATCCCGCCAACAGCGTTGACGGCGGCGCCGATCCCCTCCGCGCGCAGCCGCGCCAAATCGGCCGACGTCCCGATAACGGGTACGCCCATAACGGAATCAGCGCGCGACAGACGGTCGTCGACGATCCCCGCCAGCTCGAACGTCCCCAAAGCGCGGATCAGATCGATCAGCGTTTTCGCATGGCCGCCGCCGCCGTAAAGCAGGATTCTTTCTTTCATACGTCTATTTTACACGATTCCAATCGCCGCGCCGCGCAGGCCTATTTCTTCTTCGCAAACCGCGCCGCCGCCGCAACAGCCAACTCGTCGCAGCGGTTATTCAACGCATTGTCGGCATGACCGCGAACCCAAATGAATTTAACTTGATGCGCTTGCAGCAGTTTCCACAAACGTTCCAGCAGATCGATATTCTTCGCCGCTTCGGTCTGATTACGTTTCCAGCCGTTTGCACGCCAACGAGCCAACCACCCCTGTTCAACCATGTCCACGACATATTTCGAATCCGAATAAAGCGTCACCGCGCAGCGGCGTTTTAAAGCGCTCAGCCCGACAATAACCCCCAGCAGTTCCATACGGTTATTCGTCGTCTCGGCCTCGCCGCCGGAAAGCTCTTTTCGATTCGGACCGGAAAGTAAAATAACGCCGTAACCGCCCGGACCCGGATTTCCGGAGCAGGCCCCATCCGTATAAATCGAAACTTCCGTTATTTTTTCCCCAGCCAAGATCGCCCGCCTTCCATAAAATAAATCACCGTCGATCCGCGCGCCCCTGCCGGTTTCACGTTAAAATAAACGCTGATGAAACGGTTGAACGGCGGCGCTGAATTTCAGCTAAATTCTAACATTATTGTTCCCGGGTCAAAAGAATTCCCGATCCAAGCGGTTCAGGCTTCCGAAACGCCGTTTGGATACTGATTTTTCAAAGAAAGCGACGGATCATCCATGAACCTCTTCCGAAAACGACCCATTCCCGAATCGCTCCTGACAGCCGGATATATAACGCTGACAGTTTTCGCTCTCCGCGCTGTTTTCGTCCGATACGCCGAATTCCTTTCGAAAGGGCGGATTGTCCCGTCGTTTATCGCGATTTCCGCGGCCTTTATTTTCGGCTCAGTTTGGGCAATGATCCTGATCTGGAATCCCAGCCGGCTCGAACCGCCGCGGCGGATTCTCGAACGGGCGCGTACCTTACGCCTGGCTCTTGCCGCCGCCGTATGCGTTGCGCCGCTGATCCTTTACGCTTTCCTGCCGTGGAGCGAACCGTTCGGCGCGACCTGGATCCGAGCCTACCTTTTTACGCTTGCGCTGACGGTCTCCGCCCGGCTGATCGGTCGGGAAGCGCGCCTTTCTTCCGCTGATTTTGTTTCCGCGGCGATGATATTTTCTGTTTCCGCGTTAATTATCAGCCAAATTCGAATCGTCAACGCCTATCCGTTCAGCGTCGGCTGGTCCGAGGGGAATCGTTTTTGGGATTATTCCGTCCTTTTCGGCCGTCATTTATACGATTTTCCCGAAAGCGGCCCGATCCCGGCTTATATCGACCTCGGCCGTCAGAGCCTCTGGGGCGCGGTTTTCCTGCTTCCGAAGGTGTCGATCGTGACGATGCGCGCCTGGAACGCAGTCCTTTTTACCGTTCCGTACCTGATCCTTGGCTGGACGCTGCTGCGGAAAAGCGACCGGGCTAACGAAACGCCGCGTCTGGCGACGCTTAGCGCCGTTCTGTGGACGATGCTGTTCCTGAACCAGGGACCAATATATACTCCGCTTGTCCTCTCGCTGCTGATCGTCGCCGCCGCGCGTAAAACGCCCGCGTTTATTCAAATTCCGCTTCTCGCAGCCGCCGGCGCTTACGCCGTTCTTTCGCGTTCAACCTGGATTATTGCCCCGCCGCTTTTCGCCGCCGCGCTGGCGTTTATCGAATCGGATTCGAAGCGGAATCGTTGGCGTTCGGCGATCATCGTCGGATTAGCGGCGTTGATCGGCGCTTTCGCTTATCTGAACCGCGAAAGCTTCCTGCCGGCCGATTCGGGCGCCGTTCCGAATCCCGAAATCCCCGCTGCGGAAAAGTTGGTTTCTTTCCCGACTGACGACGGGAGCGCGGTTCATGCGATTGAAGAAAGCTCCCCCGCGATGTTTACGCCGGAATGGGTCGCGTTTTACCTGAGCCGTCAACCGCTCCTTTGGAGCCGGCTCTTTCCGAACGAAACCTACGCGCCCGGGATTCTGCTCGGGCTGCTGATCGCGATCGCGCCGTTATGCGTCCTGCTGTTGATTTGGGACTTAAGAACCGGATGGAAAATCGACCGGATCGCGCGCATCCTGATCGTCCTGATGCTGCTCGCGCTTTGCGCCGTCGGGCTGCTGATTTCGGTTAAGATCGGCGGCGGATCCAATCTGCATAATCTCGATATGTTCCTGACCGGACTGGTTTTCGTCGCTGCGTTGGCCTGGAACGCCGGATTCGGGAGATGGCTTTCCGAAAGCGTACGGGAAAATCGTCCGCTGACGCTGGTCCTGATCGCCGCGATTCTGATTCCTACGATACAGACCGCTTTTACGCTTACGCCGAAAGTCTACCCGAGCGCTGAAACCACGGCCGATGCGCTCGAAAAAATCAACGAGATCATCGCAAAAAACGACGGGGAAAATATCCTCTTTATCGATCAGCGCCAACTCCTGACGTTCGGGAACGTGCCGCGAATCGCGCTGATCGCCGACTATGAAAAAAAATGGATGATGGACGAAGCGATGGCGGATCATGGCGCATGGTTCGAAAAATATTTCGCCGATCTGCGCTCCCGGCGTTTCAACGCGATTATCACCGAGCCGCTTCAAATCAAATTTCAAGGCGCAGACCGCAATTTCAGCGAAGAAAACGACCTGTTCGTCAAGTGGGTTTCCGGTCCAACGCTTTGCTACTATGAACCGATCGAAACCTTCCCGGATCAAGGCGTCCAAATTCTCGTTCCGCGCGCCGAAAAATTTGAACCGGAAGGCGTAAGCTGCCCGTAACGGGCTTGCACAAAAAAATCAAACGCTGTGAAAGAACTCCTGCGGCATCTGAAAATCGATTTTCAGATGCCCGACAAACAGACGGCTTTTTTGTTTGACAATTCACGTCATCAGCGTATACTTAAATAATAAGTAATTATACCGAAAGGAATTGCCATGAAACGAATTAGTCTGTCTCTTCTTTTAGCTTTTGTCCTCTTTATCAGTCTTGGGATTTTCGCCGCAAGCGCTCAAGACACCGTCGCCGTCGAACAGCAGCAGGTCGCTCTGACAGACGTCCTTGGCCGCGAAGTCGAGATCAACGCGCCGGCCGCTTCGGCCGTCATCGCCGGGAAGAAAACCGGAACAATCTGGGAATTACCGTTCATGTTTGAAAATGGACGCATGGTCACGATTACCGGACGCGGCGGACAAGATAAAGGGAAATTCCAATCGCTCCTGAATATCCAAACGCCGGAACTGAGCGACGGGGCGGTCGAAGCCGTCGCCGCTTTAAAACCCGACGTTATCTTCCTGAAGAGTTATACGCGTGAAGACGCCGGTGTCGCTTTTGAGGAAAGCGGAATTCCCGTCGTTTACCTGAGTCTCGAATCACCCGAAGATTATATCGTCGACGTCATGAATGTCGGTAAAGTTTTCGGCGAAGAAGAGCGGGCGGAAGAAATTCTTGCCTACTACGCTGAAATTGAAGACCGCGTCGCCGAAATCGTCGCCGGAATCGAATCGAAAAAGACCGTCCTCCTCCTCCAATTCGCCGAAGCTGACGGCAGTTACGCTTTAAAGGTCGCCCCTGCCAATTGGTTCCAGACTTCGATGGTTGAAGACGCCGGCGGCGTCCCCGTTTGGAAAGCCGACGCTGAAAACACGAGTCAGTGGATGGAAATCAACTTTGAACAGATCGCCGCGTACGATCCCGACGCGATCCTGATCGTTAATTACTTCGCCGACCCGAAAGCGAACGTCGAGATGCTGAAATCCGACCCGATTTGGCAGGAACTCCGCGCCGTCAAAGATGACGCGATCTATCCGTTCGGAAAAGATACGCTGTCCTGGGATTCCGCCGGTCCGCGCCGCGGATTGGGTCTGCTATGGACGGTCAAGACGCTGTACCCCGAAGCCGCCGCCGAGATCGATCTCGAAGCCGAAATGATGCGCTTTTACAAGTGGTTCGGATTAGACCCGGAAGTCATCGAAAGCGAATTAGTTTCCGCTTTCAAGGGCGAATAAGCGATTTCATTTATCGTTCCGATGAGGAGAAACGGAATTCTATAAATTGAAGGACGGCCTGACCCATACGCGATAACCTTTTTTCAGTTATCGGTGAATTGGAAGAATCGCAGCTTCAATTTCAGGAACTGTTTATTACGGAAGGCGGGCAAAATGCCCGCCTTCTCAGTTATGTTCTTTTCCGTCCGGCTTTGGAATTTTCCGAGCCGAAGCAATTTCGAATAATCCCGAAAATCGGCGTTCAACGATAAAAGCGAAGACGCTCTCGCGGTCATTCGCTTTCTGATTACTTTTCAAATTAACGACGCGCGCGTCCCTCTTTTCTCCCCCGCTTGGATTCTGAAAACGCGCCCTCAACCCCGGCAGGAAGCTCCTCTTTCATGAAACCGGAATAGACCGTCCCGCAAAAAAAAGTCAACCAAAACAACAATAACAATACCATTCCCATCTCAGGACATCCTCCTTCCGGAATTAATTTATTCCAACCCGTCCCGCTATTTTCCCAACACGGATGAATTATCGTTCACGTCCGCGGCCGTTTCATGAACCTCGACGACGATATCCTGTGCCCGTGGGGCCGATCGCTGCCGGTCATAGGGCGATTCGGACGGCGTGTGAGCGACCGTCGCGCTGCGGTCGGGCTGCGGTTCAAGCGGAACAATAAACATGATCGCCAGATAGACGACGCCGAAGAACGGCAGCGCGCCCAAAATCGACAGCACGATAAAAACCAACCGCAAAATCGACGGATCTAATTCCAAATACTCAGCCAGCCCGCCGCAAACCCCGGCGATGATTCGATTTTTTGAACTCCGATATAGTTTTTTCATCTCTCGTTTACTCCTTATTTTCATATACGCAGCAATTTCAAAAAAGGTTCACGATTTGCGAAAAATTATCGGTAAATATCGTTCCACTGCGGCGCGTAACAAGATTCGCCGCTCTCGGCAGGGCGCAGCCGTTCCACATTCCATAGAATCGAACGCATCCCGATTACGGAACGGATACCGCAAACGTCCGCCGTCGTCAGCGCGAAACGCGGCTCAAAATATAACTGCAGCGATATCGCTTCGGACGTCAGGATCGATTGCGCCAGGTCAATCGTCGCAAGGTCCGCCCCGAACGCGCCGGCAAAGCGCGCCGCAACGCAAAGCGCGTCAGCCTCCGCCGAACGATATCCGCCGAGATGAATCCCGTCGCCGCCGGTTGAATTCCCGTTCAACGGGCTCGAAAGCCAAGCCCGGCAGGGCAGACGTTCGCCGCCGCTCCGCGCCGTCAACAGCGCGTCAAATTGACCGGCTCGGATCCGCCCGATTTCGCTCAGCGGAATTCCTTCCGTCTCCACCGTTAATCCGCAGCCGCGCCAGGCGTCCCGGACAAATTCCGCCGTGCGCCGGTTCGTCTCGTCCTCAAAATACGTCAGGACCAACGACAGTCCCGGCCCGGCGTTCTGCGAAAGCGTCAGCCGCGCCGCCGCCGGATCCGGGCCGATATATCCGTTCCCGCGGCTATTCAGCGCATGAAAAGACGGATAGGCGCCGATCGGAACCTCCGACTGGCCGTAAAGTATCTCGCGAATCAGGCGCGGGCGATCGACACATTGCGTCAGCGCGACACGGTTCTCCGCATTCGCGAAAAAATCCCGCAGCGTTTCACTCTCGCTCGCGTAATTAAACGCGATTTCGACCGTATCGAGCGACGGATAGATCGACGCGCTCAATTTCCGGTCGCGCACGTCTTCAAGCAGCGGTTCAATCCGGCCGCTGAAATCAACGCCGGATTGCGTCACTGTCGCCGCGCCGTTTTCCAGCGCATAAACGAACTGATCTTCGCCGCGTCCGCGCGCGCTGAAAACCAGTCGGTCGTACGCCGGCGCTTCGCCAAAATAATACGGATTCCGTTCCAATACGATCGCGTCGGCCGATTCCGGCTGATCCGCGGCGAAACGATACGCGCCCCAACCTAACGGACGGCTCATGAATGCGGAATCCGCCAGCAAGTCGTCGCGCGTCCGATTCAACGCTTCCTTCGCCGGAATCGGAGCGACAAATATGTCCGCTAGACGGGTCGGAATATAACCGGGGATCCCGCGCCAGCGAACCGTTCGTTCGTCTACGATTTCATACGCCGCCGTCCG
This sequence comes from Flexilinea sp., assembly GCA_034430295.1. Lineage (GTDB taxonomy): Bacteria > Chloroflexota > Anaerolineae > Anaerolineales > Anaerolineaceae > Flexilinea. The sequence goes on from DAOUFC010000052.1 coordinate 30,595, forward strand.
TTCGGAAACCGCTAAACCCGGACCGAAAAGGACGTACGCCAGCGCCGCATCCGCTGAAGTCAGCGCGGTCCCGTCCGCCCAACGCAAATCGTCCCGCAGCCGGAACGTCGCCTGGACCTGATCCAATTCGAGCGCGGCCTCCGGCGGCAGCGCGTCAAACGAAACGGCGCAGCCGGAATAACCGCAGACAGCCGCGCCGTTCGCCGGAACGACGGGCATATCCGGCCGTAACGATTCAACGCGTTCGGCCGCGCCATAAACCGGATCGCCGACAGAAACCTGAACCGGGTGCGTTTCAACGTTGATTTCTGAAAAAATGATCGGGATTTCCTGCCCGTTAACCTGATCGAACGGCCCGTCGAAGAGCGCGTCGGCGACCGTCGCGCCCGCTTCCGTCAGCGGGCCGACAAGGCTGACCGCCTTCGGCAGTTCCGTCAGCAGAATTGTTAACTGCGGCCGAGATCCGGATTCATCCGCGGTATTTTCAGCCGTTCGAAAAGCGCGGTCCGCGCCGGGCGCGTTGCAGCCGCTAAAAACGAACCCGCTAATGAAAAAGAAAAAAAATGCGAAGAAGAATCGTTTTTTGTCCATGAAGCAATTATACAATCTTCCCGGACGCAAAACGATCCTTCCCGCCCTGACGATAAATCCTCCTTACGGGAGTTCGAAACGGTTCACACGGTTCGCCAGCGCGTCGACCAGCCACAGCGAACCCTCGGCGTCCATGGTCAATCCGACCGGCATCGACAGCATGTCGATCCCGCCGCCGGCGGCATTGAACGAACGGATCAGCTGTCCTTCGACGCTGTACTGCCAGATCAGTCCGGATTCCGGATCACTGAAGAGGATATTCCCTGATCGGTCAAACGTCAAATACGGCTTATTATCCATCGACTGCGAATACCAGGCGTAGACCTCGAACGTATGGATCGGGATCCGATTGATTTCACTGCCGCTGAGATCGAAAACCTGAACGCGCTGGTTCCAGGTATCGGCGACCGCCAGATACTTATCCTCAAACGTCGCGATTCCGACCGGCTCGTCAAAATCGCCTTCGCCCATCCCGGCCTCGCCCATCCGGAAAAGGAACTGACCGTCGCGATCGTAAACCAAAACGCGTTTATTCCCGGTATCGGTTACGTAAATCCGATCGGAACCGTCGATCGCGATCGCGCGCGGGCCGTAAAAACCGGCCGTCACGCCGTTCGGGACGTTCGCCGCCCATTCAAGTTCAAATTCGCCTTTCGCGCTGAACCGGAGAATACGGTGATTCCAGGTATCAGCGACGAAGACCGCGCCGTCACGGTCGACCGCGATTCCCCAAGGCTGGTTAAATCCGCCATGATCGGCGTTATCAAAGCTGAACTTGAACGCGCCGGACGAATCGAATACGTCGACGCGCGCGTTATCGGTATTCAAGACGTATACGCCGCCGCTTGGCGCGACCGCCAGGTTGCGCGGCCGGTTGAGCTGGCCTGCGCCCGTTCCCGCTTCGCCGAACGAAAAAGCCGGATTCAGCGCCTCGAATTTTTCATCCGGGAAGAAGCCCGTTTTGGTTTCCGTTTCCGCTAAAGTCGAGGCGTCGCCGATCTTCCACATCTTGCGCAGCAGGTCTTTTTTCATATAGACGACCATCTTCGCCGACGGTTCCCAGGTTTCCGCCGTCATCGACGACGACCCGACCAGTTTCGCGTAACGGCTAAAATCGCGATTCAGCCAAATATCGATGACCGCCCGGCGCATCGCGCCATTAACGATCGCGTTCAAAACGCCGTCCGCCGTAACGCGGAAATAGTCCTGATTCGGCCACCACAGGCGCATATATTCATAACGGTAATAAGCGTCGCCGACAATCGGCATCAATTTCGAATCTTTCGAGGTGTTCGCGATGATAATATCATAGTTGCGCAGATCGCGCGTTGCGTTCTCGTTAAAATCAAGCTTCCCGGTATAGTCGCGGAAATACCACCAATAGGGATAGCGCGCGTCGTTATCATAAGCGACGCGGATCGTTTTCCCTTCGCCCGTCCGCGCCGATAACTCCTCGATCGTCCGTAAAACGACTTTGGGCGCCGCGCTGGCATGAGCGTAAACCAGGTACTCCCTGGCGGAATCGTAATTAACGAACGATGATTGATAGGCCGTCCGCGCCTGAAGGACGATCAGGATAACGCCCAAAACCAGGACATAAAAACGCGCGATAGACCTGCCGCCCCAACGCGCCAGCGTTCGGACAAGACAGACCCCGGCCGCGGTCAGCGCCAAAGCGGAGCTGACGAACAGGCCGGTCGCTTTCAGTCCCGCCAGATCCGTCGTCGTAAACGGCGGCAATCCGCCGCTAAACGGCGCCGTCAGCCCGCCGAAAGCGTACAGAGCGATCACCGTCAGACCGAGAACGGCCGCGCTTTCCAAACCGACCGTTTTCTTCCTGTCAATCGTCTCAAACAAACACGCAAAACCCCAAGCGCCGGACAGCGCCAGCGGCAGCGCGATATGAACGGCCAGCCACGGCATCTTTTCCCCGGCGACCGAATACGCCAGCAGCGCGGTTAAGCCCCAATACAGGAAAAGCGCCAGAACCGGCAACCGTCCCGGAATCCATTCGGTTTCATCCGAGTCCCCCCGCGTTTTGTCCGATTCGTTCGGAACGAACGGATCCTCGATCGTCTCGTCCGCCTCGTCTAAATCTTCAACCGTCTCGATCAAAGCGGATTCCAACGCGTCATATGTCGCGCTGTCGATTTCAATCGCATCAATCTCCGCTTCCCGAACCGGCGAATCGTCCCAAAACTCTTCATCGAGCGCGCGAACCGGCGCATTCGCGCCGTCGATCGGATCGGTTATCCGATCCGCGCCGGGGATCATTGAGAAACTGCGCCGTTTAATCCCGAAATAAATCGCCAGGATCGTTCCGAAAACCGCCGCGAACTCGTAAATCGGGATAATAACCGCCGCGTAATAGTAGAGCGGCTGACCGCCGCGCTGGACTTCCTGCTGCGAAAGCCAGTAACCGAGAGAGCCGACGATTCCGGTAAAAAATCCCTGACCGTTCGAGAACATCGTCGTATAAAAAACGATAAAAATCAGGTAGAAAACGACCGCGCCTTTAATAAAAACGCGCCGGTTCCACCACAATCCGATCGCGATCGAGAGCGCAAACAGCAGCGCCATGACCGCGCCCGTTTTCGCCATCCCGGCCGCCGAGTAATCGAGCGGATTAAAACCAATCATCACAACCGGGAGCGCCGTCAGCTGCGGCAGGATCAGCGTCATTATGAAAATGATCAGATTAAACGAAGCCATCGCGCGGAAAGGCTCCCAGCTGAATTTTCGAACCGTCAGGACGACTACCGCGATCAGAACCAATCCGCCGACCGCGATCAGCGTCAGAGAGGCGATTTTAACCGCCGCGGACGGATCGCCTTCCGCCGTCAAAAGTTTCGGCGCGATGACGCCCAACATGGCAATCAGCGCCGCTAACGCCAAACCCGCCATCGCGCGCAGCCGTTCCCGGTCGGAAGCCCAGCTCAGACGCCATACGTCGCCGAGGAAAAGCAAGCCGCAGAAGACCAGCAGCTGCGCCGTATAGATAAACGAAACTTCTTTCGTCACGAACTGAAGCGCCGTCACCGCCGCTAACGCCACGAGCGAACGGTCTTCCCGTTTTTCAAGGTAGCGCAGCAGATAATACAGCGTCGCGACGGCGAACAGCTCGATAAAAGCTTCGTTACGCGTATAACGGCCGTAAAAAAGGACCAGCGGCGAAACGATCATCAAAAAGCCCGCGGTCAGCGCGCCGATCCGACCCAAATAACGCCTGTATCCGAGGAGGACAACGAGAACCGCCGCGATCGAAAAAAGCGCCGCCGGGACCCGCGCCGAAAAATCGTTGTCGCCAAGCAGGAAATAAGACAGCGCCAATAAATGGAACTGAAACGGACCATGCGTAACCGGGTCATGCGCGTACCCGCCGCCGGTCGACAGCGTATACGCCGGAACGACATGATTGACTTCATCATGGGACATGACCCGTTCGCCTAAAATCGCGAAACGGCTGACGACGGCTAAAATAACGATCAGCGCGATCAGCAGCTTTTCCCATGAAAACGCCGGGAACGCCTGAAAAACGGGGCGGTCCAGTAAACTCTTTTTCGCGTCGGTCTGAAAACCGTTTTCTATCATATGGTGACACCTTCCTATTTTTCCGCCGCAGCGGGATTGGGCTATTCGCCCGCGTTAAAAAATTGATAAACCGCGCCGGAAATATCCGCCGCGAGTAGATTCGTCGGGTCAAAGGCTAACTGATTCTCGCTCCAATAAAACATGGTAAAGATATAGGTCGCGTTCGGGGAGTAAACGATCCCGGCGTCGGAAATCCCATGAATCAGCCCGTCCGTTTCCAAAATCCAGCCGTGCTTATGGGCAACACGCGTCATCTCGGGAATCCCGGCCTCGAGAAGGACAGCCGTCTTATTCGTCGACAACTCGTCAAGCATGAAAATACACTCCTGCTGCGTCACCGCTTTATCAAAAACCGCGCGAAGCGTCCCGCCGTTGAAAACGGCGCACTGATAAATATCGTCCAGAATCATCGAAATTTCAGCCGGCGTTGTTTGGTTATAGACGTCAGGATTGGTATCGATATCCGTCCGCTGATTGGCGGGCGTTTCATATTGCGCCAACAGCGGCGCGCCGACATAAAAATACCCGCCTAAAAAAGTATTCTTCAACCCGATCTGGCGCAAAAAGTCCTCGGTAAACGTGACGGGCGCGAAATCGCCGTCGATCGCGTTCAAAATCGTATCCGCCGGTCCGTTTTCGGAAACTTCGATCATGAGCTTCAAATTTTTATCCATCGCGGCGGAAAGCGGCTGGTCGCGCGTTACGAAAAGATATACCATAATCGGGATCTTAATCGTCGACGCGGCGGTGAACGAGATATCGGGACTGACCGTTTCTCCCGCCGCAAACGCGAACGACATCTCCTTCCGCGTCTCCAAGTCAAGCAGGAAAAACTCGGCGACGCCGCTGAAATCATGATCCTGAATAATCTGACGAATAATATATTGTAAGTTCTGATCGGAGGCGCGCGTCGGCGCAGTCCGATTATACGGCAGGATCACGAGCCGGTTCGTCGGCGACCGCAGCGCTTCTTCGATCAGGCGGATCGAACGATCCAAATCCAGCTCAGTTCCCGGCTCTCCCGCGGTAAAACGATTCGTCTCCGGATCAGGGATCGGCTCGCGCGCCGGAATATCGTAACGCGGAACGATTTCATTGAGCAAATAATCCCGCAGCCGCTCCTGCGAAATTGAAGCGGATAACGGTACGGGCTGCGGCGTCGGCAGGTTGTTCCAGACAAATTCGGCAAATCCAACCCAGAAATTACGCGTAATCCGCTGCAGATCGGCCGCCGCCAGCATCGTTTCAATATTCAGGCTAAACCCGACCGCGGAAGGGCGAACCTGAATCAGCGCGTTCCCGTAAGAGAGTTCGATCGGAATACCGTAAGCCTGAACGAGCCGTTCGCCGGCTTGTTCCGCGTTTAATCCGCCGACCGGGACGCCGCCGATCGTCAATCCCGGCGGCAGCACGGCGCGCATCCGGCTGTACTGCATCAGCTGCTGACCCAGGATCAAGACCGAGATAAAAATCAGCCCCAGCGATATCCAGCGTAAAATTGATAAAGTATTCCTGCGTTTCATAGATCAAGACCCGCTTGAATTATACCAGCCGGGAACTGAGATTTACGCCGTAAAGATTGAATTAAGCTCGGAAGCCCGTTCCATAGCGCGTATAATTTATGCATCGCGACGTATCAGGATTACGCTTCGCGGACGCAAAATCTGTCTTCCCATTCTTTTCGTATCTATTTCTATGAAAGGCTTGGACGCAAGTGGGGAATCTGACAATGGAAAAATGTCTTGGAAACGATATAATATTATTAAATATTTAGAGAGATAAATTAGAAGTTATTTTAGATAAAGAAATAAAGAAAATAAGTTTTATTAAAGAGAGGGTTTTATGGATATGATACAAGCGATTCTTGATGGAATCGCAATAGCGGCCATCTTTAACGGTGCAACAGCCGCCTTGGTACTCATTAATCCAAGATACTTTTTTGATTCTTATCCAAAGGCCATTCAGAAGGCTGCGCCAGAACAAATGACAAAACAAGAGAAGAATATAAATGTGATATTAACCGTCATAATTGTTGGGATTTGTTTCGTATATTCGATAGCAAGCCTTTTACATACAGGAACTGTTGGTTTTTGGAATGTGTTCTGGATGGGATATATTCAGTGGAGCATATTAAACTTGGGAGATTTTTTATTGCTGGATTGTCTATTATTCCAGGGGAAATATAAGAATAAGATTGTCATTCCCGGAACAGAGGGGCACAAGGATTATGAATTTAATAATTGGATGAAGCATCTTGCAGTTATGGAACATTTTGTAGCAGTTCCTTTTTTACTTATACCGATTGTATCGGCGATTCAGGCATTGTTTGTTGGATTATTAGGAAGATAAATCCCAGTTCATCTAACCCAAAGAACTAAATAAAAAGCTATGACATAGCAATTCAAGGAACAGTAAATCAAAAAGGTTTACTGTTTTTTGTTGCTCGAAATTAAAAAAGGACAAGGAAAACGAAAAACATAGAAGAAAAAATCATAAGCACATGAAGAAGAAATTAAGCAGTTACAGAACAAAAGAAAAAAGCTCATCCGTCAGCAGAAACATGAAGAACGAAAAAAGAGAGATAGACGCATTTATAAAAAAGGAGCAGTCTTTGAAAGTATATTTGCTGAAAGCAAGGACTTAACCAAAAATAAATTTTATCAGCTAATCACCTCCTTAAATCGTAAAATGGAACCAATTTTTGAAAGATTTTTGCACAGATAAGAATAATCTAAATTATTCTAATAAATTGAAAGCGGCATCAATTCTTTGGGAAGGAGTCCGAGATTCCACGGAAGAGAAAAAGTATTCAAAGAAACTTTTGACGATTTACGCTGATAAGATCAGAGAATACAAGATATAGATAAATTCAAATTTGTCAAAGTAATACGGATCAAGTTAACTGCCAAGAGGAAGTAAAAGCAAATAGCCGATAGTTCCTTTTTTGCGCCTCAAATAAGGAGGGAAAGAATGAAAGGAGAATTTTTATGGAAGAATTGAAAATTTGAGATAAAACAGGCCTTGGCGCAAAAGAAATATCGGAATGACTGACTATAAGGTCGTTATCCATATTTGATGCCAAGAGCAGTGAAACAATGCAAGATAAACTAAAGCGGAAACAGTCTCCGTAAAAGAATCCGGATCGCAACCGGCCGCCGTCATCCGTTTATAATCATAGATGGAATCCGGCGCATCTGAAAGACGGCGCTGAAAAAAAGATTCCTGAACAACACAACGGAAGGATCGCCGTCATGCAAAACGAAATTCTCCCCTGGACGGAAATCGACCCGCTCGTCGATCATCTTACCGCGCAGATTGATCGTGAAATCCAATGCATCTTAATGCTGAATCCGGGCGGGATTATTCCCGGCGGGATGCTTGCCGAAGCGCTGGGCGTGAACGATCTGCGCATCGCTGAAATCGAATGCCGTAAAGAGTTTGAATTGGAACGTCAGAAAATCGACCCGAAGCTGACGGCATGGCCAAAAATCGGCGCGTTTCCGGACGACGGAACGCTCGAAGGGAAAACGGTTCTGATCGTCTCGAACGCCTGGGGAACGGGACGCTGCGTCTCGGCCGTCCGAAGCCGCGCCGCCGGCGCCGGCGGAGACATCTATACCGCAGTCTTTCATTTCGACGCGCGGCGCAACCTTTTTCCGGATCTGAAACCCGATTTTTACGCCGCCGTGACCTCAAACTGGATCGTTTATCCCTGGGAAGGTGCGCGCGGGAAACGCTTCGTTCTCGGGGCCGTTTAGCCGGCCCATTTTTCGCTCGTTCGCTGTATAATGTTCAGCATGACTTGGATCATTGACGCCCATCAGGATATCGCTTACGAATCGCTCCTCCACCGCCGCGATTATAAGCGCCCGGTCGCCGAATCCAGAGCCGCCGAAGCGGGGAATCATGACCGTCAAATCACCTTGGGTTATCCGGAGTACCGTCAGGCGCAAATCGGGATCATTTTCGCGACCGTCTTCTTAGAGAAAATCCGCCCCGGCGCGCGCGAGCCGCAAATCGGAATTGAATACCGGACCCCGGACGAGTTTCATCGTTCCGTACAGACGCAAATCGATTTTTATCAGCGCTGGGACGACGATCCGGACAGAAAGTTCAGACTGCTGCGCGGCCGAAACGCCTGGAACGAACAAGTTTCAATACTGAACGACCCTGAACGGCGCGAAACCGCTCCGATCGGGATCATCCTGCTGATCGAGGGTGCGGAGGGGCTGCGCTCCTTCGCAGACCTGGACGAGTATATCGACGCGGGGCTGCGCCTGATCGGGCCGGTTTGGGGCGGCGGACGATGGTGCGCTTGCGCCTGGGAAGACCCGCGCGACGGTTTTACATCCGAAGGATACGAACTGCTGAACGCTATGAACGAGCGCGGCCTGATCCTTGACGTTTCGCACATGAACAAGAAAAGCGCCGAGCAGGCTTTAACGCGCTACGACGGATCCGTCGTGGCGACCCACTGCAACTGCGCCGCGCTTCTTAAACGTACGGAAGATCAGCGCCATCTGCATGACGAGACGATCCGCCTGATTATCGAACGGAACGGCGTTATCGGCGTCATACCCGGCAACGAGTTTTTAAGCAGCGAATGGAAACCGGGCGGCGACCGCCGGTTAATTACCCTCGACACGCTGGCCAACCATATCGATCATATCTGTCAACTGGCCGGAAACGCCGATAACGCCGCGCTCGGAACCGATTTCGACGGCGGATTCGGTTATCCCGATATTCCATACGAAATGAATCATATCGGCGACCTCGGGAAAATCCGGGACCGGCTTGAAAATCGCGGTTATTCAGCCTCGGATATCGCGAAAATATGCCATGGGAATTGGCGTCGCATCATCGAATCAGGAGCGTTTTAACATGACAGACGAAATCCGTTCGGAGTCCCCGGAATCTCCCGCGCCGAAAAAGAAATCAACCTATATCCTCGACAAACCGCAGCCGTACGATCCGCTCGAAACGGCGCGCGCGGTTGAGCTTCCGCATAACTCGGCGCTTTTCCGCTTCGGCCTCTGGCTGACGATTATCGGTTACGTCTTTTTGATCCTCGGCGCGAAACCGTCCTTTTTCGGGTTAGATCGCAGCCCGGTCATCGGCTTCGTGCAAACGGCAGTCATGATCTTGGGTTTGGGTCTGATGTGCAGCGGCGGTTATTACTGCAACCGCGCATTCTTCCGCCGCAACCCGGAATCGCTGACATCCGGTTTCGGTATCCGGATCGTTTGGACCGGGTTCATTATTTCGATGTTCACCGGGTTAGCGGACGTTTTCGGGATCGGGTCCCATCCGCTTCCAGGGATTCCTTTCTTCGGTCCGATGCAGTCGGACGGCGTCGTCGTCGGCGAATGCGTAACCGCGATCGGGCTGATCATGCTTTTTCTGCCGTCGATCGACCGGCTCCTCCGCCGCGTTATCCGTCGAACTCCCGCAATCATCGAAGAACCCGATTCGAAAAAAGAAAAATCTTCCTCTTTTATAGAAGATTAGCGAACGATATTCCGAAAGGAAAAACAATGCATTCAACATCATCAGCAGTTCAAATTGAAAAAATAATCAACATCGCCAAAACAGCGGGTAAGTATGCCCGCGAACAGCTCTACACCGATCACGACATCGGGATCAAAGGCGCGCAAGACATCGTTACCGAAGTAGATCGCAAAAACGAGGCCTTCATTCTTGAATCGCTGCGCGCGCTTTATCCGAGCCACGCGATCCTAACCGAGGAAAGCGGCGCGCATCAAGGCGATACCAGCCGCTGTTGGTATATTGATCCGCTCGACGGAACAATGAACTACGCGCATGGCATTCCGTTTTACTGCGTTTCAATCGGGTTCGCCGTTGACGGCGAACCCGTTCTGGGCGTCGTTTACGATCCGAATTTGGACGAATGTTTTTACGCCGAGAAAGGAAAAGGCGCTTTTTTGAACGGGAAACCGATCCGTGTCAGCGAGATCAGCGACCGGACGATGGCGCTGCTGGATACCGGGTTCTCCGCGAAGATGACGGAGATGGGACGCCAGAATTTCGACCTCTTTCGTCATTTCATGATGACGACCGCGGGCGTCCGCCGTCTCGGATCGGCCGCGTTAGGAATGTGCTACGTTGCCTGCGGTCGGATGAACGGGATGTGGGAAATCTGCTTAAGTCCATGGGATATCGCCGCCGGGATCGTCATCCTGAACGAAGCCGGAGCGAAAACGACGCGCTTCGACGGCGGCGAAAACGCTTTTACGGATCCTTGGGGTTTTCTTACCGCTAATCCGGCGCTGCACGGACAGCTTCTGAACGATTTGCGAACGATTTCTTCCGAATACGTCGCGCCGAAGAAAAACGCCGACGAAAGCGGCAGCATATGACTCGCGAAAACCAAAAAATTTTCCTGCGCACTTTCGTTTTATACGCGCTGATCGGGGCGGTCAGCGCCGCAACCGACGCCGGTATTTTTTACCTGCTCTTCCAAAAAGCCGGATTTAACGAATTCTTCTCCAACGCTGTCAGCGTACACTGCGGAATTTTCCTGAGCTTCTTCCTTAACCGGAACTTTAATTTCCGTAAAACCGATCAAACCGGGAAAAGATTCCTGTCGTTTTACCTGACCGGATTATTCGGATTGGCTTTATCTTCCGGGATCCTTTGGATCGGAAATCGGCTGTCGCTGCCGCCGATGGCAACGAAATTATTCTCCGTCGCGTTCGTCGCCGTGACGCAGTTTTTAATCAACCGCGCCGTCGCCTTTGGGGACCGGAAGCCGAAATCGTCCTGATTCGGCCGGTCGGGGAAAAGCGGAAAGAGGCCCGGATGACGCTGATGACGATTTCGCTGGGACTTTTTGCCGGCCTGATAACCGATCAGCTTTTCACGCCGGGATTCCGATTCTGGTATTTGACGCTTACGCTGAGCGCGCTTCTTTTCTTCCTCGCGAAAAAAGAAGCGCGTTTTTACACGTTGGATCATCCCTTGAAAAAAATCATGATCGCCGGCTGCGTCGCAGCCTGCTTCGCGCTCGGAGGGATCCGCTCCGAATTAGAACGCGAAACGCGCGTCCGAACCGTTCCATTCGCGGACCGTGACGGAAAGGAGTCCGTCTGCGTTGAAGCCGTCGTCGCCGCTCCGGCGGTCGAAACCAAAACGCGCTTAAGCGTAACCGTACGCATGATCGCGGACTGCGCCGAGCGCGCAGACCGGCCAAAGCCGTCCGCAAAAGCGATCCTGATTCTTCCGCCGGAAGCGGCAGCGCCGGCTTACGGGAACCGGCTCAGGATCACCGGCGTTCCATCCGCCGTCCCAGAAAAATCGCGCAGCGCCTATTTCAACTATCTGCGCCGGAACGACATCACCCATATTTTCCATAAACCTGACCTGACGGTCCTGCCTGGATTTTACGGCGCTCCGTTTCTAGACTGGATTTACCGGCTCAGGGCGTCTTTCAGCGCACGCGTATCCGCGCTCTTCCCATCGCCTGAGAACGCGCTGATTGCCGGAATATTGATCGGGGACGAATCGAAAATCCCGGACGATATTGACGACGCTTTCCGAGCAACGGGAACTGCGCATGTTATAGCTATCAGCGGCATGAATTTTACCGTCCTCATCTGGCTCATCGCAGCCCTGGTCCGCAAACTTTCGAACCGCTGGTGGACGCCGCTGACCTTACTGCCGCTGATCCTGGTCTATACGCTTTTGACCGGAGCGTCGCCGCCGATCATCCGGGCTGCCATTCTGAGCGCGTTGACGCTCCTCGGCGACGCGTTCGGGGAATCGAAAGAAGGCGAAGCGTCGCTGGCGTTTTCCGCCGCGGCGATGGCGGCCGTCGAACCGCGGATCCTTTTCGATGTCGGGTTCCAGCTTTCCGTCATGGCGACGCTGGGAATCCTGATGTTCAACCGTTCGCTGACGGAAAGCGCGCAGCGAATCCTGACCCAGCTCGGGTTAACGGATAAAAAAAGCCTTGCAAACGCGGTCGAATTGTTGAACGAACTGATCCTGACGACTCTTTCCGCTCAAGTTTTTACGACTTTCATCGGAGCGGCCGCTTTCGGACGTATTTCCTGGGTATCCCCGCCCTGCAACGCGGCGATCGCGCTCTTCCAGTCGCCGATCATGATCGGCGGTTTCGCGGCGTTGATCCTTTCGTTTGTTTTTATGCCGCTCGGAAACGCCGTCGCAGCGATCATGACGCCGGCGGCCACACTGACGATCGAATTCGTCCGCTTATTCGCGAAAATTCCCGGTGGGAACGCTTATTTCGAACTCAGCGCGGCACAAGCCTGGTACATTTGCGCCGCGATCGTTATTCTTTGGAAATTGCGCGCCAGGCTAAAACCGGCGAAACGGGAGCTTCCGTCCGCGCTGCTGACCGGCTTGGCGTTAATCGCCGCAATCGCTTTCTGGCGTATCGGCTTAGGACGGCTGAGGCTGATCCCGGACCGCTATGAAGTTCAGTACCGTGAACGGCACGGCATGATGACGCTGACGGTTCGGACCCCGCGGCGAAACGAACTTGTAATTGGCGAAAAGCTGAACGGATACGAAGCGGAAGCGTTGATTTATCAGCCGGGATGGGATCGGCTCGCGCGCCGCGCCGCTTGGATAACGACTGCTGAGCCGTGGATCGCCGAACGTATCGCCGCGGGTTACCGCGGAACGCCTGAAGTCCTAATCGTGAACGGCGTCCGCGTTCCCGACCAGCGGCGAACAGACGAGCCCTCTTTGATGCTGGATGAACCGATCGAAGACGAACTTCTGGCGATCCACCTCGGAGACGTCAGCATATCCGCCCCGGTTCGCTTCCTCGGGCAACAAGCGCGCCGGATTCGGATCGGCAGGCTCACAATCCTGGTCCCAAACGGAATCGCGCCGGAACGTTTCATGGCGGAAGACCCGCGCGGAGAATCGGCTGCGGCGGAAGAGTTGTTGGCGGCGACGCTGATCCTGATCGGACGGGCCGATTCGCGCGCGCTTTGGACCGGGTGGCTAAACGAACGCGCGGCCCGCGAACCCTGGCGCGTTCCGCCGGAGCTTATCCCGGCAGACAGTTCGTCGGAGTTTACGATTCGCAGCGATGGAGAAAGGTTATTCATAAAACCGGAAAAACGCCCGAAAATTTCGCCTTGAAATTACGCTTTAAATCAGCGTTTTTTGATAGAATTAATTACACAGAACCACCGTTTTTTTAATAGGAGGGAAAATCCAAATGGCATCTGAAAACGTTCTTGCTGTAATTCTCGGCGGAGGCCGCGGGACGAGGCTATTTCCGCTAACGCAACTCCGATCGAAACCGGCCGTTCCGATCGCCGGACAATACCGTTTAATCGACATTCCAATCAGCAACTGCATCAATTCGGAAATCTTCAAAATCGCGATTCTCACGCAATTTAACACCGTTTCGCTTCACCGGCACATCACCGAAACGTATCATTTCGATAAATTCCATTCGGGGTATGTCCAAATCTGGGCGGCGGAACAGCGCGCCGATAACAACGACTGGTACCAGGGTACCGCGGACGCCGTCCGCAAACAGCTCAGCGAAATCATCGCGACCGGGACCGAATACATTCTGATTCTATCGGGAGATCATTTATATCGCTGCGATTATTCAAAAATGCTCCAATATCATATCGAGAAAAAAGCCGACGTCACGATCGCAACCCAGCCGATCCATAAGGACGAAGCCAGCCGCTTCGGTATTTTGAAATGCGAACCGAGCGGAAAAATCTCCGCTTTCAAAGAAAAGCCGAAAGACCCAGCCGTCCTCCAGGACCTCGTCAGTATCGACGATCCCGAGCGGCCGTACCTCGGGTCGATGGGGATTTATCTTTTCAATCGCGACCTGCTCGTCGGGTTATTAAACTCGCTCGATTATTCCGATTTCGGGAAACACGTCATCCCATACGCGATCGATAAATACGAAGTTGTCGGTTGGACGTTTGACGATTACTGGGAAGATATCGGGACAATCCGTTCATTTTATGAAACCAACTTAATGTTGACCAACGATCTCCCGAGATTCAACTTTTACGATCCGCGCAACCCGATTTACACGTATATCAACAACATGCCGGCGGCGAAGATCCGCAATACCGTCATCGACCACTCGCTCATCGCCCGCGGCGGAATCATCAACGCCGCCCGAATCGAGCACTCGATCATCGGGCTGCGCACGATTATCGACGAAGGAACCGTTATCCGCGATACGATCGTCATGGGCGTAGACGAGGACGTTTTCGAAAAAAGCTATAAAGACGCCCGCTACTTCAGCGTCTCGCTTGGGATCGGGAAAAATTGCGAAATATCGCAGGCAATTATCGATAAAAACGCGCGCATCGGCGACAACGTCGTCATCCGCCCCTTCCCGGAAGGGATCGAAATTGACGATCCGGACCCGATTAAGAAATACTACGTCCGCGACGGGATTGTTATCGTTCCGAAAAACGCGATTATCCCGGACGGAACGGTCATCGCGCCGCAGGAATAATTAATTCAACAAGGCGCTGCGATTTCATATCAAGCGCTGCTCACCGCGGGCTTCGTATAAAACTCATATATCAGACAAGGCGCCTGCGCCAAGAACGCGATTCCTGAATCAAGGGGCGCGTTCTTGGCGCCGATATATACCTATACAGCGAGTACACCCTCGGCCGTTCGCACCAAAAAGCTCTAAACCCATACGAGAATGCGAGCGTTTTTTATTCAATATTCAAACCATCTTCTGAGCGCCATGATATTCATGGGAAAAAAATTATTTGGCGTGATTACGGCGATGACGACGCCATTCGGCGATCGGGACCGTATCAGCGCCGACGGGCTGAAACAGCAGACGGAATACCTGATCGAAAAGGGCGTTCAGTGCCTGTATCCCTGCGGAACGACCGGCGAGATGTACCTGATGGATAACGCCGAACGCGAACTCGTCGCCGAAACGGTCGTCAAGGCGGCGAAGAACCGCGTCACGGTTTTTATCCATACCGGCGCAATGCGCACCGCGGATACGATCCGCCTCTCGAAACACGCGTGCGAGACCGGCGCGAGCGGCGTCGTTTCTGGCTGCTCAGGCCCGATGCCGAAGGCGTTCGTCAAGGTCTACGAACTTTTCAAAGCCGGAAAGTTAAGCGAAGCGCAGTCCATGCAGCTGATCGCGACGAAGCACGTCGAATTCCTGAAATACGGCGGGAATATGTCGATCTTTAAAACAATCCTGAATCATCGCGGCATCTACGCCGGACATATGCGCAAGCCGTTAATGGATATCGACACCGACCACGCCGCCGAAGCCGTCCGCACGTTCGAAACGCTGCGCGCCGAATTCCCATTTGCCGAAGCAGCAGGGAACGTGACAAACCATACCTGAACGCGCCGACGCCGGCACTGCGGAATTTATCGGAGATCAGAGAAAATTTTCAGCAATTTTCTTGACGAGATCGAGTCAGAGAAAAATAACCAAGATATCGCCATCATCGAAAACGCCGTCAAATAGTGGTCGAAGCTGTCTTCCCGATCGGAAGCGAATTTGTCGTTCATCTCGATTTTCCGGTACGCGTCATTTTTCAATCAGCCGGATTAAACGATTCGAAAAGCGGTAAAAGTTCGTAACGGTGCGTTATTTTCGCTTTTCGGAAAATCCCATGGACATGAGCCTTGACCGTTCCGATCGAAATATGCAGCGTCTCGCCGATCTCCTGGTTGCTCTTTCCTCCCAATAACAGCGTCAAAACTTCTTCTTCACGATCCGTCAGCGCCAAAGACCGGGCAAATTTCATGCGTTTATATTCAGCCGGCGTTTGAATCCGTCCTTTTTCCGAAACTGAAGGCCGATCCGATTCCTGGATCAACGCTTCCCGCGCCGCAAGCGCCGCAGGAAGCGCGTTTGCGGCCACTGCCGATCTGTTTCTTACGATTTGCACGAAGAAGAACGCGGCCAGGCCGCTGTAAATAAAGCGCAGCATATCTTCGCTAACGTTACGGTAATAAATATCCAGCTCACCCGCAGTCACGTCGTAATTATCAACGCTGAAAATAACGTAAAAATCTTCTAACATAATCAACACGCAGAAGAGAACCGTAACAATCAGCAATGAACGGATCCGCCTCGCCGGAATCAGCAAACGGTCACAATCGATCGAGCGCAGCCGCCAGATCGCGAATATTGAAATAAAGATACAAAAAACCTGGTAACCGGAATAAAAAATAAACGATCCGATCGCGCCCTCGGTCAGCAGCGGAACAAAAACCAGCCAAAGGCTCAAAGCAAATAACATGGCCCCCTGAACGCCGGTAAAATTCGATCCGGTCAGGACGCTCCAGCACATCAGCGTGAAAAATCCGACGCCTAAAAAAATAACCGTCTTTAACGACGGCGTTCGAATAAAGCTGTCGTCATACCAACTCATAAAATCAGGCAAAAACTCGGTCATGAAGATCATCACCGTATCCATTAAATAAAAAAGGAATAAACCGACGATCGCGCCCGCCGCTTTCTCGTTCCTGCCGATTTTGAGCAGCGCGCCAACCGTAAGAATCGATGAAAAAATGATAATTTGAATAATATTATAAATGAACGACAGCGTCGGATCCATCCGCGAGCCCGCTCTCCTCACCATGCGTTTTCCCTGAATTTTATCAGATTTTCATCGCGGCCCATTCCGGCGCCGTCGGCGATATCCGCGGATCGAACCATAAATTCCAGACGTACGTTACGTAAAAACCCGACTGTGTGCTCGATACGCCGAGTTTAGGGAACCTTTCAGAAATAAACCCCTAAGTCTAATAAAAATCTATCGAAAGTTTAGCGAAATAAAATTGCAAACCCGCCGTGAAAATGATATCCTGCCCAAGAAAGAGACGCGGATATCCGCAATTTCGATCGCACGACATCCGCTAAAAACGAATACGAACAGATTTCGGAATCAACCGCCCGGCAAGGCGGACCATAAAATCAAGAAAGGATTCAAATATATGAACAAAAAATTCAATTTAGGCAGCGTCATTCTGTCGGTCATCTGCGTCGTATTCGTCGCTGAGGCCGCGGCGCCCGTCGCGGCGATCGGAAACAGCCAGTTTTTCTGGTGGCTTTTCATGATTATCGCGTTTCTCCTCCCCTACGGACTTATTTCCTCCGAACTGGGAACGACGTACCAGGGCGACGGAGGGCTCTACGACTGGGTCCATCAGGCTTTTCCAGGAACGCGCTGGGGAGCGCGCGCTTCCTGGTGGTACTGGCTGAACTTCCCGCTGTGGATGGCGTCGCTCGCGGTGATGTGTCCCGATCTGATTACGATCGCGACCGGTATTGAAATCGGAATTATCCCCAGCGCCCTGATCCAACTGGCGTTCGTCTGGATCGTAACGCTGATCGCTTTCTACCCTGTCTGCGATAATATCGTAATTCTGAACGTCAGCGCGATTATCAAAGTTGTTCTGGCGCTGCTGGTCGGCGGAATGGGACTTTACTTCGGTCTGAAAAACGGGTTCGTCAACGACATGTCCGCCGGCTCGTTCCTCCCCAGCTTCAATCTCGACAGCCTCTCCTATATCTCCGTCATTATCTTCAACATGCTCGGGTTTGAAGTCGTCTGTACTTTTTCCGAAGATATGCGCGATCCGAAAAAGCAGATCCCGCAGGCAATCGTCATCGGCGGTTTAGCAATCGCCGCGATCTACCTGATCGGCGGATTAGGAATCGGAGCCGCGATCCCAACGTCGGAAATCAGCGTCGATTCCGGTCTGATCGACGCCGTTATGCTGATGAGCGGAACGGAAACCGGTCTTTTTGTCAGTCTGGTCGCGCTGCTTTTCCTGGTAACGCTGTTCGGGAACATGATCTCCTGGTCGATGGGCGTCAACTCCACCGCCGCCTACGCTGCCGATCACGGCGACATGCCGAAATTCTTCACAAAGCGCTGGAGCAAGAACGATATGCCGATCGGTTCCGCGCTCATGAACGGGATCGTCGCTTCCGGCGTCGTCCTTTTAGGCGTTATCGTCAATATCGTCGCCCCGGATTCGCAGCTGTTCTGGAGTTTCTTCGCGCTCAATCTGGTCCTGCTGCTGATGAGCTATATCCCGATTTTCCCTGCGTTCCTGAAACTGCGCAAAAGCGATCCGGACGCCGAACGGCCGGTCAAAGTGCCCGGCGGCCCGATCATGCTGAAAATCATGGCGTACGTTCCGATCGCGCTGATCGTTATCTCGATCTTCTTTACCGCGTTCCCGTTATCGTTCGACGCCGCGACGCTCTCGACGGTCCTTCCGATTACGATCGGCGCGATTATCAGCGTCATCCTCGGAGAAATCCTGATCATTGCTCGGGAACGGAAAGCGAATTGACGCGCAATCCAACCGCTTCACGGCCGATTTGCGCGTTGAAAACAAATTTTATTAATTCATTTTAGGAGGAATAAATATCATGGCAAAGAGAATTTACGATTCAACCCCGAAACAGGACGGCTTCCGCATGCCGGGAGAGTTCGAACCGCAAGATCACGTCTTCATGATCTGGCCTGAGCGGCCGGATAACTGGCGAAACGGCGCGAAACCGGCGCAGAAAGCCTTTACCGAAGTCGCGAAAGCGATCGCGAAATACACGCCGGTAACGATGCTCGTCAGCAACGCGCAGTACGCGAACGCGCGCGCCCGTCTTCCTGAAGACATCCGCGTCGTTGAATGTTCCAGCGACGATTCCTGGGTCCGCGACTGCGGTCCGACATTCGTTATCAACGATAAAACCGGCGAAATCCGCGGCTGCGACTGGGAATTCAACGCCTGGGGCGGTCTCGTCGACGGGCTGTATTTCCCTTGGGCGAACGACGACGCCATGGCGCAAAAAATCTGCGATCTGCAGGGAATCGATTCCTATCGGACCGACGGCTTTATCCTGGAAGGCGGGTCGATTCATGTTGACGGCGAAGGTACGCTCCTTTCGACAGAAATGTGCCTGCTGAATCCCGATTCGGGGCGAAACTTCCCGACGCTGACGCGCGAAGAAATCGAAGAGAAGCTGGTCGAGTACCTGAACCTCGAAAAAATTATCTGGATTAAGGACGGAATCGACCCGGCGGAAACGAACGGCCATATCGACGACGTGGCCTGCTTCGTCCGACCCGGCGAAGTCGCCTGTATTTACACGGAAGACAAAGACCACCCGTTTTACGAACAGGCGCAGGCCGCTTACAAAACGCTTTGCGAAGCGACCGACGCTAAAGGCCGGAAACTCAAGGTTCATAAACTCTGCCTGACCAAGAAACCCTGCTACCTGGTCGGAGCCGATACGATCGACACCGCGACCGGCGCGATCCCGCGCGAAGAAGGTGAAATCTCAATCGCATCCTACATGAATTTCCTGATTACGAACGGCGCGATCATCATGCCGCAGTACGGCGATGAAAACGACGCCCTCGCCGTGGAACAGGTTCAGGCCATGTTCCCGGATTACGTAATCGAACCGGTCCGCACGGAAGAAGTCGCGTTCGGCGGCGGCAATATTCATTGCATTACCCAGCAGCAGCCCTCGGTCAAAAAATAACGATTTTCATTGAACAGCAACGAAAGGACAAAAAAAGTACATGAATAAATATCATCTTCGTCACTTCGTCGACACCGCCGATTTTACCAAGCAGGAACTTCTCGACATTATCGAGCTGTCGCTGAAAATCAAAAAATGTATCGCCGCCGGGTATTATCCGCCGCTGATGAAAGATAAGACGCTGGCGATGATCTTCCAGCAGTCGTCCACACGGACGCGCGTCTCGTTCGAAACTGCGATGAGCCAAATGGGCGGCCATGCGCAATACCTCGGTCCCGGCATGATCCAGCTGGGCGGACATGAAACGATCGGCGATACCGGGCGCGTTCTCTCCCAGCTGGTCGATATCGTCATGGCGCGCGTCATCACGCATCAGACGATCGTCGATCTCGCCGACGCCTGCGCGATTCCGGTTCTGAACGGCATGTCCGATTACAACCACCCGACGCAGGAAATCGGCGATATGTGCACGATCGTCGAGAACCTGCCGCGCGGTAAAAAGCTCGAGGACGTGAAAGTCGTTTTTGTGGGCGACGGGACCCAGGTCTGCGCCTCATTAGGCTTTATCACGACCAAACTCGGTATGAACTTCGTCCACTACGGTCCGAAAGGCAACCAGCTTCTCGACGAGCATAAAGCCATCCTGGAAGCCAACTGCAAAGTTTCCGGCGGGAGCTGGGAAGTCACGGATAACCGCGACGCGGTTAAAGGCGCCGACTTTATCTACACGGACGTCTGGTACGGGCTGTACGAATCGGAATTGCCGAAAGACGAACGCGTCCGCATCTTCCATGATTATCAGGTCAACCGCGAACTGATGCAGCTCGGCAATATCGGCTGCAAGTTCATGCACTGCCTGCCGGCGACGCGCGGCGAAGATGTCACCGACGAAGTCGCCGACTCCGAATCGTCGCTCTGCTGGGTTCAGGCAGGGAATCGTCTGACCGCCATGCGCGGGCTGCTCGTCTACCTGACGCAATATCAGCGCGAACAGGCGGCGACGGAACTGAAGATCGCGGCCGCGAAAGAAGAGCTCGATCTTTTTATGGCCGATCGGGGCATGATCTAAGGCGGACGCAGCCTGATCCCATAAGTTTTTTATAAATCCGAAAGAACCTGTTTGCCGAAATTGGAAACAGGTTCTTTTTTTCCTATCGACCCGGAACCCATCTTCGGGAGCATATATTTACCTGAATTAAGACGTTTGTAACATTGACGCAATTCGGCTCTGATGATATTCTAAATCATACTAACAATCATATTTACAGTTTGATTGGTTTTAAAAATTCTACCGAAGGAGAATAGAATGAAAAAAGTACGTTTTTTGTTGAGCATGATCCTGATCATTGCTGTTGCGTTCGGAATCGTCAATAGCCCGGCCGCGGCCGACGAAGCGCCGATCAAGATCGCCGTCGCCGCCCCGTTAACCGGAGACAACTCCGAATACGGTATCGGCTTTTACAACGCCGTTACCATGATGGCCGAGAGCTGGAACGAAAAGGGCGGTATCCAAGGCCGTTCGATCGTCGTTGAACAGTTTGACGACAAGAACTCCCCCGAAGAAGGCGTATCGGTCGCGAATAAAATCGCCAGCGATAAAGATATCCGCTGCGTTATCGGGCATTTCGCCTCGGGCGTCTGCATGGCCGCCGCGCCGACCTACCAGGATTACAAGATTATCGAAATCTCCCCCTCCGCCTCGCATCCCGATTATTCAGGCATCGGCGATTTCATTTTCCGCAACAACACCGTTATCATGCATGAAGCCCGGGCGAGCCTCGATATCGCCGTCAACGATCTTGGGAAAAAGAATATCGGGATCATCTCGATTAAAACCGACTGGGGCGTCAGTACCGCCGGTATCGTCAAGAACCTGGTCGAAGAGATGGCCGACAGCGGCGCTTCCGTCGTCGCCCACGAAGAAGTTATCGAAGGATCGGACGATTACCGCCCGGCGATTACGAAGTTGCATGACGCCGGCGCCGACGTCGTAATCTGCGTCGGAATGTACAACCTGGTCGCGCCCGTTTCCCGCCAATATAAGGAAATCAATCCTGATATCCGGATCGTCGGTTTCTCGAACTCGTACTCCGAAGAATTAATTAAGCTCGGCGGCGAATCGGTCGAAGGCGTCGCGTTCCCGGTTATCTTCTTCTCGAAATCAGAAGATCCGAAGGTCCAGGAATTCGTCAAGAACTTTAAAGAAAAATTCGGAAGCGAACCGAGCGCGTTGACGGCGCAGGCGTACGACTCCGCCGGCATTTACTTTACCGCCGTTGAAAAACTCGGCGACGAAAAAGATTCCGACGCGCTCCGAGACGAAATCGCGAATCTGACCTATGACGGCGTTACCGGTACGACGAAATTCGACGAGAACGGCGACGTTCAAAAGAGCTTCACGAAAGTCACGATTAAGAACGGTGAGTTCGTCCTGTTGGAAGACGGCGCATCCAAATAAAAAATTTCTTTGCTTTCTGAAGAAGAAAGAGGTTAGCCCACCATGTTGTTACAACAAATCATGAATGGTGTTACGATCGGAATGACGTATGCTTTGATTGCCGTCGGCTATTCGCTGGTTTTCGGGATTTTGCGATTGGTCAATTTCTCGCACGGATCGGTCTATGCGTTCGGAGCAAATTCCATCCTGTTCCTGATCTCCCTGAATATCGGAATCATACCGGCAATCCTGATCGGTATCCTTCTGACCGGGATATTAGGCGTTCTGATCGATAAGACGGCGTTGGAACCGCTACGGAAAAAGAGCGCGGAAGGAATTACATCACTCATCACAACAATTGGTGTTTCAAGCGTAATTACGAATCTTCTGATTGCCCGTTTGGGCAGTCAGAAGAAAGCTTTTCCGGCTCTTTTCCCAACCGGCGAAATCATCGTCGGATCTGTCAAGTTTACCTATACTCAAATCGGCATGCTGGTCATCTCGCTGGCGCTGCTGCTTTGTCTGCTGCTGATCGTCGAACGGACGAAAATCGGTCTCGCCATGCGCGCGTCGGAACAGAATATCACCGCCGCCAAATTGATGGGGATCAACGTCAATTTCGTCATCTCGTTCACGTTCTTCCTCGGCGGAATGTCCGCGGCGATCGCCGGGACGCTCGTCAGCAGCTACTATAACATGGCTTACCCCAATATGGGGTATACCGCAGGGCTGAAAGCCTTCGCCGCGGCGGTCTTAGGCGGAATCGGCAGCCTGCCCGGTTCGCTCCTCGGCGGCCTCGTCGTCGGGATCAGCGAATCGTTCGCCGCGACTGTATTAGGGTCCGAATTCCGCGACTCTATGGCCTTTATTATCCTGATTTGCGTTCTGATTATCCGTCCCAACGGGTTCCTGGGTAAGAAATCAATCAAAAAGGTGTAAATTATGCGGGATAAAAAGATTTCGATAAATTATCTTGAGAAATTCCTTTATCAGCCTTCGGTCTTTACGACCGCGATCGGCGTCGTTTTAGCGATCCTGCTGATCGTTCCCTGGTTGGGATTGAATTCATACCTGATGAATATTATCGTCAAAGTCGCGATTTATATTACCCTCGCGCTGGGCTTAAATATTTTAGTCGGCTATACCGGGCTGGTTTCGCTCGGTCAGGCCGGATTCGTCGCTGTCGGGGCTTACGCGACGACGATCTTGACCAAAGTCTACGGCTGGAATTTCTTTACCTCTTTGATCGTCTGCGTCATTCTCGCCGCCGCGGTCGGAATCGTCATCGGACTGCCGAGCTTACGGCTGACCGGGACGTACCTTTCGATTATTACGCTCGGGTTCGGCGAAATTATCCGAACCGTGATTATCGTTTGGGAACCGCTGACGAACGGACCGATGGGGATTCGCGGAATTCCGCGTCCGGCGCTGGGCGGTATCACGTTCACGATGGCGAACAGCGGCATGTACTACCTGTCTCTGCTGCTGATGCTGCTTGTTATGCTGTTCTGCCGAACGCTGGTTCGTTCGAAAACAGGGCGCGCGCTGCGGGCGATCAAAGGCGACGAAACCGCCGCCGTCATGATGGGGATCAACGTTACTTACTATAAAGTCTTAGCGTTCGTCCTCGCCGCCGTTATCTCCGCTTTAGCCGGTTCGCTCTATTCGACTCAGTTGGGCTATATCGATCAGAATACCTTCACGTTTGATATGTCGACGATCATTCTGAGCATCGTCATTCTCGGCGGAATGGGAACGCTGCGCGGCATGGTCATCGGCTCAATCATCCTGATCCTGCTTCCGGAACTTTCCCGCTCGCTGACCGATTACCGCTTCGTCATCTACGGCTTGATCCTGATTCTGATGATGCGCTTCCGGCCGCAAGGGATTCTCGGCTGGAAGTCGCGCCTGCCTTATCCGATCCGGAAAACGGTCATGGATCGGATCAGCCGGCCTCAAAATCAGACGGCGGACGATGGAGAAACGAATCATGCGTGAACCATTACTCGATATCAAAGACATTTCAATTTCATTCGGCGGAATCAGCGCGGTCGAAAACGTCAGCCTGAATATCTCGAAAAACGAGATCGTCAGCCTGATCGGACCGAACGGCGCCGGGAAAACGACCGTTTTCAACATCCTGACCGGCGTTTACCTTCCGGATTCGGGAGAAATTTATTTCAAAGGGGAACGGATCGATCGGAAAAGCCCCCAGACGATTGTCAAGAAGGGAATCTCGCGAACTTTTCAAAATATCCGCCTGTTCAAGGATATGCAGGTGATTGAAAACGTCCTCGTCGGGACGCACACGCGAACGCATTACAGTCTCTTCGATTCAACGTTCCGAACGCGAAAATTCCGAAAGGAAGAAGACGAGAAAGTTTATAAAGCGATCGAGATCCTTAAAATTCTCGGGCTGGAAAATAAGAAGGACGAATACGCCGGCGACCTTCCCTACGGGGATCAGCGCAAAGCGGAAATCGCGCGCGCGATCGCGACCGGCGCCGAATTGATCCTGCTCGACGAACCGGCGGCGGGAATGAACCCGCAGGAAACGGATGAGTTACTGAACTGTATCCGCTATATCCGCAGTCTGGGTTACACCATCCTTCTGATTGAACACGACATGCGCGTCGTCATGAACATTTCGGACCGAATTTACGTCTTAGACGACGGGGAACTGATCGCCGAAGGGCTGCCGGAAGCCGTCGCGAATAACCCGCGCGTTATTAAAGCGTATTTGGGAGGGGAACTCCATGTTGGCAATTGAAAACCTCCATACTTATTACGGCGCGATTCACGCGCTGAAAGGGATTTCCCTGACTGTTGACGACGGCGAGGTTGTCTGCCTGATCGGCGCGAACGGGGCGGGAAAATCGACTCTGGTCAATACGATTTCGGGACTGATTCACGCGCGTTTCGGGAAAGTCGTTTTTCAAGATAAAGAGATCACCAATCTTGACGCGTATAAGATTGTCAAAATGGGGTTACGGCTCTCTCCCGAAGGACGCGAAGTCTTTCCCGATCTGACGGTCGAGGATAATCTGAGGCTCGGCGCTTACGTTTCAACAGATAAAAAACAGATCGAAGATGCGTACGCGCGCTGTTACCAGCTCTTTCCGAAGCTGAAGGACCGCCGCCGCCAACAGGCGGGAACGCTTTCCGGCGGAGAACAGCAGATGCTGGCGATCGGGAGAGCGCTGATGAGCGAACCGAAACTCTTACTGCTCGACGAACCTTCCCTCGGGCTGGCTCCCAATATCGTAAACCAGATTTTCGAGTTGATTATCGAAATTCAGAAACAAGGCGTAACCATCCTGCTCATCGAGCAGAACGCCAACATGGCGCTTCAGGTTTCAAACCGCGCCTATGTCTTAGAAAACGGAACCGTCGGCATGGAAGGAAAGGCGAAGGACATCGCCGCCGATAACCGCGTCCGGCAAATCTATTTAGGATTGAAATAAGAAAGGAATCAATCGAACGATGAAAAAAATCATAAATCACCCCGATCTTGTCGTCAGCGAAACGTTAAAAGGATTGGCGCTGGCCGAACCAACGCTCGAATATATTCCCGACGTTGAAGTCATTGCGAAAAAAGTCAAATCCGGCCGCGTCGGTATCGTTTCGGGCGGCGGTTCCGGTCATGAGCCGGCGCACGCCGGTTATGTCGGCGCCGGAATGTTGGACGCTGCGGTAGCCGGGAACATGTTCTCGTCGCCCAGTCCGGACCGGATTATTGAAGGGATCCGACGCGCCGACAGCGGCAAAGGCGTCCTACTCGTCATCAAAAATTACTCCGGCGATATCATGAACTTCGAGTTGGCCGAAGAAATCGCGCGCATGGAAGGGATCGAGGTCGATCACGTTATCGTCCGCGACGACGTCGCCGTCGAAGACAGCACGTACTCGACCGGACGGCGCGGCATCGCCGGAACGGTCTACGTCCATAAAATTGCCGGCGCTAAAGCGGCGACCGGCGCTGCCTTAGCCGAAGTCAAAGCCGCCGCGGAAAAAGCGATCGCCAACGTCCGCAGCATGGGGATGGCGATGGCGGCCTGTACGCTCCCGGCGGTCGGGCGTCCGAACTTCGAACTCGGCGAAAACGAAATCGAGATCGGGATGGGGATCCATGGCGAACCCGGCGTCCACAAAAGCGAAGTCCAAAGCGCGAAAGCGTTAGCCAAAACGCTGACCGACTTTTTATTCGCCGATTACGATTTTGATAACAGCCGGGTCGCGCTGCTTGTCAACGGGCTGGGAGCGACACCGATTATGGAACTGTATATTTTGAACGCCGAAGTTCATGAAATTCTGAAAAGCCGCGGTATCCAGATCGTCCATACCCTGGTCGGCAATTATATGACCTCGATAGATATGGCGGGCGCCAGCGTCACGCTGATGAAACTCGACGACGAACTGGAAGAACTGCTGTTATCCCCGTGCCGAACGCCCGGATTAAAGATCGGAGGATAAAGCGAGATGCGTATCGATTCCCAACTTTACGTCGCATATCTGCTCCGAGCGTACGAACTCATCCGCGCCACCGAAACTTACGTGACAGACCTTGATTTGGCGACCGGAGACGGAGACCATTGGGCAAACCTGAATAAAGGTTTCGCGAAATTGAACGATCTGTCCGAAGAATTGAAAGCGATGCCGCTGAACGCGCTGTTCCAGAAAATCGGGATGACGATGATGGCGACGATCGGCGGATCCTCCGGCGTTTTATACGGCGGAGCGTATATCGCCGCCGGAAAGAAATTAGCCGGAAAAGAATTCATGACAGCGGAGGATCTGCGCGACGTTCTGCAGGAGATGCTTAACGATATTCAAACGCGCGGAAAGGCGCAGCGGGGCTTTAAAACGATGATCGACGCGCTCGCTCCGGCGGTTGACGCTTTTACGGCCGGACTTGAGGCAGATTTAGACGAAAAAGAACTCCTCGGAAGCGTCAAGCGCGCGGCGGAAGCCGGCGCCGAGGCGACGAAAAAGATGGAAGCCGTTCGCGGCCGCGCAACCTATCAGGCAGACAAAGGCGTCGGTCATCTCGATCCCGGCGCCGTCACCATGGCGTATCAGATTTCGGCGCTCTGCGACACCGTAGCCGAGACTTTATAGGCGAAGAGCGGGGAAACGCCGAAATGACGCAAACTGACAAACGAACGCTGCTTGAAATGGCGATGAATAACCGGGAGACGTACCGGGTTCCCTGCGGCTTCTGGCACCATTTCATCTTAGGCAGGGACCAGTTTATCGGGCTTGAGAATCCGGAAGTCCTCGATCGCGCCTACCGGGGGCATCTTGACTATTATCGTCTCGTCCAGCCGGACATGATGAAAATCATGTCGGAAGGGTTCTTCGGTTATCCTCCGATCATGAACAACGCGTTTGAATCGGAAAGCGATCTGAAACGAATCAGGCCGGTCGGAGAGAAGCATCCCTGGATTACGCGGCAGGTCGAACACGTGCGCCGGATCAGCGACAAGCTGCGGGATGAAGTGATGTGTTATTACAACATTTTTTCGCCGCTGCAGATGATCCGGATTCGTTTCGACTTTTTAGACTTGCAATTTGACAAATTCGTGACGCTCGCCGAGCGCTATCCGGACGCGTTCCGGGAAGCCGGGCTGCGGATCATGGAGGATATTCTGACCCTGACTGAAAAGCTGTTCGCTGAAAGCGGAATCGACGGCCTTTATTACTGCGTTCAGAATATTCAAAGTCCCGTCTTCGACGACGAGCGCTACGCTCGGATCGTTACGCCCGCGGAGCTTCCTGTCCTTGAAGCCGCGAACCAAATTCGCGACGCCAACATTCTGCACATCTGCGGCTACGCGCATCATGAAAACCGGTTTTCGGCCTATCGAAATTACCGCGCGAAAATCTATAACTGGGCAGCGCATACGGAAAAAATCAGTTTAGCGCAGGGAAAAGCCTATTTCAACGGTGCAGCCGTCCTCGGCGGATTCGACAACAACCCCGGAACGGTTATCGATTCAGGCAGCGCGGAGGAATTACGCCGAACCGCGCGGCGGCTGATCGAAGAAAACGGTTACCGCGGCTTCATTATGGGGGCGGATTGCTCGATTCCGAACGATATCGACGACCGCCGCGTACGAATTATCCGCGACGCCTGCCATGAATTTACCAATCCGGATTTTACCGAATAAGTTTACGAAACCGAGGAGACAGCATGACCCGACAACGAGAAATTGTAAAACAGTTCATCAATAACGAAATTCCGGAACGAGTTCCGGTCGTCTTTTGGCACCATTACGTATCGTTTCACGACCATCACCGCGGACTAACCGACCCGGACGTTTTAGCCCGCGTTTATCAGGGCCAGAAAGATTATATTCAGCGCTTTAAACCGGACCTGGTCAAGATCATGTCGGACGGGTTCTTCGGGCATCCGGCCATGACGGCGCATCAGATCGACAGCGTCGAAGGGATCAAAGGGATCGAATCCTGCGGAGAGGATCACGCGTTTATTCGCGAACAGGTTAAATACGTTAAGGAAATCTGCGATTTCGTCAACGGAGAAGTCTACACCTACTATAATATCTTTTCTCCGCTCCAGTATATCCGGCTGAAATTTGAGGAATACGATGAAGATTTCGAAAAATTCTGCCGCCTCTTCTTCGAGGATAAAGAGGCGATGGTCGCGGCCGGAAACCGAATCGCGAAAGACGTCATGTGCCTGATCGACAGGTTATTCGCCGAAACGAAAGTCGAGGGAATCTATTACAGCGTTCAGGCGCTTCAGGATCCGCGCGCCGACCGCGAAATTCATGATAAATATGTCCGTCCGCTCGATCTGCTGATCATGGACCATATCCGCAAATATACCGACAACATCATGATCCACATCTGCGGCTACGGTCATTACAAGAACAACCTCGAATGGTACGCCGATTATCCCGCGAAAATTTTCAACTGGGCGACGCATACCGAAAACGTCGGATTAGCAGAAGGGAAAAAGATTTTCGGCGGGAAACCGGTTCTCGGCGGGTTCGATAACAACGCCGGAACGCTTTTATACGACGGAAACGAAGACGAAATCCGCAAAGCCGTTTTCGAAATCCTCAACGAGGCGGGAACGCGCGGCGTCGCCTTAGGCGCAGATTGCACCGTTAAAGAGAATTTCGACCCGAAACGGCTGGAGCTGATCGTCGGCGCCGTCGAAGATTACGACCGGAAGCGTTAACGTCCAGACGTTAAACGGGAACCGGAAACGGTCGAATTTGCCGGGAAAAGTCAAAGCTGCATTCCGATATTTTCGCAGCTTTGACTTTTTCCAAATTCTTCCCGGGAGCAGAAATTTCCAATTAAACGGATCGTCCCGCAAGAACAGGTAATTTCAACCGATTTTAATTGAGAGATTGGCTCAGGGACGCTTGCCGCCCGAATCGGATAGCCGTAAGGAGATTAAGGAAGTATGAAAATAACTTTGAGCGAAGGGATTTACGACGCGATAATCGCTTCCATCATCCAGGGTGAAATCAATTCGGAAAGCGTATTGACCGAAGCCAATTTGATTGAAAAGTATCAGGTTTCAAAGTCCCCGGTCCGCGAAGCGTTAGTCAGGCTCTGCCATGAAAATATCTTCGTCAGTATTCCGCGCGTCGGATATAAGATTCAGATCGTCGACCGGAATTATCTCGAAGAAATTATCCGCTTTCGTTTGAATATGGAGCCGCGTTATCTCGGCCTGTTCTTCGGAAAAATCTCCGAAAAAGATATCCTCCGAATCCGCGGCAGCATTGTTAAAATGGATAAAACGGTCCTGAATAACCCGTTCGAATACTGGAAACAAACGAGCGTCTTCCATCTCGCTTTGGCGCAGTCTTATTCCGATAAATTTTTTTACGACTCTTTAAAAAGAATCTTAGACAGTCAATTAATTACCTTCGCAAAACTGTATTGGTCAAGTTGGAGTACCGTTGCGGATAATAAGATGTCGGATAATCATTCGGCGATCCTGAACGCGATCGAAGCCGGGGATAAACCAAGAGCGATTTTTCTTTTAGAAGAAGACATTAAATCGTTCTGAAGCGGATTTCCAAAATCCGGGCAGGTAACGCGCCAGACCGCTGTCCGAGAGACGGGGAAGAGCCCGAAGCCGGAAAATTCAAAAAACAGGCGGATATCCATCCGAACACGTCAAATTCCCAAATGATGTTCGAATATCCTTTACAAGTGTCAAAATCCCTACTAAAATAGTAAGGCTGTTAAGATTTTTTTGGTTTTAATAACGTGTGACAGCAGATCACCGATGAAAAAGGAAAAAAAGCATGAAAGAATATGAATCCAAAGATATTCGTAACGTTGCGCTCATCTCGCACAGCAGCTCCGGAAAAACGATTTTAGCCGAAGCGCTGCTCAAGTATTCCGGCGCGATTTCGCGTCTCGGGCGAATTGAGGACGGTACGACAGTTTCCGACTTCGATGACGAAGAAAAGCGTCGGACGATTTCGCTGTATACCTCTGTCGTTCCCGTAGCTTACGGCGACAAGAAGATCAACTTTCTCGACACGCCGGGCTACACCGACTTCGTCGGCGAAATGATCTCGGCGCTAAAAGTTTCCGACGCCGCGGTTATCCTTTTAGACGCCGTTTCCGGAACCGAGGTCGGGACCGAGATCGCCTGGAAGAAAGCGAACGAATTCGAACTCCCGCGGATCGTTCTGGTTTCGAAGATGAATCGCGAAAACGCCGATTTCAACCGCGCTGTCGATTCGTTCGCCGCGTTCGCAAAAGACGCGCGCCTGGTCAAGACGCAGATTCCCTGGGGCGAACAGATGGGGATCCAGGGCGTCATCGATATTTTGTCGATGAAAGCTTACGGGAAAGACAATAAAGCGGTCGAAATCCCGGAAGAATACCGCGATGAGGCCGAAAACCTGCATGCCGAACTGATGGAAGCGGCGGCTGAAGGCGAAGACGAATTAATGGAAAAATTCTTTGAGACGATGGAACTAAGCGAAGAAGAAATCCGCCGCGGATTTGCAAGCGGCGTCAAATCCGGCTCGCTCGTTCCGGTCCTCTGCTGCGCGGCCAACGACGGAATCGGACTGACGCCGTTAATGGAAGCGATCATAAATTTATTTCCAAGCCCGCTCGAAGCGAAACCGGTCGCCGCGCTCGACAAAGATGACAATGAAGTCGAAATCAGGTTCAGCGAATCCGGTCCGCTCGTCGGCTATGTCTGGAAGACGACCGCCGATCCGTTCGTCGGCAAACAGACATTTATCCGCGTGATTTCCGGAAAAATGACTTCCGACGCACGCGTCTGGAACTCGTCGCGCGCTTTTGAGGAACGTTACGGGAACCTGATGATCCCCTGCGGCAAAGAGATGGCGAACGTCAAAACCGTCAACGCGGGCGATATCTGCGCCGTCGCGAAACTGACGGAAACGGTGACCGGCGATACTTTCTCCGATAAAGCCAATCCGCTCCGCGTCGTCTCGCCGAGCTACCCGCTCGCGCTTTTCCGCGTCACCGTTCTGCCGAAGACGCAGGCCGACTCGACAAAGATCAGCTCTACTTTGACGCGCCTCTGTGAAGAAGATATGACGCTCCGCTGGGCGAACGATCCCGACACGAAAGAAACGGTCATGAGCGGCTTAGGCGACCAGCATATCGACGTCGTCATCCGCCGGGCCGAAACGAAATTCCAGGTTAACCTGCTGATCCGCGAACCGAAAGTCGCGTATAAAGAAACGATTACGCGCGAGGGTCAGGCGATGTACCGCCATAAGAAACAGTCCGGCGGATCCGGGCAGTTCGGCGAAGTTCACCTGCGGATCAAGCCGAATCATGAGTCCGAATTCGAAATCACGAACGATATTTTCGGCGGCGCGATCTCCGCGTCGTATATCCCGGCGATCGAAAAAGGGATCCGGAACGTTATGAAAGAAGGCGTTTTAGCCGGTTTCCCGATTCATAGCATTTCCGTTTCCGTTTACGACGGCAAGGAACATCCGGTCGACTCAAAGCCGATCGCGTTCGAAACCGCCGGCCGCGAAGCGTTCAAATTAGCGTTCGCTGAAGCCGGCCCCGTCCTCGAAGAGCCGATTTATCTGGCGAAAATCGTCGTTCCCGAAGAAAATATGGGCGATATCATCGGCGACCTGAATACGCGCCGCGCCCGCATCATGGGCATGGATACGGAGAACGGCGAATCGACCGTCACGGCGATGGTCCCGCTGGCGGAAATGCTGCGCTACACGACGCAGCTGCGCTCGATGACCGGCGGACGCGGAACGTTCGACATGGAGTTACAGAACTATGAAGTCGTCCCGCCGCATATCACGCAGGAAATTATCGCCGCACGCGCGAAGGATAAGAAAGAAGACTAAGAAGTTAGCGAGTGAGTAAAAAACCCCCATGAGCGAGTAAATTTGGACTTGCTCATGGGGGTTTGAGTTTTAAGGCGATTGGTCCGATTCGGATCCGCTATCTTAAGACAGCGGAAATTACGTTTCGGCCCCTTTAATGGGACGCTCGAGGGAAACCGCTCACGCGCGGAGTTCCGATCGATTTGACTTAGAAGACTTCGGGAACGAACGTCTGGTCGGTAATCGGCGGACGAACATACCCGACATCCTTCTGACGCGGCGGAAGGACAAGCTTTTCCGGCGTCAGGTCTTCATAAGGGATCATGCTCAGCAGATGGGAAATCGTATTCAAACGCGCTTTCTTCTTATCGTCGGCAAGGACAACGTACCAAGGCGAATTTTTCGTATCCGTAAACTTGAACATCTCATCCTTAGCGCGCGAATAATCGACCCAGCGCGTCCGCGACTCCAAGTCCATCGGCGATAATTTCCAACGCCGCGTCGGATCGTCGATCCGGCCCTGGAAACGCCGCTCCTGCTCGTTATCCGAAACGGAAAACCAGTACTTAATCAGGATAATCCCCGAACGAATCAGCATGTTTTCAAATTCGGGCGTCGAGCGGAAAAACTCCGTGACCTGTTCCTCGGTACAAAAGCCCATCACACGCTCAACGCCGGCGCGGTTATACCATGAGCGATCCATCAGGATCATCTCCCCTGCCGACGGAAGGTGCGCGACGTAGCGCTGATAATACCATTGCGTTTTTTCCTTCTCGGTCGGAACCGGGAGCGCGACGACGCGGACGATACGCGGATTCAGCGTTTCGGTAATCCGCTTAATAACCCCGCCTTTCCCGGCGGCGTCCCGCCCTTCGAAAATGACGACGACGCGAAGTCCTTTCTCTTTAATCCAACCTTGAAGTTTAACTAGTTCGATTTGCAGCCGGGCTAATTCCCGCTCGTAGTCTTTCGTCGAAATCGGCCCTTTCTGATACGGAGAACCCTCGTCGACCTCGTAATGCTTCTTGTTCTTCTTTTCTTCCTTCGCTCCTTTAGCCATACGCTCCTTCTTTCTGACCGAGTCCAAATCAAATACAACTGTTGGGAATGACGATCCGGGAAATGATCTGTACCTTTAATCTTACAGTCAAATCACGCTAAGGTCAACATTTTCGAACCGGATTTTCGATCAAAATCCGACAGGGACACGCGGCGACCCTTTCGCTCACGGCGCCATTCGGATACGCGAAAATCAAGCTTATCTTTTTAGGCGCTGCGGAACCCATAATACAGTAAAATTGAATTGCCATGGAACGCGCCGAGACTTCCGAAAAACGAAAAGAAGACGAATTCATTATCGATCTGCTGAGCGTATTAAATGAATTGTCTTTCGATTCCCTATTAAACAGCATTTCGAAAAAATGCAGTAAGTACGCAAACGCGTCTTATTGTATCTGCGGGCTGACGGACGAAGTCGGCGGATTCCGAACCCTGGCAATTCAGGGATTTACGGCGGCCGAACTGACGCGGATGAAACTTTCCGCGGATAATCCGGTCGTCATCCGCGATATCCCGACCGAGAAAACGCTGAACCTGAAAACGAAAAAGGAAGTCGCCGCGATTTCGGAAATCTTCCCGGAAAAATTTCCGATAATTTATTCGCTGCTTTACCTGCCGCTGATGATCGATTCGGTAAAACGAGGCGCGATTATCCTTATAAACAAAATCGGCGGCGGCGCTTTCAGCGAATTCGATCTGCGCCTGATGCTTTTGGCGGAAAGAATCGTTAGCGTCGGATTACGCAACGTCCGCGGTTATGAACAAATCGCCTCGCGCGAAGAAGAATTAAGCCACCGTTATGATAATTTATCGTTATTAAACGAGTTGTCGAAAATTTCGACCCTTCGTCAGCACAGTCTCGAAAGCCTGGTCGAAACAGTCATGGATACGATCATGACGACGCTCGATATTATCGTCGGGGAATATTTCCAGTTAGACAAAAAAACGGGGAAATACGAAATGATCTTCAAGCGCGGACATATCGGCTTGAACAGCCTTCTCGGATTCGCGCAGATCGAACCCCGGCTCGGCCTCGTCGGGAAAGCGATCGCCGAAAAAGCGCCGTACGTGCTGCGCGCGTCCGAACTTGAGACGATTCATCAGAATAAAATCACGCCGGTTCGGCTGAATTATGTTATGATTCTGCCGTTATTGACGCAGGAATCCGTGATCGGCGCGGTATGTCTGGGGACGCGCCTGTTGACGGATCCGCCGACAATGGACGTTCGGTTTTTAGCGACGGTCGGGAACTACTTTTCTCTCCTGATTCAGGAATTCCTTCTAATTCAGGAAAGAAAACAGACGGCGATTCTCGAAGAACGGAATCGAATCGGGATGGATCTTCACGACGGCGTTATTCAGTCAATCTTTGGGGTCGGTCTGTCTCTGGAACATATCCGTTTGACCGTCCGCGACGATCCGGACGCCGCCGCCGCTCGAATCGGGGACGTAATCAACGAGATTAACGCTACGATCCGCGATATCCGATCGTATATCATGGATCTCAAACCGGAACGGTTGACGAACGAAAATCTGATCCAAAGCCTGCGCCGGTTAGCAAACGATTTTTATTCGAATACCTTCGTTTCGACCGAATTCAAATCGGAAATCGAGGATATAGACCGGTTGTCCAACGACCATGTCAATACGTTCTTCATGATCTGCAAAGAGACGCTCGCCAATATTTCAAAGCACGCGCACGCCCGCAACGTCAGCGTCCGCTTCTACGAAAACGAACGCGATTATGTCCTGACGATCAAGGATGACGGCGTCGGCTTCGACGATCAATCCGAACGTAAATCATCCTCAAACGGCATCACGAATATGCTCCAGCGGGCAAAGAGCCTCAACGGAATGCTGCTCATCCAGTCACAGCCGAATGCCGGAACAACGCTTTCGGCTCGGATTCCTAAATAAAATTATGAACGTCAACGGTTCGAACGGTATCGAACCGACGGAAGGAAAACGCTTTTGAAAGAAAATGAAAAAAATCGCGGATATTCCGATAAAGCCGCCGACCGCGGGGAACCGTCGTACGTTTGGCGCGCCGGTCAGCAGCGGCGAATGAACATGATCCGCGCCGCCGCCGGCGGCCGCTGCTGCGGCGCGATCTTAGAGAACGGCTGCGGCGTCGGCGCTTATCTGTCGCGTTTAGCGCCGGACGCAGCGATCGCGGTCGGACTGGAAGTCGAACGGGAGCGCGGGGTTGAAGCGCTCGCGCTGACCGATCCGAACCGCGGCGCGGTCGTCAACGCCGTCGGCGAAACGCTGCCCTTCGCCGACAACAGCTTTGACCTGATCCTGAGCCATGAAGTCATCGAGCACGTTAACGACGACCGCCTCTGTATTCAGGAAATCGTCCGAACGCTGAAACCGGGCGGCCGGCTGGTTTTATTCGTCCCGAACCGCGGTTATCCTTTTGAAACGCACGGCGTTTATCGGAGAGGAAAATATTATTTCGGCAACAAGCTGTTCGTCAACTATCTGCCGCGGCCGCTGCGCGACCGCCTGTGTCCGCATGTTAACGTTTACACGCGCGGCGACCTCGAAAAACTTTTCCGCGAGCTTCCGGTTCGGTTCGTCGAACGCACGATTATATTCGGAGCCTACGACAATATCATCGCCCGCAGCGGAAAATTCGGCGTCGTCTTGCGGGGCATTCTGCAGGCGCTGGAAAAAACGCCGCTGCGCTTTTTCGGGTTGTCCCATTTCTGGGTCGTCGAAAAAGAAGACAGCGCGGATCGCTAACGCGGTCCGCAGCGCCGTTATAAAAATCGGGAAAACGAAAGCACGAAACGAATGAAATATCATATATGGACCGAGGGCTGCCAGATGAACGTTGCCGATTCACAGCGGTTGGCGTCGTCGCTTGAAAAACTCGGTTACGCTCACAGCGAAATTATTGAAGAAGCGGATGTTATCGTCCTGAACACCTGCATGGTTCGGCAAAGCGCGGAAGATAAAGCGCTCGGACGATTAAGCTCGCTTAAGCCGGTCAAAACAAAGAACCCGGACATCATTCTCGGACTGATGGGCTGCATGGTCGGATATAAAGATAACGAGGAAATCCGAAAAAAACTTCCGTACGTCGACGTATTCGCGCCGCCTTCAAACCCGAAACCGATTATTGACTATATCCTCGCGAAAGAATATATCGGCGATCGCGCCGATGAAGCGCTGTCCGCCGCGCCGTCCGTTTGGGATCCGGCTTTGTTAACGCTTCCGAAAAAGGAGCGGAACCGCGCCGTCAGCGCCTTCGTTCCGATCGTTTACGGCTGTTCCCACGCCTGCGCTTACTGCATCATTCCCTATAAACGCGGACGGGAACGCAGCCGCGATCCGCAGGAAATTATCGCGCATATCGAATCTTTGGCGGTCCAAGGAATCAGCGAAATCACCCTGTTAGGGCAAATTGTTGACCGCTACGGATTGGATAATCCCGAATATCCGACGCTGGCGGGACTCTTGCGGCAAATTCATGCGATCGAAGGAATCCGTCGGATTCGGTTTCTGACGAGCCATCCGAATTGGATGACCGATGAGCTGCTCGAAACGGTTCGAGATCTGCCCAAGGTCATGCGCCATATCGAAGTTCCGGCGCAGTCCGGGAATGATGCCGTGCTGAAAGCGATGCGCCGCGGTTATACCGACCAAGCTTATCGCGATCTCATCGCGCGCATCCGAAAGACGATTCCCGGCGTCTCGATCGGGACGGATATTATCGTCGGCTTTCCCGGCGAAACCGAAGCCCAATTCGAAGACACGGCGAACCAACTGCGCGATTTAAAACTTGACGTCGTGCATTTAGCGCGATATTCGCCGCGGACGGGGACGCTGTCCGAACGAACGATGAGCGACGATGTCAGCGATGCGGAAAAATGGCGGCGATTCCGGGTTATCGAAGCACTTCAGGAAAAAATCGCGGCGGACCATCACGCCAAACGACTCGGGGAAACGATCGAAGTTCTTTTCGAAGAAAAGAAGCGCGGGCGCTGGGTCGGCAGAAGCGAAAATATGGACCTCGTTTATGTCGAGAGCGACGAAAATTTAACCGGGCGTTACCTGCCGGTTAAGATCGAGTGGACCGGACCGTGGACGATGATCGGGACGATCGCCGGCGGTTTTGGAGAATGAGCCTTGAACCGGCCGCGCAGCAATCCATTCGCATCCCGAGTCCCCATCTGCCAGTCCCGATCGGAGTCTGAGTATGGATGAGAAATCGCTGCGGATGCTAGAATTTCCGGAAGTCCGCGAACGTTTAGGGCGCTACGCGTCTTTTTCAGCTTCCGCAGCGCGCGCGGAAACGCTCGAACCGGGGACCGATCCCGAATGGATCCGGCTCGAATTAGCGCGGACGACGGAAGCGCGCCGCCTTCTGAGCGTCAATGACTCTTACCGTTTAGGCGGCTGCGTCGATTTTCGGCCCGCGCTCCGGATCGCGCGGAAACGCGGGACAATCGAGGCGAAAACGTTCGTTGAAATCGGTTATACGCTGGCGGTCGCACGCGATTTACGCGCCTCGCTGGCACATCATGCCGAAGAATACCCGCTATTGGCCGAAATTGCGACGGCGATCGCCCCGCCCGTCGGGCTGATCGAACGGATCAACCGGACCGTAACCGAACGCGGCGACGTTTTAGACAGCGCATCGGAAAAACTGGCTTCGATCCGACGCGAAATTCAGCTTTCCTACGGACGCTTGCTTGATCGGCTTCAGCATATCCTGCGCGATTCGCGCTATGCTCCGATAATCCAGGAAGCGATTATCACGCAGCGGAACGGACGTTACGTCATCCCGATTAAAGCCGAATTCAAAAATCAGCTCAAATCCATTATCCACGATCAGTCCGCCAGCGGCATGACCATTTTCGTTGAACCGCTGGCGACGGTCGAACTGAATAACGCTTACGCCGAATTACAGCTGCGCGAACGGGATGAAATTCAACGTATCCTGCATGAACTGACGGCTTATATCGCCGATTTTTCTGAACCGCTTGAAAACGTCGTGAACGGGCTGGCGGAAATTGATTTTGCCTTCATGCGCGCGAAGTACGCCGACGCGATCCGAGCCGCCGAACCGTCGATCGTTCCGCCGGCGAAAGGATCGGGAATCCCCGTTATCCGCCTTTACGAAGCGCGTCATCCGCTCCTTCCCGCCGAACGCGTCGTCCCGATCGATGTCTCGCCGGATGCCGGAATCCTCTCGGTCGTTATTACCGGCCCGAACACAGGGGGAAAGACGGTGACGCTGAAAACGATCGGGCTGATAATCCTCATGGCGCAGTCGGGGCTCCATATCCCGGCACAATCCGGATCGGAACTTTCGATCTTCCAAAACGTTTTCGCCGATATCGGAGACGAACAATCGATCGAGCAATCGCTTTCGACCTTTTCGGCGCACATGACGAATATTATCCGCGTGCTTCGTTCGGCGACGGCGAAATCGCTCGTCCTTTTCGACGAGTTGGGATCCGGGACTGATCCGGAAGAAGGCGCGGCGCTGGCGCGCGCGATTCTCGAATACTTGATCGGGAAACATATCCCAAATTTCGTCGCCACCCATTTTCCCGATCTCAAGGCCTACGCGCTCGCCACCCCGGGCGCGACGAACGCCTCGATGCAATTCGATTTGAAAACGCTGAACCCAACCTACCGCCTTACAATCGGAATCCCCGGGCGTTCGAACGCGCTGATGATCGCGAAACGGCTCGGACTTCCGCCAACGATTCTCGAATCGGCAGAGCGGACCGTCTCGCCCGAAGATTTAAGCGGCGCGGGATTGCTGGACGAAATTAACCGCCTTCATGAGTTGGCGCGGAAAGCGCGTTCCCAAGCCGACCGCGCGCGTTCGCTGGCGGAAAACGAACGCCGTGAATGGCAGCGAAAAATCGAAGAAGTCGAAAACGAAAAAGAGCGGATATTATCCGAAACTTACGCAGATACGCAATCCGAATTAGGCGAGCTGCGGGAAGAAATCGCGCGGCTGCGCCGGGCGTACGTTAACGCGCGTTTGCCGCTGTCGTCGATTCAGGAACTTGAAAGCGACGTCAAGGCCGTCAAAGCCGAAGCCAAAAAAGTCGAAAAGGCGATTGAAAAAACGGTCGAAAAAAATCATGAAGCGCTGTTGAAAGACCGTCCGTTCAAGGTCGGCCAGAAAGTTCGCGTCCGTTCGCTCGGATCCGACTCGCTCGCCGTTCTTTCCGCGCTTCAAGACGATGAAGCCGAGGTTCAATTGGGGATGCTGAGGATGCGGATACCGCTCAGTAATTTGCGCCATCCGAACCAAAGCGACGAGGAAGCGGAAAGCGCCCAGCCTGTCGTTCGACAGGCAGACAAAACGCCGGCGCCGATATTTCATGCGTCACCGGGGCTGGAGTTAGACTTGCGCGGAATGACCGGCGAAGATATCATCCAACCGCTCGAAAAATATCTTGACGACGCGGCGTTGGCCGGCTTGCCGTTCGTTCGGATTATTCATGGAAAAGGAACCGGGAAGCTGCGGCAGGAAGTCCGATGGCTGCTCTTAGGCGCACCCCAAGTTAAATTCATCGAAAAAGGAAAGGATTCTGAAGGTGGCGAAGGCGTTACCGTCGCGCATCTCCGCAGCGCATAAGACTCTCCGCCGTCCGGCGATCGTGGTCGCGCTGGTCCTTATGTGCTGCGCCGCCTGCGGCCCGCTCCAAGTCCAGCTCATCAACGACGCGACGCCCACCGATATTCGAATCGTTACCGCAACCGCCGCCATTTCGCCGACGCCGTCGATCGTCTGGTTCCCGCCGACCGCGACCCCGCTTCCGCTTTTTACGCCGACCGTTGTTCCGACCGTCGATAAGCTCGGGAAATTGGGGGAGGCGTACCTGAGCGACGGATTCGCGGCCAAAGCCGGTTGGCAGACAATGCGTACGACAGTTGGAAATATTACGCTTTCCGACATGGGCGAATTGACATTTTCGATGCCCGGAGATAAAGGGACGCTCGTTTCATACAACCGAATCGCCTTTTATCCGAGTTACTATTTGAGCGTCGACGTGACCCTTTCCTTCTGCTCTTTTTATCAGGACGGCTACGGAATCTTCTTCCGCGTCGGCGACAGCGAACATTTCGCGCGTGTGTGGATCAACTGCCTCGGTCAGACGCGCTTCGAGCGGATCAGCGGCGGAAAAGCCGCCGAACTGAGCGACTGGGCGGCGAACGGGAAAATACGTCCCGGCGCGCCCCAAAAATTTACGGTCGGGCTGCGCGTTGAAGGGAAAAAAGTTGAGCTGTACCTGAACGACGCGTTTCAGTATGAAATCGAGGACGTTTCGACCGACGCGGGCGGAATCGCGCTGGCCGCGGAAACGGCGGGCGTCGCGCCGCTGACGGTATCGTTTTCAAATCTGACGATAAGACGGCTGCGTTGAAAAACGGAAATTGAATCGGTTCTTCGCCTGAAATTGAAAATGTAGTATAATCAAAACCGCTTGATTGGAGAGGTGCCGGAGTGGTTGAACGGGGCGGTCTCGAAAACCGTTAAAGTCGCAAGACTTTCGAGGGTTCGAATCCCTCCTTCTCCGCAAAAAACCGCTTCACGCGGTTTTTTTTATTTAAAGCGTAGAGAGGATTCGAACCCCTGCGATGATAAACCCCTGAGGACATTGGTTCAAGACGGATCGTGCAGCAACTCTTTTATAATAACGTGGGTCCGATCACATTTTTATTATAAACGCTTTGAGTAAATCAGAATCGGGCGTCGCATTTTTATATTTTTCCTGCCGCGCGACTGACGGAGCCTAATCCTGCATAATGACCCGAATCGCGATCTTGACCCAGCCGTCAACAACTTCCTTCCGAGAGATACGTCCGTAAATCAGTTTTCCGGCGTCCATCAAGCGGGAAAAAACCAGATTATGCCGCTGCGGGACATAGCCGATCTTCGCGCCGCCTGCCGTCTTGATCACAATCGCGCACGAATCATAGGGATTATCCGGTTCGCGGAAGAAATTCAGCTTCTCATCCAAGTTTAAAAACGGCTCCAGCTCCTCGATCCCCGGAATATGCGTCGTCCCGGCGATATACGTATCGAACAGGAAAATCTCCCGTTCGAACGGAACGGGAACCGTCAGCCCGCCGTCATGGTGAATCAGTTTTAAGAGTCGGTCTTCCGGAACCGGCGTAATCTCGCTCATCGCAGCCTCGCCAATTCGCGGATCTTTTCTTTCCAGGCCTCCGCGATCCCCTGCAACGATGAAACTTCCGCTTCCAACTCGGCAATTTTTTGCGCAATACGGTCAGGGTCGTTCAGAAGCTCCTTTTCCGTAAAAGGAAAAGAATTCTTAATCTCCTGAATATTGGCGCTTACGAGCGAATTCATCTCCAAAAGCTCCAGTTTCTGCCATTCTAACGTCAACTTCGTTTCCGGAGTTTCAGGCGCATCCTCATCAAGACGGACGACTTCATAGATCAGGCGAATCTGGTTGACATCGCCGAGTCTGAACGCTTCAACCGCCGCATAAAATAAGTTCAAGCGTTCTGCCGGCTGATTCGGATTTAAATCCGGATGGAGCCGCTTCATAATCACGCGGTACTGCCGCTTCATCTCTTCGCGTTCGGTCGGCGTCATCCGCTCCGCGTTAAAATAGGCGATCGTTTTTTCCAACTCGCCGACCCGTTTCTTAAATTCACGTCGAAACGCCGAAAATTCGCTTCCCAGCGTCGATTCGATTTCGCCCCAATTGATCGCCGCTTCATGATTCAGATAGACGCGGATCAAATCGACTTTCCGTTTCAAACGGCGAATTTCCCAATCCAGCTCAAAAATTCGAATTTCCAGCGCGCCGAAATGATATCGGTAAAGATTTTCCAACATCTGACTTTCCCGATATAAAAGTTCGTCCCGTTCAACGAGCAGCATCGTTAATTCAACGCGGAGTTTTTGAACCTCCGCCTGAAGCGCGGTGAATTCGGGTGAAAGGATCGGCGTATTCATTTTGATTCAAACCACTTTTTCCAGAAATACTGCCTATTATTTTATCCGAAACGAAACGCGCCGAACAATCGGGATACGGGGAACCGTCCCGTGCTTCTCGACGCACAGGGTATAATCAGAGTTAATCGAAGAGTAAAAGGTAGATAAAACGTATGTCTGATTCATTCCTGATCGAAGGCGGCGTTCCGTTACGCGGCGAAATAACGCCTTCCGGAAATAAAAACGCCGCTCTGCCGCTGATCTGCGCGACGCTTTTAACCGCCGAACCGGTTATACTGCGGAACGTTCCCGAAATCAACGACGTGATCGCAATGCGGAAATTGCTGACGAGTTTAGGCGTCAAGATGGAAAAACTCGCGCCTAATTGCTGGAAGTTCCAATCACGCGAAATCAACATCGGAGAATTGGACCCCGATCTCTGCCGCCAGGGCCGCGCGTCGATCCTTCTCGCCGGTCCGCTTGTCGGCCGTTTCGGGTCGCTCGTCCTTCCGCCGCCCGGCGGCGACGTAATCGGACGCCGCCGCGTCGATACCCACCTGTTAGCGCTGCGGAAGCTGGGCGTTAACGCTTTCTACGACGGTAATTATCATTTTGAAGTTACGCGTCGGCTCAGCGGCGCGAATATTCTCCTCGACGAAGCCAGCGTAACAGGGACCGAAAACGCAATTATGGCCTGCGTCCTGGCGGAAGGAACAACCGTCATCCGCAACGCCGCTTCCGAGCCGCATGTACAGGAACTGTGCGAACTGCTGAATCTGATGGGCGCGAAAATCAGCAACATCGGCTCCAACGTGCTGACGATTAAAGGCGTCGGCGAGCTTCATGGCGCCGAGTTTACGATCGGGCCGGATTATCTCGAAGTCGGGTCCTATATCGGCGCGGCGGCGGTAACGCGCGGCGAAATCCTGATTCGAAACGCAGGGAACCGTTATCTCGATATGGTCCGGTCGGTTTACGAACGCTTGGGCGTTACCTGGGAAACGATCGGAAACGATATCCTTATTCCGGAAAACCAGCGTCTGACCGTTGAACCCGATCTGGGCGGGGCGATCCCGGAGATCAGCGTCATGCCCTGGCCGGCGTTTCCCTCCGATCTGATGAGTATCGCGATCGTCATCGCGACACAAACTCACGGGACAGTCCTGTTCCATGACTGGATGTACCCGAGCCGCATGTACTTTACCGATAAGCTGGTCGCAATGGGAGCTCAGATCGTCCTCTGCGACCCGCATCGCTGCATCGTCCAAGGTCCGACGCGCATGTATCCTGAAAAACTTGAATCTCCCGACATCCGCGCCGGAATGGCGCTGCTCTTGGCGACGTTAACGACGCCAGGGAAGTCGAAAATCCGCAACATCCGCCAAATCGAACGCGGGTACGAGAATGTCGAAGAAAAGATGCGTTCGCTCGGCGCGCGGATCCAGCGGATCACAGAATAAACGCAAGACGCGAATCCAAAATCGAGCATTCCCTTATCAACCGATCAACTGGTCGGTTGTTTTTTTGATGAATTGACTCATAAAACAGCCGCGCCGCGACAGAAATCATCTTTTAAAGGTGACGTTTGTAAATAAACCTTTAGAAAACTATCTTGTAAAATTAAGGTTATCTAAACGAATCAATGATTATCGTTAAAAAACTATTCAGGAGACTAAACCGCATGCACGAATATTACCCAAACGTACCGCAAGTCAAATTTGAAGGACCGCAAAGCGATAATCCGCTGGCCTTCAAATTTTACAATCCCGATGAAATTGTTGCCGGGAAAAAGATGAAAGATCATCTTAAATTCTCTGCAGCATATTGGCACACAATCTGCGCGTCCGGCGCGGACATGTTCGGTCTCCCGACCGCGGATAAAACCTGGGGAAAAAGCGACCCTATGGCGTTAGCTGAAGCGAAGGTC
This sequence comes from Flexilinea sp., assembly GCA_034430295.1. Taxonomy (GTDB): domain Bacteria; phylum Chloroflexota; class Anaerolineae; order Anaerolineales; family Anaerolineaceae; genus Flexilinea. The sequence continues at coordinate 75,025 of DAOUFC010000052.1, forward strand.
GGCGCATTTTTTGAAATCTTAGAGAAGCTCCAGCTTGAATTTTTCGCGTTCCACGACCGCGATATCGCGCCCGAAGGAGCCAATTTAGCCGAAAGCAACCGCCGGCTGGATAAGATCGTCGACCTGATCGAAGCGGCGATGAAGAAAAGCGGAAAGAAACTGCTTTGGGGGACGGCTAACTTATTCAGCAACCCGCGCTATATGCACGGCGCTGGAACGTCCTGCAACCCCGACGCCTTCGCCTTCGCGGCCGCTCAGGTCAAAAAAGCGTTGGAAATTACGGTTCGGCTGAACGGATCCGGGTATACGTTCTGGGGCGGAAGGGAAGGTTACGAAACGCTGCTGAATACGAATATGGGACTCGAACTGGATAATATGGCGCGTTTTTTACGCTTGACGACGGAATACGGCCGCTCGATCGGGTTCAAAGGCGCGTACTATATCGAGCCGAAACCGAAGGAACCGACAAAACATCAATACGATTTCGACGCCGCAACCGTTATCGGTTTCTTACGTAAGTACGGTTTCGACATGAAGCTGAATCTCGAAGCGAATCATGGGACGCTCGCCGGGCATACGTTCCAACACGAGCTGCGCGTAGCGCGAACCGAAGGATTTTTCGGATCGGTCGACGCCAATATCGGCGACTTGCTGCTTGGCTGGGACACGGATCAATTCCCGAACGACGTTTACGATACGTCCCTGGCGATGTACGAAATCTTGAAAGCGGGCGGATTTACGACCGGCGGATTGAACTTCGACGCGAAAGCGCGCCGGGCCTCCTACCAGCCGGAGGACGTTTTTATCAGCCACGTCATGGGAATGGACGCGATGGCCTTAGGACTGCGCATCGCCGATAAACTCATTCAGGACGGGCGGCTCGACAAATTCGTCGAGGAACGCTACGCCGGTTACCGAAGCGGTATCGGGAAGAAAATTCTCAGCGGCAGCGTCACAATCGAGGAACTTGAAAAATATGCAATCGAACTGGGCGACGTCACGACAAATACCAGCGGACGCCAGGAATATCTCGAAGGGATCCTCAATCAGATCATGTTCGGATAAAACGCCCCTGTCTCAGCCATAAAGCGCCGATCGGGAAAATCGGCGCCGCTGCGACGAATCAAACGGAAAGACCGGACCCGGATAAGAACCGAACGCCGGGTCCGTGAAACCGCCGGAATCCCGGCGGAATTATCAAATAAGGAGTCAATAAATATGAAGAAAGCTTTGTTTGTTATCTTGCTGTTAGCTGTTTTCGCGACCGCGCTCCCGGTTTTCGCTGCTGGCGAGAAGGTTGGCGTAGCCATGCCGACGAACAGTCTACAGCGATGGAATCAGGACGGCCAGAACATGAAGGCGCAGTTGGAAAAAGCCGGATACGAAGTCATCTTGGAATATGCGAACAACGATGTTGCCGCCCAAATTTCCCAAATTGAGAACATGCTCCTCAACGACGTCCAGGTTCTCGTCGTCGCTTCGATCGACGGCGGCGCGTTGGGCGAAGTCCTGCGCACGGCGAACGACATCGGCGTTCCGGTCATCGCTTACGATCGCCTCATCACCGGAACGGAATACGTTGACTATTACACCTCGTTTGACAACTACCGCGTCGGCGCGTTCCAGGGCGAGTACATCGTTAAAGCGCTCGATCTTGAAAACGCGGAAGGCCCGTTCAATATTGAGTACTTCGGCGGTTCTCCCGACGATAATAACGCCCACCTCTTCTACCAGGGTGCGATCGACGCGCTCCAGCCGTACATCGACGCCGGAAAACTCGTCAACCCCTCAGGGCAAATCGATTTCGAAACGGTCGCGATTCTCGGGTGGGGGTCGGACGACGCACAGGCCCGAATGGATAACCTGATCAACAGCTATTACTCCGACGGGACAAAACTCGACGTCGTCCTTTCGCCGAACGATTCGCTGGCGATCGGGATCGTCAATTCCCTCATTTCCGCCGGATTCAAGGAAGACAACTGGCCGGTTGTTACCGGGCAGGACTGCGACATACCGAACGTCATCAACATCGTGAAGGGTCTCCAGTCAATGTCGATCTTTAAGGATACCCGTACGCTCGCCGAACGCACAGTTACCATGGTAGATCAGATTCTCGCCGGCGAAGAAGTCGAAGTCAACAATACCGAAGATTACGATAACGGCGTAAAAGTCGTTCCGTCGTTCCTTTGCGACCCGGTATTCGCCGATAAAGACAATTACAAGGAATTACTCGTAGATACCGGTTATTACACGGAAGATCAAATCAAAGTCGAGTAAATATTCCCGTTTACCGTTCAGGGCGTTCGAGTCAGACTCGGACGCCCTTCCCCGAAAAAGAAGAAACTCGTCGCTGAAAAGATCGCCGAAGGGATTCACGCAGATCACGCCGTGAAAAGTTTCGGCGGCCGTTTCACTTGAGGATCGTTTTACGCGGATACAGCTTTATATGTCTGTGCAGGGGACTTCCGTCAAAAATTGAAATGGCGATCTGAATTCGACCGGATTTTATTTTTTACGAATGAAAGGAGAAAAATGGAAAAAGTTCTGTTGGAAATGCAATCCATTGTAAAAGAATTTCCCGGCGTCAGAGCGCTCGATAACGTGACGTTTAAAGTTCGCGAAGGCGAAGTTCACGCGCTCGTGGGCGAAAACGGGGCGGGAAAATCAACGTTGATGAACGTCCTGAGCGGCTGGTACGGATACGGGACTTACGAAGGAAAAATTATTTACGATGGAGAGGAATGCAAATTCCGCTTCCTTGAAGACAGCGAAAAAGTCGGTATCGTCATCATCCATCAGGAGCTTGGACTGATTCCATATCTCTCTATCGCGGAAAATATGTTCCTCGGGAACGAAACCGCAAGAAGATTCGGGCCATTAAAAGTAATCGACTGGAACGAATGCCATGACCGGGCAAACGAAATGCTGCAGCGCGTCGGATTGGATGAAAATCCTGAAACGCTCGTCAAGGATATCGGCGTCGGGAAACAGCAGATGGTCGAAATCGCAAAAGCGATGGCGAAAAACGTCCGGCTGCTGATCCTTGACGAGCCGACCGCTTCTCTCAACGACCAGGATAGCCAACATTTATTGGAGCTGATTCGCGGATTAAAGGAAAAAGGCGTTACCTGCATTATCATCTCGCACAAACTGAACGAAGTCGAACAAATCGCCGACGCGATCACGATTCTCCGGGACGGCGCCACGATCGGAACGCTGATCAAAGGCGTCGACGAGTTCACCCAGGATCGGATCATCAAAGGCATGGTCGGGAGAGAAATGACCGACCGATATCCGAAACGCGTTCCGGAAATCGGGGATGTCCGCTTTGAAGTAAAGGACTGGAACGTTTATCATCCGCTTTACGAAGGGAAAAAAGTTATCGACAACGCGTCCTTCAACGTTCGAAAGGGCGAAATTATAGGTTTCGCCGGACTGATGGGTTCCGGACGGACCGAACTCGTCATGAGCGTTTTCGGCCGCGCCTACGGAAAGGATATTAGCGGGACAATCGTTAAAGACGGCAAAGAAATCCAAGTCCGTAATATTTCGGAAGCAATCCGAAAGGGGATTATGTACCTGACCGAAGATCGGAAAGGATCCGGCCTGAACGCGATCGACGATATACGTCACAACATTACCATCGCCAACCTGCAGACGATCAGCAAATACAGCATCATCAACCAAAACGAGGAAATCAAGATCGCCGGAGAATATCGCGAAAAATTAAATATCCGTTCAACCGGGATCTGGCAGGCAGCCGGGACTTTATCCGGCGGGAATCAGCAGAAAGTCATGCTCAGCCGCGGGCTGTTCCTCGATCCGGATATTCTAATCCTGGACGAGCCGACGCGCGGGATCGACGTCGGCTCGAAATATGAAATCTACGGTTTCATGAACGAGCTCGTCGCCCAAGGGAAATCGGTCGTTTTCGTCTCATCGGAAATGCCGGAGCTGTTGGGAATGTGCGATCGGATTTACGTCCTCAACGAGGGCCGAATTATCGATGAACTGAATAAAGATGAAATATCGCAGGAAAGAATCATGGATGCGATTTTGAGCGATACCAGAAAGAGAGCGAACAATGGAACAGCAAAATAAAACGTTACGGTCGAATATCCGCCAATACGGCATGATTATCGCGTTAATCGTCCTGGTCGTCTTTTTTTATTTCGTGACAGGCGGCAGGTTCGGCCGTCCGATGAACGTCTATAACATTATCATGCAGAATAGTTACGTACTGATTCTGGCGATCGGGATGCTGCTTCCGATTTTGACGGGAAATATCGACTTATCGGTCGGCTCCGTCGTAGCGGTCGTGGGCGCGATAGCCGGCGTCATGATGTATAACTGGAGCCAGCCGGTTTGGCTGACGCTGATTGTCTGTCTGCTGTCCGGCGTCCTGATCGGCCTCTGGCAGGGATTCTGGATCGCGATCGTCAGCCTTCCGCCTTTTATCGCAACGTTAGGCGGCATGTTGATCTTCCGCGGTTTGACGCTCGTCTTTTTAGCCGGAAAGACGCTCGCGCCTCTCCCGTCTTCGTTCGTCGCGATCTCTTCAGGTTATATCCCGGATTGGATTTCACGCCTCCTCGGACTCAAACCGTCCGTCAATATTACGACGCTTACGATCGCCGCGATCTTCTGCGTTTTAATCCTGATCGGACAGCTTAACGACCGAAGGCAGAAGCTAAAATATGGTTTTAAAGTCGCGAGCTTCGGAACGATTATCCTGAAAGTTTCAGCAATTTCCGCGGCGATTATGCTCGTTGCCTGGCGATTAGCGCTTTACCGCGGGATTCCGTTCGTTTTAGTTATCGTCGCGGCGCTGGCGATTTTTTACGCTTTCATCCTGAACAATACCACAATCGGCCGGCATATCTACGCTCTCGGAGGAAACGCCAAAGCGGCCGAACTTTCAGGGATTAAGATCCGCAACGTTAAATACGGGATCTATATTAATATGGCCGTCATGAGCGCGGTCGCCGGAATCGTCTTTTCAGCGCGGCTGAATTCCGCCAGCCCGTTAGCGGGCCAGAGTTTTGAGATGGACGCGATCGCCTCCTGCTACCTGGGCGGAGCGTCGGCCTCCGGCGGAATCGGAACGATCACGGGAGCCCTCGTCGGCGGTTTAATCATGGGAATCCTCAACAACGGGATGTCGTTAATGGGCGTTTCGATCGACGTTCAGCAGATTGTCAAAGGTCTGGTCGTTATTTTCGCGGTTGCGTTCGATATCTTATCGAAAACAAAAATTTCGAAATAAGCAATCGCCGCGACGCGGCAACAGGCAGAATCGGCCCATTTTTTTCGGATTCCACCGTTTCATCCGAAATATCCTGAGCCGCCGGGATAAGAGATGAACAAAGAAGGAGCAGCAGGAGGAGAGAACGCGCGTTCTCTCCTCCTGTAGAATATTCCGTTTCGTAGCAAAAGCGAGAACAAGATCCGATTTACGTAACCTTACAGAATAAATCAAAAAATGACATCCTGATTTATTAGTAAAACTCATAATAAACTTATCCGAAACGATGAAAATAAGGCTATATAAGGCATCAAACGATCAGAAAAACCCCGTTCGGATCGAACCTAACAGTTAAAATTGATCTTTTCGCAATTAGACTTGACAAACAAATAGCTCGTTGATAAACTGTTCGAATTAGTATTGGCTAATTAAATTAGCCGGCTAAAAAACCGAACTTGTTTGTAGGACGAATTAATGCGATCAATTGCGATATATGGTAAGGGCGGGATCGGGAAATCGACTTGCAGCGCGAATCTATCCGCGTCATGGCGGAAGATGGGGCTGCGCGTTCTGCAAATCGGCTGTGATCCGAAAGCCGATTCCTGCGCATCTTTAATGCGCGGACAAAAAATGGAAACGGTTCTGAACGTCATGCAGCAGCCGGATCGAAAGATTCAGCTTGAAGACCTCGTTTATCAAAGTCCGTCCGGCGTTTTTTGCGTAGAAGCGGGCGGGCCGACGCCGGGAATCGGCTGCGCCGGGCGCGGAATTATCAGCGCGTTCGAAAAATTAGACGAACTCAATTACCAGGAAGCATTAAAACCCGACATTGTTTTGTACGACGTTTTAGGCGACGTGGTTTGCGGAGGATTCGCAATGCCGATCCGCTGCGGTTACGCCAAAGACGTATATATCGTCACATCCGGCGAAAAAATGGCGCTGTACGCCGCCGCGAATATCGGAACGGCAGTCGATCAGTTCAAAAAACGCGCCTACGCCCGTCTCGGCGGAATTATCCTGAACCGGCGCAACGTTGCCGGCGAAGCCGAACGCGTCAGGGAATTGGCGGACGAACTCGGCGTCCCGGTCAGCGCGGATATCGAACGTTCGCCGTTCATCCAGGAAGCGGAAACGCTGAACATGACGGTCTCGGAAGCCTTTCCGGAATCATCAATCGCGAAAAGCTACATGGAGCTGGCAGAACGAATCTTGGCGGAGGCGCGTAATGAGTCATGAACTTGACGTCACCGTCATGCCCGCCTGTCTGACGTATATGACGCCGGCGCGCGGGGGTTGGAGCGTCGTGCGACGCGCGCTCCTGCTGCCGGAATCATACCTGTTCTTTATCGGGATGCCGGCGTGCATGCGCCATATCATCCTTTCCTCGCTCGAATTAGGCGTCCAGGATCGGCTCAGTTTCATCGCGTTGAACGACGCCAATTTAGCGACCGGAGGCTACGAAGATACCGTCGTCGAAGAAATCGCGAACGCAATTCCGCGTTTGGGGACGAAACCGCGCGTCGTGCGCATATTTTTTACCTGTATGGATGACTTACTCGGAACCGACCATGCGTCGATAATCGATCGGCTGCATGAACAATTTCCCGAGCTGATTTTTACGGTCAGCCACATGAACCCGATTCGAGCCGATTCTCCGATACCGCCGCCGATCGCGATTCTCTGCGACCTGTTCGGACTGCTCGAAAAACCGGCGGATATGACCGAGCCGGGATCCGAGAAACGGGTAAATTTTATCGCCAACAATATCGCCGTCCCGCGCGAAGACCTGATTTGCCGCTGGTTGACGGATCACGGCTACACGGTTCAGCATATCGCCGAATTCAAGACGTTCAACGAATTTCAACGGATGGCGCGCGCGGAGCTGAATATTGTCGTTCAGCCCATCGGGCTGCGCGCCGCGGACGAAATGGAGACACGGCTGAGAATTCCTTTCCGATACTGCCCCTATTCCTACGCGGAAACGGAAATCGAAACCAATTTCAAGAAAATCGCCGAGGCGCTCGCGATTGATCCGCCGGAGTTCGGCGAAATCCGCGCGCGGATCGCGTCGGAGGCGAAAGAAACGGCTGTAAAATTAGCCGGCTTTCCGGTCGTTATCGATTACGCCGCGACGTATCGTCCTTTTTCGATGGCGCTTTTTCTTCAACGTTCCGGAATCGCGATCCGGGAAATCTACGCTTCCGAATGGTTGACCTCGGAAGATTCAGCCCGGGAAGCGTTACTCGCAGCGGACCCGACAATCAAAATCATCGATCCATCCGCTCCGGCGCGGATCGGCGACCGTAAGTCCGTTCCGAACGCCGTCGCGATCGGTTTCGAATCCGCGTATCTGACCGGCGCGCAATTCGTTCTGCCTTACTGTGCCGATGAATTCGCTTACGGATACGACGCGCAGCTGCGGCTGCTGCGCGATTTACGGAACGCCGTCGACACGCCGATCGATCTTGAACGCGCTGTTAAGGAAAGCGGGTATACGGTATGAGAAAATCCTGGAGCCGCTCGCTGCCGCCGATATCGCCGGACTATTCCGGCGCCTGTTCCTGCCTGTATGAACTGAATCCGTTGATCGTAATTCATGACGCCGCCGGCTGCACCGGGAATTATACCGGGTACGACGAACCGCGCTGGTATCATCGTCCCGCGCCCGTTTTCTGTTCCAATTTGCGCGAATTGGACGCCGTTTTAGGACGCGACGACCGACTGATCGGCGGAATTGAAGATTGTTTAGATACGATCCGGCCGGAAGTAATTCTGATTTGCGGAAGTCCGGTTCCGGCGGTCATCGGGACCGATTTCGAAGGCATCGCTGCGGAAGTTGAATTGAAAACCGGAATCCCGACGATCGGGCTGCCGACGAACGGGACCCATCTTTATAATTGGGGCTACGCGCGCTGTCTGGAAGCGCTGGTCCGCCGCGCGCTGCGGCCGGATTTTCCGAGCAGCGCTGAAACGCGTCATAAAAAATCGAACGGGCAAACGGTCAGCCTGTTCGGGCTGTCGGCGATCGACGGAATGGATCGCGACTATACCGATTGGATCAAACGGGGCTTCGCTGAAGCGGGAACGACCGATATATGTTCAGTGACAATGGACTGCGCCATAAGCGAATTGAATCGAATTGCTTACAGCGATTATATCTGGGTCTTTTCCGAAGCGGCCGAAGGCGCCGCGGCGCTCGTTAAACGCCATAATCCAAATCTAAGGTTTTTTTACGGTCTGCCGCTGACAGATAAACAACGCGATGAGATGATCCGCGTGCTGATCAATGGCGGCGAATCCGCGCCAAAACCGGACGCCGGACCAGCGAAGAAGAAAAAAGCGTTGATCGTCGCGGAAACGTATTTAGCCGGAAGTATCGCCGCCCTCCTTCGTGATCGCGGCGGCTGGGATACGGAAACGGTTGTTTTGCAGGAAGATCTCAGTTTCAGTTCGAGCGGACGCGTCTCGCATATCGACTCCGAGGATGCGCTGCGCGAGCGGGTCAACCGATCGGATGCAGCGCTGATCGTCGCCGATCCGCTCCTCAAAGCGTTCGCTCCCACCCATGCGCGCTTTTTCGACTGGCCGCAGTTTTCGCTTTCTTCACATTTATACGGCGCGGATCAACGATCGGTCCGCATAATCGCTCGGCAATTCCTCGACATGATGGTGCGGATCGACTGATCCGCTCAGATCGTTCGAGTTTATTTTCAAAACGTCTATCGGAACAGAATTGCGTTTCGATAAGGAAACAAAGAAAGGTTTAGTTTGCGACATGAAAAGATTTTTTTCACTGATGATCGTAGCGGTCCTGGCGCTGTCGCTGCTGCTGACCGCATGCGGCAATGAACAGGTTACACCGGAAGCAAAGCCGGATGCGGGAGCCGTCGTTGGAGCGGAAACGGGAAAAGAGGAAGCCGCGATGGAAGCCGCCGAACCGAAGGTTGAAAGCGAAGCGGCGGCCGATACCGAACCCGTCGCTGAAGCGGAAACGGAAAAAGACGAAGCCGCCGCTGCCGCGGGCGAAGAGACGCGAACGATTATTGATCATGCCGGCAACGAAGTCGTTATCCCGGCGAAACTGGAACGGATCGCGATCGGATCGCTGACGCCGCTGGTTTCGGTTTACGCTATGTTTACCGGCTCGGCGGATGGTCTGGTCGGTATTCATGAAGATTCGCGCCACAGTATCGAACACTCAGTCATGAACAATATTGTTCCGGAACTGGCCAAACTTCCGTCTTCCTTCTCTACTTCGGGTACCGACGATATCAACATCGAAGAACTCCTGAAGCTCGAGCCGCAGGTTTACTTCTACAATGAAATCGTCAAGGAAAACTACGAAATCCTGAAGAGCGCCGGAATCCCCGCCGTCGCGTTCAGCACAACGCTTTTCGAAGATTACAGCACGATTGACACCTTCAACGCCTGGGTCGATCTTCTCGCCGAGGTCCTGGACAAAAAAGATCAGGCGCCCGGAATCAAAGCTTTCGCCGAGGAAAAACTTGAACTGGTCCGAAACCGGGTCGGCGAACTTAAGGATGAGGATAAACCGCGCGCGCTTATCCTCGCTAACTATAACGAAAACGTTATCGTCGCCGGCGGAACGAGCTTCGCCAACTATTGGATCACGACGGCCGGCGGCGTCAACCTCGGCTACGATGTCGGCGCTTTTGTCGCTCCGGTCAACATGGAACAGATTTACGAATGGAATCCGGAAGTCCTGTATATCAACAGTTTCAGCCCATATACCGTCGATCAGCTTGTAAACAACGAAGCCAAGGAAGGCGACGACTGGTCGGGAATCGCCGCAGTTCAAAACGGACGCGTCTATAAAATCCCGAAGGGAACGTATTACTGGTTCCCGCCGTCAAGCGACGCGCCGTTGAACTTACTGTTCATGGCAAAAACCATGCATCCGGATCTTTTCGAAGATATCGATCTCGAAAAGGAAATTCGCGGCTACTATCGGGACCTCTTCGATTACGAGTTATCCGACGAAGAGCTTGAAGGAATACTGAACCCGACGGAAGGTTTCTAAGATGTCCGTCACGCCGGAAGGAATCAAAAAAAGCGGAATCAGGCGCTTCGGGAGATCGGTCTTCCTGATCCTGCTGCCGTTGCTTCTGGCGATCGTTTGTTGGGGCTTTGGGCGGCTGCACATAAGTGTAGCCGCTATTTTTCGTTTTCTCAACGATGGGATCCGCGCCGGGCAATGGGATCAACGATTGTTCAGCGTATTGATCAACCTGCGCTTGCCGCGGATCATCCTGGCGTTAGCCTGCGGCGCGGCGCTTTCGGTATCGGGCGCGACGTTCCAAAGCGTCTTCGCGAACCCTTTGGCTTCGCCGGATACGCTCGCCGTCGCCGCCGGAGCCGGTTTCGGCGCAGCGTTGGCGTTGTATAACCGTCAGAATATGATCGGCGTTCAACTTTCAGCGATGGGGTTCGGATTTATCGCTGTCTGCCTGACCTACGCCGTCAGCAGGATTAAAGGCCGCGTAACGACGATCATGATCGTTCTGTCCGGAATGGTCGTCGCGGCGCTTTTCCAAGCCGGCATCTCGCTGATCATGACCCTGGCGGAATCGGAAGCTATGCTTCCGGCGATCACGTTCTGGCTGATGGGGAGTCTGGCGTCGGCGCGCTTTAATACGCTGTTATACGGAATGCCGCTGATCATTATCGGTATGACGTTGATCTTCGCGATGCGCTGGCGCTTAAACGTCATGGCGCTGAGCGACGATGAGGCGCGAACGTTGGGCGTCAACGTTCAGCGTATGCGGCTCGTGTTTTCACTGGCGGCGACGATGATGATCGCGGCCGCCGTGTCCATGGCCGGACAGATCGGCTGGGTCGGGTTGTTAATTCCGCATATTTGCCGTATGTGTTTCGGAAGCGATCATCGCGACGTCATCCCCGCCAGTATCAGTTTCGGCGGCAGCTTCCTGCTCCTGATCGACAGTTTCGCGCGAACCGCCAGCGCGGCCGAAATTCCGCTTTCAATTATTACCGCGATCTTAGGCGCTCCGCTGTTTATCTTCCTGCTTCATTCGTCGAAAGGAGACGGGCTATGAGCGAAACCGCATTGGAAGTTCGGAACGCCGCTTTCCGCTGGCCGAAAGTTCGTGAAGATCAATTCAGCGGCGTCAGTTTCCGCTTACATACGGGAGAAATCTGCGCCGTTCTTGGACCGAACGGAACAGGAAAAACAACCTTTTTACGCTGTTTGATGGGCTTGCTTCCTTGGCGCGAAGGCGAAACCCTGTTGTTCGGGGAACCGCTTAAGAAAAAGAACGATCGGGAAATCTGGCGTCGGATCGCCTACGTTCCGCAGGCGCGCAGTCAACAGATCGCTTATACGGTCGAACAGATGATCCTTCTCGGCCGCTCGGCGCATTTAGGCCCCTTCGCCCAACCGCGCGGCGCCGATATCCGCCTGGCGCGCGAAACAATGACCCTGCTGGGGATCAGCCGCCTGAAAGATCGGCTCTGTACGCGGATTTCCGGCGGCGAGCTGCAGATGGTCCTGATCGCACGCGCGCTTTGCGCCCAACCGGCGATTATGATACTCGATGAACCTGAATCTAATTTAGATTATAAGAATCAGCAAACGATCCTGAAAACGCTGAACCGGCTCGCGAAGGAATCGGCGATCAGCATTATTTTCAACACCCACTATCCGGAACATGCGCTGCGTCTGGCGGATCAGACGATCCTGATCCATGACCGCCGCGCGACCGTCGGAAAAAGCGCCGATCTGCTAAACGACGCAAATCTGTCGCGGCTGTTCGCGATCCCGATTGCCGTCCGCGAATTGGAAGTCGAGAAAAAAAAGCGCTCGGTCGTAATCCCTTTGGGAGACGATTAAGAAATCCGAAGACCCGGTCGGTTTCAAATCAACAAAAACTTTTCGGTGCGTTCAGCCGCATACATAAAAGTTCGGATCATAACAGGAAAGAACCGTTCGGACGAATCCGTTAACGAGGCCTCCGAACGGTTCTTTTTTACGCGGCAGGATTCCGCGCAAGACGATTTCGTTTTACCCCGCGATCAACGCGTCAACCATCTCCGTCAGTTTGTCTTTCGTGATCGTGCCCGAATGGCGCGCCTGGACTTCGCCGTTCTTGATAAAGAGCAGCGTCGGAATCGTCGTAACCCGATACGCCATTGCACGTTCGGATTCCTCGTCGGTATTGACCTTGGCGACGAGGACTTTCCCTTCGTATTCTTTCGCGATTTCGTCCATCAGCGGCAAAACCATGCGGCAGGGTCCGCACCACGGCGCCCAGAAATCGACGACGACCGGAAGCGGGGATTTTAAGACCGCCTGTTCATAATTGGCATCGGTAACATGAATCGGTTCGTTCATTGGAATTTATTCCTTTCTCTTTCTTCTTACGGTATTATAGCAACGAAATTTTTCGCAGCCGATTTTTAACTGGTTCTATTGTATCTGATTAAGCGTCCGATTTCAGGATATTAAGAAAACTCTAACAAATTGAGAACAATTTATTTGCGTTCGCGGTCGTTTGGCGTTGAACCTCCGCGACTGGAACGCCGCGAAGCTCGGCAAGGAACGCGCCGATACGCGCGATATGCGCCGGCTCGTTCCGTTTCCCGCGGAAGGGAACCGGCGTTAAATACGGCGCGTCCGTCTCAAGCAGAATCCGCTCTAACGGAACGTATTTCGCCATATCCCTGCGGTCGTTCTTGTTCTTAAACGTCACGGCGCCGCCGATCCCGACGTAAAATCCGGCGTCAACGACAAGCCGCGCCTGATCCGCGTTTCCGTCAAAGGCATGGAAAACGCCGCGATTGCGGCCATTACGCCCAACCCACTCGCGCATAATCGGAAATAACGACTCGAACGCGTCGCGGCAATGCAAAATAACCGGCAGATCCAAACGTTCCGCCAGATCAAGCTGGATCCGCAGGTTTTCTTCTTGACGGTCCTTCGGACATTCGTCCCAATAGAAATCCAATCCGATCTCCCCGATCGCGGCGCAGTTCTCATCGCGCGCCAACCGTTCCAAATCGGTAAGAAGCGAACCGTCGATCGCGAGATTCGTATTCGGATGAATACCGGCGGCGAAAGAAATGGCCGCGCGCTGCGCAGCCATCTCTTTCGCTTCAATCGACGTTTCCAGATCGATCCCGGGAATCAGGATACGCCGGACCCGAGCTTCGAGCGATCGCTCGATAACCGCGTCGCGGTCGCCGTCAAACGCATCCAGATTCAGATGGCAATGCGTATCGATCCAATAAGATCCGTCATGCAAATCGTTCGTGACGATCGTCCTTACTCGATCCCGGCCGTTTTCAGCCCGTCCGCCAAAATTGCGTCAACGACGTTCGGATTCGTCGTTTCGGTATAGACGCGGATAATCGGTTCCGTTCCCGAAAAACGAATCAGCATCCAGCCGCCGTCTTCCATCTCAAATTTGAAACCGTCGGCAGTATTGACGTTAACAACCTTAATCCCGCCGAGCGTCTGCGGATAATTGGCTTTGATTGCCGCGATTTTATCGGCGCTGTTCCCTTGGAACATGGTATCGACGCGCTTGTAATAATGCGCCCCGACGATTTCGAAAAGCCAGGCTAAAAGCTCGGACGGCTTCTTTCCGGTTTTGACTATGAAGTCAAGGAAATACAGATTCGCGAGAATCCCGTCGCGTTCGGGCACGTTTCCGCGAAACGCATATCCGCCCGATTCCTCGCCGCCGATAATCGCGTTCGTTTCGGTAAATTTAGGCGCGACGTACTTAAAACCGACGCCGGTTTCGAAGAGCGGACAGTTGTACTTAGCCGCCAATTTATTCAGCATCGTCGTCGTCGAAAGTGTCTTGACGATCGCGCCCGTTTCTTTCCGAACTTCGAGGATATACAGCGTCAGCAACGCCATAACCTGGAGCTGGTTCAGGAATTCGCCCGTTTCAGTCCCCATTCCGCAGCGGTCGGCATCTCCGTCCATAATCAGACAAACGTCCGCACTCTCGCGGACCGTCCGCTCCAAACCGACGTTCACGTTCGGAGGAATCGGTTCCGGCCGTTTCATTTCAGGATAAATCGGGTTGCGCGTATCATGAATCTCAATAATTTCGGTTTTTCCGCCGCCGAGTAAACGCGTGAACCAGCCGCCGCCGTTCCCCCACATCGAATCGACAACGACTTTCAGTCCTGCGTCGCGGATCGGCTGCAAATCAATTAGATCTTTGAGATGTTCAATGTAATTGACGGAAGCGTCGAAATACTCGATCGAACCGTTCGCGAGACCGTCTTGAATCGGAAGAGAAACGACGCCGGAAATATCGTCGGGAATCGCGGCTTCAATTTCGATCAGACCGTCGGGATCAATCGCGCCTCCGCTCGCGTCGCGGACCTTGAACCCGTTATCGGTGGCCGGATTGTGCGATGCGGTTATATTGATCGCGCCGACGGCCTTCTTGTCGACGACCGCGTAAGAAATAACCGGCGTCGGCGTCGCTCCGTCGGTCAGTAAGACCTTAAAACCGTTCCCGGCGAGAACCTCGGCGCAGAGCGCGGCGAAATTTTCGGAATGAAACCGTTTATCGTATCCGACAATAACGCGTTCGCCTTTTTTCCCTTGTTTGAGTAAATAAGTCGCGAAACCCTGCGCGCAGCGGCGGCAATTCTCGAACGTATAATCGTCCGCGATCCGCGCGCGCCATCCATCGGTACCGAATTTAATCTTGAGACTCATGTTGTTCCTCCATTGAATAATTCGAATCGTTTCTCTCTCGGGATATCGACTGTGAACCTTGATTCAGGAATAATTATAATCGGAGAGTAACAAGTTTACCGTTATTTCCGTCGCCTGAACGCGACTTTATCCAAGTTCCCGATTCCGCCTATCCGCTCGCGAACGCGCCGGTCCCGTTATGCGTCTTCGATCAATTTATTGTATCTAACCCATTTTCCCCGCCTGAAACTGTATAACGGTATAATTGAAGCGAATGAATGGCAACGGAAAAACCCTGAGCGAGAACGACGCCCCGGATCATTCCCGGATCGTCGAACCGAACCCGGACAGCGCGCTGCGCGCCAAGGCGGGGATAATCTATGATCGTTTGTACGCGAAATACGGCGATCCAACCTGGCCGATTCTTCCCGCTTTGGACGAATTGGTCAATACCGTTTTATCGCAAAATACGAACGACCGGAACCGCGATATCGCTTTCGCCAACCTGCGCCGCCGCTTCCCGACCTTTGAAGAAATCCGCGACGCGGACCCGGAAGCAGTCATCGACTGCATCCGGCCGGCAGGATTAGCCAATCAGAAAGGCCCCCGTATCCAGGCCATCCTGAAAGCGATCAGCGCTGAGCGCGGCAATATGGATCTGAACTTCCTGCGCGGGATGGAACCGATCGAGGCGCGGAACTGGCTGACGAGATTTAAGGGCGTCGGCTTAAAAACGGCTTCGATCGTCATGGTCTTTTGCCTTAAGATGCCCGCTTTTCCGGTCGACACGCATATCTACCGCGTCAGCGGTCGGTTAGGGCTGCGTCCGGTAAAGATGAACGTCGACGCCGCGCACGATTACTTAGCGGGTCTTTTTGATCCGCGCGTCTACGGCCCGGCGCATGTAAATCTGATCCTGTTGGGTCGTGATACCTGCTCCGCGCGGAAACCGTCCTGCGGCAAATGTCTGCTGACCGATCTCTGCGACGCGTTTATAAGAGGCGAATTCGGAAGGGCCTAAGCGGAAAAAATGGGACTCGTTATCCTGATCCTCCTGATCGAAGCGGTTGCGTTCCTGACGCTGCGCCAGTTGCGTCCGGGAACTTTGAAGCGCTTTCCGATTCGGGAAGAAAACGAACGCGCGCTGGCGTTTATCCTCACGGTCGTCCTCTTTACTTCGCTGACGTTTCTCTTCATATTTTTAGGTCTGGGTTTTATAAGCTATTTCCCGCTTGCCGCCGCCGAATGGCTATGGATGATCGTAACGGCGATCCTGATCCTGACCGGGACGGCGGGAGTTCTGTTACTGCGCGGCCGCCGCCAATCGGCCGTCGCAACAAGCTGCTTGGCAATCGGAATGGCTTCGTTGTTATTTTGGACGGTCGGCCGTCTTATCTGAAAGCGTGCCGTTCCCGAACCAAAGTTCGGGCGCCGATCAAATTTAATATTGTCTTCCGCCCGCGAACCCGCCGGGCGCTATCGCGGCTCGAACGAAGCGTCGAGCGTCAACTCAAATTAGGTCTTTCCGCTTCCGGCGGAGAATACAACAGGAGTAAATCGTTATGAAACCGATTATGATTCGCCCCGGCGTTTATTGGGCCGGCGTCAATGATCGTGAATCCGAACTGTTCGAAGGTCTTTGGACGATTCAGGATTGCGGCGTTTCGCTGAACAGCTATTTAATCATGGACGAAAAAAAAGTCCTGATCGATCTGTCGAGCGAATTGCTGACCGAACCGTACGTCAACATGATCAAATCAATCGCGCCGCTGAACGAGATCGATTACGTCGTCTTAAATCATCTTGAACCGGATCATACCGGCGCGCTGCTATACCTGCGCGAAGCGAATCCGAATATTATTTATCTCGGAACGAAAAAAGCCGCCGAAATCATCGGGAACTTCTACGAAATCAAGGATCATTTCCAAATCGTCGAAGACGGCGAAGAGCTGAAAATCGGGAAATTCACGCTGAAATTCGCCGCTGTCCCGTTCGTTCATTGGCCCGAGACGATGGTCACGTACCTTGTCGAAGAAAAAATCCTCTTTCCCTGCGACGCGTTCGGCGGTTACGGCGCGCTCCCCGGGGTAGTCTTTGACGACCAATGTCCCGATCTTCCCAAATTTGAAGCCGAGACGCTTCGCTATTACGCGAATATCGTCGCGGCGTACAGCGGAAATACCCGAAAAGCGATCGATAAGCTGGCCGGAATTCCGATCGAGATCGTCGCTCCGTCGCATGGACTGATCTGGCGCAAGAACCCGGAGCGGATTATCGAGCTGTATCGCCAGTGGGTCGATTACGCCGAAAAAAAGCGTGAGAAAGCCGTAACGGTCGTCTACGGAACGATGTACGGGAATACGGCGGAGTTCGCCGAATCCGTCCAGCAGGCCGTCGCGGATACGGGTCTGACGGTCGAGATGTTCAACGTCCGCAAGGCGGATATCGGCGTTATCCTCGGCTCGGTCTGGAAAAATCAGGGCGTCATCGTTTGCGCGCCGACATACGAAGGATCGCTTTTCCCCGAAATGGTCAGCTTTTTGCACATGATGAAAGTCAAGAAGGTCGTCACCCGGACAACGGCATATTTCGGCTCGTTCGGCTGGGGAAGCATGGCGAAAAAGCAGTTCGAAACCTTCGCCGCGGAACAGCGTTGGGACGTCGTCGAAAATTACCAATTCCACGGGAAACCGAAACAGGCCGATTTTGACCTGTTACCGGATTTCGCGGAGAAATTCGCCGCCGCGGTACGCGCCGCGGAATAAAAACGAAAGCGGACGGGTCGGACGGGAAGAACCGCGATGACGTTTATTCGAAGAACGGAAAATTTTACGTGCGAAAATTGCGGCGCGCCTGTTTTCGGAAACGGTTATACGAATCACTGTCCGATCTGTCTTTACTCGAAACATGTCGACCTGTCGCCGGGAGACCGGGCGGCCGGCTGCGGCGGGCTGATGACCCCGATTCGAGCTGAGCTGCGCCGCGGCGAGATCATCCTGACCCATCGCTGCCAACGCTGCGGACATGAGAAAACCAATAAAACGTCTCCTGAGGACGATTTCGAGCAGATCCTGGCGCTGATGCGCGCCGAATCACGGAAATAAGCGCAAAGGCGGTCATTTTTCGCTGCGCTTGACGGATTTTCGAAACCATGTATAATATTCAAAGTCAGCTCGAAAGCGAGCCGACATCAATCGCGCGGGCATAGTTCAATTGGCAGAACGTCTCCTTGCCAAGGAGAAGGTTACGAGTTCGAGTCTCGTTGCCCGCTCAGTTCGGTTCATGGCGACGTGGCCAAGTGGTAAGGCGCGGGTCTGCAAAACCCTTATCACCGGTTCAAATCCGGTCGTCGCCTCTAAATCTAAACATTTGAACGAATAGCCGGTATGCTGGCTATTTTTATATTAATTCGGTTCAATAATAGAACGGAGGCGGATTATATTTCGCGAAATGCGACGAAAAAAACAGCTTCTATCCGAAATGGAAACGATTCGGATTTTTGAACGCGGAACGTCGGGAACGCTGGCGCTCCTCGGCGACGGAGGTTACCCGTACGCGGTCCCGATGAGTTATTGCTATGTAAACGGAAAAATCTTTTTCCACTGCGCCAAATCGGGCCACAAAATCGACGCAGTCCGCAGCTGCGGCAAGGCTTCGTTTTGCGTCATTGATCAGGATCAGATCGTCCCGGCGGAATTTACAACCTATTTTCGCAGCGCGATCGCTTTTGGACGGATCCGCGAAATTCAGGACGACGGGGAAAAGCTGGCGGCGATCACGCTTCTCGCGGAAAAATATTCTCCCGATTATACGGAAGGCCGAATAGCGGAAATTCAGCGCGAATTCAATGTGCTGTGCATGCTTGAGCTGCGAATCGAGCATATGAGCGGGAAAGAGGCGCTCGAACTCGTCCG
>DAOUFC010000053.1:0-43641 GCA_034430295.1 Flexilinea sp.
ATTCCGGTCGCGCTCGAACAGGGTTCGAAATTCGCGATCCGCGAAGGCGGCTTGACGGTCGGCGCCGGCGTTATTACCGAAATTATCGCGTAATTTATCAGAAAGAAGCTGCTTGTGTGAGCGAGCCGCATTGAAAGAGAAAGTAAAATGGCTTCAAAACGTAAAGATATTCGACCGGTAATTACTTTCGCTTGCACAGATTGCAAGGAACGGAATTATACGTCTGAAAAAAATCGCCGCAACGATCCGGGCCGAATGGAAATCAGTAAATTCTGCCCGCGCTGCCGGAAGCATACGACGCACCGGGAAACGAAATAAAGTAGGTTTCAAATATCCGGATCTGATGATGATCCGGATATCTTAGGTGAATAGCTCAATTAGGCAGAGCGCCTGTCTCCAAAACAGGAGGTTGTGGGTTCGATTCCTGCTTCACCTGCTAAACATGAAAGCGGCGCCGCTCCAAAAGAGCGGCGCTTATTTCCTTGAAAACCGAATACCGATTCTCGATCGAGAAGGAGATTGGAAAAATGGCTACGGATAAGAAACTCGAAAAAACGGTAAAACCGGCCGTTAAGAAAGACACGCCCAAAAAGAAACCGTCCAAATTGGAAAAATGGTGGAACGAAACGACCGGCGAATTGCGCCGCGTGACTTGGCCGACGAAAGAGGACGCGGTCAAGATGACAAAGATCGTTCTGGTCGTCGTCGTTGCGATGGCGGCATTTTTGGGTATTATTGATTTCGTCTTCTCAGAATTCTTCGGATTGATTATCGGCTAGTCAACTCAGTTAGGAAGTAAAGAAATGGGATCACAGGAATTCGATCTGGCGACCTCGGATGACGCGCCGGATCCGTTAAGCGAAGCGTTCCGAAGCGCTGAAAGCGCGAAAGAAGAGAAACTGCGCGCTGAGGAGGCTGAGAAAGCCGCTAAAAAGACCGGGAAGACAAAGAAACCGGCTCGTGCGGGAAAAGAAGATTCGGCTGAAATCGAACAAGTCGAGGCCACGCATGAACGCGGTTGGTTTGTAATTAACTGTTATTCGGGATACGAAAAGAAAGTTCGAAAAAACTTGTCCCAAAGGATCGAATCGATGGGCATGAAAGAATTTATCTTTGATATTGTAGTCCCGACCCAGGAAGAGATCGAAGTCAAAGATGGAAAACGCGTCACGATCGACCGCTTGATTTTCCCGGGATATCTGCTGGTTAATATGATTCTGACGGAGGAATCTTGGTTTATCGTTCGGAATACGCCCGGCGTGACCGGATTCGTCGGCATGGGGAATCAGCCGACGCCGCTTCGGCAGGAAGAAGTCAATAGCATTATTAAACGTATGGAAGCGCAGGCTCCTGTCGTCAACGCCAATTTCAAACTTGGCGAAAAGGTTCGAATTATCGACGGGCCTTTCAACGATTTTCGCGGCAATATCGCAGAGATCGATTTGGAAAAGACAAAAGTCCGCGTTATGGTCAATTTCTTCGGACGCGAAACGCCGGTTGAACTCGACTTCCTGCAGGTTGAGAAGTGCTAAATATTTATCGATAGGAAGTTCGGCGTCGAACTTCTGATTATCATGTGGAAGGGCGACAGCCCGTTATTACCACGAGGAGAATAGAATGGCAAAAAAGATTAAAGCAATCGTCAAACTTAATTTGAACGCCGGCAAGGCAAATCCTGCGCCGCCGGTCGGTCCGGCTCTCGCCGCGCATGGGATTAACATCATGGCGTTCGTCAAGGACTACAACGCCCGTACGCAAAACCGCGTCGGCGAAGTTGTCCCGGCCGAAATTACTGTCTTTACCGACGGTTCGTTTACGTTCGTCCTGAAAACCCCGCCGACAACCTTCCTGATCAAGAAGGCCATTGGAATGGAGAAAGGTTCCGGCTTAGCCAGCAAGGGAAAAGAAGGCAAAATTACGCGAGCGCAGATCCGCGAAATCGCCGAAGCGAAGTTTAACGATACGAACGCGGTTGATATCGAAGGCGCGATGCGCCAAATCGAAGGTACCGTCCGTAATATGGGCGTTGAAATCGTTGACTAATAATGGAAAGTGGGAGAGGCGGTGCCTCGTCCGTACCACAAGGAGATAACATGGCAAAACACGGAAAAAAATTTCAAGACGCGGCGAAGAAAGTTGATCGCTCCGTTTATTACAGCCCGCGCGAAGCGGTCGCGTTAGCGAAAGAAACGTCGATTACCAAGTTTGACTCGACGATCGAAATCCATATTAACACGTCGTTAGACCCGCGTCAGGCGGACCAGCTGGTTCGCGACGTCGTCGTTCTTCCGAACGGCTTGGGAAAAACGGTCCGGGTTCTCGTTTTCGCGCAGGGCGAAGGCGTGGCGTTGGCGAAAGAAGGCGGCGCCGATTACGTTGCCGACAGCGAAGAATGGATCAAGAAGATTCAGGACGGTTTTACCGATTTTGACGTGGCGATCGCGACGCCGGACATGATGGCTAAAGCCGGCCGTTTAGGTCGGGTTCTCGGTCCGCGCGGATTGATGCCGAATCCGAAGGCCGGGACGGTTGTTCCTGCTGAAGATTTACCGCGCGTCATTAATGAAGCGAAAGCCGGCCGCGTCGAGTTTCGTCTCGATAAATCGGCGAACCTTCACGCTCCGATCGGAAAAGCTTCTTTCAGCGAAAAAGCGCTGTATGAGAACCTTCTGGCGTTTATGGACGCCGTAAAGAAAGCGAAACCCTCGGGCGCGAAAGGCGCTTACGTCCGCAAGGTAACGTTGACCTCAACGATGGGCCCCGGTGTTCGCGTTGACGCGAGTCAAGCTCAGTCGATGCCCGTTTACAGCGACTAAACTAACGTTGGTGTGAGCTGCCGCGGAATTATATTCGCGGCAGATAAATAAAATCATGATTCCGCTTAAATCCTGACGGAATCGGTTATAATCGAATACGTTCTCTGAAGACAGCCGGTGCTCTCAATCGAGCTTAATATCCTGCCGAGGCGAATGGACAAAGTTTCTCGCGATGCGATGGAAGCGTCTTAACCTTGGTTGCCGGTTATGACGCTTTTTTTGTCGAAACTTTACGGGAAGGAGGAATTAAACCTTGGCTTTTACTCGATCTGAAAAGGGTGCGATGATGAATGGCTATCGAGAAATGCTCGATAAGTGCCAGGCGATCTTCGTATTGGAATACGCAAAGATGGACATGCCGGTAATCGATCAGATTCACAAAAAGGCTCGCGAAGCTGGCGGCGAACTTCACGTCGTCAAGAATACGCTCTTTACGAAGGTTATCGATGAAATCGGTTATGAAGTAAACGATGCAACCCAAGTTGGGACATCTTTAGTCGGGTTCGCGTTCAAAGACGCCGCCGCGTTAGCGAAAGTCGTCAGCGAAGTTGCGAAAAGCGACGCGTTCAAAATCAAGGGCGGATATCTGGATAAAGCGTTCCTGGACGCGAAATCCATTAAAGCGCTGTCCGACCTGCCGCCGCTTCCGGTTATGCGCGCGAAGCTGCTGGGAACGATTATGGCTCCTGCTTCGAAACTCGTCCGTACGGTCAACGAACCGGCGCGCTCGCTCGCCGCTGTTGTTCAGGCGCACGTTACCGCGCAGGAATCTGCCGCCGCGTAAATTGGCGTTCGAGATTGCCTCTTGATTTCAAGAGATGAATCGGATCCGGGATTCCCGATCTCCGATTGAATTGAATCGATATGGAAATACAAATTTAGGAGTAAAAAATGGCTGACATTGCTAAATTAGTTGAAGAATTGAGCGCGCTGAGCGTTTTAGAAGCTGCCGATCTGGTTAAAGCGTTGGAAGAAAAATGGGGCGTTTCCGCCGCCGCTCCGGTTGCCGCCGTCGCGGTTGCCGCCGGCGCCGCTGAAGCCGCCGCCCCGGTCGAAGAACCGACCGAATTCGACGTCGTTATCAAAGACGCCGGCCCGAAGAAGATCGACACGATTAAAGTCGTCCGCGCGCTGACCAACCTGGGTCTCGTCGAAGCGAAACAGATGGCCGAAACCGCCGGTTCGAAGGTTCTGACCGCCGTCGGTAAAGACGTCGCGAACGACGCGAAGACGAAACTCGAAGGCGCCGGAGCCGTTGTCGAAGTCGTTCCCGCCGCGTAAGCTCGGTCTTCAATTATTTTTCAAATCAAACGAAAGAGCCGCTCTTCGGAGCGGCTTTTTTTGTTTGATCCTGTAGAAACGCTGCGTTTAATTTCGCGAAAACGACCCTGCGTTCGGAAAAACGAAAGCTTCAGTTTCTTCTTTTCAGCGGATAAAATCCGTCGCGATCCGCCTCTCTTTTTCGGGCAATCCGTATTTTTCTTTTCCGAGCGCGACGCTCTTGATCAGGAAGCCCATATTCCGCGCCAGAACGCGCATCGTTTGCAGCCCTTCCTCGTCTCCGGCCGCGTTGCCGGGTTCGCGGCCATGGACGCTGTTCCAGTATTGGCTCGACGCGACCGGCATCCCTGAAATCGTGAAAAATTTATTGACTTCGTCGAACGTCGCCGATAATCCGCCGCGGCGGGCGATGACGACGCTTGCGCCGATTTTCATCGTTTTGTCAAAGCGCGCGCTGTAGAAAAGCCGCGTCAGGAAAGCGATCAGCGTCGCGTTGGCGGAACCGTAATAAACCGGCGTTGCCGCGACGAGCGCATCCGCTTCATGAAATTTCGGAGCCGTTTCATTGACGATGTCATTGAAGACGCATTTCCCGGTCTCAAAGCATTCCCGACAGGCAATACATCCACGGATATTTTGGTTCCCGATCTGAATTAGCTCCGTTTCGATCCCGTCGGACTGAAAAATCGGGATCATCTCGTTTAAAGCGGCCGCGGTGTTGCCGTTAAGGCGCGGCGATCCGTTGAGTAATAAGACTTTCATGCGTAGATCTCCCTTTTTGACTAAATAATTCCCCGAAAATGATTTTTCAACCATGATTATTAAAACGTACTGCACAGCAATATTTGAAGCAGGTTATCCGGTTGCTGAGATTTCTTAATTTATTTTTACCCGAATCGAAGGTCGAACAACACTTTCATCAGGATATGGATAAGCGTGAATGCCGCAATAGTCGCCTTCATTACAAACTAATGTTGCTTGGACTTTTGGATTCCCATGCGTGCGAAGCCACCAATAGCAATAGCCGTCAATTGCAAATGCCCCTTCGGCGATCGCATACTGCGTTGGAATTAATCTTCGATCATTATCATCCCTAAAGAAAAGGTTCGCTTCGCCAACGCTTAGCAAAAAAACTTTGTCAAACGTTGAATTTCCGCCGTTTTGGAGAACACCCGAATCGTCAGAAGTTGTTAATTGAACGACATCAATCTGATTTTTTTCATCATCGGTAAACGCGCCTTGATAAAAGCCATTATTCAGCCATGTTCGAACAAAACTATCCTCCCATCCAAAACCTCGGAAGTCTGATAAAAAGAATGGTTTTGTATCTAAACCGTATCGGCTTACTAATAACATGTCATCTTCAGTTATTTCTAAAATAATCCATTCAATTGGTTCGGCACCATTATAAAAAATACCGTCCTGCTCAAAAGTCCCGAATTGAACAGAATCGCCAACTTTTAAATTTGAATTCGAAATATTAAGGTCGTTTGCCTCCGCAGGAAACGTAATAAAGAAACAGAACAAATAAAAGAACAATAAAATTTTTGCGATGCAAGTATATTTATATTTACTCATAATCTCCCCTGATGTTTTCCATGAAAGTGAAAGAAGTTCATAGTGTATTATCGATTATAGCGGATAAAATTTAGAGTTTTAGATTATTGTATCGTTCGTGCAGGTTCCTCTCCCGAATTTCCCTGGAAAATTATCGACGTAAATGAAAAGCATGATCTAATTTAATCTTTGCAACTAGACATTCCCTTTTTGCGCTCAAAGGGTGCATTTACTTTTATATTTTTCAAGGAAATTTGAAACGCAGACCCTTACCTCAGCTGAACAATGAAAGCCATGAATGGAATGGTATAATTAATCTGTTAACACTTAGGAAATTGGGCACACGAAACTTTATGGAAAAAGATGAAATTCAGTTAGTCGATATCGATCGCCAGATGCGGGAAGCGTATCTCGATTATGCGATGAGCGTTATCGTTTCACGCGCGCTTCCGGACGCGCGCGACGGTCTGAAACCGGTTCATCGACGAATCCTGTTCGCGATGCACGACATGGGGATTCGCGCCAGCGGCGCGCATAAGAAATCCGCACGTATCGTCGGGGAAGTCCTTGGAAAGTATCATCCGCATGGCGACAGTTCGATTTACGACGCGATGGCGCGTATGGCGCAGGATTTTTCGATGCGGTATACCTTGGTCAACGGGCAGGGGAACTTCGGCTCGATCGATGGCGATTCGCCGGCCGCGATGCGTTATACCGAAGCCAAGCTGGAGAAAATTACCGAAGAAATTCTCGCCGATATCGATAAGGAAACGATTGATTTCACCGATAACTTTGACGGAACGCTGAAAGAGCCGACCGTCATGCCGACGAAAATTCCTTTGCTGCTCCTGAACGGATCGGCGGGAATCGCGGTCGGGATGGCGACGAACGTCCCGCCGCATAATTTAGGCGAGCTGACGGACGCGATCATTTACATGATCCAGAATTACGACAATCTGGACGAGGTTTCCGTCGACGATCTGATGAAATTCGTCAAGGGCCCCGATTTCCCGACCGGCGGGATTATCATGGGTCGGGAGTCGATCGCTCAGGCGTATTCGACCGGACGCGCAAAAATCGTCGTTCGCGGGCGGACGCATATCGAGGAGTCGCGCGGCAGCGATCGTTACGATATTATCATTACCGAGATCCCGTACCAGGTCAATAAAACAACGCTGATTGAACGTATCGCTCAGACGGCGCGCGAGGGCCGAATCGACCAGATCTCCGATCTGCGTGACGAATCCGACCGCGAAGGAATGCGGATCGTTATTGAACTCAAACGCGGCAGCCAGCCGAATCAGGTGCTGAACCTGCTGTATAAGCATACGCCGCTCCAATCGACGTTCGGCGTCATTAATTTAGCGCTCGTTAACGACCAGCCGCGTACGCTTTCGCTGAAGCGCGCGCTGCGGATTTTCATCGAACATCGGCTCGAAATTGTGCGCCGCCGCAGCGAGTTTGAGCTGCGCAAAGCGCGCGAACGGGCCCATATCCTCGAAGGATTGATGATCGCGCTGGCGAATCTCGACGACGTAATCGCGCTGATCCGGGCCGCGAAAGATACTCCGACGGCGAAAGAGCAATTGATGAGCCGCTACGATCTGACCGATATTCAGGCGCAGGCGATCCTCGATCTTCAGCTGCGCCGTTTATCCGCTCTTGAGCAGCAGAAAATCGAAGACGAACTCGAAGAGATACGGAAAACGATCGCCTACCTCGAGTCTGTTTTAGCCGATCCGAAGCTTCAGCTGGGCATCGTTGAAACGGAAACGCGCGAAATCCGCGAAAAGTACGCTGACGAACGGCGGACGACGATCGATCTGGACGCGAGCGAAGTTTTAGACGATTTAGACATGATCGAGGATCGTTCCGTTTTCGTTTCGCTCACGGAGCGCGGCTATATTAAGCGCGTCAACTCCGACACGTACAGGACGTATAACCGCGGCGCGATGGGTATTGCCGGTCATGGGTTGAAGGAAGAAGATCATGCGCTGAAACTCGTCCATGCCAACACGCTGGATAAGATGCTCTTTTTTACCAACCGCGGCAAAGTTTACGCTGAATACGTTTTCCGGATCGCGGAAGGCGGGCGCACGGATAAAGGAACGCCGGCGATCAATATTATTAATCTCGAACCGGACGAAAAAGTTACCGAAATGGTCAGCGTCCAAGAATTCGCGCCGAATAAATATTTACTGATGGGGACTGCGAATGGGAAGGTCAAACGGACGCCGCTCTCAGGTTTCGCGAATATCCGTTCGTCTGGAATTATCGCGATGGGAATGGAGAAAGGCGACGAGCTTCACTGGGCGAAGATTACCGACGGGAGCGACGATGTCGTAATTGTCAGCCGGAACGGGAAAGGCCTGCGCTTCAGCGAAAAGAAGATCCGCGCGATGGGTCGGACCGGATCCGGCGTGCGCGCGATGAAGCTTGGAGCAGGAGACCGCGTCGTTTCGATGGTTGTCTGCCGTCCGGAAGATAAGCTGCTGATTATCAGCGAGAAAGGGATCGGGAAACGCGTCCTCGTTTCGACGCTGACGCCGCACGGGCGCGGTACCGGCGGAATTCGAATTACCAATCCGCGCGGGTTGGATATTTACGGTCATATCGTCAGTGCGATCGTCGTTCAGGACGAAGAAGACGTTACCTTCCTTTCGAGCGGCGGGAATATTATCCGGCTGCGCGTTGAGAAAATCCCGATTCAAGGCCGCGCTGCGCGCGGCGTCCGCGTCGTCCGTTTGGCGGCCGATGCGGAGATCGTCTCGATGGTCGCCAGCGATCATGACGAATATCAGGCTGATTCGGATGATTCGGATGAAGGCAGCTTCGCGGACATGACGATGCAGCCGGACGCGCTGGATGCAGCGCTTGACGCGGACATAGATGAATCTGATGCCGAGGACCTTGCCGAAAGTGAAGATGAGCTTGATTCGGAAGACGAGGATTCGGAAGATGTTTAGCCCGGTATCGATCCGCGGTTCGGAAGTATGAAGAAATTGTCAGGCGAGATTATTTTCTCCGGATGATGGCTATATTTTAAGCCGAGGTTCGGATTGCGATTATTGAGAAAGCGAAGGCGCTGACCTTCGCTTTCTTGTATGATTTTGCCGCCTGAGTCAGTTTTTGAGCGAACCGGATCAGCGGAGGTTTCCCGGGAGAAAATCGGTAATTTCTTTCGTCCCGTAGGTCTCGGTCCAAATCCGTTCAAATCCCGCCATAGCAGCGTCTGTCGACGGATGTGCGATCAGAGAATCGAACAATTCCGGCGAAATCGTCGCCGCATGGCAACCCGCCAGCTCCAATCCTTTGACTTGATTGACGGTGCGGAAGCTTGCGCCGAGAACTTCACACTTCGTTCCGCTGAATTGAAAGGCTTTGATCATTCCGGCAACGCAGGCGACGCTGTCTGCGCCGATGCTGTCGATATGGCTGATATACGGCGCGACGTAAGCCGCGCCGGCTGACGCTGCGATCGTCGCTTGCAGAATGGAATGGATCGCGGTTACCGCGGTTGGAATACTGTTTTCGGCGCACAGCCGCACAGCTTTGTAGCCTTCACGGATTGCCGGGATTTTTACGATCAGCCGATCTCCAAAATACAGCCGCAGTTTTTCTGCCTGGGATACCATCTCCTCCGCGCGTTTTGCGGTGACTTGGAAAAAGATTTGCAGGTCTTTCTCCTCCGCGAGCGATCTATACTTCGGCATCAGCAGCGTCAGATCCTCTCCGATGCGCGCGAGGATTTTCGGGTTGGTCGTGATTCCGTGAATTGGGTAAACGTCCGCGATCTCACGGATTCTCGCCAGATCTCCGCTGTCAATAAACAATTTCATATTTTGCGTCCTTTCCGCTATGAGCGTTCACAACCTGGTTTTTCATGAAGTTTTTGCCGGCTGACGGTTACTCAAAACTGAGTTGAATTTTAATAATGATAATCGCGCGTATCGTCGCTATAAAATAAACGATGATTTTGAGGCTGTACCGATCCGGCAGGCACTTTTTCAAAAGAAACAAGAGGTGAGGAAAGCTTAAATTTACGTTTTACGCCAAAGTCGGCGCGTTAACGAATATAATAAAAAAAGGATCATGATTACGACGGATTTAATATCGAATCGGTCCGCGGCAAGAACGGAAAGGAATTCACGGAATGAATTCAGACTTAATTAACTCAAGTTTCACTATCAAAGATATCGCCGACGTGACGCCGACGCAACGCATCGCCATGCTCATCGACGGCGACAACGCGCAGCCGTCTCTTATCGATAAAATTCTGGCGGAGACGACGAAATACGGAATGATCACGATTCGGCGTATCTACGGGGACTGGACGACCGCGAATATGAGCGGCTGGAAAGACACGCTTCAAATCCACGCGATTCAGCCGATTCAGCAATTTCGTTACACGGTCGGTAAAAACGCGACCGACTCGGCGATGATTATCGACGCGATGGATATTTTTTATTCGGGAACGGTCGACGCTTTCTGCCTCGTTTCAAGCGACAGCGATTATACGCGCCTGGCAACGCGGATCCGCGAACAGGGAATTTTCGTCATGGGGATCGGCAAGAAATCTACCCCGCGCGCGTTTGTCAACGCCTGCGACGTTTTCGTCTATACCGAGAACCTTGTCCCCGCCGACCAGCTGCGTACGTCGACAAGCGCCGGCAGCGGCAATGGGGTTCACAAACGACGGTCTTCCGCCAAGAGCAGTCAAATGTCGTCCGCGGCGCTTCCGGCAGCGAGTTCGCCTGACGCGGCTTTTGATCTTGACAGCGCTGCGAATGATCCGCTGCCGCTGCTGCGGTCGGCGTTTGATTTGGCGACGAACGATAACGGCTGGGCTTTTTTAGGGACGCTCGGGCATCATCTTCGTCAGCTTGATCCCGGTTTTGATTCGCGTACTTTCGGATACAGGCAGTTGTCGTTGATGATCCAGGCATATCCGGACGTCATCGAAACGAAAGAAGTCAAAGGCTCCGACGGAACGTCTGCGATTTACGCCCGGCTTAAGACACCTGAATTTACGAAAACGAAGTAGGCGAACGATGAGCGGCGAAAAAATTTTAAATCTGCTGAAAGAGAGTTACATGTCTTTCAGGGCGTCGGGTTCGGTCTGGCTCTGGCTTTCCGGCCTTGGCCCGGTTCGGAACGCGCTTCCAGAATTTTTCGGACGGGAGTTGGTCCTTATTTTCCCCGGAGATTCTTATAAACGGAGTTATCCCTATATCGAGAAAGACGGGGATTTATATGCGTTGATCCTTGACGATTCGGCTGGGGAAGCGGAAAAGCGGATTTTAGCCGCTTCGATCGTTCAGCTTTGGACGGCTGACGGCTGGTACAGCGCGGACGCGCGGGTTTTAATCCCCGCGGACCAGGCGGCGTTGTTGCGCGGCCGCGATCCGGAACGGCTCTTCGGTTCGCTCGGCGCGCGTTTCCTGGCGGAAAAACCGATCTCTCGCGTCGTCTCGCTGCGGCGTATTGCCGCGTGCACCGGGAAGAACGGACCCGGACAATGTGCTTGGGCCTGGGCAGCGCTGTCGCTGTATCTCCTGATCCGCGCGCCGTTCCGTTCAAAAAAGTAAAGATGAGGATTCAAGAATGACTTATACGTCGTATACCCCGCCGCAGCAGCCGCTCAAACCGCGGCGCTTCCGTTTCGGCGGATTTTTAAAATTCATTTTTTACACGCTGGTTATCGTTCTCGGGTTTTTATTTTATGAGTCTCTAAAGCCGCGCTCAACGCAAAACAATGCGGAAATCGACGAGCTGCGCGCCGAGGTCCGCGCGCTTCAGACGCAGATAGCCGCCGCCCCGTCGGTCGAGATCGCCGCAGAAACAATTCGCGAAGTCAGCGTCGAAAGCGAAGTTACGCGTGTCGTCGAAGAAGTCGGGCCGGCGGTCGTAACGATTACGGCCGAAAAACCGGCGGATGAGTCGAGTTACGGCTATTGGGGATTCTTCTTTCAGCCTCGCGGCCGCTCGACCAGTATGGGGTCAGGCGTGATTATTCATCGGGACGGGTATATCCTGACGAATAACCATGTCGTAGACGGCGCGGACGTTTTTACGATCGAATTGGCGAACGGTGAAACGTTTCCCGCCGAGCTGATCAACCGCGACCAGTTCAGTGATTTGGCCGTTCTGAAAATGGACGGTCCCGTTCCGACGGTCGCCGAACTCGGCGATTCCGATTCGCTTAAATCCGGCGAGACGGTTATCGCGATCGGTTCCGCGCTCGGAAATTTTAAAAATACGGTTACGACCGGCGTCGTCTCGGCGACGGGACGCTTTCTTCAAACGGACGAAGGTTACTACATGGAAAACCTGATCCAAACCGACGCGGCGATTAATCAGGGAAATTCCGGCGGCCCGCTGATGAATTTAGACGGTAAAGTAATCGGGATAAACGTCATGATCGTTCGCGGTTCGCGGGCGAGTTCCGCCATCGCCGAAGGACTCGGTTTCGCGATTCCCGCCAACACGGCGCGGCTCATCGCCGACCAGATTATCGCGAACGGCGATTTTCAGCGCCCTTATCTGGGGATTCAGTGGCAGGACCTGACGCCGCGCCTGGCGTACCGTTACCGGCTCCCGGTCGATTATGGAACGTATATTTACGAAGTTATTCCCGGCGGTCCGGCGGATCAGGCCGGTCTTCAAGCCGGCGATATCCTGACGAAAATCGGCGCTCGGAAGATCGACGCCGACGGATCGTTTTATAACGCGCTCTTCGCTTATCAGCCGGGAGAAACGGTTCTGGTCGAGTTCGTACGCGGGAGCGAGGTTCTTTCGCTTGAGGTATGTCTTGGCGGGAGCGAAACGGTCGGAACCGGGCTGTAGCGACGCATGAACGCAGGAAAGGCCTCTTCCGAAATCGCGGCGCAAGCCGAATCTCTTCCGATCGGATCGCTGCGGAGCGGTTTGATTATTTTATCGGCGCTGGCGTTCGGCGTGACGGTTTGGACGTTGGCGACGCCGTCGGAATCGGACGCCGCGATTTTTCTCGGTTTTTCCCCGTTTCGGCTGGCGCTTGCGCTTGCGCTGCTGATTCTTTTCGCCGCTTGCGCTGCTGCCGCTTTTTGCGCTGCCCGCCCGATTGCGGGACGGTTGAATGCGTTCCTGATCTGTCGGGCACGTCTTTATTTGACGTTGCTGCTGCTTTGGTGCGGTCTGTGCGTTTCGTTATGGTGTGTTTTATTCAGTTGGCTCTTCATCCCTGCTAATTTACGCCCGGCGCTCGTTTGGCTGGCGCTGGCTTTCGCGACGGCGATTATCCTGATCCGTCATGGCTATCGCGCCGTATTCGCGCGTCAAAATCTCCGCGCGTATTATCGCGTCTTCCCGCATTGGGCGGAGATCGCGCCGGTTCAGAAAAAAACGATGGCGATTCTGCTGGTTATCTCCGCGCTTTACTTGGTTATCCTGTTGCCGTCAAATCTGAACGGGACGCGCGATATGGACGCGTTCGCGCGTTACGGCGGCGACGAATATGTTATTTATCCGATCCTGATGGACGTCATGAAGCCGGGCGATACATTCGGTGCGACGCTGTACCATCTGTTTATCTACGAAGATTATCACTACGGTTACCCGTTTTACGCCGTATCGACGCTGGTTCTGACCCCGGTGAGACTGATGTTCGGTGAGTCTTTCGCCGAACAAGTCGCCGTCAATTTACCGTTGTTGCGGATCGGCGTTTCGGTTGTCCCGCTTGTCCTGGCCTGCTGGATAATTGTTTACCTGTTTACGCGTTTCCGCCGTCCGCTCGTTTCAGCGTTGACGCTGCTCTTCCTGCTTTTCGCGCCGGGATCGCTTCAGAATAATCAAGGTTTCTGGCATCCGGACGGTTTGAATCTGCTGTTCGTCTGCCTGACGCTCTTTTTCCTGCAGCGCGACCGTCATCGTTTCGGACGCAACTTTTTCGTCGCCGCGGTATGCTGCGGACTGTCGATCGCGACGCGGCTTTACGGTTTTTTCTTCGTCGGCGCGATCGGCTTCTACCTGATTTATTCGCTGATCAGGGGAATATTGGATTTGAAGAAGGCGCTGACGGTCGGGCTGATTTTTATCGCGGCTATGACGCTGACCGCCGCGCTGGCGTCGCCGTATCTTTTCCGCGCCGACGCGCGCGCGCGCATGGTTGAAATCATGAACGAGAAGTCGGGCGAAATGGCGCACGGATATGAAGGCGATTACGATCCGCGTAACGACCACCGTCCGGGTTGGGACGCCTGGTATCCGGCGTTCGAGGATCATTATGTTAAACGGTTCTGTTTCTGGTTCTTATGGGCGACCCTGCTGCTGGGCTGTGTTATGGGACGTGAACGGCTGACGTTTCAAGCGGTCTTTTTCTGGTGCGCCGTAGTTACGGCGTATCTCGTCTTCTTCGTTGCCGTCAAATCAACCCAATACGTCTTGCCGGCGCTGCTGCCGCTGATGGGCGCGGTTTTCGCCTTGCCGGAATTGGCGGCGGACGCGGCAGGACGCCTTTCGGAACGAAGACGGTGCGCCGTGGTGAAATTAGCGTGGGCCGCCAGCGCCGCCGTCTACGTCGTTCAGCTAGCCGCCAACCTGATTATCGTTCGTCCGCGGTTTTTTTAATGTCTGTTTCAAATTTTCATGGAAGTAAGGAAGGCCCTTTGGACTGATTATATTCTTAAAAAAGTTGTAAAACGGGGCGGATGCTTTTCCGATCTTTACAAAAGGTTGATACGTCGACTGCGGCAAGCGTCAGCTTATTTCCCAACTGTTTTTTGTTTCCGGACAGCCGGACTTCGCCCGTATAGTCAATCGCCCTGCCGTATCCTTTTACAACCGGATAATATGCCGTCCGATTCGCCATGCAAGACTTCGCTAAAAACCCTCCCCTTTTCGTTTTCGATCGCAAAGGTTATACTCTGATGTTGACATTATTTGTCATAGGAAGTCCCTCCTTTTGTTTTGGCAAACTCATTGTAGGAACTTCCTTTTTTGTTGTCAATTCAGCAACTGTCTATACTTTCTTTTGCCGAATCATCTTTTCTCTTGACTAAGGAAATTTGAACGCAGACTGTTTCGGGATTGTCAACTTCGAACCATTATAATTACGGTATAATAGTTAAAGTGGAAAAGCTCGAACGCTTCGAATATAAAACGGATGGTAACCGAACGCGCATGAAAAAGAATCGAATCCTCCCTTGGTTTATCCTGCCGGTCCTGCTGAACGGCTGCCTGACGAATATTCCGGTCAAATCGCCGGCCGAGCCAACTCTTGCGTCGTCGAGCGAAACTGTATCGGCGCCGATCGACGACGGCGCGCCGGGTTTCGTCGACAGCGGCGCGGATTTTCCCAACCCTGACGCGACGCCGATTCCGGCCGGGACGACCTTTGACAGTCCATGGCGTTACTGCGAAGCGGTTTATACGATCGACAGTCCGGGAATTGAATACGTCGGCGAAAAACCGCCTGCGGCCGTTAGGAAAACCGTTACGAACATGATCGGCGTCTCGGAAAGCGACGGCGCGGCGCATTCGATCGTCTGGCGCTGCATGGACGGGCAGGTTTACGCTTGCGACGTAACCGCTTCCACCTACTGTTTAACAAAAATGAAGCTTTTGACGCAGCCATCTCAAGCAATGGTCAGCGAATGTTCCAAGGCGGAAAATGAAGGCTTGGCGCTGCCGGTTGCGGTAACCGGTCCCGAGACGCCGTATGAATGGATCTGTACGGATTCCGTCCCGACGATTACGCGCCAGGGAATTACGGTAGATCCGCGCGGGTTCAACGCGAATATCTGGTACCTTATTTACGAAAAGTAAAAAATATGGAAAGGCGGACGTTATGAATGTTGTCGATACGATTATCAAGAAACGCGACGGGAAAGAACTTACGACGGCTGAAATAAACGATTTTATTCATGGTTATACGGACGGACGTATCCCCGATTACCAGGCGTCCGCGTTCCTGATGGCGGTTCTTTGCCGCGGGATGACAGATCGCGAAACCGCCGATTTAACAATGGCGATCGCTCATTCGGGCGAAATCATTTCGCTGACCGGAATTGTCGATACCGCCGTCGATAAACATTCAACCGGCGGCGTCGGCGACAAAACGACGCTGATCGTTCAACCGATCGTGACGGCTTGCGGAGTGCCGGTTGCGAAAATGTCGGGCCGCGGCTTAGGGTTCAGCGGCGGAACAATCGATAAGCTGGAGTCTGTCCCGAATATAAAACTGGACCTGAGTAAGGAAGCGTTTTTGGCTCAACTTAAGCGCTATCATACCGTTCTTTCCGGCCAATCCGCTGATTTAGCGCCGGCGGACGGAATGCTTTACGCGCTGCGGGACGTAACCGGAACCGTTCCTGCGCTGCCGCTGATCGCGTCGTCGATCATGAGTAAAAAGATCGCCGCCGGTACACAGACAATCCTGCTCGATGTTAAGGTCGGCGTCGGCGCGTTTATGGACACGATCGAAAAAGCCCGGCATCTGGCGGAAGTCATGGTCGCGATCGGAGATCACGTCGGACGCAAAGTCTACGCCGAATTAACCGACATGAACCAGCCGCTCGGATCGGCGGTCGGGAATATTCTTGAAGTCAAGGAAGTGATCGCGTTTCTGAAAGACGAACCTGTCCCGGTCGACATCTACGAACATTGTGTCGAATCGTCGGCAATTCTTCTTGAGATGGCGGGCGCGGCGAAAGATCGGAACGACGCGGTGACCCAGGTCAAAGCGGTGCTCGCTTCCGGCGCGGCCTTCGAGAGTCTGAAGAAATTGGTCGAGATCCAGGGAGGCGACAGCGCCTATCTCGATCATCCCGAAAAATTCCCGCGTGCGCCGATCGTCCGCGAAGTATTGGCGGATCGGGACGGATACGTTCATGAAATAAATGCGCGGATCGTTGGCGAAACGTCCGTTTCGCTCGACGCCGGACGCGTTAAAAAATCCGATTCAATCGATCATCGCGTCGGGATTCTCGTTCATCAAAAAGTCGGCGGCTTCGTCGAAAAAGGCGCGCCCTTATTTATGATTCACGCCAACAGCGAAGAGAAATTCAACCGTGCGGTAACGAACCTGCTTAGCGCGGTTCGAATCGAATCGGAAAAATGCGAACCGCTGCCGCAATTCTACGGTCTCGTGACCGGCGTGAACAAAAAGGCTTGATATGGAAAGTGACGGCGGGAAAATTCGGAATGAATTTAACCTTCATGATCTCGCGCCCGATCATTTTCCGCTTTACGCGATACTGAAAAATACGGCGGATACGCGTCAGCTGATCCTGAAAGCGGTCGAAACGGGCGACCAGGCGACGATCCAACGCATGATTCAAAAAGACAATTTTTTCAGCGGTTTGAACCGCGGTTTTTTTGCCGGCTGGCGAAGCGTCGACGAACTTAAGGATCTGTCGCTTCGTTTTTTCCTCGATCTTTCCGAAGCCTCGGTTCGAGGCGGATTCGATCCGGAAGAAGCTGAAACGCTGTTTGTCGAGTTAGCGTCGCGGCTGACCAAAGTCGCGACTTTTGACGAGCTGATCAAGCTTCAGAAACTGACCGTTACGACTTACAGCGATCCCCTTTTCCGTAAAAGCGCTAAGAAACAAATTTCATTGACCGATCGGGTTAACCGTTTTATTCAGGAAAATTTCATGCATAAGCTGACGATCACTCAAATTTCGAACGCGCTGTACCTGCATCCGAATTATCTGATGAAAAAATACAAGCTCGAATCAGGGAAAAGCATTATGCAGGCGGTCAACGACAAACGCGTTTTTGAGGCGGTTAATCTGCTTCGGACGACGAGGATCTCGATTGAGCAGATCTCAAAAAAAACCGGTTTTGAGACGCCGCAATATTTTAACGCTGTATTCAAAAAGCGCATGGGGAAATCGCCGAATCAAGTTCGGCGGGAGTTGCAAAAACGGGTTGCCGATTTTCCGCAAGATCCCCCTGAGTCAAGAAATTAATCTTAAGCAGGGCCTTTCCCAATTCCGGGGCGTAAAGTCAAAGATGATCAGCAAGCTGTTATCGTGCGGTTTGCCTCGCGCAGCAGGTTTCCGTTGCGCAGGGAATTCGTCTGTTTCCCGGCTTGCCTTATTTCCCCGTTTGGCGCTATAATTTCAGTATAGTTGAAATAATTTCGCAAAAGCAGATTTTTTGAAACAACCTGAAATACCCCCCCCCTTTTTTTTCCGTGCGGGTTTAAAGTTATTATATGTGGCGTATCTTAAATTATCAAACATAGGAGAACATAGATGAATACAGGAACAGGATATAAAAAAGTGACGAAACCGTTATCCGCCAGGCATTTGCTTGGATATTTATTGGGGGATTTCGGCGGCTGTATGACTTTTGCGGTTATGGGAGCCTATCTGTTGCCATATTATACGGATGTCGCTGGGTTGAAGCCGGGACATGTCGCGACGCTATTCCTGCTGATTAAGATATGGGACGCTATTAATGACCCGCTTATGGGCGGGATCATGGATAAATTATATGCTAAGCATCGAGGCGTCGGCGATAAATTTCGGCCTTGGCTGCTGCGGGCGACGCCGCTGCTCGCGATTACGGCCGTACTGATGTTATCTATTCCAGCGGGTTTGCCCGTTATGGGAAAGCTGGTTTGGGCGTACGTAACATATTTATTATATGAAGCCAGTTATACGATTTTCAATATTCCCTACGGTTCGCTGCTCAGCGCGATGGGAAATACCGAGGAAGAACATTCCAAATTATCCTCCGCGCGCGGCCTCGGATCCATCCTTGGCAATCTAATCCCGATGATGGTTTTTCCGATTCTCCTGGATAAAATGCGCGCTACGCCGCAGTTAAGCTATTCGATTTCGATTGTAGCCTGCGCGATCGTCGGATTAATTTGCTGCTTCTTTTCCTATAAATGGACCGAAGAGCGCATCAAACCGAAAGCCGTCGCCGCCGAAGCAGAAGTTAAATTCACAGATATTGTCGAAGTTTTTAAGAAGAACCGCCCGTTCCTTGCCGTCTCGATATCGGGCGCCGCGGCAATGATGTACCAATCGGTCGTTAATGGAATTGGAGTTTATTATTTCCGCGAAAATTTGAGCGCTCTGTCAATGATGGCATTGGCGAATTTTATCGGTATGGGATTGGCGTTTATCAGTCTGCTGATCATTCCTGGGTTCGTCAAACGATTCGGAACGATTCGAACGATTCTCGGTTCCGTAACGCTTGGGCTGGTATTCCTGATCATCCCGTATTTCTTCGCGGATAATTTATGGCTGACGATTATCAGCAAAAACGCGCTCGGGACATCATTTATCGGAATTGCGATTCTGCTGCAATGGGGATTAGTTGGGGAGGTCATCGATTATAACGAATTCATCCTCAATAAACGGACAGAAGGGTCGATTTACGGAACTTTCAATTTCTGCCGTCGGATTGGGCAGGCTGTCGGAATGGCGATATCCGCCGCGATTTTGGGGTGGATCGGATACCAAATCGTCACGCCGGGCGCAGAGGCGGTCCGACAAACAACGGAAGTTCTGCGCGGGATCCGAAACTGGTATTTCGGAGCGCCGATCGTCGGCGCCGTAATCCAATGGTTAGCCTTGAAATTTATCTGGAATATTACTGACGAAACCCGTGCGGAAATGGTTGAAGCTGGAATTTCCGCGAGATCGGAGACGGGAACGTCCGCGCTCCTTAGCGATAGAGACGAATAAATTCGTCTTTCCGGCCTGAAGACAAATCTTTATTATCATTCAAGAAGACCGGTTGTGGAAAAAATCGCAATCGGTCTTCGATTCTGATCCATATTATTTGCAAAGCAGGGGACAATATGCGAACACGTTTTTTATCGAAAATGGTTAATTGCGAAGTTGAGAATTACTTGAGCCGGAACGATCTGATTGTCGTTCCTGTCGGCGTTACCGAACTCCATGGCGGACTGCCTCTTGACGCGGAAACAGCGGTTGCCGAAGGAGCGGCCAGTTTGATCGCGGATCGGGTTGATGGTCTGATTTTGCATAATTTGCCTTATTTTTATGCCGGTGCAACCGTCATCGGACGCGGCACGGTTCAGATCAGCGTCCGCGACGGTATCGACTATCTATACGCGATTGCCGACAGCCTGCTTCGGCAGGGGTTTCGCCGGCAAATCTATATCAGTCTGCACGGACCGGCAAACATGACCATAGCGCCTGTTATTCGTGATTTCTTCGACAAAAGACGCTGCTCTCTGCTGTATATTGACGCGCTGACATCATTTTTTACGAATTCTGAGTTCATGACTGCGATAAAGTCAGGAAAGGATGTTTTCTCCGATCTGATCATCGGTGCATATGACATTCTTGGTCGATTGAACGACGTTCCATTAACGTTGGAAGTCGGCGACTGGTCGGATCTTATTCCCAACAGCGCTGATCCGTATATCAGGAACCTAAAGAAGCTGGCGTACGGATCGGAAGCGATCGGTCACTATTTTGGCGAAGTCACCGACCATATGCCGACAGAACGAATCGAAAGCGCCGAACATCGTCAGGAGATAGCCGACCGGGGAAAAAAGCTGCTGACAGAGCTGATCGACGCGTTGAACGTAACGCAGCTGGCTGCGGACATGAAAAA
This sequence comes from Flexilinea sp., assembly GCA_034430295.1. GTDB lineage: Bacteria > Chloroflexota > Anaerolineae > Anaerolineales > Anaerolineaceae > Flexilinea. The sequence continues at coordinate 20,241 of DAOUFC010000053.1, forward strand.
ATTAAGCGCATGGCACGAGGAGGAAATCTACCCGCGCTATGGAAAGTGGATCGGTTCTTGATCCGATTATAAAAACTTCATGCGGCCGCTACCGCCGACTCCATTTCCGGTCGCCGGCAGAATTCAGGTATAATTTTCTTTTATGAAGAATCGGAATTCGATCTTTTTTCATATTGTCAGCGTTTTCTGCTTCCTGCCCGTCGTCTTTTTTTCCGCGGTTCTCTACCCGGCTGAAGCTCAAAGCGCGAACGACTTGATTCAAGCCGTAAACGCGCTGCGGACTCAGAACGGCCTGGAGCCGTATACGGTTGACGGCGGTTTAAACGCCGCCGCGCAGGCTCACAGCGAATACCAGGCTTCGATCCAACAGACGACGCACAATCGCGCCGACGGATCGCAAATCCCGGCGCGTTCGGAAAACGTATGCGGCGGGGCGGGCGTCACGGCGGCGTATTGCGTCACCACTATGTGGACCGACGAACTCCATCTTTATACCATGATCGGACTCGATTCCGGAACCGTCGGCGCGGGTTACGCTTTATCCGCGAACGAAGTCCCCTATTATACGCTCCTCGTCAACAGTCAAGGCGCCGATACGGGACTCAACGTTCCGAAAATTTCGACGAACCCGTCTCAACCGCAATCGCAGGTCGGGGCTAATTTAAACGCCGGCGACGCGGAAATAGATATTTTGGCCGCGCCGGTTCAACCGGGCGAGTTCGCGACCAGCACGGCGCAGCCTGACGGTTCCATTTATCATATCGTTCAAGCCAACGAGACGCTTTGGACGATCGCGATCAACTACGGCACGACTATCGCCCAAATTCAGGCGATGAACAACATGAGCGAGGAAGATACTTCGGTCACCGCCGGACAACGGATTCTTATTCTTTACGGCGGAACGCCGGTTTCCGATACGCTGACGCCGACCGTGACGCCGCCGCCGGCGACGAATACTCCGCGCGCGACGTCGACGATAACCGCAACGCTGCCGCCGCTCGACTCTCCAACGCCGACAATAACGCTAACGCCTACGCCGGGGCCGATTATCCAATATATTTCTTTTTTTGACGAGCCGGAAGCGCGTTATTTAGGTTTCGCTCTGGTAGTGTTATGCGGCCTTGGGCTGCTCTTTACTTGGATTTTTGGGTTCCTGCGTGAACGATAGGACATGAACGCGCGTCGGATTCTGGTCGTTTTTTCATTCGCCTTCTTCTTTCTTATCGCTGATCGCTCGTTCGTTCGTGCGGATGGAGAAACGGAAATCCCGTCGATAACCGCGAATCCGGCGCATACCGCTACGCGCGTTCCTTCCGTTACGCCGACACGCGAGCTAACTGCCGCCGAACTTGAACTTCGCGAAAACGAAGCTTATGTCGAAAAACTGCTGAGCGAAATTAATCTGCTGCGCGAAAAATATGATCGTCCGGCGTTAATCCCGGATCCCGCGCTCCAGCAGGTCGCAAAGGATCAGGCGGCCTGGTTCGCGCGCTCAAATAAACTTAGCGAACGGACGAAAGATAATCGGACGCTGAAAACCTTAGCTCAGGAATATAAATACGCCGGCGGAGCGTCGTTCGCGGTCCGGCAGAATTCGGCGATGGTCTGGAAGACGACGCCGACCGATTACGTCATCGATAAGATCTGGTTTTCAAGCGTCAGCGAACGCGCGAAACTCTTGAGCGCCGATTATCTTCATGCCGGGGTCGCGACGGTCGTTATCAATAACCGCCGCTTTATCGCGCTCGTGACCGGAAAGCTCGCCAACGGCGCGCTGACGTATACGCCGCTCCCGACGATCGATAACGCGACGCCAGTTCCGATCGAGGAATTCGGCGCTTTAGAGCTTCCGCCGGCCGAAAATCCGGTTATCACGTCGACGCCGGCTTCTGACGGTTCGATCGCGCATATCGTCCAAAAAGGGCAAACGCTGTCCGAAATCGCCTATGCTTACGAATCCGGATGGAACGAGATTGCGCTGCTGAATAATTTAGACTTGGAAAATCCGCTTATTTATGAAGCTGATTTGATTTTGATTCGTCCGCGCTTTACCGATACGGTTACGCCGACGGTAACGAGTACGCCGATCCCGCCGACGCGGACTCCGCGTCCTACCTATACGCTTGATCCGGGGGAAACGCCCCGGAATAAAAACGAACTTCACGGCAGGACGCCGGTTCCGCCGCCGGGCGGGTTCGTCAATTCGCTCTGCGGGCGTTTGGATCGGTTTAAAGTTCCTGTCGCATGGGCGCTGATTATTGCCTCCGGTCTGGGGCTGACGCTGGCGTTTGTCTGCCGAAAAAACTGATATCCGGTCGCGAAAAAAGGTATTAAGCCGTTCTTTTTTACAGGCATAGTAATTGCACGCTTGACGATATGATTAGCGACCCGAATAACCTTTACCCGCCCGTCCAGCGGCCGAACCGGAACACGTTCCCGATCGGATTGATAATTGCCGGCGGAATTCTTCAGCTGTACGCGTCCGGATTCGCTGGCGTTCCGAACCAGGACTTTCTGAACCGGGCGTGGGCGATATTGGTCGTCGCCGCGGGTATCGATTTCCTTGTCCTGCAAAAAAGATTTATCAGCGGATCCGTGCTGACGCTTCTCGGCGGGATTTTGTTGGTACTGAATTTCGGCGGCGCGGACGTTGAGCCGTTGCGGGCGCTGTTTATTCGTTTTTGGCCGTTATTGCTGATCGCTTACGGGATCGATATCTTTCTCCGTTCGCAGGTCGTCGGCGCGATCGTATCGTTCGTTTTTGTCGGCGGCGCGATCCTGATCGCGATTCTGGTCACGAACGGTATCTTGACGCTGCCGAATGTGACGCTGCCGAAAACGCTGACGGCGGGAAATTTTTCTACCGGTTTTTCCGTTTCCGGCGGACGGAATACGGTTTCCTATGCCTATCCGGATCAGCAAGCCGCAAAATTGACGGTACGTGCGCCGAGCGGAAAGCTTGATTTGCGGGGAGATGCCTTAAACGAGGATATCGCGCTCGCCGGATCGATAAAAGTTTCCGCCGGGGAAACGTTCGTCGAAGAAAGCGACGATTCCGGCGCGGTCGCTTCTTATGCGCTTGTCGGCGAAAAAAACAGTTCGGGGAAGCTCGAATTCGGTCAGGCGCAGCAGACCGATGCCGTCTGGGAAATAAAAGTTAACGAAAATTTACCGCTGACGTTGGAAACGACGATGGAAAACGGATATCAACTGATCAATCTTTCGCGATTAGCGCTGAGTTCGGCGTCGATTACGTCGTCAAGCGGGAAAATTGACGTACTCTTACCGTACCAGGCGGAAGGAGGCGTTTTTTTAGATTGTCAAAACGGGGACATGCGCGTTTTTATTCCGCGCGGCGTTTCCGCGTTTTTTACCGTACCGGTCGGGGCCAACGTTGTTTATCCGGAGAACTATGTTCGAAACGGGACACAAATCTATCCGAATGGAGATCTCGTCGCTGTCTCGAGCGAATATCAGGTCAACGTCAACGCTATGGCGGCGAACGGTTCGATTACGGTTGTGATATCCGAGAATTAACGATTTCGTAAAACCAGAAAGCGATCGGCATCGAAAACAGGATTGAATCGAGCCGGTCTAAGATGCCGCCGTGCCCGGGGATCAGGTTCGAAGAATCCTTAACGGCGAACGAGCGTTTCAACATGCTTTCGCCAAAGTCGCCGAACGGACAGATCACAGATACGGCCGTCGCGAACAGCAGCGTTATATTCCGCGTCATTAGCTGTGAAACGGCGGGAACGAACCTGTGGCCGAGGAACGCGATCCCGACCGCGAAAACGATTCCCCCGAAATATCCTTCCCAGGTTTTTTTCGGGCTGACACGCGTGAACATGTGATGATGGCCGAACAAACGCCCGAAAAAAAACGCGCCGATATCGGCCGAAAACGTGATAAACAGCGTAAAGACGACCCAAACGAGACCCTGATCGAGCTGACGCAGCGCGATCAGATAGGACCCGAGCCAGCCGAGATAAACGACTCCGGTTACCAGCGTCGCGAACCCGATCGCAGCCGCGTCGTTTCCGCGTTCGAACGATGAAACGCTGTAAACCATCGAGAGCATAAAACATAACGAAAAAAGCCGCCAGCTCCAGTAAAATCCGAAGAAATAACGGCAGAGGCACATAATTACGACCATCGCCACCATGAAAATCGTCGAGGTTCGATTGGCGGGATTATGAAGATAAAGGTGATTAAACTCCCATGCCCCGAGCGCGAGGACAACAGTTGCGACGACTAAAAATAACGCTCCGCCGATATAAACGACGGCGCAAAGCGCCGGAATCAGGATTACAGAGGTGATGATCCGCTGTTGCAGGTTTGTTAAATTACGGATTATTTTCGGATAATTTTCCAAAGCGGCGATCTCTTTTCGCGTAACGTTCAATCGATGCGCGCAACTCTTCCGCGCCGAAATCAGGCCAAAGCGTTTCCGGGAAGTCCCATTCCGCATAGGCGCTCTGCCAAATCAGGAAGTTCGAAACGCGGTATTCGCCGCTCGTCCGAATAACTAAATCGGGATCCGGCGTTCCCGCGGTAAAAAGGTTTGCGGAGATCGTTTCTTCCGTAATCGTCTCCGCGGGGACGCCCGCCGCGACGATCTTACGAACCGCGTGCATAATTTCGTTCCGACCGCCGTAATTCAGCCCGACGGACAGGATCAGACGCCGGTTGTCTTTTGAACGTTCGACGGCCTGATCGATTTTTTCGAGCAGCTCGGCGCCCATTCCTTCCCGCTGGCCGATATGCTGAATTTTTACGCCTTCCCGGATCAATTCGCCGATTTCGTTCGCGAACGCCTCATGGAACAATTGCATCAAACCGGAAAGCTCCTCCTGCGGACGACCCCAGTTTTCGGTCGAAAAGGCGTAAATCGTTAAGTACTGAACCCCGAAGGTTACGCAAGCCTTGATAATCCGGCGCAGATTTTCCGTTCCCTGCCGATGACCGAAAAAGCGCGGAAGGCCGCGTTTCTTCGCCCATCTGCCGTTCCCGTCCATGATAATCGCGATATGACGCGGAATTCGTTCCGGAGGCAGGTTTAGCCCAGTTTCAGTCATGATTCGTCCTTAGACTTCCATGATTTCGACTTCTTTTTTCTTCCCGATCGCTTCGACTTCGGCAACCATCTTGTCGGTCAGCTTCTGAAGCTTATCTTCGCCTTTCTTGAGATCGTCTTCGGAAACGAGCTTTTCTTTCTCGGCGTCCTTCATGTCCCGAACCGCGTCCCGGCGGACGTTCCGAATCGCTACGCGCGCTTCTTCCAGTCGGGTGTTGACGATTTTCATTAAATCTTTACGCCGCTGCTCCGTTAATGGCGGGAGCATCAGGCGAATCGATTTCCCGTCGTTGCTCGGGGTCAGCCCCAGATCCGAGGATTGGATAACCTTTTCCATCGCGCGGATCATCGAAGCGTCGAACGGGCGGATCAGGATCGTTCGCGCGTCCGGAATACTGATCGTCGAAACCTGATTAAACGGCGTCGCCGCCCCGTAATAATCGATTTCAAGCCGTTCTACCAGCGCCGGCGTCGCGCGCCCGGTCCGAATCCCTTCCAAGTCGGTTTTCAGGACAGATAAAGCGCCTTTCATTCTTCCTTCAGCGTCATTAAGGATATCTTGGATCATGTCTATTCCTCAAACTTTCGGGTGGTTGATTTTGAAGCCTGACGGCTTCGTTGATTCTGGTTTCCGACGGAGGCGATTCCGCGTTTTCGTCGCCTGAATTGTTCGCCTTTCCTATTATACCTGTTCCGTCGGATTCTAACGATCCGGCCGGAAATCCCGGCTTATCCGCCGTCCGGAATCCCGATCATGAAGTCGCTTTCGGGAGCGTCGGTCGGAAAAACTTCAACCGGCGCGCCGGACGCGGGCGGGAGCGCCGGGTTCAACGGTTCGCCGCCGATTGTCTGCAGGTATACGTCGAGATGATTGACCAAATCGCGGACGGATTCGGCGGAAGAAAAATAGCGGCTGTCCGATTCAATTTCAAATTGCAGGATGCGCAAATCGTTGATATCCGGCTTTTCCAGAAGCGCGTTAACGCGCGCCGCCGCTCGTCCGATATCGGCGTTTGAGGAAAAAGCGTCGGCGATCAGGACGAAATAATCTTTCTTTAAATCGCGATGCAGCGAGGCGGGATTGATATCGTAATATTCGAGCGGAAGCACAGTGCAGCTGGCGATATACGCCAGGATAAAGCCGATCGTCAATCCGGTTAATAAATAAAGTTTGCTTCCGCGTCCCGATTTAACCATGCTCATATTTCGTTAATCCCATGAAAACGGTTCGCCTGTCGGCGTTCTGTATACTTCGCCCTGCGTCAGGAACGGTTCGCTTCCCGACGGCACCCCGTTCGGATTCAGAAACGGATTATCGATTGCCGGCGCGTCGGTCGGATCCGCGGCGGGGGCTTCCAGGAACGGATTGTCAACTGTCGGAGCGATCGGCGTCGGCAAGGCGTCGGACGGTTCCGGAGCCGCTTCGCCGATCTCGATAATTGGCGCCGGTTCTGCGGTCGGCGTCGAGGTCGATTGAAGCGGGTTGAAATCGATATAAACTTCGTCCGGACGTAAATTGTCTTCGGTTTGGCCGCTGATGACCGCGTTCAGCGCATAAAGCATATCAACGTCGGATTCCGGGTAGCCTAATTTTTCGGCGTTTTCGATCGCGCGTTTGATCGTCGCTTCGGTCGATTCCTCGTCAAGCCGATCGAGCCGGATAATCGCGTCAAAACGCTTTCGGTCTTTATGATAAACTTCCGCAACCATCAGGACATAATCCGTTTTGTAATCCTGGCGAAGGTCATGATAAGTCGAATCGACGATGCGCAGCGGGTAAACCATCCACGCAAAATACAGCCCGATACCAAACCCGATCAGGATAACAACGAAAAACCAGAATCCGCGCGAACCTGTCATAATTCAGTCTCATTCTATCAGATGTCAGGGCGTTACCGCCGGTCGGTTATAGGGTCTCTTTCGCCGCTTCGAGGCGGATTCGAAACCGGAAACGGCAATCATCTTCGATCCACATCGGGAAATTCGTTCCCCAGATATTATTATGCAGATTAAAATGGACGCCTTTCGACAGATCCGGCGTTTCATTCGTAAAATTCAGCAGCGACGGCTCCCCCGGAGCAACGAGCGGCGCGTCGAGCGTTTCAATTTCGATCCGTTTCCGCGCGTCCCGGTATTCTACGCCTGTCCCAACCGCATGAAGATGGCGATTCCCATTTTCGATCACATCCAACGGATTGATCCGTCCTCCCAGTTTATCGAACGTCCAAACGCCGTCGCCCGCTCCGACCGGATTGATCCCGATCCAGGTCGCTTCCGGCAGGCGGCAGGCCTGTTTCCCGAACCACTGCAATTCGACATCGATCTCGGTTCCGGAAGCGGAAAACGTCCAGCGCAGCGTAAATTCGCGCGGGCAGCCGTACTCCCGGACGGATTCGGGATCTCCTGTGAGCAGGAATAAAATTTCGCGATCGCGTTCCCAAGCGGAAACGACGCGCGGGAACCAGAAGCGTGACGACGCGCCGGTTTTTCCCATGCCCGGTTTCGCGAAATCGTCGCTCGACCAGCTTTTTACGCGTTCGGAAGGAAGAATATATTGATCCAGGAAACGCTCGTAGTCGGCGGCGGAAAACGTCTGATAGGCGATTTGCCCGATCTTGTTCCCCATGCCGCAGAGAACCGTTCCGTTTTCTTTGAGCGAATACGCCGAAATCTCTCCAGAATCGGGATCAAGTCGAACGGTCGCGCCCGAAAGATCTTTTTCCCGCGCGGCGTCGAACGGTTTCCAGCCTTGCGGATCAAATTTTTTCGGCGCGAGAGCGGTTAACGCGCGTTCGGCTTCGTCATGATAAGGCGTCCCTCGCAGGAAACTGACGGCAGCGGGGATATAGGCGCGCTGTTCCGCCCAGGACGCCTCAAATTTACGGAACTTTTCGGTCGTCCGCGCCGCGCGAAACGATTCGGCGTCGTAATGATCATAGTCGGCTAAGAACGTTTTCTCGTCCATCCCCCAGGTATGCTCCGGGATCATCAGCAGCCCGCGCTCGAACCGGTCGATTTCCTCCGCGAATTCCGTCTTGCCGCCCTCCCGCCACTTTTTCCGCAGCCGCAGCAGTTCGCGGAACTGCGTAACCTTAAGCGGATCGCTTCCGACGCCATGGATCCAGCTGTCGCCGATTTCCGCTGTCACGACCGGGAGCGTTTTGCGGAAAGGAAGGATCGCGGCGGCGAAACGATCCAGCGTCGACGCCGCCGCTTCCGCGCCGGGGAACCTGCTGCGGACGGCCGCGTAAATCTCGTCGACGCCGCGATCGTCCGGCGGACCGAGATTATCGGAAGAATGACCGAAGTACAGCGCTTCTTTTCCGTTCGGCGTCGGGAAAGCGTTTCCGTACCCGCTTTCGTAGAGCGTCACAATTTCCGCCCCGTTTGGATCGCGCCAGCGGAAAAGCGGCGGGACGGACGGAACCGTCGAACCGGGATTGACGCCGATCTGGAGAAACTCAATCCCGAACTCCGCCATCAGCGGCAAAATTCCACGCGTATGACCCGGAACGTCGGTAAATTTCGCCGCGATCGTCCGCCTCCCGAAACGTTCGTCGAGCCGCCGCGAAAGAGATAAACCGGTTCGGAAAAGATCGGCGTCCATCAGCTCGGAATGCGTCGTGAATGGCAGCGCGTGCCAAGCGATATCTCCGGCGAGAATCGCGGTTTCCATTTCCGCACGCGCACTGGCGTCCGCGTTTTCCAGGTATTCGAAAATCAGCCAGGACCCGGTCGTCCAGATAAAGCGGTTCGGATCGTTCGCTTCGCGCCGTCGCCGCGCCAGAGCTAACGCGGCTGGAATAAAGTGATCGAAATACCGTTTCCGAATCGACGCCGCGTAGTCGGTGAATCCGACATCCAAATGCGTTTTAAAAATGATATGAATCTTCTGTGCCATTTTTCTGTCCGTTTTCTATCGTCTGGTTCATGTATAATAAATTATATTCGTGGAGGCAGGAATGATCAAAAATCGCTTCGAATCTTTTAATTATGCCGTCGGAATGTTCGGGACGTCGATCCCGATCAACATGCTGAAAACGTACGCGACAATTTATTACGTCGATCGCTTGGGGTTGAGTTTTCGGGATTGGTCCGCGATTTTATTGATTTATACGTTTATCGACGCGGTCGACAACCCGATATACGGGATCCTTTCCGATCGGACGCGGACGCGTTGGGGGAGACGTCGGCCATGGCTTGTCATCGCTGCGCCGCTGCTCGGTTTGAGTTTGGTCGCCTTCTTCGCGTTCCCGGGCGGAATTCAACGCGGCGGGATGTTTCTGTATGCCTTAGTTTTTTATACCCTGACGGGGACGATCGACTCGGTTATTAACGCTAATTACGGCGCGCTCTTCCCGGAATTATTTCAGGGAGACGCCGCTCGCGCCGTTACGAACGCGATGCGCCAGGCGTTCCAGCTGGTTGCGATGATCATTTCGATCGCGCTGACGCCGCTGGTTACCGGTAAAATCGGATTCACGAATACCGCTGCGCTTTACGGAGCCGCCGGCGCGGCCGTTATTCTTTATATGGCGCTGACGGCGCGGGAAAACGCGGTCCGGGAAGACGACGAAAAGCCGAGGGTCCTGAAAAGTCTCGGCGATTTATTTAGAAATCGGAAATTTTGGCTGGCCGGAATCGCGAACGCCTTTTATAGCGCGGCGATGGCGCTCGTTTTAGCCGCGTTGCCGTTCTTTGTGAAATATACTTTGAAACTCGACGATTCCCAGTCGACAGTCCTTTTCGCGTCGGTACTGGTCGTCGCGATCGCCGGCGTTGCGATTTGGGCGCGGCTGGTTAAGCGTTTCGGGCTGGTGCCGGTATGGCGCGGCTCGCTCGGGCTCTTATCCGCCGCCTATCTCCCGCTTTTTTTCGCGAATACGTTGCGAGCCGCGGCGGCTGCCAGCGCGCTTGTCGGGTTCGGATTCGCCGGCGTGATTACGACGATGGATTTGATCGGGGCGAAAGTCATGGACGAGGACCAGGCGCGTTATCACGTTCGCCGAGAAGGGATTATTTCGAACGCGCTGGGCTTTATGAATCGGCTCAGCGGCCTTTTCACCAGCGCCGCGTTCCTGATCGTTTTTCATTTGTTCGGTTTTGAAAGCGGGTTGAATCCGGGCTCGCGTCCGGACGAAGCGTCTCGATTTCTTTTGACCGCCTTTCCGGCGTTGTTAATGGCGATTAGTTTTGCTTTTTCGCTTACGGTCGATTTTCCGTCCGTCCGGAGCGAAGATTCAGTGGAGAGATAATCATGGCTTTAATTCGAATTGACCATAAACCTGAAAGTCTCGGCGTGAATACGCCGCTGACGATCGTCGTTCCCGAACCGGGCGAGACGCGCGGCGTCCCGATCTGCGATCGGAAAGTCCTCTACCTGTTGCATGGATTAAGCGAAGACGCCGGGGCGTGGCAGCGTTATACCATGATCGAAGTCCTGGCCCAGGCGTATGACTTGGTGGTCGTCATGCCCTCTGCCGCGCGCAGTTTTTATATCGATCGCCCTGACGGACCGAAAACCTTTACTTATCTGACCGAAGAATTACCGGCTTACCTTCGCGACGTTTTTCGAATTGAGCCGCGGCGTGAAAGGACGCTGATCGCCGGCAGCTCGATGGGCGGGTACGGCGCGTTCAAAGCCGCGCTGACGCGTCCGGAGAAATATGCCGCCGCATGCAGCCTTTCCGGGGTTCTTTCGGCTCGAATTCTTGAGAACTTTTCGAACGATCCGCGCATGCCTGAATTTGAAGCGCTTTTCGGCGGTCTATCCGGTCTCGTCGGCGGGTGTCATGACCCAATTCGTTGGCTTGAAGACGCGGCTAAAACGCGCGCTTCCGGCGAAACGGCGCTCCCGGACCTTTACGTCAGTTGTGGGAAACAGGACGATCTCTATCCTTTAAGCGTGATTTTCCGCGAGACCTGCGCCGGGCTGAACGTTCCGATAACCTATCATGAAAGCGACGGCGCGCATGACTGGTATTTTTGGAACCGACAAATCGCCTGGTTCCTGAGAGAAGCGTTGGGTAAACCGAATGACTGAACGGACTGGCAATACGCTTGAAATCCCGCTCAGGATTGACGCGAATCAGACGGGAACGTATTTTACAGTCCCGTTTCAAGTTCCGGCGGATGTCGAGCGTCTGACGGTCGAGTACCGTTATCCGCGTTTTGAATTCGATCCGGTTTCAACCGCGAACGGAACTTTCGATTCCAGAACCGAGCGCAATATCATTGATCTCGGCTTGATCGGGCCGGATGGATGTCAGCTCGGAGCGTCAGGCTCTGATAAAAACGCTTTTTCGATCAGCGAAACGGAATCTACGCCCGGATATCGCCGCGTCGCGATCGTTCCCGGCGAATACCGGATCCTTGTCGGCGCTTACCGGGTTCAGCCCGAAGGCGTCGACGTTCTTTATACAGTTCGGTTCGATTTAAAGTCGCGGCGGCTTTTTCTTGGCGATCTGCATGTTCATACGCTTGCTTCGGACGGGGTCCATACCGCGGCGGAATTAGCGCTTAAAGCCAAACGAAACGGACTCGATTTTGTCGCGATCACGGATCATAACCAAACCGTCAGCCGGTTGGAACTGACGGCGTTTGAGACGGACGGCGTGACGTTGCTGCCCGGCGTAGAATGGACCCATTTTTCCGGTCATGCTAATTTTCTGGGCGCGGAGCGCGATTTTGAAGTCGGTTTTGCGGTGAATACGGAAGCGGAAGTCCATGAAAGATTCCGCGCGGCGAAAGCGGCGGGACTCCTGATCGGAATTAATCATCCGTTTGATGAAAATGTCCCGTTCAAGTTCGGCCTGAGCGCGCTTCCGTACGACTATCTCGAAGTCTGGAACGGACCGATGCGGACGGCGAATCAGCGGGCGATCGCATTATGGCATCAGCTGCTCTGCGCAGGTGATCGTATTCCGGCATGGGGCGGGAGCGATTATCACCGCGATGCGATATTCCGCTTCCTCGGCGGGCCGACGGTCGGCGTTTACGCTGAATCGCGCGGCAGACAGGATCTGTTGACGGCAATCCGAAACGGCGCCGGATTTATCACGTTCGAGCCTTCCGGTCCGACGGTAGATTTCAGCGTTGGAGACGCAAGGATCGGCGGCTGTGCCGTTTGGAACGGGAATCTGACAGTTCGTCTTTCGCTGGAAAGGCTGCGCGCGGGCGATATCGTCAGGATCGTAACCGCGACGGAAACGATTGACGCGCTGACCGCGGATAACGACGGCTCGGCACGGCTCGATTTTCCGCTTGATGCGTCCGGTTTTGTCCGCGTGGAGACGCTGCGTTCGCTTGTCCCGGGTCTGCCGCCGCTGCCGGTTTTGATTTCGAATCCGATTTGGGTCGTTTGATCGGAACAGCGGCGCGGATTTAGATAAGCTTGAACGCTTCAACGGAAAATATGTGAAAAAATGGGGGGAATGTTGATGAAAAAAAATATTTGGGACCGTTACGCGCGGCTGTATAGGTTATTGATGCGCGGGGATGTAAACGTCTACCGGTTCATGTACGAGCGCGTTCCGGAGGTGATCCGCGGGAAAATTGTTTTGGAGATAGCGACCGGGCCTGGTTTGCTGGCGAAACGCGTCGCTGCGGAAACGGAAAAGATGATCGCGACCGATTCCGCAGAGGGGATGATTCGAGAAGCGCGGAAAGGCGACCTCCCCCCGAATCTGACGTTTGAGGTTGCCGACGCGACGGATTTGCCGTACGAAGACGCGTCGTTTGACGTTGTTCTGATCGCGAACGCGCTGCATGTTATACCGAACTCGGAAAAAGCGTTGGAAGAAATCGACCGCGTTTTGCGTCCGGGCGGAATTCTGATCGCGCCGAATTTTATTCATCATGGACAAGGTTGGGGAAGCCGTCTTTGGTCGTCATTCCTGAAAGCCGTCGGGATTGACTTTCAATATCAGTGGACAAAGGAAGAATACGAAGCGTTTCTGACGCGGAACGGATGGAAAATTGTCCTGAGCGTCATGATGCCGGGAAGAATCACGATGCTGTATACCGAATCCGTCAGGGAAAACCGAACATTATAATTTCAGAAGTTTATTCAAACGGTATGGAAGCGGAATTCTTCGGCAAAGCTGTCTCGCGCAGGGGCGTTGCCGAAAAGAGAAGTCTGAAATGAGCGAAGCGGATATCGTCAGAATATCATACGACGAGAATTCGGAACGGGAATGGAATCGGTTGGCGGGATTTCGCTTTGAATTCGAAATAACCAAGCGTTATTTACGGAAGTACCTGAAGGGACGCCGGATTCTGGATATCGGCGGAGGCCCGGGGCGGTACTCTCTGTATCTGGCGGCGTTGGGGTATGACGTAACGTTGGTTGATTTAAGCGAAAAATGCGTTAATCTCGCGAAAGAAAAAGCCGCGGAACTGGGGCTCCAAATAGACGCGTTTGCCTGCGACGCCAGGGAATTGTCGAAATTATCGCTGGGCCGTTTCGATTCGATCCTGTTAATGGGACCGCTGTATCACCTGTTCAGCGAAGACGATCGAGGAAAATGCGTCCGCGAAGCCGCGAAATATCTGGAAAAGGACGGCGTTCTTTTCGCGTCGTTTATTTCGCTCCCAGCAGGGCTGAATTATTACCTGGCGAACTGCCCGTCGGAAATTATTCATGAAACAGCATTAGACTATTTTGACTGTTTGGAAGCCGGACGGGCGTGGGCCGGACGGGCGTTTACAGACGCGGTCTTCGTTCCGGCTTCGGATATCGAGACGTTTTTTGCGGAACTCGGTTTCAGCAAGCTTGCGCTCTTTGGACAGGAAGGCGTTGCGGGCGTCGCGCTGCCCGATATTGAATCGGCATCCGAGGAAGTCCGGCAAAAATATTTGGAGATTTCGCTGCGGTTATGTGAAAAAGAACAATACTTCACATACAGTCATCATTTAATGTATGTCGGGACGCGGAACGCGATCGGATAATTTTTCCAAACAGCGAATGACGGACCGTACCTGAACGGCTCTCCCCGCGCTGATCCCCCCTATCAGGCCTTGAACCCGCCGTCGGGCGATCGGAATCGAAACAATGGTAAAATGATTGCGAATCTGCGCAATGCATGAAACGAGCTAAGACGAAATGACGGAAGCGAACGACTGGTTGGAACAATTTTGGAACGACATCTTATCCCGCGATCAAGACAAGATCTGTTCGTCGTACCGTTCGGTATCGGAAGCGGAACAGCGCGACTGCCTGGCGCATCTGCGCGTCATGGTCATCGATCCGGAATATCACGAAGCACAGCGCGAATCCGCGCAGGCGGCGTTGGACATTTTGGCCGCTGAAAAATAAAGAAATGGAACGAATATAAAAATGGCTGACGAAAAACTGACCTCGCAAAAAGAAAACTTCTCCGAATGGTATAACCAGGTTGTTCTGCGCGCCGATCTGGCCGATTATTCGCCGGTTCGCGGCTGTATGGTCGTCAAACCGTACGGCTGGGCGCTGTGGGAAAATATGCAATCGCAATTGGATCGGCGCTTCAAGGAAACCGGGCATGTCAACGCTGCTTTCCCGATGCTGATTCCGAAGAGCTTCTTTGAAAAAGAGAAAGAACATGTCGAAGGGTTTTCGCCTGAGTTAGCGGTCGTTACCGTCGGCGGCGGACAGGAGCTGGATGAGCCGCTCGTCATTCGTCCGACGTCAGAAACGATCATCGGCCATATGTACGCTAAATGGATTAAAAGCTATCGCGACCTGCCGGTCCTGATTAACCAGTGGGCGAATGTTGTCCGTTGGGAGATGCGGACGCGGTTATTCTTGCGGACGCTGGAATTTTTCTGGCAGGAAGGCCATACGGCGCACGCGACGGCTGAGGAAGCGCAGGAGGAAACGCTGCGCATGCTCGACGTCTACGCTGACTTCGCGATTAATGAAGCGGCCGTTCCGATTATCAAGGGCATTAAATCCGAGTCGGAGAAATTCGCCGGCGCGGTCAATACTTACTCGATTGAAGCTATGATGGGCGATACGAAAGCGCTTCAGGCGGGAACGAGCCATAATTTGGGTCAGAATTTCGCTAAAGCCTTCGATATCAAATATCTTGACCAGAACAATACCCTTCAATACTGTTGGACGACGTCTTGGGGCGTCTCGACGCGATTCGTCGGCGCGATTATCATGACGCACGGCGACGATAACGGGCTGATTCTTCCGCCGCGTTTGGCGCCGTATCAGGTCGTTATCGTTCCGATTTATAAGAATGAAGAAGAACGTTCGAAGGTCATGGAGGCGGTTGAATGCGTCCGCAAACAATTAAGCGGCTTCAGAGTTAAGGTCGACGACCGAACCGAAATCACGCCGGGTTTCAAGTATCATGAATGGGAACTGCGCGGCGTTCCGCTTCGGCTCGAAATTGGGCCGAAGGACGTCGAAAAGAATTCCGTTATGGCGGCGCGGCGCGATATCCCGGGACGTGCCGGAAAATCTATCCTGTCCCAGGATCAGTTAGCCGGGCAGGTTCAGGATCTTCTCGATACAATTCAGGCGGCGCTATTGAAACGCGCGACTGATTTCCGGGACGCGAATATTCATGACGTATCGTCTTACGACGAGCTGAAACAGGTCGTCGAATCCGGTTGGGCGAACGCTTTCTGGTGCGGCTGCGCCGACTGCGAAGCGAAAATAAAGGAAGAAACGAAAGCGACGAGCCGCTGCCAGCCGTTCGATCAGGATCGCAGTCAGAAAGGCGCTTGCGTCGTCTGCGGAAAAGAGACGGATCGCAGGATATATTTTTCGAAAGCTTATTAATTTTTTTTCAGTTCAAGATGTGTTGAAGGATGTAGAGGCTGTCACAAGTGCTAAAACGTGACAGCCTCTTCTTATCCTGGTTTTGAGATATTGCCTATCGTAAACCGACAGCCATGATGTCGCTTTACGGTAGAATGAAAGATGAAAAAGGCTTAATCACGAGCGAATCATGGCAGCCGTAAACTTACTTCAACTCCGAAAAGAAATCAACGCGCTAATGTGGAATTTTACCGATCCGGCTGCGTTTGAAAAAGCGCTGTATGAATTATTCGATAAATATCGGACTAGCCGGAACCCCGCAGGCGCCGCCATCCTCCAAACGGCTAAAACGGGCGAGCTCAGCGTTCCTTTGATCGTTTTACGCGAATTGGAAGTCGCGCTTTTCCGAACGGTCGCGGACCAGCCGGAAGCGGCGTTAAATCTGAGCGACAGACTGATGAACTCAGAAACGCTTGAAGTTCGGACGATCGCGGCAAGAATTCTGGGTCTGGCGCCGATTTTGTATAGTGACGCCGTTTTTTTACGAATCGAGGACTGGGCGCGTCAACGTCACGAAACGGCGGAGCTGCGCGTATTTATTCGTAACGCTGGCAGCCTTGTTCGGCGTACGGACGCGGAAAGATTATTGGATCAGGCGCGTCTTTGGGTCGCGTCGTCGAATACCGGCGACCAGGCGTTAGGAATTGAAGTCCTGATCTACCTGGTCGAATTCACCGAATTTCAAAATCTTCCGGCGGTATTTACGCTGTTGGAGTCGCTGCTGCGAAACAGGTCGACAACGTTGCAGCCGGAATTGCTCGAATTAACCGAGAATTTATTGGCGCGGTCGCCTGTTGAAACGTCGTATACGATCCGTCTGATGATGGAGAACGACGAACGGGGGCCGATGGCGCCGCGGATCGCAAGAAAATTGTTGGGAAAGTTTACGGAACCGTCGCGTACGGCAATCCTCGATCTGCTTCGTAAGGAGAAGTTTTTGATAAAAAGGCCGAATCAGGAAAAGAAATAAAATAGCGCAGCGATGAAAAAAGCCGCGCTATTTTCGCTTATTACCTTAAACGCCGAATCAACTCTTGCGCGCGTTCTTCCGCATATCGAAGATAACCGACAGGATAATGACCAGACCTTCGACAATCTGCTGCCAATAGGAATGAACGCCCATCAGTGTCATCCCGTTGCGCATGACCGAGAGAACCAGCGCGCCGATCACGGCGCCGCCGATCGTTCCGATCCCGCCGGAATGGCTCGTTCCTCCGATCGTCGTCGAAGCGATCGCGGTTAGTTCGTACCCGGTCGCTAAACCCGGTTGAGCGGAAACCATCCGCCCGGTCGAGACGATCGCGGCCACGCCGCAGAGAACGCCCATCAGCGTATAAACTGCTACCAGCGTGCCTTTAACGTTGACGCCGGAAACCTGCGCCGCGTTGATATTCCCGCCGATAGCGTAAGTGCGTTTCCCGAAGCGAGTCTGGGAGAGAAGCGTCCAGGTGATCAGGATCATAACGATATAAATCCAGCCCGGCATCGGTACGCCCAGAAAACGTCCTTGCCCGATGAATTTAAAATCGGGAATCAGCGTGCTGATCGGCTTCCCATTCGTATATAAGTATGTCGCGCCGCGCGCAATCGTCGTCATCCCCAGCGTCGCGATAAAGGCCGGAATTCCGGTATAAGCGACGAGCGATCCATTAATCGCGCCGCAAAGCGTTCCGATCAATAACGCCGCGGCAATCGGGACAATTATCGGAAGCGCGCCGAGATTCGGATAGACTTTATTCGCGGCGTTGGCGGCCTGGCCTAAAGAAGCGGCGACGACCGCCGACAGCGCGACGATCGAACCGACGGAAAGATCGATCCCTTTCGAAATAATCACGAACGTCATCCCAAGCGACAGAATCCCATAAATGGATGCCTGAGTCAGAATATTCAACAGGTTATTCCAGGTTCGGAAATTCGGTTTCAGGATTGACAGGAACAAAATCATCGCCAATAATACGATCGTGATACCGTATTTATTGAGAATCGTTTTGAGCGTTAATTGTTGCGGTTTCATGTGAATCTCTTTCGTTATAAAATACGGCGTCAGACGCCGGGCTGGGTTACCGTTCCGGTAGCGTACCGGAGAATCGTATCCTGGGTAAGATCCGGCGTATTGTCAAGAATTCCGGTAACTTTCCCTTCGTGCATAACGAGGATCCGATCGCTCATCCCCAGGACCTCGGGCATCTCCGACGAGACCATCAGAATACTTTTTCCTTCCTTCGCCAGCAACGTCATTAATTTATAAATCTCGGCTTTCGCGCCGATATCGATTCCGCGCGTCGGCTCGTCGAGGAAAAGAATTTCCGGCTGCGTCATCAACCAACGGGCCAGGAGAACTTTCTGTTGGTTGCCGCCGCTCAGGTTTTCGATTTTCGTGTTCAGGGATGGCGTTTTAATTTGCATCTTGTCGACAAAATCGTCGCAACCGCGGGCAACTTCTTTCTGATCGATCAGTCCCAGACGATTCAGGAACTCATCGTAGCTCGAAATCGCCACGTTGACATGAATCGGCAACGGGCCGTAAATCCCGTTTTGGCGCCGGTCTTCCGTCAAGAACGCCATGCGATGATTAATCGCGTCGGTCGGCTGATGGATCTCGACTTTTTCCCCATGAATCCGAATTTCACCCGCTATTTTCGGGCGAATTCCGAAAATCGTTTCGACAACTTCGGTCCGTCCCGCCCCGACGAGCCCGGCGATACCGAGGATTTCGCCGCTGTGGAGCGTAAAGGATACGTCTTTAAAGTATTTTTCATGACTTAATCCGCGGACTTCAAGCACGGGTTCGCCGATCTCGTTTTCGACTTTCGGATAGAGATCGGATAATTCGCGTCCGATCATCATGGTAATCATATCGTCCATCGTCAGGTCTTCAATCCGGCGCGTGCCGATGTATTCGCCGTCGCGCAGGACGGTCGCGCGATCGGCGATTTCCATGATTTCGTTCAAACGGTGCGATATGTAGACAATTGACGTTCCTTCGGCGCGGACGCGATTGATAATTTTGAAAAGCTGCTTTTGCTCATGTTCCGTCAGCGCCGATGAGGGCTCATCCATGATGATCAGCTTAGCGTCATACGAGATCGCCTTCGCGATTTCGACCATCTGCATCTTCGCAACGGTCAATTCCGACATATGAATCGAGGGGTCGATATCGAAATCGATTCGATTCAAAACTTCACGGCTCATCTCCGCCATTTTCGCGTGGTCAACGAGACCGAACCGATTGATCGGTTCCCGTCCGAGCCAAATATTCTCCATGATCGGACGGTGGAGAACCGGGGACAATTCCTGATGGATCATTGAAATTCCCTTTTTCAGCGCGTTCGCCGTCGTCGTATGTTCGAGATGTTCCCCGTCGAAAATGATTTCGCCGCCGTCCGGCTGATAAATTCCGAGGAGGCATTTCATCAAAGTCGATTTTCCCGCGCCGTTTTCGCCCAAAAGCGCATGAACTTCGCCACGCGCGATTTCGAGCGAAACGTTTTTCAACGCGTTCACGCCGGGGAAACGCTTGACGATTCCTTTCATGGTCAGCAACGGAGTTTCATTCATGCCGTTTTTCCTTTCTCGCCTTCTCGCGATTATAGGAAGAAAGAGGAAAACCCTCGCAGAAGTCCTCCTCTTCCAAACAAGTGGTTAGCAAATTGAAAAGAACATCCGCTATTCGAAGTCGGCAATATTTTCCGGCGTCGCTAACACGAAGGGAACTTTCGTATACGGATCCGGCTCTTCGCCGCGGAGCGCCGCCAACGCGACCATCATCGCGCCTTCGCCCTGTCCTTTTCCATCCTGCATCACGGATGCGTCTAAACGTCCGTCAATAATTGCCTGTTTTGCGTCGGAGATCAGGTCGACGCCCATGATCACGATATCTTCGCGTCCGGCGGCTTCGGTCGCTTCGACCGCGCCTAACGCCATTTCGTCATTATTGGCGAAGATCAGTTTTAGTTCATCTCCGTAAGCGGTCAGCCAGTTCTCAGTGATCGTCATTCCCTGATCGCGCTGCCAGTCGCCGTTTAGTTCCGCGAGGAGTTTATAATTCTTGAACGTTTCGAGCGCGTCCTTATTGCCTTGCGTTCGGGCGATAGCGCCCTGGTTCGAGAGAATCCCGACGAGGATCGCGTATCCGATCTCGTCTTTTTCGCCGAGGAGTTCGAGCGCGTACTCCGCCTGGAATTTACCTGCGTCCTTTTCTTCCGAACCGACGTAATAGGTATTTTCCGGGTATTCCTCCGGCTCAAGATCGGCGAACGGGTTGCGGTTGACGAATATGAGCGGGATCTTTGCCGCCGCCGCGGCTTCGATAATCGGTTCAACGGCGCTGGTATCGATCGGAACGACGATTAACGCGTCGACGCCCTCAGCGATAAAAGCGTGGATCTGATCCTGCTGTTTCAGGATATCTTCGCCGCCGTCGGCATAAACGTATTCGACGCCTTCCTTTTCGGCTAAAGCTTTTGCGTAACCTTCGATAACGGTTTGGAACGTATCGTTAAAGTTGTTGCAGAGATATCCGATTTTAAACGTTTCCTGAGCGGAAACGGCGCTCGCCATAACTAATACGAGCATCAACGACAAAACTACCATAATTTTCTTTTGCATTATTGACTCCTTAAAATAGTTCTTTGACCAAAGGTGATTTCATTATACTGATACTTGCTGTAACCGAAAAGTATAAACCTCATCTTTTTTGTCATATTGTTATCGATGTTTTTTTTGGATAAATATCATATTCAGGCGGAATCTCTTGCCGGAAACTTTCATGGTCCGGATATTCGTCCATACTACGTTTCCATATTTATAGAGATTCCGGGGGTAAAATCAACACTAACGACGAATTTTTCGTCGTCGTGAATTAAAGAAACGAAGGGGAATTAACCTCATGAATCAGGAAAAAAGATTTGCAGAAAGAAAATATCTCGAACTCTTAGCCGAAAAATATCCGACGATCCAATCCGCGGCGACCGAAATCATTAACTATGAGGCGCTGCGTCAGCTCCCGAAAGGCACCGAACATTTCATGTCGGATCTTCACGGCGAGTATGAGGCTTTTATTCATATTTTGAACAACGCCTCGGGAGAAATCCGGCAGAAGGTTGATAAGCTTTACGGAAAAGTATTAACCTCGACCGAGCGCGCTCAGCTATCGACGCTCATCTATTATCCGGAAGAGAAATTAAAAGAACTCAAGGATAACGGTATCGAGAATATCGGCGAATGGTACCTCGTCACGCTCCATCAGCTGATCGAAGTCTGCCATCTCGTATCCCTCAAGTATTCGCGGCGAAAAGTCCGCCGCGCGATCCCGCCGGAATACGCGTTTATTATCAACGAGCTTATCAACGCGGAAGATACCCAGCGCGAGGAATACTACGAACAAATTATTCAGACGATTATCGAAATCGGCAGCGCCGAGGACATGATTGTCGCAATCGCGACCGTCATTAAACGCCTGATCGTCGATCATCTTCATATCGTCGGCGACCTCTTCGATCGCGGCCAGCGTCCGGATATTATTATCGAACGTCTGATGGACCATCACGCCGTTGATATTCAATGGGGCAATCATGACGTGTTATGGATGGGGGCCGCAGCCGGATCGCCGGCTTGTATCGCGGCGGTTCTTTTTAACGCGATTAAGTACGGCAATCTGGACAGTCTCGAAACGGCTTACGGGATTAACCTGCGTCCGTTAGCGATTTTTGCTCAAGAAACGTACCAGGCTTCGTCGCGTTTCGCGCTGAAACAAAGCGAAACGGTTCATCATTCGAAAGATATTACGCTGCTGTCAAAGATGTATCACGCGGTTGCGATCCTGCTTTTCAAGCTCGAGGGACAGCTTATCGAGCGTCACCCGGAATATAACATGGACGACCGTAAGCTGCTGGAACGGATCGACTTCAGCGCCGGAACAATTCAGATCGACGGGAAGGCTTATGAAATTGACGTCGCCGACTTAAAAACCGTCAATCCGAAAAAACCGTACGAACTGACCGGGTACGAAGCGTCGATCGTTCGGCAACTCGTCACTTCCTTTACAAACAGTTATAAACTTCAGGCGCATATCCGCTTTATTTACGGCGTTGGTTCAATTCATCTCGTGTTTAACGGCAATCTTATGTTCCATGGCTGCGTTCCGATGAACGCTGACGAAAGTTTTATGGAGATGGAAATCGCCGGCGAACGCGTCAGCGGGCGCGCGCTTTTTGAAGCCGCTGAAACGTTAGCGCGTCAAGGCTATTACGCTGATCCGGGTTCGCAGGAAAAGGCCGACGGTATGGACTTTTTGTGGTTCCTTTGGTGCGGACGGAATTCGCCGCTCTTCGGACGGGATCACATTACCACTTTCGAACGGCTTTTTATCGAGGACCATGCGACCTGGAAAGAAGCCGATAACCCGTATTACGAGATGATCAACGATCCCGGTTTTGCCGACGTTCTGCTCCGGGAGTTTGACCTTGATCCGACTGTGGGCCATATTATTAATGGTCACGTCCCGGTCGCGGCGCAGAAGGGCGAGTCGCCGATTAAAGGCGGCGGAAAAATTATCGTTATCGACGGCGGCTTCTGCAAGGCGTATCAACCTAAAACAGGGATCGCCGGATATACGCTGATTTACGATTCATACGGGATGCGCATTGCGGCGCATGAACCGTTCCCGGGTCTCGACGCGGCGATTTCTAATAACAGCGATATTCTCTCGCAAGAAGAAGTTTTTGACGCGCCGCAGGACCGCCTGAAGGTCGGCGATTCCGATGTTGGGAAACGGTTGGAACGAAAAACGCAGGACCTGAAAAAATTGCTGAACGCCTTCCGTCAGGGTTGGATCAAGCAATCGGGCGCCGACGATCCGAATCAGGGCGGTAAGTAGCCCAGCGGACGGGATGTGATAACCGAACCGGGAAGGTCCGAACCGCTTTCTCGTTAGACCGGTTGGATTGAGTCGTATTGTACCGATCCTCGTTCCGGCGAGTTCGCCGGTTCCTATGGATGATAAAACTCTGAATATTTCGGGATTATCCCGTTATTTTGAGACTCTGCGGCTTATGGGTTCTTTTTGATGCTTGCCGGAGCTGCATCAAAACAAATCTTATTCGGACCAAATCCCTTTTCTTAACCGTCGGCGCGTCGGTTTATCCTGCCGGACGCAAGCGGCCGCCGTTCATCTTTCCGCTTTCCCCAACGCATTTCATCGCCGGGAAAAGCGGAAGCTTGAGTCCCTCCGACATGGAGGCTTTTTG
Organism: Flexilinea sp.; assembly: GCA_034430295.1. GTDB lineage: Bacteria > Chloroflexota > Anaerolineae > Anaerolineales > Anaerolineaceae > Flexilinea. The sequence goes on from DAOUFC010000053.1 coordinate 43,378, forward strand.
TAAAACAGACGCCGCCGAAATTTCACCTGTTCCGATCGTCCGTCTTTTTTATTTTATACATTGTGATCATGTGTTAACACGCTGTCAATTCAAAAAAATTTTGATTATGCAACTTATTTTCTGTAAATTCATGAGTCAAAATACCCATCAGTCCTAATAATCTGGTTTAGGTCAGTACAATATCGCTTTCCAACCTGCCATTCTTCACTGATTTCCATCAGCATCGCCGTCACTAATCGCAAACAAGACTCCGCATTTGGGAAA
>DAOUFC010000054.1:0-17019 GCA_034430295.1 Flexilinea sp.
AATAAGCAGCAATAATAATCCACGATAAAAAAGCCAAATCCTTGATATTATAAAAAGAATCAGCAAAAATACGCGGGCTTAACCATAAGAGCAGAACGCCGGTCAGCGCCGCCCGATCCGAACCGCAGCGCAGTTTTAACAAACGGAAGAAAAAAATCAATCCGATAAAAAATTGTAAAAATGTCCAAAGATGACGGATTTTATGAATTGAAAGCGGACTGAATCTAAAATTGAAGATCCATTCAAAAACAGCCGTCGGAAGCTGGACGGCGACGCCATAATAACGATCAACCCAGGATAATAAATCCGGCTGGTCGGCGAGCGCAGGCGAAAGCGGATAATTCGGCGCGACGGTCGAAAGAATATATTTCAAATTAGCCAAGGTCGTCGTTCGTTCGATCGCGTCGTCATACGGGATCCCGTAATCGTTAAATACGAGGAGCCCGGTTATCAGAATCGCCGCGAAAAGAAACGAAATCAGAATCAGGGAATATCGCGGCTTGTTTCCGGCGAATGGATCGCTAAATCGATAACCCACTTCATGAACCTTTCATTTCACGAAAGATCAGCGCTTATAAATAATAGGTAATCCGCTGCAAGGAACTGATCGGATCTATATACTGAATCTGAACTCCTTCCGGAAGAACGATATTCTGCGCGGCATACGTCAAAATTCCCTTAATCCCGTAATCGATCAGCTGGTTGGCAACGTTCTGCGCTTCGCTCCCCGGAACGGCAAGAAGGGCGATACGGATATGATGATCCTGGATAAACGCTTTCGCCTCGTTCATCGACCGAATCGGCACGCCATGAACCTCGCGTCCGATTAAATTCGGGTCAATATCAAAAACCGAGACAATCTCGAATCCCGCGTCAGGCGTTCGATAATAGTTTAAAATTCCATGACCGACATTGCCGAACCCGATCAGGATCAGCTTCCATACCCGATTGATCTGAAGAATTTCTTCGAGCTGCTCGATCAGGTATTCAATATTGTACCCTTTGCCCTGCTTCCCAAACTCGCCGAATTGAGAAAGATCTTTCCGAACCTGCGCGGCGGTATAGCCGAGAATATCCGCCAACTCCTTGGATATGATCGTTTTCTTGGAACCGCGGAACTGTCTTAAGGTACGCAAATACTGCGGAAGACGGCTGATGACGATATCCGAAGTAAGGCGATCATTTTTTGGCATCTTCTGCTCCCTTGTTTTTTTATCTGCGCCGTCGGTTTCCCGAAAGAATCGTCATGTAATACAGCAAATTCGCGAGCGATTGCAAAGCCGCCGCGATATACGTTAACGCCGCGGCGCCGAGGACATCCGCAATCCCTTTCTGCTCTTCCACGGTAAATACACCGGTTGACGCGGCCCAGGCTTTCGCACGGTTCGAAGCGTCGAACTCAACCGGCAGCGTAATCAAAGTAAAAATCGTCGTCAAGGAAAAAAGAATAATCCCAACCCAGGCAATCCGAATCCCGGCTCGACCGATCGTTGAACTCAGGAAAAGCCCAGCCATGAAAAGAATCATCCCCAATCGTGAGCCAATATTCACGGTTGGAACGATCCGAGAACGCAGCATCAGCCACTGATAAGCGTCCGCGTGTTGATATGCGTGTCCTGCTTCATGGCAGGCGACGCCTACCGCCGCGACGCTGTTTGAATCATAGACGCCTTCGCTGAGTCGGAGAACGCGTTTCGTCGGATCATAATGATCGGTTAAATTTCCGGCGACGCGCTCAATCTTTACGTTCGCTAAGCCTTTCTGATCCAACATCTTGCGCGCAGCCTGTGCGCCGGTCATCGCATAATTTGTCCGAACTGCGGAATACTTCGCGTACGCGGAGCGGATTCGCTGCTGCGCCATCAGCCCTAAAAGCATTGGAACAATCGCAAAAAGGATATACAATCCCATTCTTTCCTCTTTTCTTTACGCTACCGATTAAACCCGAATCAGGCCGATCAGGCACATGAACTCGCAACAGTCATAATCTTACAAAAAATTTTAGCATAACTTTGTACACATCTTCACGAAAAGTGTTCATCCCGATTCCGCGGCTCAAATCCATGAACGCCGGCAAATAATTATGCCAGAGAACGACAATCGACTGATTGCGACGAATGATCGGCAGATCGTTCAATTGAAAAAAATATCAAGACCCATCAACTTAGGACTTTTCCTACGCAAGATTCCCAGCAAAAAAATTACGTTCAGCATCATAAAACATGCTTTTTATCCAGGGGGAAAATTATCTTAATCCCTTGTGAGTCGTATCATCATTCGCTATACTTATCAAAAATCTACGCCGCAATTATCAGCATTTCGGGAAACTACATAAAAGGCAGGAACGCATGGAACTTCATGTTCGGTTAGGAAATGGTTGGGAAAAGGACATACCGTTCACATCCGACGTCTTATCTTTCGGCAGCCATCCCCAATGCGACATCCTGCTGTCTGAAACGGACGTTCAGCCGCTTCATTTTAAATTGATCCGGCATGGCAAAAACCTTCATTGTATTCCCTATGCGAATAATATGACCGTTCAGCGTAGCAGCGAATCCATAAGGCTAACACCAAACGCGGAGACAGCGATCCAAAACGGGGATCGGATACAGATCGACAACGCCCGAATCCAAATTGAAATAAAAGGGGCCGTGAAAAAGCGTTTCCCTTTTTTCTACCCGCTGATAAGCGCGATCGCGCTATTCCTGATCTTCGGCGCCGTCAGCGTATTATCGCGGCCAAGAATCGAAAACTTCAAAATGGCGGAGGATCCGGACGGTCGGCGCAGCCTGGTTTGGAAAACCGGGGGGATATTCGTAGAAGCTTGGATCGACGACGGGGAAACGATTCGGACGGTTTCCTCGCAAGGGACGCTTCCGCTGCCCGACAACGCATATGGCAGCTTCAGCCTCAGCGCTGAAAACAGACTCAGCCGCCTTTTCAATTACTCCGAACAACGAACGCTGATCGTCCCAACCGAGCTGCCATCGCCTACACCGCAACCGACGAACCGCCCGACTTCGGTCCCGATCAGCCTGAAACTGGAGAGCGAAGAAACCGCCCCGAACGTCGTTTATCTGCGCTGGGATATTCGCGGCGATCAGGAGACGAAAGCGCAGCTGCGAATCGGGTCGGAAACGATCTCTATCGACAAGGAGCAATTTAACGGCGAACGAACGATTCGTCTCAATGCAAATACAGATGTCGAACTCAAGGTATCAAACGGCATGTTCGAAAAAACAGAACGGATCCAATTATTTTATCGCCCGAGAAAAGCGAAAATTCTAAAATTTATCGTTTGGCTCGAAACTGAATCGGGCGCCGCAAAAGAAAAAATAGCTGAGCTCCTGCCGGATCCGCGGGCAGAGGACGCTTACCGCGTCCAATCTTATCGTAACGCCAGTCTTAAAAAAGGCGAGCGGCTGCTGATTGAGTGGGACGTTCGCGACGCCGACACGTTAACAATCGCCCCGTTATCCAATCGCCTTTTACCGTTTTCCGGAGCGATCGCGTACGTTCCGTCCGATACGGTTAATTTCACCATGACAGCATTCAGCGGCGATCAGCGGCTCGACGTTTCTATTCCGATCCGGCTGGACCGCGATTCCTTTACAACGGGATCAAACGGCTCCAATCAAGCGCTGCGAACGGCAACGCCCGCAAAGACGAAAATCAATTTCTTCAAAGCCAATCCGGTTACGTTAGCCCAACCGGGCGAAACGACAATAGCCTGGTCCGTATCGGGTCCCTACGAACAAATACGTCTGACCGACGGTGAACGCGAACTCGGAGCAGATTTGGCCGCCTCGGGAATACGGAAAATTTCGGTTCAAAACGATCTGACCCTGATGCTTCAGGCGGACAGTCCATCCGGAACGATTTCCGCTTTCGAAACGATTCGCATAAAAAACGATACGGCGGTCTTACGCCCGACGACAATCGCACTAAACGATATCTTCCCAAAAAAGTCAACCTACACCGTCGGCGACCGCGTTCAGATCAGTGTCGCTTTCGCGGGACTGCCTATTAACCAGTCCGCGCCGACAGGATCCATTCTGATCGGGGACGGCGTTTCTTCTTGCGTCGTCTCGCTGCCGCGAGAGAGCTGCGAACTGCTTCTCCGCACGGACGGCGATCGAACTTTTTCAATTCGCTACAGCGGCGACCGGAACTATTTGCCTTCCGAGACGGCGGTCAACCTGATCGTAAAGCCATTCGTACGTCAGGCGGTAAACCTGAAACTGACGACATTCCGAAACCAGACCGTTTTTGCGCCTGGAGATAAGATCCGGCTGATCGCAGAATTCGAGCCTGGAAATATCGGCGGAACGCTCTTTTTCAGCGACGGCGTCCGCAGCTGCCTGGTCACGCTGCCGCGAAACAACTGTGAATTGACCGCTTTAGATCCCGGAAGCTCGCGCGTCAGCGTAACCTATTCCGGCGACGAAAAACACGCGCCGGCCGAAGACGCGATAACCGTTATCAGTTCACTAATAGAAGCGACCGTAACCCCGACCCCGATTCCGTTGGGACTCGAGATTACGCAGCTGTATCCAGAGAAAGAAACTTACGCGATCGGCGATTCAATCGACGTATACGTTTCGCTCATGAACAACGCCGGGAAAGAAGGCGCGTACAAAAACCGCGTCAGGATCAGCGACGGGATCTCTGTCTGTTATCTGAATTTGAATACAACGAATCATTGCTCGCTGCGTCTTGTACAAGCGCGGCGCGGACAAATTCAGGCTGAATACCCCGGAGACGAATTATTTGGAAGCGCGAAATCCGCGCCGGTTGATATAACCGTTCTGCCAGAAGCGTTGCCAACAGCCACTCCGAACGGGAGCCAAAAACCGACAGCGCTGACAATTACCAAGGTTTACCCAGAACGCCAATCATTCACTGTCGGCGATACGATCGAGGTCTACGTATCCCTGACCAACGAGGACGGGACGGAAGACGAATACGGCGGAAGAATCAGGATCAGTGACGGAATCTCCGTCTGTACGCTGAATCCGAACTTGACGAACCATTGTTCAATCAAATTGGTTCATCCTCAAATTGGCAAGCTGACAGCCGCCTATTCAGGCGACGAATCTTTTTCGCCTGCCAAAACTGAAATCCCGATCACGGTCAAGCCACCGACGAAACTTCCAAGCCAAACGTTAATCGTCGGCGTCGAGCCGCGTAAAGACGCGTACGAATTGAACGAGCAAATCGCGATTAAAATCGAAGTCAGTGAAAAAAATCCGGCCGGAGGGAAAAACCCGAGCGGCGTCGTTCTTGTTCAAGCCGGAAAGGCTGCCTGCGAAATTGATCTTGCGCTTACGGATACCTGTGTTTTAAAGTTGACCGACCCGAACACAGTGCAGATCACGGCGGAATATGCGGGCGATAATTCGTTCGCGCCTTCCGCCGCGCCGCCATTTCCGTTGCGAATCCGGCTGATGTCCATGACGCTCCGGCTTCTGGCGGAAAAATTCAGCGATGGAAATTGCCTTGAAGCGCAGCCCGATTTATCAGCTCCAATACCGATCGCGACAGTTTTAGAATCCGGATCGGAAATTCGTCTTTTTACATTGGACGAACGATTCAATCTTGGCCGCGGTTTTTACCTCGATGCGGAAGTGGAGCTCTACGGAGGGTTATTCGAAGATTCCGGCGGAACCTTCAACGTCTCCGTTTGCGCTATAAACGAGCCTGAAAGCTGCGTCGAAAGCGAACCGGTTTCGGTTGGGGCCCCGTCCCCGCCGGACAGTCGCCTTACAGCGCGGATTCATCTTCCGTCACCGCTTCTTGCGGGGCGGCATAATCTGACGGTTGAGTTCCAAGCCGCAAACCCATCTTTCGGAACGTACCGTGAACAGGCGATCCTGAATCAAATTTATCCGGGCCAGCTGATCCTGGTCCCGTCCGGCGGAAGGATTGACTGGAACGCCCAGCGTGTAACGGCGGAAAGTATCGACGCGGCGCCGGAGCGCGACCAAACGTTGGATTTTGAAGTTTACCAGATTCGCGATCGGGCTTCCGCCTGCGCGCTTCCGCTCGCAAGCGCCTTTCCGACACCGACTTTCTCGACGATCGAAATCCGGGTTCAAGCGTCCGTTCCAGGAGCGGCCGAGTCCGACGCAATCTGGAAACAGTCGTTCCGCGACCAGGGCATCCCCGACGAATTTATCGAAAAGCTTCAAGCAAATCGAACGAATTGGAATGGAGATCGCTGCCAATTCTATCAAGCCTCGAATCAATGGCGCCTATCCTGCCGGCGGATCGGTCTAACCGAACCGAGCCGCTTATTTTTCAGCGGCGACGTCGCCGATCCGAATTACCAAACCAGTGAATTATCAAAATTTCCGATCGATATCTCGATCGGGAAGCATGCCGTCGCGATTTTGCCGGCGCATGGCTGGACCCAGCCGGCGGTAGAAAAGATCTATTGGCTAAACGCTCGTGGCGACGATTTTAATTATTGGACGGCAGAGGATTGCTACGATTTGAACGCGACCGGGTTCCAAACGTCAGTCTCACGAATACCGGAGGATCAGGTCCTGACCGTCGATACAAAATTGCTTTCGCGTGCATTGTCAGATCAGCTGCATTTACAAAATGCCGAAGGTCCGCTCACAATTACGCCCGCATCCGGCGCGCAATGGACCGTATTGACAACGTATCACGGCGTCTGCGGGTCATGCACGCCGCGTACGATGATGGATTTTGCCTGGATCGCGAATGAAGGCTGCTCGGTAAACAGCGATTCAATCACAATCACGGAAAAGAACGGTAAACTATTTGACGGTCAGACTTGCGAGAACAATGAACGCAAACAAGTCCTTATCCGTTCCAGTTTCTGTCAAATAAAAATCAACGATGGCGGCGGAATCACGTTCAGCCTGCCGGAAAACGAATCTCAGCTCGCCGCGACACTGCAGCTGACAAGCGGGCGCGGGCGTGGACTTGAATCATATACCGAACAACCAATAATGGAACAGCCGATCCGAGCAGAAATAGGCTTGTTCGATGATGAACTCCTTCCGCTTCAGACGCTTTCCGTCGGCGAGAAAGCGCGCTTCCAAATCAGGCTTAGCCGCCCCTTGGCCGACGATGAGAAGATAGAGATTCTCGTTCCGGCGTTTCTCGACGCTGCTAATTTATATCCGGATGCATCAAGCTGCGCAAACTGGGCAATATCAGAAACAAACCGTTGGTTGCTCGATCCAACACAATTCGCCGGATCGAAAGCTGATTCCGTTCAACCGCAAGCCGAATGCACATTGACCTTTCGGACGGCGATCGAAAATTCGGCCGCGCCGGTCTTTCAGATTCAATATCCCGACGGATCCACTTCGGATTGGACGGGCTTCCCAACCGCGATCCGCAAACAAGAAGCGATCGTCGTTCCGTCGTTAAAGTTGACGCTCTCATCCGACCGCAATGACGCCGGGCAGGAGCAAATTTCAGGAGCACAAATTGAACGCCTCTGCGCGAACGATACGGATTCAGCATTAGACCCATTGGCGCGATACCGTTTTGAGGTCCGGCTGACGGATACCGCCGAACTTCCAGTCGACGTTTCGCCGGAAGATATGCTTTTGATCAAAGCGCCGCTCTTTTCAAAATTACGGGATCTCGGAACTCTGGACGGTTGTTGGGAAAGCGCTGAAGGAGACGCGTTCCGGGTTCGTGTCGGCGAATCGTGCGGATTCAGGATTCCGCCGCACGGAATTACCCAATCAGACCTTGGTGCGATCGAGATATCGGTCAGTTCGCCGCGCTTCGAGGGGGCGAGAACGATTATGATCGGCGAAAACGCCTTGGAACCGGAGACGGTCGCGATTCGCGCTTTCCTGCCGCAAAAGCGACGGATCGGCAAGGACTCCGAAATCCGATTCACAATCGATCCGGAACGATCCGAATACGCGTCCGCCTGGATCGCGCGGAACGGCGCGAACCTCTTATCAGTCGAGGCATCCGACAACCTGACCGAAAATTGTTCTGCCGAACTGAACTTCGATACGGCTGGAAACGCCAGCTGCATCGTCGGCGGCGGGATCACGTCCGGTGAAGCGGAAACGCTAACCGTCCGGATCGGAAACGTTACGCTTCCAGATCAGTTAAATTTTCGTCTTATCAACGGAAACGACGGATCGCCCCTTACCGAAATTATCCTGCCGGCTGCCCAACCGATCGAATTGAACGGAGCGATCTCATCGACAGGAATACCCGATCAATTCATTATCGAAAGCGACGTTTTAGTCGAATTTCAGCTCGCTTTCGATCCGAACGAAACCGATACGATTGTCTATCCTGACGAGATCATCCGAATCGAAGCGCCGATATTCCATGCCGCCGACGTCTACGGAACTTGCGGCGATTTAACTACCTTGCCATGGATCGAAGAAGAAAACGGCGTATGGATCAAACGATGTGATTTCCGTTGGTCAACGGCGCGGTCCCTGACGGATCCTGAGCGAATGATTCTTATGACGTCGATTGACGAAAGGTACGATTTTCCGATCGATCAGTCGCCATCGCTGATGCTGCCGGCCGAAGTATCCCGCCGACCGCTGCGTTTGACGACGGTCTCGCCGATGCCGGCGGTTCGGATCGGATCTGAACCGATTCGCTGGACGATTCAAATTGACAGCGGCGGTCTGCCGATCGATCCCGACCTGTTCAGCGTCCGTGCGAACGAGACAAACGACCTTGATTGTCAATTTTCGGACGATTTTACAATCGCCGAATGCACCTTGATCGAGGAACTTTCGGACGATTCAATCCGCCTCCAAGCAGCGTATAGCGGCGACCGGATCTTTTCAGAAGCGACGCTGGAAGCCGAACCGATCCTAATAATGCGATTCGCGCTAAACGTTGCCCCGCTCGCGTCGTCGGACAGTCCGGAGCCAGCCTCGCTTTTGCTGCCGATGCCTGATAATTCAGAGAATTCAGACGTTTATTTGTATCGGGACGAACTCGATCGAGTTAAACTCTGGTTCTTCAGCCTGAATTCCGATGTCCCGGCGGAACGCGAATCCTGCTCAGCGCCGCCAACCGGATTCGTTTTGGAAGCCGATCTCGAGCTGCCGAACGAAACGAAGCGCATGAGTTTCAACTGCCAATCCCCCGAGACCTTCGGCGTGCCGTTGATTTGCGAACTGTCCGCGTTCGGGAATCCGGATTTCGATCCCGATTCGCTGCGTCGGATTCATGGTATAACGCTGACATTTGCGGGAGATGATTGCTTCGAACCGCTTCAAACGGAAATTGATTTCGAGCCGACGACGATCGTCGACTTTGTCCCGATTGAAACAACGGTGAACGGGGAAATAATTGAGATTGAGGTTCCGGAATTTGACTGGGAATCGCTGACAGTTTACTGCGATCAAGACGGCGTACCTTTGATATGCGAAGTCGACGGGTACGAACGCGATTGCTGGGGGATACCGGCGCCGCTCCCGATTGAAAGCGGATTTATTTCGATTGCTGCGACGGACGCCTATGCCCCGATCTGTCAATGGGTCGGAACAGATCAGGAAGGGCAAATTATGCATGGAGGAACCGTTTACTGATCCTCTGAAAAACCTGCGTAGCTCATCCTCGCGATTGACAACGGCAACGATTCAAGCCAAGAGGACTCGAAATCGACCATCCGAACGTCTTCATCCGTCACAATCAACCGAGCATCTGTCGGCTTACAAATATGATGCAATGTTCTGATCCCAAATTTTCCCGAGTCAACCGCAAAAATAGCCGCTTTGGATCGATTGATCATTTCCCTGCGCAAAACGGCTTGTCCGAAATGGAAATCGGTAATCGCCGAAGCGGTTATCCCTCCTGCGCCTAAAATTGCCTTTTCGACAGTAAACCGCTGAAGCTGTTCAATTGCGAGCGATCCATACGTCGAGAATTCATCCGCGCGCAATTCGCCGCCTAACATGACCAGATGATGACTTTTATTAACTGAAAGGATCGAAGCGACCGCCGCAGAGTTCGTAACAACAAACAAGTCGCTCTTTTCAACCAGGCACCTCGCAACTTCCTGCACAGTTGTTCCGACGTCAAGAATCAGGGATTCGCCGTTTTTGATCAGCAAAGCGATTTCACGGGCAATCGCTTTCTTTCGTCCAAGATTAATGATCTTTCGAGATTGAAAGGGAGGTTCTTCAACGATGCGGTCCATCGCCGAAATCGCGCCACCATGAACCTTTCGCAACACGCCGCGCTTCTCAAGTTCGGTCAGATCTCGTCGAATCGTTTCAGACGAGACGTCGTACTTCTTTACAAGCTGCGAAATTTTAACAATATGATTTTCTTTGAGCAAATTCTCAATATCGTGCAGCCGCTCAGTTTGAATATAAGTCATCATGCGCTCCCAATTAGCTTTCATGTATCATCAAGACGCTATCCTTCCGAATCGCGAACTGACGAGTCTCGCCGATTAAAAGCGGTGCGCCTAAATCAGACAAAGTATCCATCGAAAATTCAGCCTTCCCAGCTAGAAGCACATAGCGGATAAAATTTCCATGAATATTAACTTCTTTTACGACAGCGGAGAAAATGTATGAATCGTCGCTGAATTCAGGCCCGGACAACTTTACAACTTCCGATCTAAACGCAAGATAAGCGGCCTCTAAGCGGAATCCGGTTAACTCGCTAAATATCTCGGAAGTTAGAAGATTGTAATTCCCAATAAATCTCGCCGCAAACTCCGTTTTAGGAGACATGTAAATTTCGATGGGAGATCCTGACGATTCGATCTTCCCGATATTAAATAAATATATGATATCGCTGATCGCCATCGCTTCGCTTTGATCATGAGTTACAAACAATGTCGTAATCAGGAGTTGGCGTTGGATCCGACGAATTTCATTTTGAAGATTCTTCCGCAATTGTGCGTCCAGCGCGCTCAACGGCTCATCCAGCAGGAGAACCTTCGGTTTCATAATTAAAGCGCGCGCCAATGCGACTCTTTGCTGTTCGCCGCCGGAAAGAAAAGCTGGGAATCGGTCTTTTTTATGTGTAAGACCTACTAAATCTAACATCTCGTTTACATCACGCGCAATTGCCTCTTTATTTTCTTTCCGGATTTTCAACCCAAACGCGATATTATCAAAAACCGTAAGATTCGGAAATAAACTATAATGCTGAAAAACCATACCGACATCCCTTTTTTGAATCGGAACGTCGGTTAAATCTTTATTATCCAGGTATATTTTTCCGTCTGAAACCATTTCCAAGCCAGCGATACATCGCAACAAAGTACTCTTTCCGCAACCGGAAGGGCCTAAAAAAGAGATTAATTTTCCTTCAGGGATTGAAATATTTATATCTCGAAGAACGTGATTCTTGCCATAAACTTTATTAAGTCCCCTCAATTCCAGAAAAGTCATATTTAATCCTTTTTACGATCTGTTTTTAAATCATCATTTTTCAGCATTAAAATCAAACTCGAAATCACGAATACAATCAAAAACATAACAGACACAATTGCGCTCGCAATTTGATTCGGCATATTACGCGTATTATGCAAATACATTTGCGCAGTTTGATATTGGTTACCGGCAATAATTTTGATTATCGCAAAATCGCCGAAAACTAACGCGATCGATAACAGCATCGAAACAAATAGGCCCGACTTTAAGGACGGCAAAACAACGCATAATAAAATTTGGAATTTTCTGGCGCCTAAAATCTCGCCCGCTTCAACAATATTTTTCAGATTAAGCGCATAAAAACTGTTCCGAATAGATTGATAAATGTACGGGAGAATAATGATGCAATAGGTCATCGTCAGTAAGAAAATCCGGTTGGAAAGAAACGATTGATGGCCGGCATAAAGCCCGATAATTGAAGTCGCCAAAATAACGCCCTGGATTGAATACGGTAACAGGCAAAGAACTTGAATCAAATAGCCTAAGCGCGAATTATAGAGAATCGAATAATACAGCGACAGCATGACCGCAACATTCATTAGAACGATCGGGATTAAACTAATCAGAAAACCGCGGAAAAGCGCAGGGAAAAAACTCGGATCGCCGAATACCGAAAAATAAAAATCGAGCGTAAACCGTTTCGGAAGAATCGTTATCCAACTTTGACTAAAGGAATAAATAAACGTCAGGATCAAAGGCAACAGTAACAATATAGATACAATAGCGATCCAAAGATGAGACAAAAATTTCTTCATGAGAATCAAACTCGACGATATTCAAATCGTTTTTTCAAAAAATTCGTTATCCATATAACCAGCAGCATAATCAGCAACAAAGTAATCGATAAGGCAGAACCTAATTCAGGTCGTTGACGCAAATCTCCGACATACATATTTGCAATCTGAATCGGGAGCAACGGGATATTCGTAACAACCAATAAATAAGCGGTTGCATACGCAGCCAAAGCGTTAGCAAACAACATCGAAAAAGTCCCTAATAAACTCGGAAGGAACATCGGAATTCCGACTCGGATCCAGAATTGAAATGAATTCGCTTTTAAGAGATACGCGGCTTCCTGCCATTCCTTCTTTATACCCGCTAACCCAGGCAGCAACAACAAAATTCCCAACGGAATCTGAAAATAAACGTAAACTGCGACCAAACCTGGTATCGAATATAATTGGAAATTCGCCAAAGATTCGAAACCGATCTCTTTGGCGAGAAGGATTAGAACTCCGGAACTGCCGAAAATAATCATAAAAGCGAAAGCTAACGGCAAACCGGCGAAATTCGACAACATATTCAACATCGCCAAAAAGACGCCTCGCAACCGAGATGATAACAACGGGATTGATAAAACCGTAAGAAAAGCTATCGCCAAACCTAAAAGCGACGATACGAACGATAAAAACAAACTGTTTCGAATCGCGACGAGATAGACCGGTTTCGTAAAAACCGTTACGTAATTATTAAAGGTAAACCGTAGCTCGGCGTTAAGAAAACTTTGGATGAACATATTTCCGATCGGGACAATCTCAAAAAAACCGACAATAATAAAAAAGGGGATGATCATTTTATACTTCGAGAAAAATTTCCGGATCATCGAAAACCCCCGTTCATTAGTTTCCTCCGCTTTTTCTTCAAATTAAGATTTAAATCTATCCAATTCGGAAGTCGAAACCGTCATCATTTTATATTAGGAATAACTTCTTCCTCCCACAGGCGAGAAATTTCGCTGCAAGCCTGATTAATCGCGGAGATATCGGAACTTGTAATAATATTTACATATTCTTCATCAGGAATCAATTTCGCGAAGACTTCGTCCGGAATTTTTACGTCGGATCGGATCGGACGCGCGAAACCGTTCGCACGATCAATTTGTCCCTCGTCGCTCAACAAATATTCGACCGCCAAGGCAGCCGCATAAGGATGCGGCGCGAATTTATTAATAATCAGGCTATACCCGCTTTGGAAAGCCCCATCTTGGGGAATATGAGTTTCGACAACCAAATCCGGATTAACCGCTCCAATGGACTCTCGCCAAGAAATACCCGAAAAATCGTAATGCATCCCGACAGCGATTTCACCTTTTGCCATTCGGCCCTCGGACATTTCGCCAGGATCAATTCGACCGGCTTTCGCTAATTCGACAAAAAAATCAATTCCCGGCTGAACGTTTTCAAGACCCCCGCCAAACGCAAAAGCGGCGCTTAGGACCGACATTTGAGAAGACGCGCCTCTTACGACGTCTCCGGGCGTAATACTATAATTCCCCGATAAAACGTCCTGCCAACTTCTCGGGGGATCGGGGACGATGTTCTTATTCGAGATCAAGGAAATTGTACCCGTATATGATACGACCCATCGGCCTTCCGGATCTTTCGCCCAATTCGGGATAGACTCCCAAACAGACGCCTTATATGGCTGGACGAGATCTTTTTCAATCGCAACAAGGCCGAAGGAATACCCGACATCGCCCAAATCTTTCGTCGGGCTATCTTTCTCAACCTCAAAAGTCGCCAATTCTTCCGCCGAAGATAAATCCAAATCGCTATGATCAATTCCGTATTTTTCTTTCAGCGCCTGCCAGCTGCTTCCCCAATTTGCCCAATTACTTGGCATGCCGACACTTTGAACTGTTCCTTCTTTTCGCGCTTCTTCAATAATTTCGTCAACCGATAAGCTTAATAAATTTACCGCTTGCTTTTCCGGTTTACTCGAAACGCAGGCGGCTGCAAGGAAACAAAGGCACGCAATCAAACCCAACTTTATTATTTTTTTCATCGTCTTTTTCCCTTTGAACATTAATGTAAAACATATGGTCAACTGACGCAAACGGTTCAGATTGACCATACTTCAAAACATAATTTCCTTGCTTCAATTATATTTGACGAGAGCGAAAAAGAGAATGGATTTCGCCCTCGTCAAATCTATACGACCGGATCAGGATTCGATTCCCGATGTGCGACGATTCTCTTGCCGATAAAATAATTTAACGTAAATCCCAAAAGAGCCAGCCCGATTAGAATTATAAAGATAATACTGTACGCCTTTTCCGCTGGAAAATGGTCGATGACCGATCCATATACCGGATAAGCCCAAAATGACGGGGAATAACCGATGAATGACGCGACAGACATCGCAGCTGCGCCCATCTCTTTCGGAACGCCCATTTCGCCAATCGGCGAATAGTAAACGCCTCGGATCAGGAAACAAGTAATCGAAACCAGGATCAATACAATCGCCGCAGGAATGAACACGCTTGCCTGCTTAGGCAGGAAAAGGGCAATCGCCAACAACACCGTCAAAACGCCGTAACACAATTTCATTAGATGAGCGCTCGACTTGAACGCAGAATCGGATATCAATCCCGCAATCGGCCCAGCGGTCAATCGCGTAACAGAACCGTTGATAAGTCCGAAAATACTGACCCAAGCGATCGGTAATAAGTATACGTTCTTAAGGTATGGAACAAAGTAAGTATTTACCGCTGCGAACGTCGCGTAAACGCAAGATGCCGCTAATCCGGTCATCCACACTGCAGGCATTTTTAGAACCTGAATGAACCCTTTGAAAGCCAGTTTTGTTTTTTCACGGCTGACTTCCGTTCTCAGCAAGTTCTCTTCCGGAACGAAGAACCAGATCGTCAAAGCGGAAAGAATTGTCAATCCGGCATTGACACCCATTGCGACTTTCATTCCGAACAGCGTATACCCCAGCCAAGTATAAATCGCAACCGCCAAGGCATTCGTCAAAAACTCCCAACCTCCGCGAATAAATTCCATGAACCCGAAAGCCGTCGCCTGCTTCGTTTCAGGAGCAAGATTGCGGACGCTCTTTAACACGCTCGCCCAGTAAAGCGCGTCGCCGGTAAAGCCAAAACCGATAAATATAACAGTTAACAACCAGAATGGCGAACTGGGAAGGATCGCGATCAGCATCGCTAAAACGCCGTAAACGAAAGAATTAACCGCCAATACTTTTCGAGTCGAAAATCGATCTTGAACCCATCCCAAAGCGATATTTCCAAAAGTAGTAATTAGACCGATAAATCCCATCAACACACCGAACTGCGTGTTGTTTACGCCAAGAACCTCAAGAAACGGATCATAGAGGACGCTGCGAATCGCGATGAACGCATAAACCAACTGGCTGTTTGAAACAATCAATAGAAACTGAACTAATTGTTTCCTGGAAAAATTCAACTTCTCTGCTTTTTTCATCATCAACCTCTTCTATTTAGGATTTTGTCGATAGGATAAAATCAAGTCCGTGATTTTATTCCCTGCGGCCAAACAATCGGCTAAATATTGCCTGTTTTCGCGATCCCGATTCGCAACCTCGAGAACGATCGGTAATTCGTACGGAGATTCGGCAACTAATTCAGAGAACCGATCCCAATCAAATAAACCTTCGTACGGAATTAAATGTTCATCGCTATTTGACATCTCGGCCGCATCTTTCCAGCATTTTTCCGATCGAATTCCATGATTATCCGACAGATGCAGCGAGAATAAACGATTCGAATAACGCTTCAGAAATTCAAACGGATCGTCACCGGTAATATTTGCGTGCCCCGTATCAAAACAGAAACCTAAAAACTCCGGATCATACCGTTCAAATAACTTATCGAATTGTTCGATTTGAAATTCATTCGGCGTCCCTAACAGGTTTTCAATACAGACGCGGACCCGCTTAGCGCGGCAGTAATAATTGATTTCATCAAACGATTTAAATACCTGATCATAATAGCGCCGCTTAAATTCCTCGCTTTCAATAAATTGCAAATACGGTAATTGCATGTGCAATACGATTTCGGACGAACCCAGATATCCGGCTAAGTCGATCCGGTTCTTAATCAATTCGACCCCCGCCAGTCGATTTAATTCATTCTCCGACGTATAATCGCGCCGGTCCTGTTTCGTCCAACGATGGGTAAATTTTCCAGGAACGTTTTTTCGAGAACTCCCTTCTGTAGCGTGCAGCCCTTTGGATCTTAGACCAAACTCATCCATCCACGCCCGTATTTGAATCATTTCAAAAACAGAATAGATATAATCGCCGCTCCACTCATGCGTCCAATGGATATGCGAAAATCCTGCGTCAGCAATATCAAGCAACATATTGCGCATTTCTGCTACCGAAGTTGACTCGCCGGCGTAATCCGTTGCAAACCCTAACATTTGACCTCCTTCGTCAGAAAATTTAATTTGCTAATACGCATCCAGGCAGTTTGTTATTTTTTGTGCGAATATATTGTTTATTGTTTGAATTTTAATGAATAGTGCTTCATTGTCAACTTTAAGCAACACTTATTTGCGAGAATTGTTATTTTCCTCACCTGTTTCCGGACGATTGTCATCAGATCATCCAAGAGAAATTCATTCGGGAACGCTCAAATTATCGCATGAATATTTCTCGAATCAAATAGAATAAAGCGTCAAGCCGTCCCGCAACTTTATCCTCTGAATAAACTGAAGGTAAGAATACCGTACCGAGACTGCGCAAGCGATATAACGACGCAAAGCGTGCCTGCGAGTGAGACTAGATAAAAGGTTATTGCCCCTATATTTGGCGGCGATACGCGCGG
>DAOUFC010000055.1:0-1644 GCA_034430295.1 Flexilinea sp.
AATAAGCAGCAATAATAATCCACGATAAAAAAGCCAAATCCTTGATATTATAAAAAGAATCAGCAAAAATACGCGGGCTTAACCATAAGAGCAAAACGCCAATCAGCCCCGCCCAATTCGAACGGAACCGCTTTTTCAGCAACAGAAAAAAGAAAAACAGCCCGACGTAAAACTGGAGAAACGTCCAAAGATGCCGCAATAAATAAACCCGATTGGAGCTGAAAGAAAAATCAAAGGCCCATTCGACAACCGCGGTCGGAAGCTGAACAAAAACACCATAATAACGATCGCGCCACACTGGCAAATCCGGCAATTCGGCAAGTGCGTCAGGAAGCTTCAAACCGGGCGACAGCGTTTTTAGAATATATTTAAGATTGATTAATGTTGTCGTTCTTTCAGCTACGTCATCATAGGTAATCCCGTAACTGTCAAAAATCAATAGCCCAACAGCCAGGATAACCAGGAAAATAACAATTGTGAACATCCTATTGTTATGAATTTCTATAAATTTCTTCACCTTGTCTTGGAAACTCCTTTATTCTTTTTTAGCCGCACCCCAGACCTGAACCTCGCTTAATTTCCAGCTTGTCCCCGCTTCCGCCCCTTCGATCCGAAGGAAGCGCGCTTCCACCGGCTCAAAGAAAAATTCGGAATAGCTCGAATCGGTCAGCTTCACGGGAGTATATATTTCGCCGTCGGATGACCAGAATATCCGAACCTCGTCCGGAAGGCCGTTTCGCTGGATCACGGTACGCAGCGTGATCCCGTCTACCGATAGCGAATCGGAAAACTCAATCCGCAGCGCGGCCTTCTCTCCTTGGGCTGTCTCGTCAAAGTCCCAAAAGGTTTCGCGGTCCCAATCAATCAATTGCGGAACGGACGCATCCGCTGAGGCAGTTCGAGCCTGGATCGATATCTTTTCTCCGGAAATCAAGCGGTTCGTAACGCGCCGATAGACCCCATGCAGAGGCAGCCCGTCCACCGTCAGACGGTTTACCGGTTCAAACGCCGGAAAGTCGAACGAACCCGTCGGCTTCCCACTAAAACTGATAAATAAATAATCCTTCTCCGAGTAATCGTCGCTCCAGTCGGCGAGATAAATCCGCTCGCGGTCGGAAGCCGGAAAGGCATTCATGGCATACGTTAAAAAAGCTCCATCAGCTGACAACATGATCCGCAGATTCGAATCCGATTCGATAACGGGCTGAACGGCGTCACGGCAGCTGACGCACCAGTAATCTTTCTCGAAATTAATGCGCTGGCTTTTTGGAATCAATTCGTTAAAGTAGACCATCTGGTACGGATGAAATCGAATTATCCAAAAGCCGACGCTGAGCAGGCTGACAGCCAATACTAAGGAAGCGGAAACGCAGATAGCCTTCCGATCCGAAGCGAATAACCGTTCAAAAAACAGAACGGCAAAATACGTCATCCAGGGATATACAAAATAAAAATGACGCCAACCGTTATATAACGTCGAATTCAGCGCAATCGCAAGAAGAATCGGAACAGTCGCTAAGCCGGCGGCAAAGAAATCCATGCGCGCGATTATCGATTGAATATCGCCGCGATTATTCTTAAACAAATCACGGATAAAAAAGCCGAAACCGCCGAATGAACCGAAAAGCGTAACGAATGGAGAGG
>DAOUFC010000056.1:0-4648 GCA_034430295.1 Flexilinea sp.
TTTCCCAAATGCGGAGTCTTGTTTGCGATTAGTGACGGCGATGCTGATGGAAATCAGTGAAGAATGGCAGGTTGGAAAGCGATATTGTACTGATCTAAACCAGATTATTAGGACTGATGGGTATTTTGTCTCATGAATTTACAGAAAATAAGTTGCATAATCTAACTGTTTTATGATCTGTATAACCAAATTCAATAACCTTATCTATAACAGATTTAGGATAAAAATATACAATATTAATTGCATTGCCTCTAAATGATAAAGCCACTAATAATGTGAATAATAAGCAATATAAAACTACTTGTAAAAATAAGATATCCATTTTAAATGTGGATTTGCCACCACCTGAATCCCCGACTATTGCAATTTGCGACGACGATATTCAGTTCTTCTTTATTCTTTTATATCTCGAATATCGGTCAAACTCAAATAATCATTTTTAAAGTCTTCCGTAAAAATTTGGATCGCAAACGCTTCGGCTTCGATAATTTCTTTCCTAACTGCGGATATTCTTCAAATTCTTACGTTCGAAAACCGGATCGACGGAACGATTTGCCCCGCTTGTCTGTTTATTTGTCTGCTGATAAGCGGGGCCTGAATTTCGGATCGGTTTTTTTATTCCTTCAGCGCGCCGGAACTAAGCGACGTGACGAGGATATTCTGCGTAATGACGAAGAAAAAGACGAACGGAACCGCGACCAGGAGCGCGCCAGCGCAGAAGACGGTAAAATCGTTTTTCCGGTCGGTGACGAACGTCAGCAGCCCGATTGCCAGCGTCTGTTTGGCGTTCGAGCGCATGACCATCTTCGCGAAGATAAATTCCATCCAAGGGCCGATAAAACTCGAAATCGCTAAAAAGGTCACGATCGGTTTCATCAGCGGCAGGATGATCTGGAAAAAAGTACGGCCGTTTGACGCGCCGTCGATCCGCGCCGCTTCGTCAAGCGTTTTAGGGATCGAATCGACGTAGCTCTTAACAAGCCAGGTATTGTACGGGACGTTCCCGGCAGTATAAATCAGGATCATGCCCCAATGGGTGTCGATCCCGCCGATTCGGAGCAGGATCACGTAAATCGCGATCATTCCTAAAAAAGACGGCAGTATCTGGAGAATCAGGAACGACAGCATCATTCCCTTCTTAAACGGGAATCGGAAACGGGAGAAGACGTACGCCGAAATCGCGCAGACGAGGACAGTCGCGGCCGAAACGCCGACCGAGATAATCAGCGTATTCTTAAACCAGAGCAGATAGTTCGTTTTTTGGAACAGTTTCTGGAAATGGTCGAGGGTAAAGCCGTTCCCGAACGGAACGATATGCAAATTGGAAATCGAGCTGCCCGGCGTAAAGGCGGCGGAGATCAGGTACACGACCGGATAGAGAACGATCAGCGCGACGAGCGTCAAGAAAGCGTAAATCAGGACGCTGTTAATGGCGCGGATGATTTTCTGCTGTTTCAGACGGGTTTCAAATTGAGCGTTGGTCATTAGATTTCTCCTTCCTTGAATGATTTCGTTCGGCGGAAGTTATAGATCGCGAACGGCGCGAGAACGAGGAAAATACAAATGGAGATTACGGAAGCGTAATTGTACTTGAGCAGGTTGATCGTCAGCTGATAAATCCATGTCACGAGAATATCGGTTCCGCCCGCGCTGGTCGTCGTCGTATCGGAAACGATCGGCGATCCGCCGGTCAGGAAGAAGATCGCACCGAAGTTATTAATATTGAACGTGAACGACATGATAATCAGCGGCATCGTCTGATATAAAACCTGCGGCAGCGTGATATAGCGGAAAGTTTGGTACGCGGACGCGCCGTCGATCTGCGCCGCTTCATATTGATCGCCGCTGATCGAGGTCATCGTTCCCATCGTCAGCAGCATAAAATACGGGAAGCCCGCCCAAAGATTGACGACGATACAGACGATCTTCGCCAACGTCGGATCGCCCAGCCATGGAATCATCGCGCTTTTCTCGATCCATCCGAACTGGAGCAGCGTCCGGTTGATGATCCCGAACGATCCGTTAAGGAGATTCCGCCAGATCATCATCGAAACGACAATCGGAATCGCGTACGGCAGGATGTAGATTGAGCGGAAGACGGGAAGCAGCCTGATTTTCAGTTGGGTCAGAACGGTCGCCATGATAATCCCGCCGGCGTAGCAGGTTACCGTCGCCGCTGCGCCCCAAAGGATCGTCCACAGCGCGACGCGTCCGAACGCGCCCGACCAGATATTATCTCCGCCGAAGAGCGTTTTAAAATTTGTCAGCCCGACCCAATTTACCGTATTGTTCGGCGGGATATGCTCCGGGGCGGAATAGTCGGTAAACGCGACCAGAACCGAAAAAAGGAGCGGTACGACGATAAAAAAGATGACCAGGATAATCGAAGGCATCAAGCCGAGGATCGGGAACGATTTATTCGCAAGTTCTTCGAAAATATTCTGTCCGGAGGCGCTTTTTCCGGTCAGCTTCCGTTCGTCATAATCCGATAAGGCGCTCTGAACCGAAAGCGCGTACAGAACGATAAAGATGAAAATAACCGCGATCATGACGATTCCGTCGATCATCATAAATGTCGAGTGATCGCGCAGTTTGACCGGCAGATCCGGTTGAGGTTCGCCTAATGTGATCAGTCCGCCGATTTTCGCGGCGATTCGCGGCAGGAACACGATAAACAGGATTTCGATCAGGGCGAACAAAACGCCTTTGACGTATTGCTTCAAGTGGATCAAATGCCCCAATCCCATGAACAGGATAGAAGTCCATTTAATTTTATGCCGTACAGGATCGGCTCGGAGACTGGATATGGCTGCCATATGAATGACTCCTTTCATTAATCCGGAGATTGAATTGAGTATAAAAATTATATATCAAACGCCTAATTCAGGGCAGGTTTTAAAGAACGGGAATTCTTTGACGATCGGTCTGGAACAGCGTTTCTGAAAGACATGGGGCGAAGCGGGTTAGAAAAGCCTCCGGGCTTTCGGTTTTCCCAATTGGCCCGGAGGTTTCGGTTTAATTCGATACTTTACTGCGCAGTTGTGTTGACGATAACGGTATCGAGCGTTTTAAGCTCGGTCTCGACGTCGGCGCCGTCCCAGATATTCGCGGACGCGGCGCCGGCAGAATCCCAGAACGCGGTCATCGCCGGAACCGACGGCATCGGGAACGCGTATTTCAGCTGTTCAATGAAGCCGTTCGAAATTTCCGATTCGACTTCCATCGGGATTGACGGCAGCGCGCCGACAATCTCATATCGTAACGCCTGCATTTCTTCCGAGATGAGGAAGAGGGCAAATTCGGCGGCTTCTTCCGGATGATCCGAGTATGCCGAAACGAACATTCCGCGCGTGCCGGAGAACGAAGCGGCCGGCGTTTCTCCATCCAGCGACGGGAGCGCGGCAACGCCGAAATCGATCCCGTCTTCGGTGAACTTCGCGACGTTCCAAGGCCCGGAAATATGCATCGCGGCGTTCCCGGCAGAGAAGGCACCGTCGGCATTAGCGGTATCGAGATCAGAGGCGTTGAACGGAACGACATCGTGCAGCGCCTGGAAGATCTTCATCCCGGCGATCGCGTCTTCGGTCGCCAAATAAGACGACGAAGTATCGACGCCGTCGGGTCCAAAGAGC
This sequence comes from Flexilinea sp., assembly GCA_034430295.1. GTDB lineage: Bacteria > Chloroflexota > Anaerolineae > Anaerolineales > Anaerolineaceae > Flexilinea. The sequence goes on from DAOUFC010000056.1 coordinate 3,633, forward strand.
CGGTTCCCATTCATCGTCGTGAACAGGATGGTGTAATAGGCGTTCGAAACGTCCATGACGAAGCCGTATTTATCCGGATTCTCTTCATTGAACGTTTTTGTCCAGGCGGCGAGTTCCTCAAAGCTGGTCGGCGGCGTATCGATCAGCGCCTTGTTGTAATACAGCGCGTAGGTCTCGGCTGACGTCGGATACCCGTAAAGCGTACCGTCGCAGGTTAAAGCCTGGGCGGCCGACGGAAGAACCGCGGCGGCTACAGCTTCGGCGTCGACGGTCGGGAGGATATGTCCGCCGGCAACCAGTTCGCCGATTTTATCATGCGGCGCGGCGAAAAGATCGGGGCCGATTCCTGACGGGCCGTCAAGGGCAATCTGGACCGAAGAATCCTGAAGTTCAACGTTGACGAATTCGATCGTGATGTTCGGATGAAGCTCCGTAAATTTTTCCCCGGCTTGGATGAGCCATTCGTCCGGCCCACCGACAGATTCCCAGACTTTCAGCGTGACCGCGTCTTGGGCGCTGACGGCGGCGAAAGCGAAAATCAATAACGATAATACGACCAGGATGGATAAAACCTTCTTCATATTCTGCAAATCCTTTCTGAAATTGTGTTGAACCGATAAGCTGCGGTATCGAACGTCAATCCGCGTTTATATGATTATAATCATAGTCTCTTTTTTCAAAATCGGCAAATTCAGCGTGAAAAATTTAGTAAACCGACGGTCGGAGAAACCGATCGTCGCCGTTATCCTGCCGTACCCCTGATCGGCGTTTAGGATTTCATTTCGATAGCGCGGCTCTCGGGTTTGCCGGCTCGTCCGTCGGCTTCTGAATCCCTCCCGGGAGCCTTAACGGTTAGGCGCAGCGTCCTGCTCGCGGGTTCGCGCTTGTCTGTAACACGTCTGAACCGGCACGAACGGTGACGTGGCGCGGATGGATATAATTCGGTCGACGCTGTCCGTCTACGAACGACGGCACGTCGGATACAAGGAGAACGAAGAGGAAAACTGAACCGCTTT